>JAQWNC010000026.1 GCA_029246505.1 Arenicellaceae bacterium
ACTACCCGAGCCTTGGGAGTCCCTTATCGGAGTGGTCGGAGCACGGAAGTTTGTAGCTGGCCCGGGAATTGGTATTCGTGCGCAGAGGATATCTGACTAGTATTTAACCTGATTCATGAAATAGATCGCGGCTTCTGGAGATATATAGGTTTCCGCTTATTGGATCATATGTCGCCATACCCAAAACGCGAGTCACATTCTCATGATGTCCATCTTTGGATTATTGGCAATCATCCGGTGAAATTGTAACTTCAGGAAGATTGTCCCGCGCACCCTTTTGTCGGATTTCATTACGCATCTCCATAAACCCTACCTTTTCTGAAGTGATAGCGCTTAATGCCATTTCTTCTTTTCCATTGCGAGCAGGCCAACCGAGAATTGTGATGGTTTCACCAATCTCTGCAAATTCGCTATCGTGGCCATGTCTCTCCCATAGGCGAATCGCTTTGGTAGCAATATGCCAAGTCTCAACCCGGCCATCTGCACAAGTTGATTCTACTACCATAGTGATGTGTGGCTGCCTGTAATTGAACTCTTTAAGTATGCCAACTCGTTCAATTTTATTGTCAATATCGTAGATGGCGTAAGAGTGGTGAGCACTTGCCTCAGTTGTTCCAATCGCGAATAACGAGACAGAAATATAAACGCTACGAGTGAGTATATTCAGTGGGTTTTTCATTTACTTTATTCCTGCGCATCTGTGTTGAACCAACATATTCAGGTTTTCTATTATGGGGTGTACCTAAATAGGTGAGGTATAAGCTCGGTAGTGCGCTACTATTGGGAATGTTAAACTGAATGGCCGCTTTGGGTAATTAGCTGCTGTCTACGGTTCCGATAGCCATCCTAAAGCCACAAGAAATTCGTCCATACGTTTGAGGGTATCCGCGTAAGCCGAGCCATCTCCACGACCAAAATTAAAGAATCCGTGATCCTCGCCGTCATAGCCTACTAACTCAGCCTGATTACCTACTGCCAGCATCGCTTCGGTAAATAATTCGGAATGTGAGTAGGGCACGGTACCATCGGCCTTACCATGGAAAATAATTGTTGGTGGGTTTTCAGTCCCTATATGGTGATATGGTGACAAAGATTCTCGACTAGCGTACCCAATAATGTTCGGGTTACCACCTAGTGGCTTGACATCCGAACGTCCTTCTATTGGTACAAAAACTAACCCTGGGTTAAACAGCACGAGCGCGTCAGGTGCCGATCTAATATTAGAATCATCATTCGGGGCATCATGTTCCGGCAGGAGGGCGACAGCAGCAGCTAGTTGTCCGCCCGCAGATCCACCTGCCGCAGTGATGCGGTTAGGATCCACCCCCAAGCGACTAGCATTACTACGTACCCACCGCATTGCTGATTTCGCGTCTTGAACAGCAAACTCTATAGTTGTGCCGTTTCTATTAAGGACCCGATAATCCGCAGTGATCGCCACCATGCCGCGCGACGCAAAATATCTCGCTTGATTTTCAAATTGGGACGGTGAGCCTGTAACAAAACCGCCTCCGAAGTAAAACACAACCGCTGGACGAGATTGAGAAGCATCGTGTCCATCCGGCTCAAAAATCCAAGCTTTTAGATCGACCTGTTCGACGGACTTGAACGTCTCCACTCTTGCACCCGCCATTTCCGGCGGATAGTTGGATTGGGCGAGGATAGCCGTTGGTAGCAATAAAAGACTTAGGGCGGTGATTGCGTATTTCATAGTTTCTCCACTGGTCAAATGTACGAGTTAGATATGTTGGTAAAACTACTATTGACTTGATTCTATATTTAAATAGGCTTTTGATGACAAATTTTAGAATAAGGATTATTCATCATTTTATCTTGGGATATTCGAAGTCCGACTGCCTTACGCTAATTACGCCTGATAAACAGTCAATAAATTGTTAAACACTATAACGCTGTAGAAATTAATCTGAGTTTTTAGGTCGGGGTAGCTTTTGAATAAACAGAGTAACTTCGCCAACTTTAAAACCGAACTTTGTTAAAGCCGCTTTATTGATTAGCGAGTTCTCATTCACTAGATACATCCAATCGTCAAAACTGATATTCCAGTTAGAACCATCCACTTCCAATAGAACACTGTATTGCCAATTCATTGCAATACCGTTAGTACCGCCATTGGCTGGCGTTAGAACATCGTTTGCAGTTCCACTGTAGCGGCCGTTTTCGAGTTTGATTAGGTTCCAGCTGCGATGTTGTTGTTCACCATCGTTGTAGATAAAAGTTTCGTCAAGAATGCCTTGGTTCCCTTCCCATTGCCCATTTAACTCAGCAGTGAAGGTGCGTATTACTTTGCCGGAACGCCCCTGGACGATACCCCAAGCTTTCAAGTCCCCATTAAAAAAGGAGTCCAGTTCAAGTTGGGGATGTGTGTTGGTATAGTCATCCAAAGTGGTCGTGCAACCTACTATTGATAAAAGTAACAGCGTTAATCCAAGTTTTTGCATTTGATATACCTAGGTAGTTGTATTTTCATTGATTCTTATTCTCAACTTCCTATCTAGGTGAAATAAGCTTGGGCGTAATAAAGCCCAACTGCTGGCGAGAATTAAGATAGTTGATAAGAGGCCGAAGGGGAATTCGACTACTTTAAATCGCCAGCCCGCGAGATAGGAGATCGTGCCAAAGCATCCTCCGAATAAGCTAATTACAACCGTCGGGAGTTGCCCTATTTGCCATTTTATCATCAATATTGTCGTTGTTGGCTTAAACTATCTCTACGTGACCTATAGGAAAATAGATCATTTTCTCTTTAAAAGGACAATGCCATTAGCGGTCTGGATCTATGCCGGGATGAGATTACACCTTCTAGCGTGGAAGAGATGCAAAAAAAAGTAGCTATCTACTTTGAGAAGTTCTAGTTTTATTTAGCCTTCAGGATCGGAGGGGGTAGCCCATCCGAAAACTTCCAGTTAAGGGGTATCAATACGTAAGCTGCTATAAAAATCATGATTATTTAGACATACGATCACGAAAACAGGTATCTCAAGGTCGCCGTATATCGATAAGGTCTTTCATGGTGTCTAGCTTCTCTTCGTCTTAACCTACCTCTGAGAGGTCTTCAAGCATCTTCTCTCATTTACTAGGCTATGTAATAATGAACCATGTTCAAATTTGACCTTTCATTTTAATATATGATTTTAAATATACGTCAGTTTATTGCTCTGCTTTTAGTTGTTATTTTTTGTACAAGTTGCGGTGGTGATGGGAGTACAGATACCGGCGCTGCTACAGCTGCTTATGCCCCTCCCGCTACAGTGGCTACACCTGAACCTGAACCTGAACCTGAACCGGTAGAGCTTATTAGAAATGTAGTTGACGACTGGGGTAGCAATTGTCCTATGCAGAATAGTACCTCGTGTGGTGGCTATGGAGTAGCATTGGTACCCGGCCCCCCTAAGGGCCTTGCTTGTGGGCCAGGTACGGCAGTTGGTCAATGGGTACAAAACTTTGAATGGGTACCGTGCTAAAAGTTCAAGGTACCTAAACGGCTTAGCTTCACTCAATATGGGACTTCCTTGGATCTCCTGATAAAAATAGTACGCTAGGTTTTGCTCATAAAATAATTTCCTGCACCAAGATAGTCCTTTAGTTCTTGGTGATGACTTGCAATGCCTAAAAATTGGCGTCGCGATATCAGAATAGACGAAAAGAATATGCGTAAGATGGAAGATCTAGGTTTTACGGTATTCGAAATTTGGGAGTGTAAGTTAAATACGGGAAACTTTTCAGTAGTAGTTCAGTTTATACAACTTATAATTGGAAGAGGTTTTAAACCGGTTATCGGCCAATACGTAGGAATTCCTTAGTCGCTAACCTTTATGTCAGAAAAGTATGCTGTGGTGCCAGAATTAATCCACAATCCAATACGACTAGATTTATCTCCCAACTTCAGATCCTTAAAAATTAGATTCGGCTGCTCGGCGTCATTCAGATAAAGCTCTTAATTAGTGATTTATCTGATGTTTTTGTAACTCATGATGAAATAAGTTCCATTAAATTTGTACATGAAACGCGCTGGTATATGGAAGAGAAATCTATTTGGTCAGAGTTCATGTTGAACAAGTAAGTTATAAATCCTTTGCTCGACTGAGGCGAAAAATTTAACGCGGAAACTCGGACAAGGCACTTAATTAGGAAGTAATAAATCTACAAGGCCAGGTTATTACGAACGGCTGCTTTATACTCAAAGCGGACATTAGTAATGTAGCGAGCAGCTCTTATCTAAAGACTCGGCATCCCTCATTAAAAGCACAGAGAGTATTTCCTATGTGCTTCCAATTTATGGAAAGTCACATGGTTTGACTAGCGGATCACAGTCGGTGCTACGGTTGAACCAGCAGCTCCCATAGTTGGAATGGTTGGAACAATCAGTGTTGATATGTAGCATGACTGGTCAGCTGATCTTGGTTGGTTATTTTTAGCAATTTCCTGAATACGCTCATTCTCGCAGTCGGCGGCTAGCACCTCCAGATCAACATCTTCGAGCAGGTGGATGCCGCTAGCAAGCCAACTAACGTGCCCAGGCACGGAATACGCGGGCTCACGCGTCTGCGCTGAACCAATTCTGCTCTCGATACTTTTCGTATCCGCGCTTACTAAGACAGGCGCACGGTTAATGGTCCACTGAACAGCTCTGAGGCTTAATCCAGTTCCTCCAGGCATGACTTCCTGACTTTGCCCAAAGTTATAATACTTCTTACGATCATCGCGTGGATCATCGGGGTTGGAGGTCCAAAATTTTGCGGCCCAACCAGTTCGGATGAGTAGAGCGTCGCCAGGGTGAATGTCGTTTACAGTCAGGCCCTGACGAATCAAAGCTTGCTCGAGGTCTTCCGGGGTAAATTCATAAACTGAAGGTGGGAATTGATCGGGATCACGTCCGGCGGCCGACTCTCGCTCTCGTAGTAGCTGCCCAACGTCAATCAGAATCGCCCGCGCGATGATAGTTCCCACGTTCTGAATGCCGAGTTTATTATGGCCGCGGAAGATATAATTGGCTTTCGGGTTACCCTTCGGCAGGTCACCAGGATCGCCTTCTGCTAGCAGATGGTTGGCAGGATCGCGAACGTCATAACAGTTATAGGCTATACCTTTCATAGTTGCATGTAGGAAACCGTCTAGTTGAGTGCCAATCTCGCCTTGCAATATGCCCTTCCGATCTGGATTGTGAGTACTATTACCTATAGTTTCATCAACGATAAATATCGCTTCCTCGGCACCACGGCCGGGCCAAGGCGCCAAGTCGGTCTTGAAATCAAAATAGCCATCAAAACCCATTTGTCCTGGTTCAATCACGTGCGCGAGATTGTAGACTTTTCCAGATTGAATCAAGCTCAGGTTTTTACTCACTCTATCCGGAGTGAGGTAATTTTGGTTGCCCAACTCATCATCTGGCCCCCATTTGCGTGTCGTCGGATTATCGCAAGCATCCGGCAGTGTGATTACTTCAGAAATAGGGTCCATCGAAGGAATGACTTCTGACTCTTGCGCCTCGATCGAGGAAACGCCTATCAGGAAGAGTCCAGTGACTAATATTATGGCTTGTTTAACGTGATTTGCCACTACTGAAGTTCTGTACTTACTGGCTCGAGACGTAACAGCGCGCCATTCTCGTCCTCGGTCAGCAGATATAGCAGGCCATCTGGACCCTGTCGAACATCACGAATTCGCTGGCGTAGCTCTCTAAGAAGTGACTCTCGAGCGACTTCCTCACCACTGTCGTTGAGCTCGATCCGCTGAAGATGCCCCGTGCCTGGAATTTGGCCTTCCTGCATTGATCCGACGAAAAGGTTCCCCTGCCATTCGGGAAAACGATCCCCCAAGTAAATGGCGAGACCGGACGGGGCGATTGAAGGAACCCAAAGAACAGTAGGTTCCTGCATACCCTTTTCCCAAAATTGCTTCGTGACGCGTTGTCCGTCGTAATGACGGCCATAAGAAACGACTGGCCACCCGTAGTTACTGCCCGGCTGGATCGTATTCAGTTCGTCACCGTTCTGCGGACCGTGCTCAGTTAAATACACAACGCCGGTTTCTGGATGCACTGCTAGCCCTTGCTGATTGCGGTGCCCATAGGAATAAATCTCCGGTTTGTGGCTCGCAAGGCCAACAAACGGATTATCGTCTGGCACTGAACCGTCGTCGTTGATGCGAAGCAGCTTGCCGAGGTGACTGTCTAGGTTCTGGGCTAGTGGTGCTTTACCGAAAAAAGTAACCGTTCCGTCGTCTCGTTCCAGACCGAATGCACCGCCCATAGTCATGTACAACTTTCCATCCGGTGCAAACGTCAGGCGCGCAGAGGCTGTAAACTCGCCATCCGCTCTCGGGTGATCAGGGGGTGCTCGACGGTTCCAGGGCTCCACCACAAGCAAGTCTTCAAGATCCCGAAGGGTCGTTCCATCGAGGCGGCCCCGCACAAGTGCGACTGTTCCGACATCATCGGCCAGGGCCCTCGTGTACGTCAGGTAGACGAGGTGGTTACTCTCGAACTGCGGATGAAGCGCGACCTCCATCAGACCGAAAAATCTTATGGCCATAATGTCGTCCGGTAATCCGTCGATCGGATCTGGAAGTAGCACGCCGTCCCGCACCATGCGCAGAGTTCCGGTACGCTCGGTAATCAGCATGTCGCCGTCGGGCAGGAATGCCAACGACCACGGGTGTGACAAACCACGAACGACGGGTACTACACGGACTTCATTGATTTTGTGCGTGTTGATGACGAACGGCTGCCGAGACAACTCGACCCGAGGCAGCCCGGGGTCGTCCTGCGCATAGCCGGCACGGATGATAAATAGCGCAAGGCTAATCCCAAGAAATACGTGTCGAACGCTTGAAATTGAGTTCTTTTGAGTCATCATATCTATCTCTCTATTGGAATGCGATCAGGTATAGGCAGCATAAACTCCCCATTTCCCAACATCAAGAAGTATCAACCAGACCAAAACTTCCTACCGCTTACGTTGCCTGGTGACACTAATGCGGTTAGCATCGTTACCGGGGGCTTTTTTGAATGACCGCTATGGGCAAATAATCGGTCATTTAAAAGTTTGAGAAAATTCCTGGAGCTGACTTTCAAGACTCGTCATTAGGTGGCTGGAATATAAGATGGTAAATAGTAGCCGCCTCGATAACATTTAGGTACGTCACTAAAGCAGCTATTTTTTTAAAAAGAAAACCCCTTGCTGGTCTTCCTCATAATAATTTTCCGGCCAATCTTCACTACAAAAATAGTGTGTAACCAAAGACTTTCTGGTCAAAGATGGATTATTAATCGGCGTACCACCGTGTAATAAGTGCGCGTGCCAAATAAAAACGTCACCTTTTTTTGCACTAAACTCCAATGGCTCTATACCGCTGTTAATTAACTGCTGCTCAATATACTCAATACATTGCGGCTTCTCATCCAAATTCAAATTATATCGGCCGTTACTGAAACGATACGGCGGTATCTTGTGACTACCGGGGTAATACCTTAAAGGGCCTGCATCTGGATCTACATCTTCTAATGCTATCCAAGAGGCCACCATTTGATTACGGGTCAGCGGTGGCATGAAAAAAGTATCAAAATGATCTGGCTGCTGGGAGCCTCGCTCAAAATACAATGAATTACAAATCATTGGCGTACCTCCAATTAACGGCAGTAAAGAATCCCGCAATTTTTCACTTAACAAGTACTTACGAAGTTCAGCCGATTCCAAATGTAGATCATTCAATTTGTATGAAGTCTCGCGTAACCCAGGATCAGCATCGGCAAATGAAATGCGTTGCTCCATGTCAGTACCAATGTGCTCATCAACTGTGATACTAGCTGAGTAGTTAGTTCGGTTACCCCAGGCTGACTCGATAAGCTCTTTTAATTTATCTACTTCTTCAACTGAGCAAAACTGGTTTATTACAAAAAACCCATCTTCTTGCCACTTTTTATAAGCCAACGCATTGATCTGTGTATTTGGTATTGACATATCACGCTTTTGGAAATAGCTATTCACGCCAGCAACACTTTCATCGATTTCTACCTCGATCGTAAAAGTTTCTTTTCCACCCGGCCAACGAGCCACCAGTTGGACATCTTTATACCAATCCACGTTTTTACTTGAAAGATCCGCATTAATATCAAAAAGCGAATTAAACCCGGTGCAGAACTGCCCGGTTAAGCCGTCACTAACATCTGCCCTGTGCTCAAGAGCAACCGGCAGTGACACACCAGCTGTTTCAAGCTTTATCTCCAGTCCCGACAAATCGAACGGTTGGTCAAACGCGAGCCAACCACGCACTTCTAGCTCAGGTTTTGCAATGGCTAATCCTTGTTTAGGCGAATCTAAATCTTTATGCACCAAAGCAATGAAGGGAGCCGTTTTCTTAAAAAAACCAAACATTTGAATATTAGATCATAGATTTATAATTAAACTGACAATAACTTTCTAGAAGCTATCTAGATGAAGGTCATTATATCGCTCGATTAGCAGAAAAGGTCTAAAATTAGTTGGTGCAAATTAGCCAACTCCCACATAGATTTGTTAAGCCTGTCGAAATGACTTAACCAAAATGGGTTACGTTTTCTGAAATTCCTAGACACTACCAAAGGCCAGGTTTTGTCAGTTTGAGTAATTTAGTCTCAACCGTGAATGGCCGTTAATTATCTAAAGTAGTCATTCACTTAAATATTTACTACGTATTAAGAACGCCGACTCGGAGCGTTCTACTTCAGAATAACTAGCAGATAAAGTTGTTATGATCTTAAACTCCTTTTGCAGACCTTGATTAACTGGTGTTTTTTCTCTGCGGGTACACATTTCCTAGCTACGTACATCTCAAACCAATTGCGTCACTACCTCCAAGGGATATATAAATGAAGATGTATAACTGCCAATCCTACAAAGAATTTGTCAGGTAGTGCATGACAGTTGTTTACAATGACTAACAGCATTATCCTTATAACTCATAACCTATAACTATAGATTTAATGTCCCGCGCAAATATTGGACTAATTTCTGGTATAGCATTGTTTGCTTTACTTACGCTATTACCAACACCGGATGGCATGCCCATTGCTGCCAAGTATGTTGCAGCCATTGCTGTACTGATGGCTATTTTCTGGATGACCGAAGCAATCCCTATTCCGGCTACTGCTATGTTGCCCATATTCCTGTATCCATTATTTGGCGTTATGCCTGGCACCCAGGTAACACTTTCCTATGCCAACCACTTGATTTACCTGTATATGGGTGGTTTCTTAATTGCCGTCACCATGCAAAAGTGGAATTTGCATAAACGGATTGCCCTGCAAACTATAAGGTTGATTGGAATCACGCCCGACAGGATCGTCCTTGGATTTATGATTGCGACAGGCTTTCTTTCCATGTGGATTAGTAATACCGCTGCATCCATGATGATGGTAACGATTGCCATGGCAGTCGTCAGTCAAATAATCCGGGAAATCCAGGCTAATGATTCTATTTCTGTGGATACAAGTATCGGACAATTTAATTTTGCGGCCGCATTAATGCTGGGCATTGCCTATAGTGCCTCAGTTGGTGGCGTTGCCACTTTGGTAGGGACTCCCACTAATGCCGTGTTTGCCGGTATTGTTGAGAGCACATTCGGCATCACTATCAGTCTGGTGGACTGGATGAAAATAGGATTCCCTCTAGCTGTCGTCATGATGTTTATTACCTGGTATCTCCTGGTGAAAGTAATTTACCCAAGCGAGATCAAGCACCTACCCGGCGGCAAGGAAGCAATTTATCGTGAAATAAAACTCTTGGGGAAAATGACAAAAGAAGAAAAGATGGTATTAACCGTGTTTCTGAGTGTGGCCTCTTTATGGTTACTTCGTGGATTTATCAAAATCGATGCTCTTAGTATGGTTGCCGACTCTACCATTGCAGTTGGTGGCGCGGTGCTGTTATTTATCATTCCTTCTAATTTCAAAAAACGAGAATTTTTACTGGACTGGGACACCGCTGTTAAAATTCCATGGGACATCTTGCTATTGTTTGGTGGTGGCTTTGCGCTGGCAACAGGATTTAGTGAAACAGGATTGACTAGTTATATGGCAACCCGGCTAACCATCCTAGAAGGGACCAGTATCTTTTTGATGATTCCCGTAATTGCCGCCTTGATTATCTTTTTAACAGAATTGACGTCCAATACGGCCACAAACTCTATAATGCTCCCCATCATGGCAGCATTGGCAGGCGCAATGAGCGTGCATCCTTTCGGTTTAATGATAACAACTACCATCGCCGCATCATTTGCCTTTATGTTGCCAGTTGCCACTCCTCCAAATGCGATCGTCTTTGGAAGCCGTTTCATTAACATTGATCAAATGATAAAAGCAGGCATTTGGCTGAACATTATTGGTGTTGTTCTAATCTCAATCGTTGTGCTATTCCTGTTGCCTGCTGTCTGGAATATCGACCTTTCTATCAATTCACTCGCGTTACCCAATTAAAAATCTCTTGTCTACGCCTAGCGAATACGCCTCGAATCTCAAGAAGTGCAACGCTAGAAAAGGGCCTTGCAAAAGTAAGGTTTTGTCAGGTTCTAGGTTTTAAGCTTTTCCCCAAATGTCCGTTAATTACCCAAAGCGGTCAGAGTTGGCAGTCGAAGGGTTTGATGACCTCGTCAGGTACCCAGGTCCAATAAGTGCCTTCGCGTCGAGCTGGCGTGGTGAGTATCGCTGGATCAGTGACTATCATTACCAAATCCAGGCGATGTTCGTCCTCAACTAAGCTGTAGCGCTCGACGACTTCAATCGCCTGGCTTATCGGTGTTCCGATATCGTCGAAATACGGCCAGTCGATCTTCGTGGTCACGATGACCAGTTCGTTGCCTTCCCAATGCCCTACCGAGTAACCATGCGGCGTGGCAGGTGCATTTTCGGGAGCCCCCCCATTCATGTGAATCGTGCGCAGGACGTCCCACTCCTCCATATGGATATATATTGCATCACCGCCATCGACGATCTCCATAGGAAAGGGATTATCGATGATGCCAGGCATGCCCTGCGGGATACAGCTCAGCGCGGTGTCGTCAGTGAGAGGATCGTAGTGCTGTCGCGCGGCGAGCGCTTCCGGCTTCAACGGCAGAGGTGCCTCAGCAGCGGAGCGTCCCATGGATTCTGACCCGACGCTCCAGACCCGGAATATTCCCTGTGGCTTCGTTGATTGAGTATCCGAAGTGGCCACGACACTGGCACTATCCGACAAACCAGCCTTTGTTCCGTGCCCGAATAAGCCAGGCCACAGTACGACTTCATTGCCACTGGCAAGTGTGATATGTGATGCAACCATCTGGGCCCGTCCGAATCGGGACCTATACCCCACGACCTTGATCTGGTCGCCTGGCGTAAGAATATCGCGGCTGACGCCGTCGCGCTCCAGGAAGTTCACAGCACCAGACTCAATCTCCCAAACTTCTGGCTGACCATTCTCCCCGGATGTTTTGACGGTGAATCGAATATGGGGGTTGGCCCACCGTACACCAGTGATTGTCCCTTCAATCTCGCTGACGTTCTGATCGTCGTAAAACGCCCGAATCGAATGATGGCCAAATACCCAGTTTGGCAGTAACGCGAGCAGTAAAGCCGTAGCCAGATGTCTCATGTTTAGATTCCTCAGATATTCTACTACCTGCATATTAACAGTTCTTGCCTAACTAAAAAAACGGTCAGACCCATTGAATGAATTGCAAAACAATTAAGCGACTTATTCGCACTGCGTAGCGATATTTAATTCTAAACCATCTATAAAGATGGTTTAGACGAATGCCCGCTTAAGGCAATTAGCGGTCATTCCTCAAGTTAAGTTAAGCCAAGCTAAATACTCAGAATCTGATAAAACCTTACATTTGTAGGGCTCTTATTGATCAGCAGTAAGTATGAAAAAGAGATACCCAGCCCTATTCAAATACAAACCATTTTTGGACCCAACCCCCCTTCATTTACAGACCCCCTCCCTTAAATTAACGTGCAGGAAGCTATTTAGGGGTAATTACAATGAAGGTGTCTCCAGCCAAGGACAATCCACAAATCACAACTGGAAATGCGGACGATAATTTTATTCCCAAAGTACATCTGAACACAGGGGTGCCTATCCCTTCCCTCGTTAATCGAACATCAAGTTTCGCCCGTATAATTGAACATCTCAAAGCAGCAAACTTTTGAGAGGACACTTTTAAATTAGGGGGTATTATTGGGGGTATAATTTAATAGTCTATATTTATAAGTGTTTGTCGGTAGTCAACGCCTCCACCACATAAAAGAAAAGGTCACCCACGGGTAACTTTTTCTTTTACTAATTAAATTATCTTAGTCAATTATTCTCTAGTCCATAATTGGAACAATCAAGCCATTGGTCGAACTGTATTTCTGCCAAGCAGATTGCAGCTCCGCCACCTTAGCTGGGAATTCCGCTGACAGATCGTTGGTTTCACCTGGATCAACACGCATATCAAACAACTCCCATTTATCAGCGCGCTCGGCTAATGGCTGGCGAGCCTCTGAAGGTTTAGAGGTTAGGCGTAAAAGTTTCCAGTCGCCTTTTCGAATAGCTAGGTGCCCAAATACTTCCCAACCAAAAATAAATTCATCTGATCTAACTGCATCCGCATCGCCAAAAGCTAAAGGCAGTAGTGATTCTCCCTGCAGGGGCTGCAATGGTCGACCGTTAAAACCAAACTCTGGGTGCTCAACTCCCGCTAACTCCAAAAAGGTCGGAGCCAAATCAACCACGGAGACAAAGGCATCACTAATTTGCCCTTTTTTACTGACTTCAGGGGAATGAATAAACGCTGGGCCACGTGTACCACCTTCGGAACTTAAAGACTTAAAGTACCGCATAACACCAACTCCAGCAGCAGCCCATTCCGGGCCATAGGAAACATACGAGCTAATGCGCCCCATATTCTCCAAACTGTTATCCCAGCCCTGACCAGCTCGCTCAAGTCCTTCTGCGCCATTATCAGATATAAATACAATAAAAGTATTATCGTATTGCCCAATTGCCTTCAAGTGATCAATAAGACGCCCGATATTTTGGTCGATAACATCAACCATCGCTGCATAAACTTCCATCTCTTTAGAAGAGATGGCTTTTTCCTCATCCGATAGAGAGTCCCAGGCTGCTACCACTCCAAGGCGGGGATACATTTCCGCCTCTAGCGGAATTACACCCAATTCTTTACCTTTGGTAATCCGATTCTCGCGCAGTTCTTCGTAACCATTATCGTAATAGCCTTTGTACTTGGCAATCTCAGCATCTGGTGCTTGTAATGGCCAATGCGGGGCGGTATAGCCCAGAAATGCGAACCAAGGCTCGCGGCTTGCGCTGTCTTTATCAATGGAGTCAATAATGTAATCGGTGTAAAAGTCTGTCGAATAAAAATCTACTGGTAATTCCTCTACTAAATTCTCATCTTCGAAATACTCAACGCTAGAATCAAAGTTCCCCCTCTTGGCATCAGAGTAATGGCTGGCAGTGCCGTCCATTAGGGCAAATGAGCGGTCGAACCCACGCGCATGTGGAATTTGATGAGGTTCGTCTCCCAAATGCCACTTTCCCGCCCAGTAAGTGTTATATCCGGACTGTTTCAATAGCGCTGGAAAGGCCACTACATCTTCATTTAAATAAGATTCATACCCTGCAACATCTCTTTGGTTTGGAGACTGATGCATTGCACCACCAGCATTATGATTGTCAGTACCAGAAAGAATCGCAGCCCGTGTCGGAGCACAAACTGCCTGGTTGTGAAAATCTGTTAAAATCAATCCATTATTAGCAAGCTGATCTAAATTTGGCGTATCAATCTCACTGCCGTAAACCCCCAGATCTGTGTAACCGAGGTCGTCCGCAACGATTAGTAATATATTCGGTCGCGACCTCTCTAAATCACCTACGCCCTCGGGCGCAGTAGCGGTAGTTGTAACTTGAGTTCCGACCTGCTGTGTTTCGGTTTGAGAACCGGTATCACAAGCGGTTAGAACAATTACCGATGTGCAAATCAGTAACATATAACTATAAATTTTATACATTTTTCCCCTAGATAATCGATAATTTATCGCTAATATATGCCTGTAATCCTATTAGACTGAGTTTTTTTGATTACATCAACAGTAATCAAAACCCAATTTCTAGAAAAAAGTAATTAGCCCATCAGATGAACCCATTCTTAAGTAAGAGCAGAAAAAAAGGAATACCCACCTGATCAAAAAGTTATTTTCGTCTAGCTCACTGAAACCCTATGCTCAAAGCCCTTCTAAGAACACGCAACGTTAAAGACTAACTAGCATTCCTATTCCGAGATTCGACTAACCCTCTTCGAGCTTACAATTGTATGGCTCAACCTCATTTTCAGGAATCCAGACCCATGACTTCGATAATGTCACTGGTTCAGTAAATGCTGTTGCATCAGTCACAGTAATCTCATATTCGAGTTTTGCACCAGATTCCGTCGGCGTAAACCGCTCCGAGATCATAACTTGGTCACTTAAGATGACACCTCGCCCCGACAAATGCCCCCAATTAACATGGCTCGTCTCAACCACTAGCGTTTCGTCTTCCCAGCGACCAATAGAATGTCCCATTATTGATGCAGCAGGTTCTACAGCAGTTTCTGAATTCATATAGATCGTGCGCACCGAGTCGTATTCTTCTATCTTTATTTCGATGACATCCCCACGATCGTGAAACTCAAGCGGATAGGGGTTACTCATAATCGCTGGCATACCTTTTAATTGGCAATACAACAATGGGTTATCAACAGCCGGATTGAAAGCGGCTTGTAATACTTTCGCTTCTTCTGTAAGAGGGTATTCCTGCAACCAGAGAAAAAATTGTCCTCCTGAGAGTGTAGAACTCCAAACTCGGAATATTCCGAGTGTCTCCGCAGAGGTATCTCCGGTCGCAGCAAACCACTTGTTATCAGCGCTCCACATCCGGTCTGACCAGATTAAATCAGATGGCTCGGCCTTAAACTTGAAGACAAACTCCTCACCGCTAGGTAGCAGCATGTTGTTAACAAACATACCAAACCCTTGTCTTGCCGGCCAACCTGCAACTTTGACGCTATCTCCAATCTCAACAAAGGATTCGGGAGAATCCATTCGACGTAAAATACTCACTGAATGAGTTTCCAGTTCCCACTCGGTCCCATCTGCTGCGGAAATCGTAAAAAGTATATGTGGGTTTTGCCAAAGAACTTTAGTGATCTCCCCTTCAACCTCAACCGTTTTGCTCTGATCGAATTTAACCGCAGTACTATGGTGAGCGAATACCGAAGCAGAGGTTAGAGCAAATAAAATAAACAGGCGTCGAATCCGCATAGTTCTTTTCTACAAAAGTTTAGTTATTCTGATAATACTTTGAGAACCTCTAACACTCAAGTTACCACCACAATCTAGAATAATCAGTTAACAGGTGTCGGAATACAAGAATAAATAAATATCTATGACGGGGAGGCAAGTAATTTATGGTGTGTAAGAATCAGCGACGTTTAGCACGACGTCTTTCTTGGATGCCATTTATTTAGGAGTCTTATTTTAGTTATATCAGAATAAATATAGTTGAAAGCCGGTGCTTGTTGATTTAAAAAAATAGAGAGTTTATGCTTCCTGTACTGATACTTTTAGGAAATATAAGTGGCTCGATTAATAGGTAATAATTTTAAGTTTGGCCGAGCTTTAGTGTATTTCGGTTGGGTTTTCTTGGCGGCATCGATGATTATGACCTTAGGGATAATACTTGGCCTGGTTACAGTTGAATATTTTTCTATTAATGGTACGTCTGGAATCAGGTCTGTGGCAGCGGTTGCTGTCATGGGCTGCCTGTTGGCGGCGTTAGGATATATGAAAGAGGAGTAATTTAGTTATGATTAAAAAGTCGGATGTTTTTATACTTTTGGCAGTAGCCATATCCTTCACGGTTTCAGGATACCTATGGTTTTCAGGCCAACGAGAGGAAGGATTATTTACTGCTATTTGGGTCCCATCTATTCTTTGTTTTGGTATGTACTTTAAACTAATGGGTATCGTGGGGAACTTAAAATGAGCAGTGAAGGCTTGCTTGTTGTTGCAGGCGTCGTCTTCGCTCTTATGATTACTGGTCTATTCGTGTCAATGAATGAATTTCTCAAAGCTTCAAAGGACCCTTCCACCGTGAAAAGCACTGATGGAAACAATAGTGACCTAGGCAGTTAGACGGATAATCGCCCAGAGTATCAGTAACATACTTGTACATTGCTGTGGAAGGTTGCTGCTTATCGATATTTTCTAACTGAAAATTCGCCTGTCGGTAGTTCGATATTTTGTATCATCAGGATACCCACCCCTTTGGGGTTGCCTGCGGCTAAGCAAATACGTCTCTGAGGTATTTGTCTGTCTCTGGCCACCATTTCTTTCTGATATTACAATAAGTCACCAACCACCTGCACAACCCCACAATCTTCTGTTTTCGTAAAAGGACAAATAAGGGACACTTTGGTCAGCGATATTCTTATGAATATCCATCACAGGACTAATGGATCGCTTTAGAAGTTTGAGCGGCAATTGAATATCTAAATGACTACTTATTACCCAAAGCGGTCATGAAGAGATCGAGTATCTAGCCCACACACTTGACGGTTTTTATGCTTATCGAAGCGTGCCTCAAAATAATGAAAGTGAATGGCACCATTTAACTAACTTTCTATACCACCAGCCTATCCACAGAAATTTATGCGGCTCATGTTCCCCTGATATATTATCCAATGTTCTAATTGAATCAACATGAATTAAGTATCAATGAATTCTATAAAGCTAGATCAGGTGGATATATTTCCCTCAAAGGTTATTTGTATTGGAAGAAACTATGTTGAACACATTGAAGAACTGGGCAATGAAATACCAGACGAACCAGTAATTTTCATGAAACCTAATTCCGCCATATCGCAAGAAATTATCACGCATGATATAGATCTTATCCACTATGAAAGCGAAATAACTTTTTCAATAAAATCAGGGAAGTTATCGGGTGTCGGTTTTGGTCTGGACTTAACCAAAAGAAAAATTCAAGCTAAACTAAAAGCGAAAGGCCTGCCTTGGGAAAGAGCCAAATCATTTGACAACTCTGCAGTATTTAGCGACTTCATTACTTTTGATAGAAATTTTAATGATCTCAGAATGGAGCTTTACATAAATAACAAACTGACTCAGCTTGCAAATTGTGAGTTGATGATCAATAAGCCAGACGCGATATTAAGAGAATCTTCGGGGTTTATAACACTGGTCGATGGGGATTTAATTATGACCGGAACACCAAAGGGGGTCGGCATTCTGCATATAGGTGATGAATTTACCGGAAAAATAATTGAGAAAGAAAACTTGATAATCGAACATTCTTGGACCGTAAAATAATCCACAGAAGTTACAAGCATGCTAGTCGATACCGGGCGCCCCAGCCGTCTCTTCAATACCATACTTAACGCGTAGCCTAGCCATGCTTGAGCTAACCTCGTGTTGCCCGATTTCGCCAGCTTTTAGCTTCTCCGCTTCACAGTGAATTGCTTCAAAAAAACTGTCTAGACCAGCCGGCGTACAAACCAACATAATACGTGACGGTTGATCGTCCGGATTCCAGAAAGTATGAGAGAGCCCGCTGGGGACAGTTACCGCGTCACCCGCCGGAACATAAAATGGTGCCTCACCTAAATATTGAAAAGCTAAGCGCCCTTCCAGCACCGAAAATACCTCAATAAATTCATGCCGCGTAAACGGCGGTGGACTCCCACAAATAAAATCAACGTACTCGATAACAGTTAAGCGTTGATCTGTTGTCTTGCCATGTGTCAATACTCTAACGGTGTTGCCATTTAACAAGGTAAGTATGGGAACAACCTCCACTCCTTTCGAAGTATCGCCATTATTGAAACTCTGATCGCTATCACTCATCAATGTACCGCAAATATAGGGCTGGTTATAATATTATACGTTACCTATGTCATTGAGAGTTATCAGAAGCTCCCACGAACGTCGATAATATGAGGTTTAATCGATTCAGGCGGTACTAAAAATGAGTTTTCACAACGTTAAAGACGCTAGTTCTAGTATCCAAGTTGCCCCATAATCCGCTCCTGAAAAAAAGGTGAAATATGAACAAACAATTAAAAACCCCCCAAGAGTTATTTGATATTAGTAGCAAAGTGGCTGTAATTACCGGCGCACTTGGAGCCTTCGGTAGCGTTGCCGCTCGGACGCTTTCAAAGGCGGGGTGTAGGCTGGTTATTGCTGACGACAAGCAAAATAAATTAGACGAACTAGCTGCAGAACTGAAACAAGATGGTGGTGAAGTTGACGTGGTCGCCAAATGGCCAAATTCAACTGAGAATTGCGCTGATATCGTTGAAGCCGCCGTAACCGCCTATGGTCGCTTGGACATATTAGTCGTAGCATCGGGTACGATGGATATTGACCCTATAGTTGATATGGACGTTAGACGATTTGAGGATGTGATGCGTGTGAACGTAACCGACTCCTGGATGATAACTCAGGCTGCCGGTCGTCAAATGATTACTCAAGGCGATGGCGGCAAGATCGTGCTAGTTTCCTCTGCACGTGGGTTGTTGGGACACCCGGCTGGATACTCTGCGTATTGCAGCTCTAAACATGCGGTTAATGGCATCGTTAAAGCGCTTGGTTGCGAATGGGGGAAAGAGGGCATCACTATAAATGCTTTGGCTCCGACTGTTTTTCGATCCAATCAAACCAGCTGGATGTTTGAAGACGATGAGCTTGCGGCTGCTACTCGAAAGAGTATCTTGTCACGCATACCTATGGGACGTTTAGGTGAACCGGAGGACCTTGCAGGGCCACTATTATTTTTAGTTTCGCCTGCATCCGACTTCCATACCGGGCATACTATTTCACCGGACGGTGGTTATACAGCGGGTTAAACGCAATCCTAAATCGCGCGCTAAGTAGAAAGAATCACGAAATCTTAGACACTGAGAATATAAACAATGAAAATAAAATGGGATGAAAGGTATAGCGAGGACGAGTATCTATTTGGAACCATTCCTAATTCCTTTTTGGCAGAGCATTACAAAAGCATACCCAAGGGTGACGTACTTTGCCTCGCAGACGGAGAAGGACGCAACTCGGTCTTTCTGGCTAAGCAGGGCTATCATGTAACCGCCGTTGATATGTCGATAATTGGTATTAATAAGGCAAAGAAGTTGGCAGAAGAAAATGAGGTCTCCATCGACTTTATCCATAGCAATATAAAAGATTATCCAATTGCCGAAAATCGCTGGCATGGCATCGTGTCTATATTTTTTCATATCCCGGTCGAGTTTCGAGAGTATTTGCACAGGTGTGTAGTGAATGGATTGAAAAATAACGGCGTGTTTCTACTCGAAGCCTACACGCCGAATCAGCTAAAGCATGGAACTGGCGGCCCATCGGTCGTAGAAATATTGATGACAAAAGAGCCCTTAAAACAAGAACTAAAGGGTTTAAACTTTAGTCATTTAGCTGAAATCGAACGTGACGTTCGAGAGGGGTCAGCGCATGCAGGTTGGTCTTCTGTAGTACAGGTGGTGGCCAATAAGCAAGACGAATAGCCTATGCCTTTATGTTACGGATCTGCCTGATGAGTCCAGCTTTACTCCCCAAAGATCTCAACAAATATAACGCTGCTGCTGGCTATAACTATTACGATAGATTTTACTTTAGCAATTATCAAACACCGGTCTCGAATTCCAGCGTAAGTAATTATTATACAATTAAATTTAAAACCATCACAAACAGAGGCATAACTCAGAGCACTATAAACTGTTCAGGACTTTGTTTCGGAGAATGACAAAGATGAACAAGACAAAACTTACTAGCCTATTGGTGTTGCTCCTAATTCTAGTGTTAGCCGGCACATACGTATATGCCGACACTATCGTCGTCTACGGTGCCACTGGCAAGATTGGGTCTAAGATAGTTACCGAAGCATTAGACCGTGAGCACAAGGTAATTGGCGTTAGCCGAAACCCAAAGAATCTCACCATTGACCACCAAAACTTTTCGGCGGTTGCAGGCGACGTAAGCAGCCTCGAGTCAGTGCTGGAGACGATACAGGGTGTCGATGCAGTCATTCTATCGGTTCGCGGCTATGGCCCAAATAATTACCCCGAAGAAACCCTAAACAATCGCTCATCTAAAACTTTTATCGCAGCATCACGTCAAATCGGGGACGATGCTCCCAGAGTGATTCATTTAGGTGGTGGCTCAACACTTTATAGCAATGGTGTGCTGGGTTTAGATGCTCAACCAAAAACCGAAGGTACACTCCTACACGGACTGATTTGGGGGCATTGGCTAGCGCTGCAAAACTATCGTGCCACAACCTCGGTCAATTGGACGGTTATTTCTCCGTCTGGATCTTATGATGCGGACGGGCCACGAACAGATATCTATCGAATTGGAACCGATGAAGTGTTAGTCGATGAAAACGGTGAAGCCGCAGGAATATCGCACCGCGATATGGCTGTGGCAATTGTTGATGAAATCGAAACCCCTCTATTTGTTGGCAAACGTATGACGGTTGGCTACTAAACCACATATTCATCAGGCGCCTAAAACAAGAATTTTAATCCCGCGCGGAAGGTTCGAGGTTCTTTCGCGCGACTTACCCGCCCTTCACTAGGCCCAAGCCCGGCAACGTTAGTTCAACGTTAACAAATGCTTATAGCCTTAGCGTTATAACCGCTCTGCATCTTTATAAAATACGGTCCCTAAGAGGCGCATACGATGAGTTAGTAAAAACTCAGGTAATATAACCGCACGTCATAGTAGATAGGTAGCTACTGATATAGCACGTCGAACTAAATCATGATTTAATCCGCCTCTACTATAAAATGCATTACCCCTATTTCATGCTTAATACGGGAACCTTCATGACTACATTCTTGCCACATAAATTGCTTCTTCTACTTAGTTGCGTGTTTCTGCTGATCGGCTGCGGTCAGGCTGACCCAGTTGAGGACAACTCAGGTCAAAACGTATCGATTCAAAACGAAGCACTTCAAAACGAGTCCATGCAGAACGAACTAGGCGCAAGCAAACGGCCTAATTTTTTGCTTATCACCACCGATGATATGGGTTACACAGATATAGGTGCTTTCGGCGGCAACGACATACCTACCCCAAATTTAGATAAACTTGCACTTGAGGGTCTTCGCTTAACCAACTTTCATGTCAGTGTTAGCTGCGCTCCCACACGATCAATGCTCATGAGTGGAACTGGCAATCACGAAGCAGGTATGGGAAGCCAACAACGCTATGCCGCATTTCAAGATCAGCCCAGATATGAAGGCTATTTGACCAGTCGCGTCGCCTCCTTACCAGAGCGAATGCAAGCCGCGGGCTATCACACCTACATGGCTGGTAAATGGCATCTGGGCAACACGCCTGGTAGTACTTTACCCGGTGACAGAGGGTTTGAACGAAGTTTCGCACTTATGCCGGGCAGCGCACATCATTTCAAACTTGCAGACGATATGCCTCCACCAGGATTTCCTGCCAGTGCAGTACTCAGGGTTCCGTACAGCGAAGATGGTCAAATTCTTGATGATTTACCCGATGATTTTTATTCAACCACAGCATATGTAGATAAGATGCTGGAGTATTTAAAATCCAGTGAATCAAGCGAACAACCATTTTTTGCCTGGTTTGCACCCACTGCCCCGCATTGGCCCCTGCAAGTTCTCCCAGAATGGATGGAAACGTTTCGCGGAGCATACGATGCTGGCTATGACGCGCTATGTGCTGAGCGTCAGCAAGGCGCAATCGATGCTGGAGTAGCACCCGATAACGCTGATTATTCGCGCTGCCCGGAAGAAGCAGTGCCATGGAGTGAATTAAGTGAAGAAGACCGCCAGTTGAATCGACGTACTATGGAGCTCTACGCCTCAATGGTCGCACATTTAGACGCAGAGTTTGGTCGGATCATTACTTATTTGGAACAATCAGGACAACTAGAAAACACCTACATTATCTACCACAATGACAACGGACCAGAGGGCGGGCCTACTTTCGATCTCCGCCGCTCAGAGCACGATCATTTCGACAACTCGCTAGAAAACCTGGGAAATCCAAATACCTGGGTTAATGTTGGTCAAGGCTGGTCTGACGCCCAATCTGCACCTTTTCGGGAAGATAAAGGCTCTTCATTTGAAGGCGGCACGCGAACTGCGGCATTTATCCGTCCGTTAAACCCAGAAGAATCGGAACGTACCAGCTCATCACTGACTATGGTGATGGATATTATGCCAACGGTTATGGATCTCGCTGGTATACAAGAGTCTGAATTTGATTCAAATAACCCAGACCTATTACCCATTCGCGGAAAATCTTTTGCTGCATTGCTGGATAACCCTTCTCAAGCAATTCACTCTGCTGAAGACCCGATAGCACTGGATCACGCAGGGTTAAGCTGGCTCCACCAAGGTGACTGGAAAATTACTCGTGGTGCCGCGAACGATGACAATTGGCAACTTTTCAATACAAAAGACGACCCAAGCGAAACCCGAGAACTTTCTATAGAGCATCCTGAATTATTAGCAGAATTAGTGGCGGTGTACGATGACCACGCACAGGCGACCGGGATTCTAAGACGCGAACCGCCAACTCCTTAATTAAACTGCAGTTGATAGAACTATAAGTTATGGCTGGCCAACGTATCTCAATAGTCTATTTATTGCAATTTTAAGGACAAAACCAACTAAGCTAATTCACTAACCCGCTTGCCACATCTAAAAGGATCAAAAAATTGAGTATGTAGAGCTAGACTAAGCTCTAGTTCAGCATCCATAGTATCGTCTTTTATCGATTTGAAGCATAGACTACGCGCATAAATATAGGACAATAATAGTCGATTTGCTCGATCAAATTCAATTCTACGTTCCGGAATTACGATCGCAATCTTAGCCAATATTAGCCCAACCTCGCACAATACATTTCACCCAACAGAATCAGGAAACTCGAGATACAAAAAAATAACCAACAACTTGTGAACATTCAAACTACCAACTTAAAATATTACTTTCTACCTTCTGGGTCTAGTCCTGTACCCAGATAAAGATAAACAATTAGTAAAAGAATCGAACGTAAAGCGTTATTTTAAAATAATTAATAATGGTTAAAAAATTTTATTAAAACTTGATAAATCAAACATAAAAATGGGTAAATCGAGCTAATTTTTGGTCTGATTTTAGACCTAAAAATCGGGCTTGGATTTATCAGAATATTCGTTTATTCTCCCGCCTCGCTTAGTAGGGTTTACGTGGTCGCTCCGATGCTATTTATATCGGCATCGAAACCATAAATTAATATAAAAATTTGGAAAGGTTAACGAGTTGAACGAAGTTTCAAACTTAGCGCTTTGGCCGCTAGTTGTTTATTTTATCGCAATCCTCTCTTTGGTACTAACCATGCTGGGTCTGTCGTGGCTATTGGGCGAGCATCGCACAAATGCCGCAACAAATGACCCGTTCGAATCTGGCGTTGTATCCGTAGGCAACGCGCAAAGCCGCATTTCAGTTGATTTTTATCTAATCGCCATCTTCTTCGTTATTTTTGATCTCGAAACCGTTTTTATCTTCGCTTGGGCAATCGCCTTTTTCGAACTCGGTTGGCAAGGCTATTTTGCCATGCTTGTTTTTGTTGCCGTCTTAGTAATAGCGTTAATCTACGAATGGCGCTCAGGCGCATTGGATTGGGGCATCAAAACCCGTACTGGTCTTGAAGCGAGCTTAAAAGGCTCACTTGAGCCCGCCTTAAAACCTGTGGCTAGCTCGGAGGCCAGCTGATGGAATGGAACCTGACAAAACCCGGTGAATCATCAACCTCAGAACTAAACGATGGGATGATCGAAGAGCAAGTAAAACGTAACGTTATGTTTGCCAAACTCGAAGATCTAATTGCTTGGGGGCGAGCGCATTCACTTTGGCCGTTTAATTTTGGCCTATCTTGTTGCTACGTAGAAATGGCAACCGCATTTACCTCCCGTCACGATATCGCGAGATTTGGTTCCGAAGTAATACGTGCAACACCGCGGCAAGCGGACCTGATGGTGATTTCAGGCACCGTGTTTAGAAAGATGGCTCCGGTTGTGCAAAGGCTTTATGACCAACTGCTGGAACCTAAATGGATCATTTCCATGGGCTCTTGCTCTAATTCAGGTGGCATGTACGACATTTACAGTGTTGTGCAAGGCGTTGACAAATTTATTCCAGTCGATGTGTACGTCCCAGGTTGCCCTCCACGCCCAGAAGCGTTAATGCAGGGACTAATGATGTTGCAAGAATCGATCAAGCAGGAAAAACGACCATTAAGTTGGACCGTGGGTGAACAAGGTATTATTAAACCGGACATGCCGAGTCAGCGTGATCGATTACAGAAAGAGCGTAATGCGGCGACCATTTATCGGCCTCCGACAGAAGTGTGAATAATAAAGTTATATAGTTTTAAATCAGTCGTTAAAAACCAACTTTCGGAAATACATATGCTGGTAGTTGAACAAACTACAGATAACACCGTTCTAGCTGAGCTCTTTGAAAAGTTCGGCGAGGATAGTTTTGTTGTTCAAAAAAGCTCCGATGGAATTCCTACTTTGTGGCTGCAAGCCAATAAGTTGCATGAGGTCCTGCGCTTCCTTAAGCCCGAATACTCCATGTTGTACGACTTGTTTGGCATTGACGAACGTTTGCGAACCAACCGGCAGGGCCAACCAGATTCCGACTTTACCGTCGTTTATCATCTACTCTCATTAAGCAGTAACGCAGATATCCGACTCAAACTGGCAACCCCAGAATCCAATCCAGAAGTACCGACCATTACTGATGTTTGGAAAAATGCTAACTGGTATGAACGGGAAGCCTGGGACATGTTAGGCATTAAGTTCACTAACCACCCTAATTTATATCGAATCTTGCTACCCCCAACATGGGAAGGTCACGCGCTGCGCAAAGACCACCCTGCCCGTGCTACCGAGTTGGAGCCGTTTAGCTTAAATGAAGCCAAACAAGCAGAAGAGCAGGAAGCCTTGCGCTTTCGTCCTGAGGAATGGGGCATGCAAACTAGTAAGGATGGTACCGAGTATATGTTCTTAAACCTCGGGCCAAACCACCCCAGTGTGCACGGTGTTTTTCGTATTGCCTTGCAACTTGATGGTGAAGTGGTTGTAGATGCCGTGCCTGATATTGGTTATCACCATCGTGGTGCCGAGAAAATGGGTGAGCGCCAAAGCTGGCCATCCTATATGCCCTACACCGATCGAATTGATTATCTCGGTGGGGTGATGAACAACCTACCGTATTGTTTATCTGTAGAGAAATTAGCCGGCATTGAAGTACCAGAACGCGCAAAAGTTATCCGCATAATGCTGGCCGAGCTGTTTCGCATCTCAAGTCATTTAGTTTTTTACGGCACCTTTGTTCAAGACATCGGCCAGATGTCGCCAGTATTTTATATGTTCGCCGATCGCGAGCGTTTATTTGGCATTATCGAAGCGATAACGGGTGGACGTATGCATCCTGCCTGGTTCCGCATCGGTGGTGTTGCCCAAGATCTACCTAACGGCTGGGAAAAACTAGTCAAGGAATTCATCGACTCTATGCCTGCCAGGCTAGATCACTACGACAAAATGGCGATGCAAAACAGCCTGATAAAAAGTCGAACCGTTGGAATAGGTAAATACAGCGCTGAAGAAGCCATCGAATGGGGCGTAACCGGTCCTAATTTACGTGCTACCGGAGTTGATTGGGATTTACGTAAGCAGCGACCATATGCCGGCTATGATCAATTCGAATTCGAGGTGCCGATCGCACAAAATGGCGACAGTTATGACCGTGCAGTTGTGCGTGTCGAAGAAATTCGTCAAAGCCTTCGCATTGTTCGGCAATGTTTGGACAATATGCCCGAGGGGCCTTATAAGTCCGATCACAAATTGACCTCCCCACCGCCTAAAGAAAGCACTATGGAGGACATTGAAACACTGATCCATCACTTCCTACATACAAGTTGGGGGCCCGTTATTCCGGCTGGTGAGGCCTGCATCCCAATCGAAGCTACTAAAGGTTTGAATAGCTACCATTTGATAAGTGACGGTAGCACCACTTCTTATCGAACCCGCATACGCACACCTTCTTTTCCACATCTTCAGCAAATACCACTGATTAGCCGAGGATTAATGATTCCGGATTTAATTGCGATCATTGCAAGTATTGATTTTGTAATGGCAGACGTAGACCGTTAGCTCAACACACTAAATGATGAATTCAAAAACAGACAACCCTCTACAGGCCACGTCGGTATTAACCCCGGCAGAATTGGCTGAGATAGATAAAGAGATATCTCATGCGCCTTATCGGGCGGCGGTAGCAATTGATGCTTTGAAAATTGTGCAGAAGCATCACCGCTGGGTGTCTGACGAGAGTCTAAACGCACTTGCGGATTATCTTGGCATGTCACCAGCTGAGCTTGATGGTATTGCCACGTTCTACAACCTGATCTACCGTCGACCAGTAGGTGAAGAAGTCATTTCTCTATGCGATAGCGTCACCTGTTGGATTATGGGTTATAACAAACTACAGCAGCATATAATTAAGCGATTAGACGTCGGCCTTGGTGAGACTACGGACGATGACCGATATACGTTTTTACCAGCACCTTGTTTAGGTGCCTGTGACCGAGCACCAGTAATGATGGTTGGAAATGAACTACATCAAAATCTGGATGAAGCAAAAATTGACCAAATTTTGAAGGTTAAATCATCCACTAGTGACGTTAATAACAATGGGAGGCAAGAATAATGTCTTCTCTGCCGTTAACCCAAAATATCAATGAGCAGCGCGATCCGGTTGATCTAGCCGCCTACGAAAAAAATCATGGCTACGAAGCCGTGCATAAAGCACTCAAGGAAATGTCTCCGGCAGATTGCCTGCAAGAAATTAAGGACTCTGCGCTTCGGGGCAGAGGGGGGGCCGGCTTTCCAACGGGTATGAAGTGGAGCTTTGTGCCAATGGATAATGTATCCGAAGGCCATAAGTATCTGGTTTGTAACGCTGATGAAATGGAGCCGGGTACCTTCAAGGATCGCTTGTTGATGGAATGTGACCCACACCAACTGATTGAAGGCATGATCCTTTCTGCCTGGACCATTCAAGCAGATATTGCCTACATTTTTATTCGTCACGAATATCATCTTGCCGCACGACTGTTGCAAGAAGCTATCGACGAGTGTAAGGCAAAAGGTTATTTAGGTAATGACATTCTAGGTACTGGGTTTAATCTAGAAATGTACGTGCATAGCAGCGCAGGACGCTATATTTGTGGCGAAGAAACTGCGTTAATCAGCTCCCTTGAAGGCAAACGTGCCAATCCTCGTGCTAAACCACCATTCCCACAAATCAGTGGATTATGGGGGCGCCCAACCATCGTCAACAATGTTGAAACACTGTGCAATATCACTCACATTATTCGTAATGGTGCAGGTTGGTTTAAATCTCTTGGGCTAGGCGCTGATAGCGGCACTAAACTATTTGGTGTTAGTGGTAGAGTTAAAAACCCGGGTTGCTGGGAATTACCTATGGGCACGCCAATTCGAGAGTTAATCGAACAGCACGCTGGCGGCATGCAAGACGGATACAAATTACGTGGGTTACTACCCGGTGGCGCGTCAACTGACTTTTTAGTTGAAGAACACCTTGACCTGGCTATGGATTACGACGTTATTGGCAAGGCTGGCAGCCGTTTAGGCACCGGCACCATGATTATTCTCGATGATAAAACCTGCCCGGTTGGCATGGTTAAAAATTTAGTCGAATTTTTTGCGCAGGAATCCTGCGGTTTCTGCACCCCATGTCGAGATGGCCTACCCTGGACAGCCCAAGTACTTGACGACATTGACACAGGAAAAGGTATGAAGGTCGATATGGTGACGCTAAAAAATCAAGTGCGTTTTATCGGTGCTATAGGCAATACTCACTGCGCACTCGCACCAGGCGCTATGGAACCCGTGAGTAGTGCAATGAAGTATTTTGCTGAGGATTTTGAAACCCATATAAAAAATAAGGCTTGTTCTTACTGCAAAACAAACTCTTCGACGGGAGGCGCTTAGCTATGCCAACGATCTATATCGATGACGAAGCCTACCAAGTACCTGAAGGCGACAACGTATTACAAGCGTGTTTAAGTGCTGGAATCGATCTACCGTATTTTTGCTGGCATCCCGAGATGGGGTCGGTGGGCGCTTGTCGTCAATGTGCCTTGGTACAGTATCGAGACGCCGAAGATACCCGCGGGCGAATTGTTATGGGGTGTATGACTCCTGTAGCTGATGGCGCAAGGTTTTCTATGAGTGGCGGCTCAGCAGGTGAATTTCGCGAGAACGTAATCGAGTCCTTGATGCTTAACCATCCGCACGACTGCCCAGTTTGCGGTGAAGGTGGCGAATGCCATTTACAAGACATGACGGTAATGGTTGGGCATCGCAATCGTCGCTACCGTGGAAAGAAAAATACCCATAGAAATCAGGATCTTGGTCCGCTGATCAATCACGAAATGAATCGTTGTATTACCTGTTATCGCTGTACACGATTTTATAACGACTATGCTGGCGGCAAAGACCTTTCGGCACAAGCCTCGCACGACCACACCTATTTTGGCCGCCAAGAGGACGGTACGTTAGAAAGTGAGTTCGCTGGTAATCTAGTAGAAGTCTGCCCTACCGGTGTATTTACCGATAAACCGTTAGTGAACGAATACACCCGGAAATGGGACATGCAATCTGCACCTTCAGTTTGTGTTGGCTGCGCACTTGGATGCAACACATTACCAGGCGAACGCTACGGTAAATTAAAACGAATACACAATCGTTTTAACGATGAAGTGAACGGATACTTTTTATGCGACCGCGGTCGCTACGGCGGAAGCTTTGTTAATGATGAGCAGCGTGCTTTGTTTCCTGGCTTACGCCAATCAAATAGTACCTATAACGCTATTGAAAGCATAAAGGCGATACAAACTCTGGTTGATTGGTGCGTACCCGGCAACAAACTGGCTGCGATTGGTTCACCCCGCACCTCTCTAGAAAGCAACTACTTACTGCAACGGCTAGTTGGTGAGGAAAACTTTTCTAATGGCATCGCGGTTCACGAAGCTGCTCTAATCGAACAAATTAGTGGGATTCTCCAAAACGGTTCGGTGGCAACACCGTCCATGCGTAAAACAGAAAGTGCTGATGTCGTGTTGGTGCTTGGCGAAGACGTGACAAATACCGCCCCGCGTTTAGCACTCGCGCTACGCCAATCAGTGCGCAATCTTGCCAAAGAAATGGCCAGCGATATGAAGATTCCGCTCTGGCAAGACGAAGCTGTGCGCGTATTGGCGCAAGATCAGCTAAGTCCAATGTATATAGTCGCAATGTCTGACACCCCACTGGATGATATCGCAGCCCAAACATTGACTCTCTGCCCTAACGACATTGCTCGTATGGGACTCGCGATTGCCGCCCAGATTGACTCATCTGTACCTGGGACCGAAGGCATGCTGGAAGGTTTCGATACAGAAACACAGAAATTAATTACTCAGATATCAGATAGCTTAAAAGGCGCGAAGTCTCCGCTGGTTGTTTCTGGAACAGGCAGTCAAAATGCTGCAGTGATAGAAGCGGCTTCGTTAATTGCATCTGCCTTACAAACCAACGGTGCAGATGGTAACGATTCAATGCTTAGTTATTGTCTTCCCGAAGCCAACAGCCTCGGCGTCACGCTAATGCGTAATGAAGCTCAAATCTCACTGGACGATATTTGCCAACGCGCGGCTGAGGGCAATATTGAAACCCTGATCGTTGCTGAGAATGATTTGTACCGCCGGGCGGCTAAAGAACAAATCGACACACTATTAAGCAAAGTCAAAAATTTAGTTGTGCTCGATGCGATAGGCACACCGACGCTGTCGCAATCAGCGCTTGCTTTACCTGCCGCCACCTTTGCAGAAACCGAAGGAACTTTAGTTAGCAGCGAAGGTCGCGCTCAACGGCACTACCCGGCGTTTTTACCTGCCGAGCAACGAGACTCTACGTGGCACTGGATAACGCAGTTGGGTCAAGCACTAGCCTTGCCCGGTTTTGATGAACTGGATCATTTTGATCAGATTACCGCTGCGTGTGCTGCTGAATTCCCTGCATTGCAACAAATTTGCGAAGCAAGCCCACTAGCAGACTTCCGCAACAAGGGCTTGAAAATTCCTAGGCAAACTCATCGGTACAGCGGTAGAACCGCAATGCGTGCCGATATTTCGGTTCATGAGCCCAAACAGCCTCAAGATGATGACACACCATTGTCTTTCTCAATGGAAGGCAGTAACGGCTCGCAACCAGGTGCACTATTGCCATTCGTATGGTCTCCGGGCTGGAATTCAAACCAATCGCTGCACAAATTTCAAAGTGAAGCGGGTGGCGCCTTAGCCGGTGGAACTGCGGGAGTCAGAGTGTTGGATCCTGCGAACACTGGCAGCACTTCTAAAAAAACTAATTTACCAGTCGAGTCTAAAGCCAAGAAAGATCAATGGCAATTGCTACCTCTCTATCGAATATTTGGTAGCGAAGAGTTAAGCGCGCATTCGCCAGCAATACAGGAATTGACTAAAAAACCCTTTATTCAGTTAACACCCGAAGATGCAACCAAGCTTAAATTGTCAGCTGGTGATGGGCTTACAGTTAACATTGCAAACCAAGACTGTGTGCTCGAAGTGCAGGTAAACACGACCATCCCGAGGGGTTGCGCTGGTTATTCAGTCGGATTGCCTGGCGCTTGCTGGCTGCCACCTGCAACTAGTGTAAATCTCGGTAAGGCGGAGATTCGGGCAAACTCTAGGGGTGACGATGTCTGAAGGAATGACCATCCTATTTGCGTTGGCAGTAATGGGCGGTGCAGTCGGTAGTGCTGCAGTGTTAACCTGGTTTGAACGCAGACTTTTGGGTATCTGGCAGGATCGCTACGGTCCAAACCGACTCGGAGCATTTGGTATTGGTCAGGTAGCCGCAGATATGCTCAAGCTGCTTACCAAACACGACTGGGTACCTCCGTTTGCTGATAAGTGGGTATTTATTTTTGCGCCTACCGCCATTGTTATCGTAATGCTGCTTGGCTTCGCCGTAGTGCCCTTTGGTCCCGACTTACACATCATTGACATCAATATTGGATTGCTATTTTTTCTCGGTATGACATCGCTCGCTGTCTACAGCGTGCTGCTTGGTGCCTTGTCATCAAATAATAAATATGCCCTGCTAGGTGGATTGCGATCTGCCGCGCAAATGGTTAGTTATGAAGTATTTATGGGGCTATCGTTAATAGGCGTAGTAATGCTCACCGGCAGTTTCAGCTTGCAAGATATCGTCGAAGCACAACGTGATGGCTGGTATTTCATTTCTCAATTCCTTGGCCTATTTGTGTTTGTTATCGCGGCCATCGCAGAAAGCCACCGACTGCCATTTGATCTTCCAGAAGCCGAACACGAATTAACCGCTGGGTTTCACACCGAGTACAGTGGTATGAAATTTACTCTATTCATGCTTGGAGAATATCTAGGTTTAATACTAATTTCCTGCATGATAACTACGCTGTTTTTTGGTGGTTGGTTGGGTCCATGGCTTCCGCCAATCGTTTGGTTCGGAATAAAAACCTTTCTGATTATTTGCTTTTTCATTCTATTGCGCGCGGCCATTCCGCGACCACGGTATGACCAGCTTATGTCACTTGGTTGGAAAATTATGTTGCCACTGACATTAATAAACTTAGTTGTTACTGGTGCAGTCGCTTTATGGATGTACGGGGGTTAATGTGGAATTACTAAAAGCACTTGGAAGTCAGCTACGCACGATGTGGACGATCTTGATGCACACCTTTACTCGTGCCGAAACGGTCGAATATCCTGAACAGCAACCCTATCTGGCTCCCCGTTATCGAGGCCGCATTGTTCTAACTCAAGATCCTGATGGCGATGAACGCTGTGTAGCTTGTAATCTTTGTGCAGCAGCTTGTCCACCCGACTGCATTGCGCTGCAACAAGGCACTCGCGACGATGGACGTTGGTATCCAGAGTTTTTTCGTATCAATTTTTCGCGCTGCATTATGTGTGGTTTGTGTGAAGAAGCCTGCCCTACCAACGCCATTCAGCTAATTCCTGATTTTGAAATGTGTGAATATGATCGTCAAAATATGGTGTACGAAAAAGAACATCTTATGATTGATGGCCCAGGCAAATACCACGACTATAATTTTTATCGGGTTGCCGGTATGCAAATTGAGGGTAAAGACAAAGGCGAAGCCTTAAACGAAAACCCACCAGTAGATACCAAGAGTCTGTTGCCATAATGGAGCTCATTCTATTTTATATCGCAGCTGCTGTTGCCCTGTTTGCGACTGTTTTTGCACTGACCCGAAGTAACGCTGCTCACGCCTTGATCTACCTCATTGTATCGTTGCTTGCTGTTGCTGTGATTTTCTTTTTGCTGGGTGCGCCATTCGCCGCAGCATTAGAAATACTAGTCTACGCAGGCGCAATCATGGTTCTATTTGTATTCGTTATCATGATGCTCAACCTTGGAGAAGAAGGTCAAGAGCGCGAAAGACAAAGAATGCATCCAGCTGTATGGGTCGTTCCGGCACTATTATCAACAATATTACTGGTCGAGATGGTTGTCTTGCTGACCAAATTTGATGGTCCGCAAACCGGCGCGCTGATAACTGCCAAACAAGTGGGTATGAGCCTTTATGGACCATATGTACTAGCCGTCGAAATTGCTTCGATGCTTTTATTAGCTGGTTTAGTTGGCGCTTACCACGTAGGCCGGCGCTTTCGATCTAACGATAGTGATGAGCAAAGCATAGCCAAACCTACACCCGAAAGTAGGGAGGTAAATAACTAATGGAAGGGTTAATTATTCCGCTAAATCACGTGCTTATAGTTGCTGCCCTGTTGTTTGCGACTGGACTCGCCGGGCTAATGTTTCGTCGAAACGTTATTTTCATATTAATGTCTCTAGAAGTGATGTTGAACTCCGCCGGACTTGCATTTGTCGCCGCCGGTGCTGCCTGGGCACAAGCTGATGGCCAAGTGATATTTATGTTGATACTCGCAGTAGCCGCTGCAGAAGTGTCGGTAGGTCTAGGTCTAGTTCTACAAGTTCAGAAGCGCTTTAAGACTTTGGATATGGATCACGCGCAGAAGCTAAACGGATGAGGTTAAGTATTTAATGCTACAAAATATCTGGCTAATCCCGCTACTCCCTTTCGTCAGCTCGGTGCTATTAATACTCACCGCCGGGCGCTTGCCACGCCGATTAATCGCGATCATGGGTGCAGGTTCTGTTGGGCTCTCAGCGCTCATAGTGCTTGCGGTTGGTATGCAATTCATGGAACTACAAACGCCGTACTCGCTAACTCTATGGGTTTGGATGCAGGTTGGTAACTTTGCTCCAGGCTTTTCTTTTTATATAGACCAATTAACCGTCGTAATGTTGTCGGTGATTACCGGCGTTGGCTTTTTGATCCATCTATATTCGACTGAATTCATGCAGGACGATAGTGATTACAGTCGCTATTTTGCTTACATGAACATGTTTGTTGCCGCGATGTTGATTTTGGTAATGGCCGATAATTTATTACTCCTGTATCTCGGCTGGGAAGGCGTAGGTGTTTGCAGTTATTTGTTGGTGGGCTTTTGGTATAAAGACCCCGTCAACGGTGCCGCTTCACGCAAAGCTTTTGTGGTTACCCGGGTGGGTGACACGGCAATGGCACTTGGACTGTTTTTATTATTTACTGAATTAGGCACCTTACAAATTCAACCGATGTTGGAAGCAGCTAATAGTCGCTGGGTAACTGGCGATACGATACCTGCCATTGCTGCATTGTTACTGTTAGGCGGAGCAGTCGGAAAATCAGCACAGTTACCACTACACACCTGGCTGCCAGACGCGATGGCCGGCCCGACGCCCGTTAGTGCGCTCATCCACGCTGCCACCATGGTGACTGCTGGGGTTTATCTTATTGCCCGTACGCATGGCCTTTTTCTACTAGCACCAGATGTTCTAATGCTGGTGGCTCTGGTTGGTCTGTTCACGTTACTTTTAGCTGCATTCACTGCGTTGAATCAAACCGATATCAAACGAATACTGGCCTACTCCACCATAAGCCAAATAGGTTATATGTTTCTAGCGCTGGGCGTTGGTGCCTGGAGTGCCGGAATATTTCATCTAATGACGCATGCATTTTTCAAGGCTCTATTGTTTCTCGGCGCTGGTGCAGTGGTTCATTGTTTGCACCATGAGCAGAACATATTCAAAATGGGAGGCTTACGAAGCAAATTACCAATAGTGTTTTGGAGCTTTCTAATCGGATCTGCGGCGCTCGCGGCACTACCTTTTACTTCCGGGTTTTTCAGCAAGGACCAAATTCTACTATCCGCGTTTGAGTTACATGGCACTACCGGCATCAGTTTATGGATTGGCCCATGGTTGTGGGCTGGCGGTCTGGTTGGCGCAATACTAACCGCAATATATAGCTTCCGCCTGGTATTTATCGTATTTTATGGCGAAGCAAAAACCGAGCCCGATCGGCAACCCGGTTGGCGTATGGCCGCCCCGTTAAGCTTGTTATGTATATTGTCCTTGATTGGGGGCTACTTTGTATTGCCATTGGCAAGCGTGTTTCCCACAGTAGCCCAGCATCAGGTAAGTCATCTAGTTGAAGGGATTTCTATATCAATACCATTAATTGGCGTACTTATAGCCTGGCTTGTTTATTACAAACATAGCCTACCTGTAGAAGGTTTTACCGAATCCAGTTTAGGTAAAGCCCTACGTAATTTTTGGTACAGCGGATGGGCTATGGATAAGCTTTACGACACGATAATAGTTAAGCCATATACAGGAACTGCCAACGCGATGCGCGGGGAATGGCTGGATAGAATTTACCACGGTATCGTTTCACTCTGCCAAGGTTCACATGCCTTGTTGAGCAGAACCCAGGGCGGGAAAATGCGCTGGTATGCCACCAGTATGGTCTTCGGCCTGATTATATTGGTTACCTTATTGGGGTGGGTGAGCTAATGTTATTGCTAAACCTTATCCTCATATTACTCGTTGGCGGTGCTATCGCTTGGTGGTCCGAACGTTTAGGCACCCATTGGCCACGTTTGGTTGCAGTATTCGTCGTTTTGGTTGATCTGTTGTACCTGCTGAATTACCTGGCTGGTATTCCGATAGAGCAGTTATCTGTAGTACCTGCCGCGAGCGATCCATCCAGTTGGTTATTGGCGTATCAGCTAGATTGGATTCCACGTTTTGGAATCAGCTTTCATCTAGCAATGGACGGACTCAGTTTAGTTCTGGTCCTATTAACATTAGTACTCGGTGTTATATCAATCATTTCTTCGTGGAACGAAAAGAACGACCGGCAGGGATTTTTTCAGGCCAACATTCTTTGGACACTGGCCGGGGTGATTGGTGTTTTCTTGGCTATGGATCTATTCCTGTTCTTCCTCTTCTGGGAAGTAATGCTGGTCCCAATGTATCTGCTAATTGCGATCTGGGGCCACGAAGGTAAAGCCTACGCTTCGATGAAGTTTTTCATATTCACGCAATTTAGTGGACTATTGATGCTGCTAGCCATTCTGGCGCTTGCCATACTGCATCACAGCGCCACCGGTGTTTATAGTTTCAGCTATTTTGATTTACTTTCCACACCGGTAGAAAATGGTATGGCACACTGGCTAATGCTTGGGTTTTTTATAGCTTTTGTAGTGAAGTTACCCGGTTTCCCATTTCACACATGGCTGCCAGATGCGCACACACAAGCCCCAACGGCTGGTAGCGTTATCCTCGCAGGTATCCTGCTTAAGACGGGTGCATATGGTCTGATACGTTTTACAGTTCCGCTATTCCCTGAAGCTGCGCTAGATTTCGCCCCAATCGCCATGTTCCTTGGCATCGCAGGGGTTATTTACGGTGCCGTATTAGCGTTTTCCCAGACCGATTTTAAACGCCTGGTTGCGTATAGCAGTGTCAGCCATATGGGGTTTGTATTGTTGGGAGTATTCGCCTGGAATTCTTTGGCCTTACAAGGAGCAGTCATGCAAATGGTCGCCCATGGTTTTAGTACCGCGGCGCTATTTATGATTGCTGGTGCATTACAGCAGCGGCTGCACACTAGAGATATGCGCGAAATGGGTGGTTTATGGCATCACATGCCTCGCATGGGAGCAGTGGCACTGTTTTTTGCACTAGCCTCACTTGGTATGCCCGGTGTTGGTAATTTTGTAGCAGAGTTTTTGGTGCTGCTAGGACTATTTGCCGTTAATCCATGGATGACCGCTGCCGCTGCATTAGGACTTATCACCGCTGCTGTCTACTCGCTAATAATGATGCAGCGCGCATTTTACGGAAAACCCAAAGCAGATCTTGTAGTCGCCGACTTCGGCTGGCTTGAAATGAATGCTATGGCGATTATGATCATTGCGCTGATATGGCTTGGTCTGTATCCGCAACCAGTATTAGATATGGTGCAACCCGTACTAGACAGTTTATTTAGCGTAGTTAGTAGTAATTCGATTACGGTAGGGGCGCAATAATGGAGACGGGTATACAAGCACTATTAGCTCCACTGGTCGTCTCAATAGTTGCGCTTATACTAATGATGCAAATCGCATTTAAGCGCCATGCCATTGTTTCCTGGTTATTAGGCTGCACCGGTTTTATCCTGGCAATTCTCGCTCTAAAACCAATGGCCGATATCGTACCTAAAATGGTAACGCCACTATTGCTATCAGATCAGTACAGCCTATTTTTTAGCGCGTTGATCTTATTTTCCGGACTGATTACTACCCTGCTTGCAAAGGATTATTTGCAGAACCGCAGAGGTGAAAACGAAGAATTTTATTTGCTACTTTTACTATCTTCACTTGGCGCAATGATTCTGGTTTCTGCAACTCACGTTGCCTCATTTTTACTCGGTATGGAGCTACTTGGTGTCGCTTTATACGCTCTAATTGCATACCCAGAACGCGGCCAACTACCGTTGGAAGCAGCGATTAAATACTTGATACTTTCAGGGGCCGCATCCGCAATATTGCTATTCGGCTTTGCTCTAATCTATGCCGTTCTTGGAACCCTGTCATTTGTCGGCATTGGACAAGCATTGACACAACCGATTTTAGAGGACCAACAGCTGCTAATTCTTTTAGGAACCGCAATGGTCTTCACCGGTATAGGTTTTAAACTATCACTTGTACCTTTCCATATGTGGACGCCTGACGTTTATCAGGGTGCTCCGGTGCCAGTTACCGGCTTTTTAGCCACCGTATCAAAGGGAGCTATTTTTGCTGCCCTGTTACGTTTGTTTATTGATGCAGAGCTATACCAGTATCAAGGACTAATGTTAAGCCTATCTGTATTGGCAATTGCATCCATGTTGGCTGGAAATTTATTAGCGTTAAAGCAAGACAATCTAAAACGGATCCTTGCCTATTCATCAATAGCCCACATTGGCTATCTATTTATAACGCTAATCGTATATGGCGTTTTACAACAACCTGGACTAGCAGTAGAAGCCGCGACTTTCTATCTATCCGCTTACATCATCACATCGTTGGCAGCTTTTTCACTATTGAGTATTATTTCCAGCAATATCAGTGAAACCGACCTTGACGACATTAGCCATATTCAAGGCTTGTTTTGGCGTCAGCCAATGTTAGCGTTGATGTTAACGATTGCCCTACTCTCACTGGCAGGCATTCCGTTAACCGTGGGCTTTATTGGGAAATTTTATATATTTACAGCCGGAATTGAAGGAAGCCTGTGGGTTCTATTGGCAGCACTAATAATTGGTAGTGGCATTAGTATTTATTACTATCTACGCATTGTGTTTCAAATGACGATGAAAGAACCAGCTGGCGGATCAGGCGCAGCTAATATGGACCCAAATTCAGTACGGCTCTCGGTATTATCAAAATTCGTAGTCTGGCTATTAATATTTATGATGCTATATCTAGGCGTATTACCTCAAACATTGATGGAATATTTAGGCGGGCTGTCTTTATAAGGCGGATGTCGCGAGGCATAGACCTTCGCCCTAAATTTATAATGTAGCCTCGCTACATAGGTAATAAACGTATAACCAGCATCACTACGATAAAAAAGGAACCAGAGATTCTGCGCGCTGCCAAAGAACTTCTCTTATCTGAAAACACATCCGAGTATTAACTCATGGCTCAACATTCCCCCTAAGCTTATTTGTTTTGGGCTTCTATCCAGGAATATCTAACAACTTCCACTTCCTGGCTTAAACGTATTCACATATGTCATATACAGCGTTCTATTACTTTTCTCAAAAAAGTGGGTTTTTACAAGAAATTTTCCTTATCTTCCATAATCTTCCCGTGGTATGGTGGTCAGGCGTATAATTATCGCAAAACCAGCTGTATAAATTAACTCTTAAATGTAACTCTGAGGATTGAAATATGAATGTTGGAAAAATCTTACTTATCGCAATACTAGTACTTTCTGTAGCATCCGCATTTGTTGGTGTTCCCTATTTAGGTCTACTACTAGCTCTGGCCGGCGTCGTGTATGGTGTTCTCGCCGTGGATGATGATGGAAAAGTTTATTTTCTAATTATGGCTGTAACGCTAGCGATGGCCAGCGGATCTTTAAGCGCTATTCCGGCAGCCGGTGATTACTTAACAACTATGCTGACTACGCTTAGTAGTGCTGCAAGCGCAGCTGCAATCGGCGTCATTGTCAAAGATATCGTCGATCGTTTAACGTAAATACTTTACGTTATTAATGTAAAGGCCCGCTATTAGCGGGCCTTTTTTTATACCTGATTTCAAAACCATAATTACTGTCGATATAAAAATAACACCTATAGTTAAACTAAACGCTAATTCAAATCCCTAGAAGCCCAGTCAGATGCATCTTCACACTACGCGCTAAAGCATCTAGATCGTAGCCACCCTCCAACATTGATACCACTCTACCACCGGCAAATTTATCCGCTTGTTCTACTATCAATTCAGTAATCCAGAGGTAATCATTATCAATCAAATTCAAGCCTCCGAGAGGATCTTGCTGGTGAGCATCAAACCCTGCTGAAATAAATATCATTTCTGGCTGATGCTGTGTAATTGCCGGCAACCAGTCACGCTCAATGGCTTGGCGGAAATTATCGCTTGCTGCGCCTGCTTGCAGCGGTGTTAAACAGATGTTTGGCAAGCACACATCATCAAAGCGCCTGGGGTAGAAAGGATGCTGAAAACTGGAACAAACCAGCACTTCAGGTTGATGCTGAAATATCTCAACGGTTCCATTACCGTGATGCACATCAAAATCCAGAATCGCAACGCGAGACAAACCACTGGCTAACGCACGTTGTGCTGCTAATGCCACACTATTAAACACACAAAAACCCATCGCAATAGTGCTCTCGGCATGATGTCCAGGTGGACGCACTGAGCAGAACGCATTTTCTGCAGAGCCAGCCAGTACCTGATCAGTAGCAAATATTCCCGCTCCAGCGGCATGTAAAGCAGCATTGACGCTATGAGGGTTTATCGCTGTATCTGCTTCTAAATACACCAGCCCCTCGTCAGGAATACGTTCCAGTATTGCGTTAACGTGATCTAACGGGTGAATAGACACAAGATCGCGTGGATCTAATAAGGGTGCCTGCTTTTGTATAAGACTGTTATCCCAGTCAGTATTCAGCATCATCGTGTTTATTGAATTTAATCGATCAGGTGATTCAGGATGTGATGGCCCCATATTATGCCGCTCACAGTCTGAAGATGATAGAAATAGAGTGCTCACTTATGCTAATACCAAACCATGATTCAATGCTATGTTAACTGCTTCAAAAGCAGTGCTCGTTACTGTAATAAAGGTATAGTAAATGAAACTTTCCAATGCTTAAACTACATATAGTGGCCAATGGCCCTAAGCACACTCACCTACATATAAATCAAACTGGTTCTGGTAGGGTAATCGCAGTTTTTACTGTATATTTCTAAAATGAAAATCACTCAAGAGGAGTTAGTTGTCGCACCCAAACACATCATTACCTCGTTTCGACTTGGTCGTACCTGTCTACAACGAAGAAGCCGGCCTACCACAATTTTTTTCTCGGCTGGATAAACTTCAACTGAACTGCCAGCCTATATTTGTTGACAACGCTTCCACAGACAACTCACTGGCGCTATTAAAAAGCTACCCCAATGCGCAGGTAATCGAGCATGCACAAAACGAGGGCTACGGTGGGTCTTTAATCGACGGTATGGCCGCCGGCAGCAGCGATTATATTGTGGTCATAGATGCCGACTGCGAATACCCTCCTGAAAGTATCCCGGCCCTAGTGAGGGCTTTGAAGTCACACAGCGTAGTCTATGCTAGCCGGTTTTTAGATCCGGCACTCGAACAAGCAGCTAATATGGGCTTCATCAAAACTAACGGAAATCGATTATTTAGCTTCGCCTACAACAGCCTATTTAAACAGCATACAACCGACTTATATACAGGGTGCAAGGGACTACAACGCAGTGCCTTAAATAATATAGAATTCGAGCAAAAAGGTTTTGAACACGTTACTGAATTGTCGGTAAAACTCGCCGCAAACGGCCACACTATTTTTGACATTGCAATTCAATACGAGCCCCGTGCGACTGGCAACTCCAAAATGCATTATTTGCAAGATGGTGCCAAATTCCTGAAACTGCTAAGCCACTACTACATTCAGCAACGCCAGGGGAAATTGGTCTAACATTTATTTTCAATTGTTCGAAACTATTTTCTCTAACTTTCTAATCTCTTAATCCTCTCAAACTTAAACACAGAACTAGTGCCAAAACAATCAATTCAAGCCCCATTGATTGGTCTAATCCCTGCTGCAGGAGTAGGCTCACGTGCTCGCCCATACACCCATAAGACACATAAGGGTTTATTTAACATCAACGGGCGCACTAATCTTGAGCGGATTGTCTCTCTTATGCGGGATGACTTAGGTATTGAGAAGATCATCGTTATCGTTGGGTATCTAGGCGACAGTATTCGGGAGCACCTAGGTGATGGCTCAAAGTATCAAGTAAAAATTGAATACATTGAAAATACTAAACTTGAACGTGGCTGGGCCTGGTCAGTACTATTAGCTCGAGAGCATATAGATACTCATTTTTGCGTGATGCTCTGTGACGAGTATTACACCAGCTCAAACCACGTTGAATTAAAAAACTTTCCCTTTTCGGCGTATCTATCGGTATGCACGGGCATACGTGTTGATGACGTTACACTAATCAAACAGAACTACGCGATTGAACATAATGCTGGCGTAGTTACAAATTTAATTGAGAAACCTAAAACCGTCACCAACGACATTATGGGTAGCGGAACCTTTCTATTCAGCCCCAAAATTTTCGATATGCTCGATGCCAAATTTAAGGCCAACAACTATGCTTCGTTTAATCTTATTAACGAATTGAATAATAGTATCCGCTCGGGTGCTAGTGTTAGCTTTTTTGAGCTGCTTGGGAATTATGTAAATATTAATGATCCTGATTCTCTTCAACTCGCTAAATATCGCGACAGAATAGCTCACTTTTCAGAATATAAGATATCCCTACTGATATGTCCGGTCGGTAACGAGCACGATATTCAATTTACGACTAAGCGTTATCGCGAATTACGAATATTTGATCAAATATCCATTGTCTTACCCTCCGACCACCAATTAAAGCAAGAAGTTTCCGCCTCTAATATCGACACCATAATTTGTCCGCCGCGGTATAAGTATTTTGGCCAAAGGGTTAAATACGGATTGTCGGAATTGAAAGGGGATATTTTCATTACCACTGAGGCAGACTACTCATTTGCCAATCGCGATGTAGAAAAGTTACTTGGCTATTTAAAGGAGGCCGACATAGTTGTTGGCACGCGCACTACCCGACAACTGATCCATAAGGGATCAAGAATGCATGGAGCTGCAAGGCTTGCACACAGTGGACTAGGTAAATTAATACAGGTGCTTTGGTGGACACGCGGGGGCAGATTCACCGACGTCGGCTGCACATTTCGCGCAATTTGGGCTACTTCGTACCGGGAAATGGAGAGCCATTTGCTCAGCACTGGCCCGGAATTTCTCGCCGAAATGGTAATGCAGGGGCTACACCACCGGCAGCGAATAATTGAGATTCCAGTTAACTACTTTAATCGTAGCAAATCACTTAATCTTAGACACCGCAACGTGGCCACATTTATCCGCATACTATTGTTTATTGTTCGTAAACGTATAAAACTGCTGTTTTCAAGTTAGATAGCTGTCATAGCAAAGAGGCGCATACCAAAGTATACGCCTCTAATAAACTTAAACTAGAGCGTGAGTTTTAAAAGTTATAGCCCCGCTCATCGTGACAAACGATATCCAAACCTTGGTCCTCTTCTTCTTCATCAACTCGTAACGGTGTAATTGCTCCAACAATTTTAAAGATCACATAACTAACCAACGCGGTATAACCAACCGCCGCCAGCACACCTATAGCCTGCACTCCCAATTGACCAGTGATAGACCGATCGAAACCAACACCGCCAAGGGCCGCTGCGCCGAACACAGCCGCTAGCAGTGTTCCCATGGCTCCACCAACACCATGCACCGGGAATACATCCAAAGAATCATCCAGCTTTAGGCCGCGCTTAATAAATTGGGTCGCAAAATAACATACCACTCCGCCTGCGACACCAAGTGCAACACCACCAATCGGTCCTATAAAGCCAGAGGCGGGCGTTACTGTACCTAGCCCTGCGACCATGCCAGTAACTATGCCAAGCACACTGGGTTTACCGTGTTTGATCCACTCAACGGTCATCCACGCTAATGAACCGCAGGCTGCAGCCAAGTGAGTAACCAGCATCGTCATACCCGCTGAGCCGTCGCTAACCAACGCTGAGCCAGCATTAAATCCAAACCATCCAAACCACAACATACCGGCACCAGCGACCGTTATGGTTAAATTATGCGGTGGCATAGGTGAACGTGGAAAACCTTTCCGACTGCCAACAACCAAAGCAGCGACCAAAGCAGTTACACCGGCCGATATGTGGACCACGGTGCCTCCGGCAAAATCCATAAGTCCGAGATCAGATAACCAACCACCACCCCACACCCAATGGCATAGAGGCAAATATACGGCGAATATCCACAATATTGAAAATAGCAACATACCGCTAAAACGAATGCGTTCAGCAAATCCGCCAACAAATAGTGCGGGGGTAATCATTACAAACGTCATCTGAAAAATAATAAATACTGACTCAGGAATAGTTCCGCTCATACTGTCAAAACTGACGCCAGACAGAAATGCCTTACTGGTACCGCCGATAAACCAGTTCATACTTCCACCATCACTAAATGCAAGGCTGTATCCAATTACAAACCATATAACTGATGCGACACAGCCAATGGCAAAGCATTGCATAACTACTGACAAAGCATTTTTTGAACGTACCAGACCACCGTAAAATAGTGACAGGCCGGGCAGTAGCATAAATAACACCAACGCCGACGAAGTTAGCATCCACGCGGTGTCCCCTGAATCTAGCTCATCTGCTGCCGCTACTAATGGCAATAAAGTAAGCAACATTCCACCAACTAAAGTCTTAAACATATTAATTACACCTAATTTAATGATTAAACAAGAACCGCCGCGCCAGAATCGACTGTTTTAAATTACCCTCGAACCTAAAGAGCATCGTCACCAGTTTCACCGGTTCGAATACGAGTTACTTGTTGGAGGTTGTATACAAAGATTTTACCATCGCCAATCTTGCCGCTGCGTGATGCATTGGTGATTGCTTCAACAACCGACTCCACATCACCGTCTGAAACAGCGACTTCCAATTTAATTTTCGGTACAAAATCAACCACATATTCAGCGCCTCGGTACAACTCAGTATGTCCCTTTTGACGACCAAACCCTTTAACTTCAGAGACCGTCATTCCAGATACTCCGACTTCAGACAACGCTTCCCTGACATCGTCTAATTTGAATGGCTTAATAATTGCTGTTACCAGTTTCATAAAAAAAACCTATAGTTATAAATGAAGATATGAGAGGTTGAAACCCGCCAATCGCACCACAAGGGTAATTTCACACCCCTGAGGACCCATATATAAGAAATATAACACAGGGCACCCAGGCCGAAATGGGAAGGTACGAAGTTCGCCTAGTCTTGGTGCACTTGTCTAAATTTGCACCATAAAAGTGCGAATTTTTTAGTTTCGCCAAAGTATTTTAATCCCGTGACAAACTCTCGGTTACTGATCAATCCTGATGAACGTGATACCGACTCCAAGTGTAAGGAAACTCTCCTTAATTATCAGAACCTTAGAACGAATTCAAACCTTAATCAGCAGCAAAGCAGTAGTAAAGGCCATCACCACCAAATGCATGTAAGTTTTCTTGAGAGCAGCCACGTGAAGGATGTGCAGAATTCCATGGGCCTTCACCAATACGATCAATGGCATTTACAGCAGGCTCGCCAGTCACGCTCACCTGCACCAACCACAGTTGCAAGTGCAGAACAATGAGCATCGGCTCCGGCCAAACCTCCCAAATTTACCCCGCTACCAAGACCAACGCTGGTAACAAAGAATCTAAGCGGTAGCGATTCAGGCGCAGCCGATACCTGAGCAAATATATTTTGAGTGAATACAACTGAGACCAAAGATACAGCCATCAATTAATAAAGTGATCTAGAAACGCTTTTTTTATGAATACTTCCTATTTGGATTACGAATGAATATTACCTTCACCAAGGTATACCCCTAAGCTTCGCAACAGACAAGTGACCCACTCAGCAGTACTTATTAGTCAAACGAGCTTAGTGAGTGCGATGTACAATAGAGACGAAACCCAGAAAAACTTCAGACTCGCGTAATGACGGCTAAGCTAAAAGTTCTATCAATACTATTATTAGTTTGCATTGTCTACATCAGCTACGTTTGGCTAGCGCCAAAAGTAGTATCTATGCGACTTGTAAGCTCTAATTGCGAAAAACTTGGCTGCAGCTACGAACTAGTATTAAAAAGCGAAAGTAATACCCCGGTCGATGCTGAACTTAGGATGCTAGCCTTCGGAATACCCAATGCTATCGCGCCTATCCAAACTTATCGCACAAGCCGCAGCCTGCATTTGTTACCAAATGAAACAAAACCAGTAAGCGGATTTGTCGACATTCATTTCGTACCGGCTCGCCTTGAAGTATCTCTGCACAAGTGGCAGGAATTAAAATAAAGCTACTGGGCAAAATTAAACTCTTACAGTGACGCTCCATTTGCATACGTCAAAATCTAACGCTGCCGCCTATACTCCGCAAGGCTCGCATTTAAAATCTTTAGGCGCTCGAGCAAGCGACCGTCACCACCGCCAATTTCAGAGCCGTCCGACAGCGTGATATTGTTCCAGCCCATCATGTTTTCACCCGCTAGCGATGGGCTGCCGGTAATCTCAATAATATCACCAGGTTTAAATTGTTCTGCCGACCAGCCTGACCGGCGTAGCGCTACCGAAGCATCCCCTTCGGCCATCCAACTGACGACTGTTCCATCATCATTTTTTACGTCGATATATACCCGCGCATGCGGATTAACGAAACGAAATTGGGTAACCACACCAGTAATCGATAAACTTATATCGGTCTGATAATGCGCAGCAAAATTATGATGCGCCAAAGAAGGCAACGTTACTAAACCGGTAAGTAATCCTAAAAGTATTTTTATTCGCATTATTTAGTACCTACTAAAATTGTCCAGATATAACTTCACAAGGCGCAAGTTCAAGACTAACTCCCGGTGTCAATATTCGAGGGCGCTCTATTACTATTGGGGCTTTTAGCATCACCGGATCATAAAGCGTAAAACTTGTGAATAGGACATTACTCGCTTCGTTAAGTGTATAACGCTCGATACTGTGCGCTTGATCGCTATGGTGCAGACTAAGCTGATCATCAACCATCCCGGCAGAGACATTCGTTGTTTCAACTACAAGTGTTCTACCTTGGTACCAACCGACCGAGTGTCCCGCAGGCGTATTTTCGTTGTTCACCGGGTGTGCATCTCTATCGAGATAAATTGTGCGATCAACCGTCAAATCTTCGCCCTTAATAACTACTCGATCTTCAAAGGTTTCAAATTCAATTGGATCTGAATGCAAAACTGTTCTGAAGGCACCAAAACGTTCACATTGGATAGCTGGGTCATCTGCAAGATCAAATTCTGCGCCATATTTAGTGCCTGCATCATTTAAGCGATCTGCAATCACCTCCAGAGTATGCGCCTCCAACCGTTCGACAATATCTCGCGCCGACATCCCATCTTGCGCTGGATCGTTTATTATCGATCGAAATAGTTGATTGGTTTCATCGGTACAACGACACGAAAATAAACCTTCGGTATCCCAAGCTGGGTTTTCAAATACATCAAGACTGTTAACACTCCAAACACCCGATAACTCAAATGGCGCAGACTCTTGACTGCTCGCGATACTCGCGCCAAGGCAAGTACACATTACCAGTAAAGATCCGCACACTGCTGCCACACGAATCTTAGGCAGGTACGTTTTGTTAAAACCGAAATTCATAAACTCTCCAAAATTAACAGTTAGTTATTCACTTCTTGCGCACTTGTATGGATTTACTACTTCTCCTGGGCGCCAGATCCAGGCTTTATCGAGCATTACCGCCTCAGTAAACATGGCTGGATCATCAATCACTACCGTATAATCCAGTCTGCGGCCATTAGCACTAGGTGTAAAGCGCTCCAATAAATTGATAGCCTCACTCTGCATCAAACCGATTGAATTGAAATACGGATAATTAATCTGAGTTGTCGTTACAACAAGAGAACCGTCCTCCCAATACCCATTTGAATGCCCCAACAGCGAATGCTCCGCACTTTGAGGCAGCTGCCCATTCATATAAATAGTTCGAACGCTGTCGTACTCTTCTAAGTAAAACAATATCTTTCCATCAGCTTCTACAAACTCGATAGGATAAGGCTGCTCCATAAGCCAAATCATTCCCTTAGGCTCACAATTAGCAATGGGACTATTATACGGATCAAACTTTGCCAGCGCAGCCTTTGAGGCTTCCGTCAAAGGATAGCTATCAGCCCAAAGCGATCGATCATCACTAGTAAAATGTGTACTCCAAACCCTGAATATACTCGTTGACTCAGTCTCGCCCTCTTCTATTTCCGACCCACCTGCTAACCAGGTATTCTCATTGCCAACTTTTTCTCCGGTCCAAACCCGAGCAACCCCAGGTCGTAACACAACTTCCTGACCGTTATCCAAAAGCATATTGTTTACCCACATGGCGTTACTTCCATTAATCGCGCCATATCCGGCAACCCTAATGCTGTCGCCAACACCAATAATGTCACTTGGAATATCCATACGGCTCAGAATACTCACCGAATTAGATTCGATATCCCACGACACCCCATCAGCATCGAGAATCGAGAAACGTATATGGGGGTTACGCCAAATGACACTGGTAACTTCACCCTCCACTTCGGTCATAGTGTTCATATCGAATACGCCAGCAAACGCATGGTGCGCGATAGCAGAATTTGAGATTAATAAGCAACCGATTGCAGTCAAAAACAAAGTGCGAAAACATCGGTTCGTAATTTTTCTAAGTATAGCCATTGGTTATTTTCCGTTGAATCAACTGGGCAGGTCGTACTGAGAACAGGAGGCTACCTGACACCTAGTTAGCAAGTCAATTTTCTTGTTACCTAACAACTTTCAGAAAATGCCACCATCATCTATTCAAGGAAATGGTATATGCCAGCTAATTATCCAAAGGCGTCATTCGTTATGGCAGGATTTGAATCATAGATGATGTGTCCTTAGGATCTGGAGCTATAGGCCATATAAGTACACATTAGGCTTCAATTAAAGCAGGGGCTTGTTGCAAATGATTGGTAATGGCTTCATAGGCCAAGGCGAAACTCAGCACTTTTCTATCGGTGCCAAAGCGACCCATAACCTGCATACCCATAGGCCGACCCTGCCCATCGAATCCTACCGGGACGTTAACCACTGGTATTCCACCTAGGCTTCCCAAAATTACAACTTCCATCCATCGGTGGTATGTATCCATTTGTCGGCCACTTATTTCAGTTGGCCAATGCATAGTTTTCGGATAGGGGAATACCTGTGCCGAAGGCAGAGCAAGAAAATCGTACTCATCGAATAGCCGATCAAGCTCAAGGTACCAGTTTTGTCGAATCACATTTGCATGTAGACGATCATCGTCGGTCAGGGTCATAGATTGTTCAATTTCCCAAATCAGCTCCGGTTTAAGCTGCGCATGAGTCTTAGGGTTATCGTAATAGTCTTGCATCTCAACGCGAATAGAGTGTCGCAACGTAGTCCAGCTCTGCCATAAGTCCGACATGGTAAATCTGGGTGAAACGGAGTCCAGACTTACCCCAGCATCCTCCAGCGTCGTCAAGCTGGATTCACATAAATCAATCACGCCTTCTTGCATCGCTAAATAATTATCGAGATTGCCAAGCCAGCCAATTTTTATCTCTTGTAAATTGATTGCTTCGATATCCTCACCGATAGGATTAACAGCCACCGTTTCGAGAAGACGAATAGTATCTAAGGTATTGCGACCCATGGGCCCGGGGGTAGATAGTGGTCGAGTAGCAGATTGATTATCCGACATAACACTGGTGCTGGGCCGGTAGCCAATCACATTATTATAAGCACCAGGATTACGTAGTGATCCCATCATGTCGCTGCCATCGGCCACGGGTAGCATACGGGTACCCAGACCACTGGCAGCGCCGCCACTGCTACCACCTGAAGTAACAGTTGGATTGTAGGCACTGCCAGTTGTACCGAAAACAGGATTATAAGACTGGGAACCCAGGCCAAATTCCGGCGTATTAGTTTTACCAATGAAAATCGCACCTGCCTCTCGTATCCGTGCAACCATGGCGCTATCTGTTTCGGCAATACGCTCAGCAAATATTGGTGATCCACTGGTGTGCGGTAATCCGGCTACAGGCATTAAGTCTTTTACTGCGTGGGGCATACCGTGCATCCAGCCTCTGTATTGCCCACGAGCTAATTCTTGGTCAGCTGCCCTGGCTTGGCTTAATAAATCATCATCATCCACCAAGCTAACAATTGCGTTATATATAGGATTATAACGATGGATTCGCTGTAGATAGGCTTCCATTACTTCGACGCAGCTGGTGTGTTTCTCACGAATCGCTGCGGATAACGTGTTGGCAGTTAGAGCCGTGAGGTCAGATTCGAGACTCGCCGCGAATGTACTGGGGCTTGATAGGACCAAGCCGGTTCCTAAAACAGTGGTGTTGCGGATAAAACATCTTCGATTTAGAGTACAGGTTCGAGTATTGATCATGGTATCGATGCTTTTTTATCATTAGCATAATTTAGCTGAACTGCCATTATTCATTAACTAGACTCAAACGCCAAGCTTGCTGATGCTAACTGGGATCTGACCCCAACAGGAACCAGCAAGAAAATCACTATCCGCCTAACCCTGACAAGACTACTGACGTTGCTTCTAGCAATTGGAACTTAAACTACAAGGGTGCAAGATACGGATAATGCCACTTTTCGTGAGTCTATAAAGTTACCAGGTTCACGACTACTTTGAACCAAAGAATTCCACCATGCTAACAAATTACAGTTGGCCCTTAAACACAGACCGGAAATTTCACCTTAGGCTAATGCGCTGCGTGCAGGTCATCGTATCTAAATCTAAACGTGCGAGATGATCATCCACCGAACAGGCCACGTACGCGGTTTTCCGATCAGTAAGGAACGCAATATGGGAAGATCCACGTCCAACTTCAATTCGTGCGCTCTCGGTATTAGTCGCCGCGTCGTAGATTCTGATTTGATCTGAAGAGAAGCCGCTCGCAACAAGCCACCGACCGTCGAGTGATATCTCAAGACCATGCGGGTATGGCTCAGTATCCAGGCTAGTAATTTTATTCATGTTGTCAGCGTCAAACACCGAAATCGTATCATTAAAAAAATTAGCTACATACACAAAGCCACCGTCGGGTGAAATCGCTGGTTGGTGGGCCCAAGGACCACTGACTTCATGGGCGAGGAGATCGCCTTCAATAGATAGGCAACTCAAGGTCCCGTCAAACGTGTTAGCAGAATAAAGCCGGTTACCATCAGGATGAAGTGCAAGGTGCGCACAACCATCACCTGCTGGATACCGGCCCAGAATTCGCCCATCTTCGAGATTGATACTGACCACCGTTCCATCACCAGCGCAGGGAATGAAAGCGAGCTTTCCATCCGGCGTGGCAAGAGGGTCATGTGGACGGGCATCAACCTCGACGGTCTGTACTTCGTAACCTTGCGTGCGGGGCCGAACAATAGTCACCGCATTAGCCCCACCCCCAGTCACGCAAACGATACCTTCGTCGGTAATCAGCGGCAGTTGGGGCCCTCCCGGAGCCGGCCACCGGTGCTGCACCGAAAGATCTTCACTCGAAATCGCTAGTAGCTCATCGGCACCTGGGTCCGCAACGATAATCCACTTTTCATCTGTACTAATCGCAAGATGCGAGGCCTTCTTGGCGATCTCTGCTATTTGCGCCACTTTGCCAGTGGTGCCATCCACGCGAACTAGATGCCGTTCACGTTCACACGCCCAAATATTGTTTCCCGCAGCAGCAAGATGATGCAAGCCTGGTATCGAACCTTGCCCTGGCGACAGACGGCGATGAACTGTCAAACAGACGCCTTCGTCCGATTCAGACTCGATCCAGTGTCGTGCACCAGCCTCGATAAGCCACATCCGTAAGCCAGCATCCAGAGTATCTATCAGGACCGGAAATTCGACACCGTTTTCGGCTTCATTATATGTTTTGAGTATCGCCAGACCAGTCTGTTGTAGAGAAAACCCCCGGCAGTCTAGAGTATTTGGAATCATTTAAAGTGCCCAAAAGCGAAAGATAAATATGAAACTATTATATAACTGTTATGAAACTATAAAGCAGATGTTTCATTGGTCGAATGATCGTTAATCACCCAAAGAGGTCACTAGTTGACGTTAATGATATTTTCTTCCATCCACTGCGTGAGTCCTGGCCTTAATAGCATCTTGGCATCTTCCCAACCCTCACCCAACGCAGGGCTATCGGCGTTATGCAAAACGCGGAAATAACCTGACTGCATTTTCACGGTCTATAGCATGCAGGTCGCTTTCGCTGAACAGGCCGGTATCGGCGAGTTCAGCGGCAACTGCCAAGCTGGTGCCGCCAGGAGGAAAATCTGTCCCGAATACAATTTGTGTGCTCTCCACCAATTCTAACAGTGACACCAACGCACCACGATTGGTAGAACCGGCCACATCGTAATAGAACTTTTTTAATTCGGACGAGAAGCCGTTTGGCAGTGCGTCTTTTGCCCTGTTTCCGGCCCGATCGATGCGGCCCGCCAAAAATGGCACACTGCCACCCGCATGGGACCAGATAAAACGAATATCGGGAAATCTTACCGCATCACCGTTGAATGCGATGCCCATGATGGCACGGGTCGTATCGGTGCCATATTCTATACTCGATGCACTGGCACCAGGGGCATATTCCAGGTTCCTACAACAATTAGCAGCCGTTGGGTGCACATTGACTACCGCTTTACGCCTGTTAAGTTCCGCCATCACCGGTCTGAATGTGGGGTCACCCAGCCATCGTTCACCATAACTGGTAAACAGTCCAATACCATCAACTTTGAGGGTATCGTATGCAAACTCTATTTCATTGAGCGTCGCATCTACATTTGGCAAGGGCATTGCCGCAAACAAACCAAAACGTGTTGGATAATCCTGAACCAGTTGCGCGCCGTACTCGTTACACGCGCGCGCTAGACCGAGGGACTGCTCCACATCACCAAACCAGAGTCCGGGATTGGTGATGGATATCACTGACGCAGCAACACCACCTTTATCCATATCTTCAATTGAGTGTTCGGGCTTCCACCTTGTGTTGGCCGGGTTGAGTAGTGGACGACCGGTGACATCGGTTACCCATGCCGGTGGTGCAAAATGATGATGAACGTCGATACGTCCTGGGTTCGTGGCTAAAGAGCCCACACCCTGCGCTCGTAGCGTTCGAGTATAGCACGTTGCTAGCGCGGTACTTATTGCCGTTGTCAGCAATGTACGCCGAGTAATATCTCTCATGGTCAATCCCCCCTTACCGAATAGCAAGTATTACAATACCAATGGGGCGAAGTCCCCTTTTCAGATCCAGTGATTTTCTATCTATGTACGCCAATTTTATTGGCCACGCACCGACATTCTCAGCGATTAAACACCCGTTCTCGGGGTGATAAACATTGTCTGGCGCATGCAACAGCGAGATACCCCACAGCAATGCGAAACATCTTGCGTTGGTAAAGCTGGTTAATAATAGACGAGTCAGCCAATGATCCATTTCCCCTTAAGAGCTCTTATTGCGACTGATTCTACCCTCAATTACGTCCAAATTGACATATTAGGGTACAGATCGGGTGTTTGCTCACCAAACGGTAACTGTCCGCTTAGTTGAATGACTGCTTATTGCCCTTATGGCGAAGCGAGAGTATTAATAGAGGCAGTGACATCTAGCAACGCCTGCTCGTCAGGTAAGGCACTAGAAAATGCGACCATCTGAGCACCGACCAGTCTGTTGTAGAGAAAATCCCCGGCAGTCTAGAGTATTTGGAATCATTTAAAGTGCCCACAAGGCAATATGAAACTATTATCAAACTTTAAAGTAGTCATTTACAAGCCATTGGCTATGGATTATTCACTTTCAAGTATGATTATAATTGTGAATACTACTAACACTTAGTGGATATTATTTTAGTGTACTTTCCAAAATTTGGGAGTTTCTCTATGAGAACCAGATATATTTTATTTCTAATTTGTAGTTTTTTAATTTTTAGAATCGCGGTTGTTCATTCTCAGACAGATAAGCCCCTGGAGTTATGGGCGCCTATACCCGAGTGGGCTTACGGTTATGACTCTCAGCCACAGTTAGGTGATAAGCCGCCTATTCCAACTCCGGGGAACAGAGCGCTCCAGTCTGGAGAAGATGCGAAAGAACTCTCTAGGCCCCTTACGCTTGAGGGGAGTAGTGCTACTTTCTCTCGTCAGGAAATTCGTCATGCTCAGGACGTCATTGACTGGTTCCCGGAGGACTATCCGCCGATGGCGGAGATCATTAAGTACGGGCCTGAAGCCCTTAGAGGTGGTGAACCAGATTGGGCTTGTGGCTCCTGCCATCTACCCAATGGTAAGGGACGTCCTTCGAACGCACCTGTTGCCGGGTTATCGGCCGAGTACATGATTCAGCAATTGTATGATTTTCGAAAAGGCTTGCGTTACAGCGCTGACCCTAGAAAACCGAACACGCCAAATATGATCCGAATGGCTAGAGCGATGACCGAGGAAGAGATAAAGAAATCTGCCGAGTTTTGGGCGGCCGTCCCGTGGACGCGCCGCTACAATGTAATAGAAGCAGATCTGATTCCAAAGATGTATCTAAATCCGAATAATAATATGTTTTTTACAGTCGGGACGGAACCAACAGAGCCGCTTGCAGGGCGCATTATTGAAAGCCCCATTGATACCTATCAGGTGGATTATCTCCGTAACCCGCGTACTGGCTTTAATGTTTATGTCCCGGTGGGGAGTCTAGCCAAAGGGGAGGAACTTGTTACAACTGGTGGCGGAAAGACAATTCAGTGTAATATCTGTCACGGGCAGGATCTTAACGGTCTCGATATGGTTCCCCCCATCGCCGGCCGGTCGCCCAGCTATGTGATGCGTCAGTTATACGACTTCAGACAGGGAACTAGGAATGGTATTAGTTCGCAACTAATGAAACCTACTGTAGCGAACTTAAGTATTGAAGACATGACAAATATCGCCTCCTATCTAGCTTCCATTATTCCATCTAGCTCAGGAGGCACATAGCCTTATGTATAAAGTTAAATCATACTTGAAGAATCAAGCTTCTAGAAAACAGAAGGTGTTGTTAAGAGTGCTAATCCTTGGGAGCGCTGCGTTAATCTATGGAAGTGTTATATGGGCCCATCACTCTCATGCCAATTTCGATATGACGTTATATACTAAGCTTGAAGGTAGAGTAAAAGAAATCCTTTGGATCAATCCTCATATTTGGATTTTTATTGAAGTTGTGGATGATAACGGTAAAGCGGTGCAGTGGGCATTAGAGTCCGCGACGCCGATTCAATTAGCTAAAAGTGGGGTGACTCGGGACACTGTCCATGAAGGAGATATGGTCTCCGTGCGCTGCCACCGCCTTAAAGATAATGCGAATGGTTGTTTGCTCGGATATTTAACCGGACGGGATAATGTGGAAAGGCTCTGGGATTAATGAAACGTATAACACAGCTCATATTTACATCATTAGCTTTTCTGAGCGCTTTGCCTGTTTTTGCCCAGATCGAGTATATACATCGATCTGACCGATTCGCTATAACGTTCCCGAATATACCAGAGGTCGATGAACGGACTCGACTATCCGCGCATGGTGTGATATTTCCGGCACGAGTATATTCTGCTTATAGTAGCTCCGGTAATTACTCATTAACGCTAGTCGACTATACAGAGGCTGAAAAGAGGCACCGCGCACGTTTAGACCAAACGGATGCAAGCTCGGGGGCTACTTTTTGGGTGATGGATGTCCGAGCATCCGTTGCCCACGAAGCTCAGAGTATCCGCGAGAGCGTTCGCGATGCGGGTGGTGAGATCACTTATGAGGGTTGGGCGGATATTGACAAGATCGAAGGACACCAAATGCAGATTACGAATAAGGATCAGTCTCGAAGTTTTATTGGAATCCATTTAAATGCTAGCCGCCTTTATATTCTTGAGGCGACTTCCCCACAAGGCTTTCCGCCGCCCGCATGGTTTCAACAGTCACTTCAATTTATCGATGAGAATGGACAGCGGATTCGATATACATTCGATACCGATGGTCAGAGGACGAATATTCGAATTGTACCCCTAGCGGATGTTCCTGAGGGGGTAAGGCGGGTCATAGTGGAATAATACTAAAGACTAAACATAGAGCGACATTGCGTGGCTGGAGAGGCTATTGTGAATATTATATCGTTTTAGAAAGGAACATAGGTTTCGTTTAATCTTGGGAAGTTCAGAATAATGAGTAAATAAAGTCGTTATGGCCTTAAACATCTTCTGTTATCTCAAAAATTGGCAGCTAACCACAAGCCTATTAACACTTCCAGGAGATTAATTACCATCTATTCTGGTTTGTTGTGGTTATTTACGGTCTAGTGTCCCACAGACACTTTCCCTTTGAAGCTCAATATAGCCGTTGATTGCCCAAGGTAGTCATTCGGCTCTTGTTACTACTATGTGAGTGAGTATTAAGGAGCGGAATAAACCACTTCGCCTTCAACAACTGTCATTACTGAATATAGATCTTCAATATCCTCTTCAGGCACGCTCATGTAATCACGATCCAGCACCACAAAATCAGCCTGTTTACCTGGTTCCAAGCTGCCTAGATCATCTTCACGGAATAGAATATAGGCGTTGGTTCGCGTGTGTGCAGTAAGAGCGTCTTCGCGCGACACGGTAAAGGGTTGAGTTATATCTCCTGCGATGTTTCGGCCACTCACCACCCATCCAATAGTATGAAAAGGGTTTGGGCTACCCACGGTAGTGGCATCTGAACCCAACCCCCAGATACCACCCAAGTCATTTATTATTTGAGCTGGCGGTTGGCTGGCGGGATTTTGGGAACCCACTTGAGCTGATTGCCTTCGCGAACTATGCACTGCGAATACCATTCCTAATGCCTTGGCACGTTCTATGGATTCCGGCTGGATACCGTTGGTGTGGGCAATTGTAAAGCGCATATCCAACATTGCTGGATGAGTTTCGGCAACTTCCTCCAAAATATCCAGCATGCCGGAGATTTTTACTTCACGGCTGGAATGCTCATTCGTCTGCCAGCCATTCTCCACAGCTGTAATCGCGATATTTTTAAAATGTTCCCTGTCTTCATCTGAAATCACAAAGGGATTGGCTCGCATAGGACGATAAACGGTTTCACCATAACCAAATTGAGCAAACCGAAGGCCCTCCCTATCGGGGGAGTTATTACGCATCTCCATCATAATTTCTTCAGCGCTGCTGCTGGCGCTGTTTTGCTCGTTCAAAGAATAGTAAACGCGCATATTTAGGTCGCCGGCATCGGCGATGCGTCCCACGGATTCATAAAAGGCGGGCGTGACGGTATTGCCACCCACATCGTACACCGCTGTCATTCCCATACTAAGCAAGCTCTCAATGGTGAGTTTGACACTGTTGTCCCATGTTAGCTCTGAGGGTTCCGGAATATGCTGGTCTACCAGACCGTAGGCACCACGTCCTCGTAGTTCTCCAGTCAGCTCACCTTGCTCGTTCCGAATCAAACCGGCCGGGCCCTCAATTTCATTTGAAATACCTGCAGCTCCTAAAGCAGCGCTATTCACAAACGCTCGACTATAAGCTTCCTGGATATAAAGAGGCCTATCTGGTAATACTTCATCTAATTCCTCTACGCTGAAAGTCTCAGAATTATCTTGAAACTGATCAAAGATAAAACCTCCCATGACCATCAACCATTCACCTTCGGGTAGCTGCGCTGCGCGCTGTTTGACCATATCCAGAGCTTCTGCTCTAGATTTAACACCATCCCAGCGTATAAGCCGGTACCAATGCTTGGTCCCGCGAACAAAGTGCATGTGGTTATCTATTAAGCCCGGGACGATAGTTTGTCCGTCCAGATCAGTAACGCTGGAATCAAGCCCGGCGTATTCCATCATCTCTTCGTTTGAGCCAGTGGCGAGAATTAGACCATCTTTAACCGCCATGGCTTCGACCGTATTAAAGTCTGCGTCGACGGTCAGAATTTGACCATTGGTGAGAACCCAGTCTGCCATGTTATCCATCATAATCTCTGGCTCAGGACCTTCAGTGCACCCTAAAAGCAGAGTAAAAATCGCTAATGTTGACGTTAACTTGATATTGTTGAACCGCATTGACTCACCCCTGTTAAGACTTTGTTTGATTTGATCGCAATTTTTAAGTCGTCCGATAATACCCTAGACCAAACCCGAAATAACACCAAATACAATACTTAAGGCTTGTAAAGCATATACTCCATTAATCGAATGACGGCTAATTGCCCAAAGTAATGGTATGGACTCCTCCTCCCCTAAACGGCATCTAAGTGCCACACTGGCAATCCTATACCAGCAGTCAACGAAAAGAAGGAGCCACCACAAAGCTCAATAGAGTTGGAATAGGTTGAGCAAAAATTATTTATCAGTTATACGGCGCTGATCGCTTGGGTAAGGTGCTATGGAAGGATCGCTTGAAGCGTAATCAGTGGTTTAACGCATTACTAGACACCATAGAGCCGGGCAGTGCGATTGGTATGGAAGCCTGCTCGGCATCAGTTAACGGGGTAATGTTTATCTGCGAACGTTAATGATCCATGGTGTAAGAGCATAGATAAGCTAGCGGAGTTTCTCGAAAGCTAGTCACCGGAGTCGCTAGCGGCAAAAGCCGAGTAATTAAGGGGCATTGCCCTACCCCTCTTTTTCGCCTTAAACTGCTAGCAATTTGATTCGCTATTCCGATGTGACGACTTCTGCTGCACAGTCAAACTTGACCATAGCGGTACCCGGTTGCCAACGCCACGCACGCTCCAGTTCGATTGGCGCGGTCAGATTAACTGGATCTGTAGCTACAATCGAGTAATTCAGTTGACTATCGTCTTCAGCAATCCAAAAGGTTTCTTTGTAGGTCATCTGATCGGATTGCGGTGTACCGTATGGGTCAAAGTACGGCCAATCAATATGAGTGGTTTCAACAATCAATTTCCCGCCTTCCAAATACCCAACGGAATAACCAAGGTTACTGGCAACTGGTTCTGGTCGGTCATCGGTCATATGCACTACACGCACTAAATCATGCTCTTCAGTATGAATAAGTATGCGGTCACCATCGTTAATAATTTCCATTGGGACTGGGTCAAACATATTGGTAGGTACACCTGAGCGACAATCAAGTTCAGGGTTATCTGTAGCGGCAAAATATTCTGCAGCACTCGCCTCGCCTATCTCAGTTAATAAGCCCGCATACGCTTCAGGAACAGGTCGTGGGCTGGGACGTCGACCCCAAACCCGAAAGAAACCATCGGCAGAATCTTTTGCTGCTTGCACTGCCGCAGGATCAAATGATTTTTGAATCAGCACCATTTGTTCAGTCGACCACAGCAATTTACCATTCCTACTATTATTTGGGCCAGGACCTGCAGTTATCATTTCTTCGCCGTTAGGCATTAGCAAATTAATTAGCCCAATCGCTACGGGGTCACGCATTGATACAACACCAGCAGCTTTGACTTTGTCACCAACTTTAAGAAAGTCCTTAGTGATACCTTCAGCTGCGTAGCTATTCAGGCTACCACCCATTTCTAACTCCCATTCTTTTTCTACACCCTGCTCATCAACCACCTTAAGCATCAACCTTGGATGTGGGTTACGCCAGAAAATAGTCGTTATCTCACCTTCCAGCCTGAGTAAATTATCAGCTAGGTACAACTCCGGGTTTGAATTACTACCGTGGTGCGAGAGGGCTACCGGAGACAAGCCTATGCCTAAAAATACCGATATTGTCGTTACAAACTTGCAACACGCAGACCAAAAACTCTTTAATCTAATTCTCATGCTTTTCTAACTTAATCTATCCTTGTATGTTTAATTGAGAGCACCTTACCCCAAACTAGCTAGGTATTGATTGTAATTATTGCTCTTAATTACTATAAATATAGATTATTACTCTACAAAAATTATAAATTAGAGAATAATTTTGCTAGATAAAACAGATAAAAAGATTCTTGTCCTACTTCAAAAATGCGCCGATATCTCCATTTCTGATATCGCTGATGCCGTGAACTTGTCCTCCTCCCCCTGTTGGCGACGTATTCAGCGTTTGGAAGAAGACGGCTATATTCAACCAAACCCATAATACTTTAATTGCCAGCATTCAATGCTACACCTGATCAATATACTTGGCCATCCGTTTTCTAACAACCTCATTAGGTAACTGGCTAGAAGCGGTCATCGCATTTTCAACCATGTGCAAAGGATTGCTCGTTTCGGTCAATACGCAGGTAATCAATGGATTCGCCAATATATATTTAAGTGAAAACTGTGCCCAGCTATTACAATCGAACTCGCTAGTCCATTCTGGTAATGGCATGTCTCGCAAACGCTCAAAGTAAGACCCGTTCATAAAGGGTCGATTTATTATCACACCCACTCCCATATCGGCGGCCATCGGTAATAATCTTGATTCAGCCATTCGTTCCGCAATCGAATAGTTAAGTTGAATAAAATCCGGCTTTTCACGTTTTAAAAATGCTTCTAACTGCGCGTATAAAGCTTCTTGTGACACTGTGACACCAATGTATCTTGCCTTACCCTGCTCTTTCCAATCACGCAAACTCGGCCAGTGCACATCAAGATCGGTTAGGCTAAATATCTGTGCTAAATCTACTGAATCGCGTTGATACAAACGCAGTGTTTGCTCAAACTGATCTATACCTGCCTGCTTACCAATTTGGTCAATTTTGGTAGTAATAAATAAAGCATCCTTTATACCTTCTTGACTTATCACTTCTCCGAAAGCGCCATCGTTATCTACATTCCGCGGCCAGGTATCAACCATCGAGCCACCGTGCTCGATAAGTGCTTCTAATACTGCCTCTAATGGAGCCGGGCCATTCTCAGCAATACCAGTAACCACTTTACTCGAGCCAAGCCCTACAATGGGTAATACCTTATCGGTTCCAGGTATTTGACGCACCGGCATACTCGACTGCGCTAATGCTAGCTGAGGTGCCAACATCGCCAAGCTGGTTACAGTGCTCGAGGCGAGAAATTTGCGGCGTGAAATTTGCTGAGCGTATGGAGAATGTTTCATATCAGTTACCTGCGTTAAAGCTTGTTGGCTATTATTTCTACTAACTATGAGCACATGATAAACCAAAAAATTATCACTTAGCTTTTGATTGCAAGCAATTGTCCACAGCTATTGGGTATATTTAAATTTGTAGATATTACGAGTATTAATAAACCAAAATTTAAATATTGCCATGCATACAAAAGGAGCCTGTTAGAAAAATAGCTCCCCATCCTCTACTTTCAAAACCGGCTTTCTCGAATTATTATAATCCCACCTAAGTCCTTTATTTCTTCTCTATAACATAGAGTAAAAGTGATCAGACATGCGCTTGCGCATTGCCTCGTCAGGAAGTCGTCCATAGCCACCGCGCATATTATCAACTACATGCGAAACGCTGGTAGTTTCAGTAATGATGCCGGTAATCGCTGGATTCGATAGAATATATTTCAACGAAAACTGCGCCCAGGATTCACAATCAAATTCTGCTGCCCATTCCGGTAACTCTTTGTCTCGCGTTAAGCTGAACAAAGCGCCATCGTCAACCACCCTAAATGGTTCGACTACAAAAACGCCGATGCCCATATCTTGCGCAAGCGGCAAAATACGCGCCTCGTGTTCGTTTTGATGCATATTGTAGCCAATCATAATAACGTCTGGCTTCGCAGTTTTCATAAACTGCTCTAACGCTTCGTTGGTAGTGCCGGCGGTGCGACTAATGCCTATATGCCGAACCTTACCGTCTTCCTTGGCTTCTTTAAGAACCTGCCAATTGGTCGGCACATCTTTAAAATTATGAATCAGCATTAAATCCATTTGTTCTCTGCGGAAATTAGCAGCAGTTTTAGCTAGATGCTCCTTAGCCGCGTCTTCACCTTCCACGGTAATTTTACCGATCAGAAACAAAGCGTCTTGCAGATCCATTTCAGTCACAAGACCACCTACGTCAGGCGGGTCAGGTCTAAAAAAAGCCGGGGTGTCTAATATTCGACCACCCTGATCAACCATCGCCTGAACAAGGGATTTAGGTAACTCAGAGCCTTCAGGGGGGGTTGTAAAAAACATATCTGGCGCACCTAATCCAATCACCGGTATCTGACGGTCTGACCCTGGAATAGCTCTAGTCATCATGCTTTCTTGAGCAAATGATGCCATTGGCAATGATAAAGTGGCTGCTGCCGCGGTAGTCTGTGCCAAAAATTTTCTTCGGCTTAATGTGTTTGTTCGAGTCATTGTTTACCTTAGGTATATAGTAATTTTTGTAAGTCTAGAACTGAGTGTATACGATAGAAAAAACATCGATTGAGTACAAGTAATACTTTGTACTCAACCCTTTTTTATCTTTTATTTACACTTTGACTACTGGATAAGTCCACCAGCCAGCTAAGATTCTGTGCGTGCACAACATGCAGACCTAATCGAAGCGAACCGCCTATCAAAAACTTTACGGTAGTATGAACAAATTGGTTTAATCTAATATCGAGCGTTAATAAAAGGGTAATTTAAAATGCTATACTAAGGTTCGTGTCATTATGGTGCCGTTCAGTTTGAAGTGGAGGTAGATAACAAGATTAAATGTGGTGACTACAATTGTTCGATCTGCTCGAAGTCTGGATTTCTTCATTTCATTGTTCCTAAATCAAAATTCAGGTTGTTGCGGACCAAATCCCATACAACAATCTATACATGGGGTACAGGCGTTGCCAAACACACCTTTTGTAAAGTCTGTGGCATAAAGCCGTTTTATACGCCTCGATCAAACCCAAACGGTTACGATATTAATGTGCGCTGTCTTGATCTTGACTATAGCCAGGTTAAAATCGAACCCTTTGACGGAAAAAGCTAGGAAAAAAACGCGCATACTCTCAAACACATGAGTGTTGACTCAGATAGCTAAATACAACGTGTCGCTCAGCTTGCAAGTAGCTCAATAAGCAGTGCGTGTCAGCATAACGTTTGGGTTAAAGCCCTAATCTAGCTTAGCTAAGTGAAGGTTTACTAATGAAAAAGATCCAGCCTGGGCAAATAATTATAATTCTCGCGAATATCAATGTTATCGCGGGCGTCGCGTTTCTTGGTTTTGAGTTGCAACAAAATAACGATGCGAAGGACCTTTAGGCAAGGCTGGAGCGAGAAAACACTAATTCCTCATGATATCGAGTTCATTCGATGGTTCGAAGAGAATGTGATAAGCGTTATCCAATGATAATTTTTCAGTAAGAATAAAATGAAAAACCAAATAAAGAACTCGTTATTAGCTGTAGTAACAGTCGTTGTAATTGTTATTCTAACAGGCTGCTTCCAATCTTCACCAGACACTGAGTTGGAGGCAGGTATCGATGCAGAAGCTATCGTCATCGGCGCTGGAATTTCAGGGCTATCGGCCGCAATCGAAATGGGTCGTGCAGGTGTAGAAGTTTTAGTTGTCGATATGAACTCAGTTCCTGGCGGCCACGCAGTTATGGCGGGTGGCTTCGCGGTTATTGGCACGCCGCTCCAGGAAGCCGCTGGCTATCAGGATACTCCTGAGCTGGCTTATAAAGAATGGCAGGAATGGACCGAGGTTGGCGACCCATATTGGACGCGCTTCTACACTGAGAACTCCCGTGAGATGCTGTACGACTGGGTTATCGAGATGGGCATTGAGTGGACCCGAGTAGTAATGGGCGGTTTCGAGAACAGCATACCGCGGTTTCATTTTACTGAGCATAATGCTCTGGACGTAGTTCAAGCACTGGTTCGCACCGCACTGGAGCTACCAACTGTTAATTTTCTTTGGAATCAAAAAGTTGAACAGTTGATTGTAGAAGATCAGCAAGTAACGGGTGTGCAAGTACGCGACGTTAGGGGTGGTGATATCAAAACACTGAGGAGCGAGCACGTCGTGCTAGCAACCGGTGGATTTGAAGGGAATCTCGATAAAGTTCTCTCCAACTGGATGCCTGACTTACCGAAGCCCGGCAGGCTACTCATTGGTGCATCAGTGCACGCGCAAGGCCAAGGGTTGGACCTAGCAAGCGAGGCTGGCGCACAGGTAACAAATATGGACCGCCAGTACATCTACACAAATGGCATAGTCAATATCCATGACCCTGAGGGCGTATTTGCAGTTACAGCTGGCAACGTCCACGCTATGTGGGTTGATTCGAACGGCAATCGATTTACTAATGAAGCTGGCTTAGATAAGGAAATTCTCCGCGATATGCTCAATCTTGAGATCGCGACTTACTGGGCTATATTCGATGAACCTGGCCGGGCGGGCTTCGCGATGCGCGGTGCCGAATGGGTAAACAATCCCACCGATGGACATCCATTGATGGATAACCCAGAGATTACAAGCAAAGCGGCGACATTGGCTGAGTTGGCCGACACAACCGGCTTACCTGCCGATGCTCTCGCGACAACTCTCGCGAACTACAACGCGCTAATCGATGCTGGAGAAGATTCAGATTTCAATCGTTTCCCCGAAATGAACAATACCCCCCCTCGTATCGATCAAGCGCCGTTTTATGCGATGCAGTTCTATCCAATGACACGAAAGAGCATGGGCGGCGTCGTAGTTGATGCCGGAACCCGCGCCCTAAACGATAGCGGTGAAGTTGTTGCCGGCCTGTATGCTGTTGGAGAATTAAACGGCAGCGTTGGCATCAATGGCAAACACGGAATGGATGGCATGTTCCTTGGGCCCGCGGTCATCACAGGTCGCGTTGCCGGGCAAACCATCGCTACTGCACATACCCAGCGCGACACCAGCATTAGAATCCTGCCTTCATCCGAGGAAGACTTACTACCCGACTCATCAACCTGGGCAGCTTCTTTGAGCGCAACCGAACTAGAATCCTTGCTAGCTAAATCTAGAGAAGGTTATTGGCATTTCGAAACATCACACGCGATGGTGCTCGAGCGGGAATACGAATGTACCCAGTGTCATTCTGCCGAAATGCCATTCATGCCGACAAACAATCGAGTAAGCAAGCTAGCGCAAATTGAAGTTTGCTCAACTTGTCATGGCCGACGCTAGCAAGCGACCACTTAGCTCCGTGAAGTTAAATAACCCTGTTAATCTGGCCATGATAGGCACCGGTGCGTGGTCCGGCTGTATTGGCAATGTGATGAAGAAAAGTAAAAAGGTAAATCTTGTTACTTGTTATGACCCGGATACGGAAAAACGGATTGCCTTTAGTGAAAAGTTTCACTGTGAACAGGAGGATAGTTATTTAGAAGTACTGGAACGAACCGATATTGATGGCGTGCACCTGGCAACCCCGAATGCCAGCCATGCTGAACAAACCGAATTGGCAGCTCAGTATGGCAAACATATTTTTGTGGAAAAACCGATAGCGAATACGATAGCCGATGCCGAAAAAATGATTAAAGCCTGCCAGGATACGAAAGTAACTTTGATGGTGGGGCAGCATATGCGCAGGCTCAGCGGAATTCGTAAACTGAAAGAATTGATTGATGACGGGGCAATTGGTTTACCGATTCAAGTCGAAAGTAATTATTCCCAAAATCTTGGTTTTGCCATATCGCCAGAAAGCTTCCGTTGGAAAGGAGATAATTCTGGATGCCCCGGGGGTTCATTAATGACCTTAGGAATACACTCCGCGGATGTTTTTAATTATTTGCTAGGGCCAATTTATTCCGCCTTCGCTTTTTCTAACAAGCTCTATATTCCTGCACCAGTTGATGACGTTACGACTACCATATTTAAATATGAGTCTGGCGTGCTTGGGTATCTTGGTTCAAATTATGCGTCGCCAAAAGCTGTTTGGTTTTACATCTATGGCACCGAGGCCAATCTTCTGTTTACGGTTACGCCACCAGAACTTCCATTTGAAGAGTATTTGCTTTGGTGGGAAGGGGTAGATCAAGACTCCAGCCTTAAAATATTCAAAAAAGGACAAACCGGATCTGAGAGCCTTCCTTTCGAATATGGAAACCCTATTCTTGAAGAAGTCGAAGAGTTTGCCGACTGCATCCAAACCGGTGCTCGGCCTGAAACTGATGGCGAAGGGGCACTTTCTGCCCTGCGGTTAATAAATGCTGCAATCGAGTCCGCTGGCAGTGGAAAAGAGGTTTTGCTTAACTAACGTGGTGTAGCAACCTCCGTTAAATGTTGAATTACCGAGCGCCAACTCGCAATCTTATCCAACACACCTAGTATTTTTCGTAACTGATCGTGCAATCGTATGGCTCGACCGATTCGCCAGGCACCCAGATCCAGATCCTTTCCAGCACAACAGGCTCTATAAAAATAGCTGGGTCTGTCACCGTAGCCGCGTAGTCTAGCTGTCGACCATCCTCACTAGGGGTAAATCGCTCTACCACATGAACATTCTCGGTTTGCGGGATCCCAGTTTGATCGAACCATGGCCAGTTAATGTGCGTGGTGATGACAACCAATGTATCACCATCCCACTGCCCAACTGAGTGCCCGTATACGCTGCTCTGCGTCGGCTCCGGTACCGCTACCATGTGAATATTACGCACTACATCCTGCTCTTCCAGATGAACGATAATCTGGTTACCTTGATCAATAAATTCGGCGGGGTAAAACTGGTCCATAATTGCGGGCATTCCGTTTTCACAACGCATGTATGGATTTTCACCAACACGATCCCAGTTCGCCTGCTCTGCCTCGGCCTGTGCTGTCAGGGGATAGTCCTCTTGCCAAAATGTTCTTCCGGGATTAATGTTTGCAACGTCTGTACTCCAAACTCGAAACAGACTGCTAGTAATTTCCGGGGCGGAATCTAACTTTTCTTGCTGGTACTCACCAAAGGTTAGCCCTACCGTATTGTCGGTCCAGCGTGGTTCTGAAATCTGAAAGTCAAATACCTCTTGCCCGTTTGGAAATAAAACATTAGTAGTAAAAACCGCTTCTTTATTGGCTCGACCAACATAGCCCGCAACCTTCAGCTTATCGCCCACTCTAAATATTTCCTTCGAGATTCCCTGCCGCATTAAAAAACTGGGTGCCAAATACTCCATTTCCCATGTTTTCGTTACTCCCTGCTCATCCGTCGTCTCCACTTCGAACTGAACGTGAGGGTTCCGCCAGGTTAGCTCGGTAAGCTCACCTTCAATCTCTATGATTTGAGTACGGTCGAAATGGACATTGGGTGAATGGTGCCCGAATGTAATTGAAGGCAGGGCTAACCAAACTATCAATAGTTTCAGACCCTTTACTTTAGATTTCATCATATTCTTCGCCATAATCTATCAAATTTATCGAACCTGAAAACCCAGCTTCGAATTTAATTATTTTACCGTCTTCCAGAACCGAGGTGGTCCATTCGGCAGCTGGCCGACCATCACGCATGGGATGGCCGCTAATCGTAATAGGGGGTACCTAGCGGAAGATCAGACGGACGTATATCGGCCCGCATCAAGCTGCTGGGCGCTCCGGTTTCGAAAACCCAATTCGTAAGTGTGCCATCATCATTTTCTACGTCAACAATTAACCAGGCATGCGAGTTCGTATACTGATATTTTTTCACAACGCCTTCTAAAGTGATGATCGCGCCCATATCGAACATTTTGTCTGAATGATGTGCCGACAACGGCTACGATATAACGGCCGCTAATCCACAGCACGACAACCTACTAATCGTTCGCATTTTTACAGCTATCATTTGTCGTCCCCCCCTTATTGTCGCCTTCGTCTTGGTCATCCTGGGTGGTAAAGGTAAAACCACTAGACTGCGCAGTACCCTCTTCCATTGTATAGGTATCATTATTCTGATTTTCACCGCAGTTCCAGTAACGAATTCGTAGCCTTTTGTCTGGGTCCGTCAGTTTTGTGAACAACTGACGCGTGTGCCATGGCCCTACCAAAACCGGTGGGGCATAGGCCCACGCATCTACTTGTATATTTCTATCATCTATCTGATACTTATTAATTCAAGGGACGAAGGGGCCTATTCTTCCTATAATCATAGGATATGAGTGCATTGAACTGGTTTAATGGGGAAGAGGGAGTTCTTGTCGAGCCTTACAAAGTGTCGTCAAAAACAAGAAAATTAACATCCATCATTGCTGCTCAGACAAATATAATTAAAAGCTAAGGAATATAATATGGGAATTTTAAAAAACACCTTAATGACGCTATTGACTAGTTGTGTTTTATTGAGCTTGCCGATACAGGCTCAGCAGATGGAAGAAGGCACAGAGGAAGATAAAGATAATTGGAAAATTATGCACGCAGGAACTTTATTAGCCATTCCCGGCGAGCAACCCATAGGCAATGCCACTTTGGTTATTAAAAACGACAGAATCGACCAGCTGCTAGAAGGCTTTCAATCGCTAGAGCAATTGGGGCTGGATCAGGCTGAAGTGATCGACCTGCGGGATAAATTTGTATTACCGGGATTAATCGATGCCCATGTTCATTTGACCATGGATCGCAGCCTAGATAGAGAACAGGATGATTCCAGTGACAAGCCGGATGAGTCCCTGGACGTTTACGCTCTCGCTCTAGGTGTTGAAAATGCACGTAAAACTGTCGAAGCCGGTTTTACCACAGTACGTAATCTTGGCTCATCAGGTTGGTCTATATTTGCACTTCGAGATGGTGTGAATAGCGGTAAAATTGTTGGCCCGCGCATTTTTGCAAGCGGCCATACCATCCGCATCGGCTCTGAAAGTGAAGGCGGTGAATGTTATAGCGTGGATAGTTGCAAACAGGCTGTGCGGCGTCAAATAGACATGGGCGCGGATGTGATCAAAATATACGCTACCTGCAGTGGCGGTCAGTTGTGCAGTCGCATTGGCTCACCATCACCTTTTTTAGCTGATGAGCTACAGGCAGTAGTAGATACGGCTAAAACCCGTGAACTTATAGTTGCTGCACATGCACACAATGTTAGAGGCATTAACATGGCCCTCAATGCCGGCGTCGACTCCATTGAACACGGCACATTGAACGATAGTTCTTCGCGGCAATTATTCAAGAAATATGGTACTTACCTGGTACCGACCTTAATGGTGCTGGACCGAATTCGGCGGATTAACCCAGAACGGGAAGACTCTATGATGAAAACCCATACTCAGACCCATATTGATCATCATGAACAGAATATTAACGATGCGTTCCAAGCTGGTATCAAAATAGCCGCAGGCAGTGACGCAGGTGTTGTGCCCCATGGAGAGAATGCACGGGAACTGGAGTTTTACACCATTGTTGGTATGACGCCCATGGAGGCCATTGTCACCGCGACGATTAATAGCGCTGATCTATTGGGCCAAAGTCATAATATAGGTAGTCTACAGGTTGGGAAATACGCGGATATTATTGCTACAGATGTTAGTCCATTAGAGGATATTACCGCCTTAAAAGAAATTAGTTTTGTGATGGCTAGCGGTAAAAAAATCAAGTAGGTAGGGAGCGAGGGCAACTTAAAAGATGTCCAGATCGCGCCCCGTGACCACAGCGCCGCTATAGCTGCGTTTAATCTCGTCTTCAATCATGTCCACGGGATCACCGCCCCAGGTCAGCTGATGGGTCGTGATTAACAGTTTGGGGTTGGCAGTATTTGCTATCCGCGCCAGATCAATGGCACTGGTATGATAGGCAGCGTGATATTTCGCCCAGCTGGCGGACAGGCGCTTATAACTGACATCGCTATAGGCTTCATGGATAAGCATGTCGGCACCCGCTGCTTTTTCGATCATTATCCGGCAATAGCTTGTGTCACCGGAAATAATAATCACCTTGTCAGCAGTCTTGATACGATAGCCATAGGCGTTTTCCCACAGACCGTGGCAGACAGGGAAGGCCTCAACGGTGATATGGTCATCGCTGTAGGTGGTTTGTGTGTCGCTCCACTCCTTTGTGTCCACCTTCCAGGCCACGTGGTTGGCGGACTCAAGGCCATAGAGGCGCGCGTCGATATCCTCGGTATAAGCCTGCAGAAGACGATCGGCCATGGCGGCGCTCCCCGTCGGCCCGAAAAGTTTAAGCGGCCCCGCGCGGCCTAACACCCAGGGCGTTAAAATAATATCAGAAAGCCCGAGGGTGTGATCGCTGTGCAGGTGGGTGAGGAAAACATGGGTGAGATTTTCTGGTTCGAGCGTATTAATATTATGTTTTTCCGCCGCTGCTGCCGCACGCCGTACGACCCCGGTTCCAGCGTCAAAAATATAAGAGTGGCCATCGACGATCACCGCTGTTGCCGGCCCCGAGCGATCAGGATGCGCGTTAGGATTGCCTGTTCCCAGCAGCACGACTTTAGTCTCACACAAGACGGCGGTAGAATAAGTACAGAGCAGGAGCAGGATCATCCTGAAGCATGTAAAAAATCTCATCGATTACCCCTTGTATGGTGTTGTTTATGCTGTGGTTACCCTTAGGGCTCACTTTATGGACAATCAACAAGAATAGCCATCAGGCAAAAAGAAGACATATTGCCGGATTTGACAGGGGGCGATTAATCTCAAATATCCGCTATATACTAAAATCAGTCATTGGTAATGTAATCAGTTATTGCACATCCTGAGGCAGTTATATATCGAGATAGAACTGTTACAAAAATTAGTAATATTGTTACATTTTAGGCTAGAAATACAGTCATAATCCGCCAAAATTTATAAACTAGTTCTATAACGATGCTTTTTAAAAGAATGTCAAATCCATTGTATTTAAACAGAAAAAAAACCTTGTGGCGCCGAATGTGCGCTCTGGTTTATACAAGCATTTTTTTGTTGATTGCACCGTCCTTTGCTCAAGAGGAGCCAATCATTAACGACCGATCCGGGCGGAATAAGGTCATACAAATGGTTAAGACCGATACACCTCCGATTATTGACGGCATAATGGACGACGTATGGTACACGGCCGCTGTGGTCGACGACTTTCATCAGGTAGAGCCCATCGAATACTCGGAGCCCTCCGAAGAGACCATCGTTTACGTGCTCTACGGTGAGAAGGCCATCTATGTTGGCGCTCGGATGATCCATGAGAATCTCGATGATATCATTGCCAGGACGATGATTCAGGGTGGCGGCTTACGTTATGATGATAAGTTAAAACTATACCTTAATCCTTTTAATGATGGCCGTAACGGTTATTTCTTTGAGGTCAACCCGCATGGAATACGGGTTGAAGCAATATTTGAAGGTGTTGATGGGTTAAATTGGGATTGGACTGGTATCTGGTATAGCGGTGCTAAGCGTAATGACGAGGGCTGGTTTGCCGAAATGGCAATACCCTATGAGACTATATCATTTGATCCCAACGCCACCAGTTGGGGTATTTCTTTTCAGCGTGGAATTGAGAGTAATAGCGAAGATATTGGCTGGACCTCATTTAACCGCAACACAAACCCAAGTAATTTTGGTACGGCTATGGGTATGTCTGGTATGAAGCAGGGCATTGGCTTAGATGTTATTCCTGCGGTAAACGTAACAAATCGTCACTCCTATGATCCCGACACTAGCCAAACGGAGGTCCAACCATCGTTAAACCTTTTTTATAAGTTCAACCCAAATTTGACGGGTGCACTAACCTTTAATTCGGATTTCTCAGCTACCGATGTCGATAACCGACAGGTACAGTTAACCCGGTTTGACCTGTTCTTTCCGGAGCAGCGCAGATTCTTCCTGCAAGAGGCCGATATTTTTGAATTCGGTGGATTAAACCGTAATGGGAAACCGTTCTTCTCACGCAGGATAGGTATCGGCCCGGGTGGGCAGAGGCTCAGCTTAGATGCCGGTGGCAAGCTTACTGGTCGTATAGGACGATGGAATATTGGCACGCTGGCGGTAAAGCAGGCCGGCAATACCAGCCTATTAGGTGATTTACCCGAGAGTTCACCGGTAATTAATGATAGCGATTTATTCGTCGGGCGTGCCTCGGCAAATATTTTTGAACAATCAAGCATCGGCGCTATTATTACTCACGGAAACCCGACAGCCGACGACAGTAACACCGTGGTTGGATTAGACTTTAATTATCTGAATAACCGCTCATTTGAGGGTGTGACTATCGAAGGGCAGGCTTGGTATCAAAAATCAAATACTGATAGCTTTGAAGGTGATGATGAAGCATTTGGAGCCAATATTTCTTCGCCAAACACTGATGGATTTAGCGGTGGTTTGGAATACCGGCAACTTGGGGAAAATTACTTTCCGGCCATGGGCTTTGCAAACCGTGTTGGTATTAAGCAAGCTCAAGCGGAATTAGGGCATACATATCGCTTTAGTCGAGGTACTTTGCTGCGTTCTATTGCAAATAATATAGAGTTCACGACCGTTTCTGATACCGATGGCAACATCCAGACCGAGGAAATAGAGTTGGAGCTTGCCCAGATAGAAAACCAAAAAGGTGACCAAACGGTTCTCCTGCTTAATAATATTCGCGAAGTTCTGATCAAGCCATTTAAGATCGCTGATGGTATAACTATTCCGCTGGGCGATTACTCGTTTCAGCGCTATGGAATAGAGCTAGAATCAGGTGGACAGCGACGACTATTGGTTACATTAGGCCTTGAAGATGGTGGTTTTTATGGTGGTAATCGTAAGACCGCAGAATTAAAGTTGAATTGGCGCCCTAGTCCCTACTTTACAAGTGTTTTGGAGTATGAATTTAACGACATCGACTTACCACAAGGTAACTTCAATACGCATTTGGTGCGACTACGTACCAATATCGCCTTTACCCCTGAGTGGGCCTGGATATCTACCATTCAATACGATAATCAGTCGGCATTACTCGGTGTCAATAGCCGGGTTCAATGGATCCCAAGGGCAGGTTCCGAGTTTTATATCATTTACAACGGCGGGTGGCGTGAGAATGAGTATAGTAACTTCGATCAACTCGGTCAGTCAGCGACGATGAAGGTAGGCCATACTTTTCGCTTTTAACTTAATCAAATAGGCGCTTTCCCTAACGTGTAAGAAATCTCGAAATAATCTCAAATAGCCGCTTTATACTGCGATTTCAACCGGTCAACGCAATACATTGGTTAAATCGGCCTGCTGGTATTTGGAAGTTTAACGTTTTTCTCGGTCTTTCGTTTAATTGTCTAGCAATTGCGTAAGAGCATTAATTCAGACTAAAGAATAAAAATATGAAGAACTTAAGATTATCTATATTGCTATCGGTATTTTTATGTATATCGAACTTCGCTATTACTGCGATGGCTCACCATGGCCCAGGCCAGTTTCTGGGTGGCGAAGTCACCATAACTGGTGCGATAACGAATATTCGCTTTGTGAATCCACATGCCTACGTCTACCTTGACGTGGTTAGTGACGAGGGTGAGACAGCGGCATGGCGTTTTGAAATGCAAGCTGGCGGGCTGTTGCGCAGAGCCGGTTGGGACGAAAAAATGTTTCCAATAGGCGGTGAAATCACGATAACCGGCGCTGCCGGCACTCAAGAGAGAACAGCTGGCCTGTTCTCTACTGGGATATTCGCGGATGGCTCAGAGCTCGGTCGTTCGACTCAGCGTCGAGAAGTTGTCGACAATGCCTTAGAAGTTGAAAGCCGGTTAGCTAGCGGGCGACTGGATTTGAATGGTACCTGGGCAGCACCCCAGCGGGCTCTAGATCCAACAGAGGCGAACCGCCGTCGCGCTCGCGCAGCTGGCGGTGGGCCTCCTGGTGCTCGGGGTGGTCCGGGCGGCGGGCGAGGCGCTTTGCCTAATGGTATTGAGTTGACGCAAGCAGGCACAGCCGCAGTAGCGCGCTATACGGAGGCCGGAGGTGGTAATCCTCGTCACAGATGCCAGGCGTCCAATGTCTTCCATGACTGGACTTTTGATCGGCACGTGAATGAAATCACCCAAACAGAAGACACCATAGTCATGAAGTATGGATTGATGGATATCGTTCGCACTATTCACTTGAATATGGACGAGCACCCATCCAATATCGTGCCTTCGGTAGCCGGTCATTCAATTGGGCGTTTAGAGGGTGGCACTCTGCACGTCGACGCTATTGGTTTTATTGATGATGGCTACCTTTCAGCGAACCTTATACACAGTGACCAGTTCCATCTGACTGAGGCTTTCACCTACAATTCTGAAGATAATAGTCTGACCAGAGTGTATTCCGCCGTTGATCCAATAAATTTTACGGGCACCTATAGCGGGGAGGATGTGGTCTTCATATCTAACACGCCATTTGAGGGCTACGCCTGTGTTGAGCTAATGGATGACTACATCGAACCCATCTAGAGAATAATTTAAAAAATCGTGGGCCGGATGTTCATTTTTCAGGAAATCTTGGTCGTATGATTGATGCAGCCTTGCATTGGAGCATGACTCATTGGAGAATTACCCAAAAGGTTATGGCCTCGCTTTACCTTGGTAGCATAGGTGAAAAACCACCCCGTTTTTCTTTTTACTGGAACCAAAAGCTATTGGCCTTAAATATGGTGCTCGAAGAGCTTAATATTTCAAACAGGTTGAGTCCTGCGACAGTTAAAAAAATGGTCAATAGGTTTTTAAAGTTATTCTCTGTAATAATATTTCTCGCCCCGCTTTTAATGAAAATATAGTGTTTTTATTCCGAATGATGGCTTTGCACTGTGGCTTCAATCGGTTAACCCAACAGTTGACTATTATATCAAAGAGAAGAAGTATTCCCAGTGAGATAAAAACCGAGGATATATTACTCAGCAAAAGATAAAATATTGATTTGGGATCGCTGGCAAAAAGGCTGTTCTCTTGCGGTAAAGACTCTAGCGCGATTCAACGGATACTGTGTAATTTAATTAAGTTCGCCCATAGATGAAGATGTGGTCAAAAATTGATAGATGTGCGGAGCAGGCTATAGGGATAGCACATGCTATTTTGGTCGTCGTCGCGCTATATGCAATTGTACCTTTTTTGTTGCTCAGCTTTTCCGCCCAGCCAATGGAAGACGACTTTTGTGTGGCTGACTTTTTTTTAGATTCTGGGGTTTTGGGCGGAGTCTATGATTATTATTTAAATTGGTCTGGTAGATATTCGGGTATCGCAATATTGGGATTTGTGTACCGTTATCTTGATTTGATAGATCATTATGGGTTTGTAGTATTGTTCCTCTTTTTGGTTTCTTGGGGGGTGATGGTTTTTTTTGTTATCGTACTGCTTCGCGCTCGCAAAGTTACGTTTAGTAATTGCATTGTCGGTATTGTCATGCTGCTTTGGTATTTGACCCAGATGGACGCGACCGCGCAAGGCTTCTATTGGGTAGTTTCAGCGGTTCAATATCAACTCGGTAATGTACTTATACTGTTGCTCTTATGTATGGTTTTGCTGATGAACCGCACTTTAGCCTCGGGTTTAGCCAACGACGATTTCGTTAAAAGCCACATATGGTTGATTGGGCTAGTAATATTTCTTTTGATAGGGATTACTGAGGTATTTCTAATCCCAGCACTTACCTTAATTCTATCCGCCCACCTATGGCATCGCTCCTGTGGAAAAGCTCACTCCAATATTTGGTTATGGTTATTTGGGTTAGCAGTAGTTTGTACATTGATTACGGTATTGGCGCCAGGCAATGGAAGTCGAGGAGAAACGACGGCCTTTGATAGTGGGCAATTAGGTTTTGCCCTTTCTAATGCGTGGGTTTCAGCTTGGCTTCAGTTGAAAGAAATAACCTCTCAACCAAACTTTTGGTGGGGTTCGTTCGCGTGGTGTTTTTACCTTTCGGCAAACTACTCACATGACGAAAATACCCAACGGCCGAGCTCATCGCTCGTCGCAATAGTTAGCATCGCTTGCGCGCTAACACTCTTTGTAGTCCTTTTTGTACCTTGGTGGGCAACTGGAGAGGGCACGTTTCCACGAATCAGTAATATGGCGGTCTTTTTGTTTTTAATGACGTGGGTATCACTTATCAGCCTCATATCGCAAAGGCATTTATTTTGGGGACGGGTTGGATTGACCGTATTGCCATACGGTGCGTTTAGATCGGTGGTCTATTTAATTGCATTGTTAGGTTTATGTATAGAGCTATCTACACATCAGGTCGTAACTACAGCCAGAACTGATTTAACGACTCGCTCATATACTTACAAAAAGTTGCATGAGTCTCGTTATGCTTTGGCTCGTATAGCGGGTGAGCAAGATGCGCCCACACTACGTCTACCCCCATTATCTATCGAGCTACCTACTACCATTGCTTTTCATGACTTATCCGTAGATGCAAAAGCACTAGCAAATGCGTGTTTTGCGCAATATTTTCGTATTCCAGAAGTTACAGTTAATTAGAGACACAATAGAATGAGGTTCCTACCTAATAATTTTCTTAAATTGAATGCTCATCCCGCGTGGAGTGAACTAAAACTCGCCGCAATTTCGGTGCAAAGCCTCTCACATAATGGAAATAAAAAGTACTTGAGTGTTACCGAGAGTATTGAACTAGCCCGAGGGGTTATTTCGAGGTTGCGGGAAATAGAATGTGGCTTATTAGGTGATAAAAAATTAGCTGCATATAACGATCAATTGAGTGATGAGATTACCTGCCACGAGGTTTCGAACGTAGAGCAGATTCCTCGTACATTTTCAATCAAGCTTGCTGCGCAAATTAGACGGCTAAGCTCACGATTGGTTACGGAAGAGAATCAGTCAAACCGGTCAAGCGGCGGTAGCATTACCAAGATGATGCTAATAGCTTTAATTGTCAGTTCTTTTATTACGTACTATATGTCGGGCAGAACATTCAACCGAGCAATTTCTGAAGTATATTGGGCGCCACCGAATCAAGACTATACTAGGCGTGATTTAGCTCAAATACCTTTTAAGATGGATGGGGATTGGCATCAGGTGTACATCAAAATCACGCAAAAATCGCTGGGTAAATTGCGTATTGACCCTGTTAATGATGGTGCGCTGATCGATAGTTTCGAGTTTAGAGATTTACGTATTGGTGATTATGCGGTCGATTTAACCGCAGATTCACAACGTGTTTCGTGGGGCACGTTTGGGGCTAGCCTTGATTTTGATTTAACCGGTTCACTAACGGTGTCAGGTCTATCTGATGATCCATTTGTCGAAGTACATTTCCAGAAAAACGAGGCTTCGGATGCTGTGTATTTTCAGATGAGGATCATCCCTAAGATGACCGATTATTTTGAATGGTTATTCAGAGGTCAGCTGTTTAGCTTAGTCCTAAATCAATTTCTTCAAGAGTTTGAACCCCCAAACTCTTGATGGATACCCTAGATTGCGCTGGGCTATTGAAGGTGCTACTTAGCATTGGAGCATGACTCATTGGAGAATTGCCCAAAAGGTTATGGCCTCCAAAAACTCATTTATTAACCGACACCAACCATTAGGGGAACCTATTTCAAACGGCTTTAGCCCATCATTGGCTATGCAATCTATCAGTAAGTTGAGATTAGCCATGCGGTCATTGTTTGTGATCGTATTGTTCGTATGTAGTACCCCCAGCTGGTGTGATGAGGTTCTGATTGGGAAGGTTGTTCGCGTGGTGGATGGTGACACCCTTCTAATGCTCGATTCAAAAAATGCTCAACATAGGGTGCGTCTTTCGGGTATAGACGCCCCTGAAAGTAACCAGCCATTTGGAAAAGTATCGAGGCAGAACCTTGCCGATCTCGTATTTCAGAAACAGGTAAAAATCGAAACGGGAAATAAAGACCGATACGGAAGGTTGATAGGAAAGATATGGGTGGAGTCTGAGGACTGTTCTGGCTGCGGCATGACGCTAGACGCGAATCTCGCTCAGGTTACAGCCGGGCTTGCTTGGTGGTACCGTGATTATGCTTACGAACAATCGCTAGAAGATCGGGGGCTGTACGAATCAGCCGAGCATGAGGCAAAAGCTAAGCAGGTTGGGTTGTGGGGGGATACCGAGCCACACGCACCTTGGGATTGGCGAAGTGGATCAGTTCTTGCGGCAGATGCACCAGAGGGGTGCCCGATAAAGGGAAACATTAACAGCGATGGTGTGCATATTTATCATACCCCTGGGAGGCGGTCGTATGCTGCAACGCGCATCGATTTGCTAAAAGGCGAGAGATGGTTTTGTAGTGAAGAAGAGGCTGTTGAGGCCGGATGGCGCGCAGCCCGTTGAAGAACGGGAAACTCTTTTAGTATTGCTGAACGTTTTTGTATTAATACCCACAGTTCTGATAATTCTGAGCAAGGCACTCACGGCTGAGTACTTGTGCTTTTGATACATCCGCTACTGCCATTTTTACCGCGACTATCTGTTTGTTTTTCATCACTCCGTGTACCCCGCGTGTACCCAGACAAAATTAGTGAAACTCCCTATTCACCTAACTCTTTGATAATATTGGCGCGCCCGGAGAGATTCGAACTCCCGACCCCCTAGTTCGTAGCCAGAGCATTGATCTATATAAAACATGAATATTATCAGGTTCTTAGGTATATCTCAGCCCCCCACTAGTGAATACTTTTACCTCGTATAAGCCCTTGTTTTACATCAGTTCATGTTGCCCCAATGGGGGGGATTTCTGGTCCCTTAGAGGATGTTAATGCAGCCGAACAGTTTTCTAATCAAGGATAAGGATCAGATGGGATTCCCGGGGTCACTTAGCGCAATAAATGGACAAGGTTCAGTCAAAGGTAGATACCTAGAATTAACTCTACGGCATACCTATACAACATGCATACTACGCTATCAAATTTCCCCTTTTTCAGAACTCTAGTGCCTTACTGGTAGAGTAGCCTTAGTTGATTGAAATAGGCCTGAGACCAGCCCTAAATGGCTTCATTTCAGGCTTCAGGGGGGTTAATTTAATGAGGGGGTGGGGGCAAAAACGGTTCCTATTCGAATAGGGGGTGGTACCCCCTTCTCATACTTACTACGTTTTAAAAAGCACCCTATAAACGTCAGTTTCTAGGTAACTAATTTAAACACGCGAATGACTGCTTATTGCCCAAAGCGGTCATTGGGATTTACATTGAGAAAATACAGTTGTTGTGCGATTCTAAATACTTCTATGCCTAACCATCACCTAGATAGTCATCGATGACAATTTGACGATGCTAAATTAGATAAACAGGTGCTTTATGGAATTAGTTGTTAAGAAATACGCTGCCAAAAATATAACTCTCTATGCGGTTTGCAATCTAGCATTTTGGGGGTTCTCGTTAGCGATAGTTTCTAGTCTGCAATTTATCTCTAATGCACAAGCGCATCATAGTCGTGCAGGTTTTGACTCAAACGTTATTTCTAGCTATGAAGGCATTGTCTCTGAAGTCAATTGGCGGAATCCACACGTTTATATAACTGTCGAATTAGCTAGTGGTGGTGACTGGTTATTCGAAACCGATGGCATTCCAATTCTAGTGCGCAGCGGCTGGTCATCAGACTCGATCTCTGTGGGAGAAAAGGTGATCGCCAAGGGGAACCCCGGCAAAAATGATCAAGAAAGGCGCGCATTACTAGTTTCTATAACCAAGGAAGACGGCGTGGTACTAAGCCCAAGGTCGCACTTTGAAACTGCGGACAATGACACTGATACGCAAGTAGATGCTAGCGCAACCAGTATGGCTGGTATTTGGGAGCTACCAAGAGGCAACAGCGGAAGTTTTTTACAAACCTGGGGGAATATTGAATTAACGCCATACGCTATTACCGCCCGCGATGCTTTTAAGCCTGAAGATCGACCAGCTGGCAAGTGTATTGGCACTCCAACCCCGATGATAATGGCAATGCCGTATTTGAATGAAATCGAGTTAGGCGATGATGTTATATATATAAGAAGTGAATTCTTGAATAACGAAAGAGTCATCTATATGGATGGGCGAGAACATCCACAAAATGCTGCTCGCACCAACCAAGGCCATTCGATTGGGCGATGGGAAGGTGAAACCCTGGTAATTGATACTGTTTTATTCCAAGATCATCGAGCTCCCATAAGGGGTAAGAACGAAGGCGTTCCTTCAGGTGAAAACAAACACGTAATTGAAAAATATACTTTGAACGACGATGGCACAAAGATCAGCATTGATTTCACGGTTGAAGATCCTGAATACCTTGCCGAACCCTTTAGCGAGAAACTAGAGTGGGTATATTTACCGAATTATGAATTGTCGGAATTTAACTGTGATTAATAACCGTAGCTGTTGTCATAATTCCTGATAAATTGAATTATTACAGAGGCGCACTTGAAGCTTACCGATAGACAAAATGGGGAACTATACAATGACAAACAATAGACAGCTCTTACTGCTACTGGTTTTAATGGCAACAGCGGTGTGCGCTCGTGTCGGGATAGCTCAAGAACGTTCCTATGAGTCTTATCAAGCTGTGTTTAATTTACCAGAGCGTGAACGAGCACCATTTGAAACCGTAGACGTTGAGATTCATCACGTGGCTGGAAGTTTTTATTATCTTAGTGGCGAAGGCGGGAATATCGGACTTTCAATAGGCGAAGACGGAATTATTATGGTAGACGATCAATTTGCGCCGTTATCCGAAAAAATCTTTGCTTCTATACGCACCGTTTCAGATGCTGATATCCGGTTCTTAATAAACACTCATGTTCACGATGATCACGTTGGTGGCAATTTGCAAATAGCAGCGCACGGTGCAGAAATATTAGCGCACGAAAACGTGCGCACACGAATGATGCATGGTATCCGGGGTAATCCGCCTTCACCTAAATTAGCTTGGCCAGTTCTGACCTTTCTCGAGCCGGTGACGCTTTATTTGAATAATGAAGAAGTCCAGATTATTCCATCACCGCCAGCGCATACTGACGGCGATATTTATGTTTTTTTTATAGAATCAAACGTACTCCATTTGGGCGATGTTTTTCGAACAACAGGCTACCCTAATATAGATGTTGGTAACGGAGGAACCTTAGCTGGCACGATCGCGGGGTTGGAGTTGGCTCTGGAACTGGCTGGGCCAGAAACCAAAATTGTTCCAGGCCATGGAGTAGTTTCATCGCGGACTGAAGTACAAGAATTACTAGATGTCACCTTAGAGGTCAAAGCTAGAGTCGCTCTATTAGTCGAGCAAGGAATGTCGTTTGAGGAGATTGTTGCTGCGAAACCTACCGCTGATTTAGATGACAGATGGGGTAGCCGTTTAGATCGTTTTCTACCTGGCGTATATATCGATTTGACGCAGTAAGCTAATAGGGGCAATTGGAATTCCAATTTTACATTCGAGTCTCATTTAACGAGCCCAATAAATGTGGTGATTTAGAAGTATCATAGGATGTCAGGCTGGATTTTAATGGAAGTTCCGGCCGCTTATTGCCCAAAGAGGGCGTTCGCTAACATTCTAATTAACGTGCTTGTTAGAGCTTTCATCAGGCTTAATTCCATTCTCAATTCTTACTTTTCTATGCCGGAGCTTCAAAGCAACCCGCGTTGCAGTCATGACCATAAGAGCAGAAACCATAATTAACATCATCGGGAATACTGACTCTGTAAATTAAATTACTAACTGATCTATCACTTTTCGTAACTACCCCTGAATTAGCCTTTAGTGAAATGGCTTGTAAATGATACTTTGAGGTATACCTAGCTCTTCTCGCACTACTCGGCGTTAAAGGCCTTAGTGAATTTCATGATTCTTATGGCACCCAAACCGTGATCCGAACCTCCAACGCGCGTTAAACTCCTAAGGTCAACCTTGCTTCCATCAACATCAGCTGTAATTCGTACGACAAGGTCGTCATTAAAATGAAACCACTTGGTATAATCCGTCGCTTCAAATCTTCCCCGCGATGGATCTTCACCGGTAATGGCCCATCCAAGTTCACTGGCAACACTAAGCGCCTTTGTGTAAGCCTCTTTTTCACTAAGCTCGGTAATAATTGGCTTTACCCAAGGGAATTTAGCTCGCTGTCGGTTCGCTGTTTCCTCGGGATATTCAAAACTGTTTGTTCTTGCCGGAGCATCTAGCAGTGCTTCGAATACCGGCAGATTTTCCATATCCGTGCTTATGTCATGTACACCGCGTATCCCGGTCCAATCATCAGGTTCTTGGTTGACGCCATAAACATAACCACCCACAGAAAACGCCACTAAAGCCACAAAGGAAATAATTGTTCTACTAATATCTTTGATAGAATATTTCAGCAGCATAAACAGTATGACAAGAGAGGCCACAGCGGAATATTTCATATAGTCCATGGTCATTCGAAAGCCGGTCATTGGTTCCCAAAACCCCAATTTCGTTCCTAGACCACCGAATAGTGGTAATAGTGCAACGAGTGCAACGACAAAGATAATTTTAAATGAAACAGCTTTTGTTTTGTTCTGCATAGTGAGATCTCCGAACTTAGTTTTTTTGTTAATGCTACGAATTTTAATAAGTTTTCCAGCGTCGGTGGAACAGTTTATTAACAACAACTCTTAATTAAACCCTTGGCCTTAAACTATTTTGGCCGATTGACTGTTAGTATCTCGCCAATAGCAGAATTGTTACTTCCTCCTAGGCGGAGCTTACCGGCTGGGGGCAGACCACGTTTTCCTAAATGTCCATTTTAAGTATATAGCAGTCATTCGTAATAAACGGAGTTCTTAGACATATTAGGGAAAGTGTTGCCATATTTAAGCATTGAGAAGTCTAATTAGTAGGTGTTACAATAGGCTAAATGAGCTTTAAGCGATATGTAACAGTGACTAAATTCATAGCGTATTACCGGGTTAGCACCGCTAAGCAAGGTAAAAGTGGTTTAGGCTTAGAAGCCCAGGAACACACTACCACTAATTATATTAAACGAGTTAATGGCGAGTTAGTTGGTTCTTTCACTGATGTTGAGAGCGGATCTAAAAACAATCGGCCGGAACTTCAAAAGGCTTTAAGGGAATGTAGGCTAACTGGTGGCACTCTTTTAATTGCCAAACTAGACCGTTTATCACGTAACCGTCGCTTTTTAATGGACTTACAAGATTCAAGCATTACGTTTGTTTGTTGTGATATGCCAGAGGCTAATAATTTTACAGTAGGCTTGTTGGCTTGCCTTGCAGATTACGAGCGGGAGTTAATCAGTGAACGAACCAAAGCAGCATTAAAAGCAGCTAAGGCCAGAGGGGTTAAGCTGGGTAACCCTAATCTTCATTTAGTGCGTAACACTGATACGACAGCCGCAAGTAAAGCACTCTCGCAGGCAGCACAGAAGCGTAATATTGAACTAAAGGAAGTAGTTAACGAGATACAAGACAGTGTCAGCGATCGATTGTCACTAAGGCAGATTGCTAATCACTTGAACGAAGCTGGTTACACCACAGCCAGAGGTAACGAATTCAAGGCAACCACGGTGAGAAGGATACTAGCGGCTTAACAGGGGTACCCATACGTAAGGGGTAAAGGTTTTTTTGTGTGGGCGTTAATACAGCTTTGGGCAATTAATGGTCATTTGATAAGTGGGGATTTGAATCATAGATGATGTGCCCGTAGGATATGGAGTTATGTATCATACAAGTACATATCGGCGTTACGCCTATTATCCCACTGTTAGCCATAGAAAATGACCAATCTACATGTCGCTTACACAGAATTGGTTCGCGTGCTAGGCAGCCAGATAGAACCGTATGAGACAATCAGGCTAGTAGAAGATTATCGGAAATACTTCAGACCAAAAAAAGTGAATGACCGCTATGGGCAATAAGCAGTCATTCGCGTGTTTAAATTAGTTACCTAGAAACTGACGTTTATAGGGTGCTTTTTAAAACGTAGTATGATCAGATCGTACTACAATATATTCGTAAAGCTATAGACGCAGCTTTGATTCTGCAAACACTTTGGAAACACAATGAAATCCCCGCAACCTGGTTCTATTTCGAAATTGCACTGCCTCCCAACCGTAAACTACGGAAAACATCCAATTTACAATCCATCGCTAGCGAACATAACTCTGCGCGATCGAACTAAAGCATTTCTCGAGTACATGCCCGCCCTTTGGGATGGACTCTATCTTTACAAAGAAAATCAGAAGCGTCTAATTGAAAATAGAAATCTATACCGCTCCGAACCGACACCTATTAACTTTGACACCTTTTCTCGCGAGGGAATCCTCACTCTCAACGTTGAACCCAAGCTGATTGAAGAACTCAAGATCCAGTTAAATAAGCATATAGGATACGACATGGACTCTGTGCTTCTCGACGAACCTGAAGCAAGACACTATGTAACATTCAGCGAATGTGATCCAAAAATTAAAGCTTTGCACGATAATATTCTAGCCCGACTGAACGTCGTAAATATAGCCAAACAATACTGTAAAGCCTCAAACGTTCGTATATCTGGATTCAAATTAAGGATACAGGATACAGATTCAGAGTTTAAACAAAACCTCTTTGAGGATGTTCGCTATAAGGTGCCAACAACAAATTACATGCATATTGACTCGAGCTTCCGTCGCAGCCAAATAAAGATGATACTCTATTTAAATCAAGTTACTACGAGTAATGGACCGTTTTGCTATGTAAGCGGCTCCCATAAAATAAAGGATCCAATTTGGAGAAAAATTTCACGAAGGGTCAACCACAAAAATGGTTACCAATCGTGGGATGCTGCAGGACGAGAGCGATTCATGAAATTACCAAATTTCTTACGCCACAAGGCTGAATTTGGAAATGATTTATTGCCAGAGAACAAATACCACAAAATAGTAATGGATGAAGAAGTAACCGTAACAAGCAAAGACGGAAATTTTGTATTGTTCGATAATGCTGGAATTCATCGCGGTGGCCTTATAGAAGCTGGTCGACGAATATCACTTCAGTGGTCTATGGAAGCAGTTTAATCGTTTTGTTTTCCCAATATTCAAAACAACCATCATTAAATAATGTGTGTGCAGCATATTTCACAAACCAAAATGCGAGAACTGCACACTATTCAACAATCCCAAAAT
>JAQWNC010000027.1 GCA_029246505.1 Arenicellaceae bacterium
ATGTGTTCTCAGCCCTGTCCTTTGCGGTCATGATGTTCTTAGCCAGTGTTATCTGTTCTATCCATTCTGTGCTGCCATTTTTGTTTGAAAAAACAGCGGGGAACATCATTGAAGGCCTTTATCAGAAAATGAAAATAAATCACGATAATGTTCGCGCTGGTAAATAACTGAAATAAAGATAGGGAACAGCATTAGCACAGATGCGTGCCAAGAGGGCTTCGGTTTTAAGTCTTGCTAAGAGGTGAATAACTGCTTTACGTATGTAACTGACATGTGAGTGAACCAACTAGTCACTTTACGGCTTAGATATCAGTAAAACCGGGCTGCGCACGCAGCTCAACAAATTCGAAAAGATGAAATTCCTACATTCCGGAGGCTTAAGACCGTGTCGTTATTGGTGTTTTCGCTGATTCCCAGCTGGACCCTGTCTACTCTTTTGACGACAGTTCCCGCTTACGCGCCAGCGCCGTTCCGTGCAGCCCATTGGGGTCCGATACCACCTCGCCTTGCCAGTCTACCGAGTACTCAATAAAAGCACCCGAATGTGTGCTGCCGCCATGGGGCATTGGTATACGCCCAGTAATCTCCCTGAGATCTAGGTCAAGAATCACCACCTCGAAACTCGAGTTACAACTTATCCATAACTCGTTTGCTTCTGGGTCGGGGTGAAGTGTGCCATGATCTCCGCGAACGCAGCCTGTATATATCTCATCCTGCGGTGCGATTAGTGCAGTAAAACCTCCGGCCGGTGTGTTCGCGCTGTTATCGCGGACGATGCCGACCGATTTGCCGCGGTTATGTGAGAGTTCGCCTTTGCCAATGATGTAAAGCAGTTCATCATCCCAGCCGAGATGAACACCGTAGGGCCCATTTACCCCCGCGCCGCCCTTGGTAGTGAGCGTATTTGTAGCCCTGTCCAACTTGTAGACGGTATTACTGCGCGAGGCGCTGATATAAGCGCTAGCACCATCTGACGTAAACGCGGTCCATGTCAGTGCGGTATCGTTGACCGGGATCTTCTTAGTGATGGTCCAGTTTTTCGGGTCAAAGAAATAGATGGTCGAAACGGGTTCGTTATCGATTGAATTCAAGTTTCCGTAGTGCGCGCTCGCGCCCACTAGCGTGTCACCTTCCGGAGACATAAAATACAAGTAGGGGATTTTATCACCCTCCATAGTGTCTTCAAAAACACCACCAACCATCCGGTTATCATTGGAGGGATCCAGCACAATAAGTTCGCCATGGAAGGCATAGAGCATAGCGCGCGTTTCGCCCTGAGGTGTCCTGTACGACTTAGCATGATGGGCCTGGGCGGGCAACTTGATCACCTTGTCTAATTTAAGTGTACGGGCATTGATGACAAGGAATCTTCCCGCATGGTCACCCGTTGTTCCGAATGACCCCTCGCCGGTAGGGAGATAGATCCACTGTCCGTCGGGCGATACTCCCAGACCATGGGGTTCAAAGACATTTTTCCATCCCCACGCGAGTACATCGAAGCAATAGATTCAGAATACTAACGATCAATTAAACATAGTACGGTTTATTGAATGACCGCCTTGGGCAATAATCAGTCATTCGATTAATGGAACATGTGCTTTATACTTCCTACAATTAGTTGTTTGTGCGATTACGAAAACAGGACCAATTCAGGAGTTAATTTTATGGCGGGGCCAACTAAGAAAGAGTCAGTGCTTAAATTAAACTTATTGTCGCATGGCACGGTTGAATGCAGAGATTTGGAAAAATCACGTCGATTTTATGAAGAGCTTCTGGGCTTGGATGTTGTCCAAACCAGTAAAATATCTATTCAATTGCGCCTCAATAGTGCAACGACAATTGTCTGCGTTCAAACTAATAAGGATGTCTCGGCGGGCATATTCAGCCATTTTGGGTTTGACCTTGAGACAGAAAAGGAGGTCGATGCGGCGTATGAAAAAGTGGCGGCGGTTAAAGATGAATATGACATTCGAAAATTGATGCGTCCCGGTTTGCAACACAATGTCTATTCTTTTTATATGGTTGATCTCGATGGCAATTGGTGGGAAATCCTCAAAAACCCAAAGGGCGGATATGTCTACCTTTTTGAAAATGATGAAAATACAGCTTCTTGGGAAGAACAGAAAAAAGATCAATCGGAAGCCATTGTCGAGGAAGCATAGGGCTAATTTGAAGGTCGAGGTAACCAGGATATTACTGCGATAATAGAACTCCTTGAAAGTGAGAAATAGCCGTGACAGATATAGACCCGAAAGTAAAAGCAATAAAAGAGCAGATGCTTCAAAAATCCTACTACGCCATGTTTCGCACCGTCGAAGATCGCGTAAAGATTAGCCCTCTTTTATTGGACCATTACCAGTGGATGATACGGTTAAAAAAAGAAAACCATGTTCTAGCATCCGACCCGATGTTCAAAAACGATGGCTTACAGGGGGTTGGAATGACGGTCTTCAGGTGTGGGGGTTTTGCCGAAGCTGATGCACTCGCGTCGCAAGATCCCTTCGTTATCTGCGGTGCGGTAAGTTACGAGGTTCAGCGCTGGCAGATCAACGAAGGCAGGATTAACGTTTCGGTCGATTTTTCGGACCAAACCTATAACTTTAGTTAGAGAGCATCATGTCTGGATATCGACTTTTAAATTTCAAGCACCGAGGTAACCCGGTGTGTCCCGGCATTTTCGTTAATGGTCGAGTTTATAGCCTCGCACATATTTCCGCCAGTTTCCAGCTCCCCGGTCTGCCTGCTGGTTCTGTGCTCGAGGTCTTGGAGGCCTGGAGCGACTGTGACAAGGTTCTCTCGCGTGTTGCCAGCAAGATTGGCGATTTGAAACTGGAGGGCCTATCGCTAGATGATGTCGAACTGGGCGTTCCTGTGCGATATCCTCAGGCACTCTATTGTGCGGGTGCTAACTATGCCGATCATCTTGAGGAGATGACGGGGAAAAAGCCTAATAAGCAGGAAATGAGTCCTTTTTTCTTTATGAAGCCCCCTCGTCCAACAATGGTTGCTTCCGGTGCAACCGTCGCCATTCCCAAATTTACGCAGCAACTGGACTGGGAGGCAGAAATTGCCATGGTTATAGGCCGTAAGGCAAGTAATGTCAGTAAGCATGATGCCTTGGAATACGTGGCGGGACTCACCATTCTCAATGATCTGTCTGCGAGGGATTTGATGAAACGGTTCGACGTGCCATTCCTGTTTGACTGGATTGGTCAGAAATGTTTTTTGGGGGCTGCCCCGACGGGCCCTTGGATTACGCCTTTGTCTGAGTTAGATGATCCGAACAATCTCGACATCAAGCTTTGGGTTAATGACACGCTCCACCAGGACTCGAACAGCTCACAGTTGATATTTAATTATGCCGAACAGATAGAAGATTTGAGTCGACACGTTACGCTGTACCCTGGGGATATCATCGCTACCGGAACGCCAGCCGGAGTCGGCCATGGCAAAGGAGAATACTTAAAGGCTGGAGACATTGTGCGAGTGGAGATCGAAGGGTTAGGTGAATTAATTACCCACATCGAAGCCTGATTTTGGGCCTCTATCTAGCTTAGCCAAACCACCCTATTATTTGCTCCTTGTCAAAAAGCGGCACACTGGAGGCAACAAAGTTACGTTAATTGCCCAAACTTAGCCGCAAGCGAAAGAATATCAAGCAGATTACTCCAGGCGATCAGCGTCCCATTCGCATTCGTAATATTGAACCTCTTCGCCCGGAACCGAAAGCCAGCTTTTCTCGAGCACCACAGGCTCGGTAAATATTTTTGGGTCGGTCGCTGTTACCGAGTAGTGCAGGTAGAGGTTATCTTCACTAATCATGAAACGCTCGACAAGCTTTAGATCCTCTGACTTTGGGATGCCCGCCTGATCGAACCAAAGAAAGTCGATTTCTGTTGTCTCGACGACAAGCATCTGACCCTCCCAACGCCCGACTGAGACACCATAAGGACTTAAATCTCCTTCAGACGGCTTCCCCTTCATATGGAACCGGCGCGTAACGCCGAGCTCTTCGTGTTGTAGCAATATATCGCCACCTTCCTGAACGAATGCCATCGGATTTGGGCTATCCATGATCGCCGGTATAGAATTCTGGCAGTGGATAAACGGATTGTTGGTTATTTCATCCCAGTTTGCTTGAGTCGTGCGAGCATAGTCGGTCAGCGGATAAGTATCGTTCCACAGCCCACGAACCACTCCGCCCTCAAGGTCACCGGTAAGATTATGGCTCCAGACACGAAAGAGATCGGTCGAATCTTCGGAAGACTCGGCGCGCAGATTCTCCTGGTAGAATTCCTCCGAAATCACCAACTTAGTGTTCCAACGCGGCCCCGAAGACTGCCCAGCAACCAGCTCTCGACCGTCAGCTAGTAACGAGTTGGTTACGAACATCGCGTTCTGGTTGCGCCTGCCACGAAAACCTGCGACGCGGATCGTCTCTCCGAGCGGGTACTGCTCTGGGCCGACGCCGCGGCGACGCAGCGCGATGTGTGAGTCCTCGTCGAGATGCCACTCGGTCTCGGTGCCATCTTCTTCGGTCACCATCAACGTAAGCTGCACGTGGGGGCTGCGCCAGTTTACCTCGGTCAGAATACCGGTGATCTCTACTTCTTCGTTACGATCGTAATGAACGTTCGGGTTGTGGTGCGCAAAGCTGGCTAACGGTAAAATGAAGAATACGGCTAATGTGGCCACGCGCCTCATTAACCTCCTTTCAGCGCCCAGAAGACGGTGAGTTCGCATGTCTAGGACGACTTGTTTAGCGCGTGTAATGAGTGAGGACAAACAGTAAAAGCCCTGCATAATATAATTCCGTCCGCTTTGTTATTCAGGTTGAATGTATAGGAAATATAGAGCACATGCCATCAACGAAGGACACGCCACAAATACGACACCATTGCATAAAGAATTCTGGTTCGTTATACCCCGCTATATAAGCGGTGATTAATTTATTGTGGCCTTTTTCAAAGTCGCTATTCGGGTCCACTGAAAATAGGCTCTAATCTACGTTCTGAAAACTTCCAGCCCTCGTCGGTTAGAACGTATTTGTCATGGTATTTACCCATCACTCTAAAGTTAGCGAGAGGTATTATATCGCCAGCTTCGTGTGAATCAGCCTTGGTGCCCCCATAGATCGTTGCGTAGTGCACACCAGTTGCATGTTCGCTATCGATTACTTCAATTACGCTGGTAGACATGACATGCATGCCGACACCACTAGAGTCGCTTTCGTCGATACGTGTTTGAATGGTCTCTCTACCGCTATATGAGTTTCCGTACAAAATCAGCGTGCCGTCTTTGGCGAAAGTGTTTGCATAAGCAACTGCATCATTGTTATCACGATTAATAGCGTAAGCATCAGCAAGTTCCTTTATCTCAGCTTTTATTTGCGATTCTTCCGCCGCGCTCAAATCGGTAGCTATTACGTTCATGGCGAGCATGGCTTGGGCGGAGATAACCAAAGCTAACTTTTGAAATATTTTCATTAGATGTTTTCCCTGACTGTTTGAACTTCTTCATATTGATTACTTGTAGAATTATACCAAAAACTACGAAAAAATAACCTCCACCCATCGTTTGGAACCATGCACTCCGTTGATGGTGAACATGCTTCCTGACCTGACACCTCAATGCAAATACGAACTATTGCTATTTGCATTAACATTAAAGTATAGGTATGATTCGTATTCAATTTTTTAAATTGTTAAAATACTATGTTTGTTTGTGTTTGCAACGCTGTCTCGGACCACCAAATTATCGATGCCATCGATGAGGGCGCGTGCAGTTTTGAAGACCTGCAGGACAATCTGGGTGTGGCCAAAACTTGTGGGACCTGCTCTTGTGAAGTAAAAAAATTATTGAGTGAGAAGGTCGAAAAATCTCTGGCATCGCAATGCTTTCAAACAGTAAGTGTTTCTCAAGCGGCCCCTATTTAACTCGAATTAATTGCGCCACTAATCACCCCAAGATCTGCGCCTAGATAGGCCTAAGCTCTGATGCAGGATGCATCAACCGCACCTCAATAATTAATCTGTCCCGGTGTTCTACGCGACTTGTAGAATCAAAAATAGCATCTAGATTTATACCAAGTATAATAAGTTAAACTCCTGGCGCTCTTTACCCATAGGAAAATTAAAATGAAAGGCGATGTAACCGTAATTGAATATCTAAACAAAGCCCTGCGCAATGAATTGACAGCAATCAATCAATATTTTCTGCATGCACGCATGTACAAAAACTGGGGTTTGGAAAAATTAAACGAAAAGGAGTACGCTGAATCTGTTGATGAAATGAAACACGCCGACCAACTGATTGAGCGTATTCTTATGATTGAGGGACTCCCCAACTTGCAGGACATCGGTAAATTGTACATCGGTCAAAATGTGCTCGAAATATTGCAATGCGATCTACGTCTGGAAAAAGAAGCTATTCCACTTCTTAAAGAAGCCATCGCGCACTGCGAAACCGTTGCAGACTATGTTACTCGCGATATTTTCAGCTCCATACTAGAGAATGAGGAAGAGCATCAAGATTGGCTAGAAATACAAATTGAACTTTTCAATAAAGTTGGCGAAGAGAATTATCTGCAATCGATGATGTAATTATTGGCTGACCCGCACCTTGAGTTTCAGTATGATGCTAGCAACGACGCTTCTTTTCAATTTATAGGTTCTAGAATGAAATTATGTAAAGTCTGGTTAGTAATTCTAATGTTCGCGGGCATATTCGCGACAACCCTCCCCGCGCAGGAAGTAGCACCCGAGGCGTGTGAAAATCTGGCTGCTTCTCTGAATCTAGAAACAGCAACAATAACATCGGCACTAGCGGTAACCGCAGGCCAATTCACACACCCGAGCGGCGCGCAGGAACTACTTAACCTACCAGAGTTCTGTCGAGTCCAACTAACAATCGCCCCAACCCCCGACTCCGACATCAGGGCCGAATTATGGCTACCTATGAAAGAATGGAACGGTAAGTTTCTAACAGTGGGTAATCCCGCATGGGGTGGTTCAATTCAATACAAAGCACTTGCAAACGGCCTGCGCCAAAATTATGCGACTGCCTCAAGCGACACTGGACACACCACAGTTGATGCCACCTTTGCGATTGGGCATCCAGAAAAACTCATAGATTTCGGGTATCGAGCAGTACACCAGACGGCGGTGTTAGGTAAGGCTATCATTGCGGGGCTTTACAGTACCGCACCGCGCTTCTCTTATTTCAATGGATGCTCGGGCGGCGGCCGGCAGTCGTTCATGGAAGCACAACGTTACCCTGAAGATTTTGACGCGATCATTGCCGGAGCACCGGGTTACGACCGCACCGATGTCGCATTTCAAACGTTAGGCATGAATCAGGCCACTCATGATACGCCTGAGAGCTTTATTCCCGCGGAAAAATACTCGGTAATCCATAACGCAGCAATGAGTATGTGCGATGCACATGATGGCCTCGAAGATGGGCTAATTAGTAATCCGGTAGCCTGCGATTTCGATCCAGGCGCTTTGCAATGCAAAGACGATGATGCAGCAACCTGTCTGACGGAGCCTCAGGTGGTAGCTGCGCGCAAGATCTACGCAACAATTATCGATTCACGTACAGGCGAGCTACTTACTGCCGGACTTGAGCCTGGCAGTGAATTACACTGGGGAAGGGTAGCAGGAGAAAAACCTCACCTCATGTATTTAAGTCTCTTCCAGCATGTTGTTTACCCCGATGAAGAATGGGACTTTCGTTCTATGGATGTCGCTTCGCATCTTGATGCAGCACGCGCGGCCGACAATGGAGTTCTTGCAGCAATTTCGCCGAATTTGGAGCCTTTCTTTAGCCGCGGCGGTAAACTGTTGATCTATCACGGATGGGCGGACCAAAACATTCCGCCGCTAGGGTCTGTAGATTACTACCAGCAAGTTGTCGAAACGCTTGGTCTACCGAGGACTATTCAAGGTATGCGGCTCTACATGGTTCCTGGCATGGGCCACTGCGGTGGCGGCCACGGACCGAATGAGTTCGATATGCTCGACGTGCTCGACAAGTGGCGAGATCAGGGTCAAGCACCGCAGGCGGTAGTTGCCGAATTGCGCGAGGATGACAATGTGGTGCGATCGCGCCCATTATGTCCTTATCCGCAGGTTGCGCATTACAATGGCACTGGCAGCATTGACGAGGCCGGTAATTTCACCTGCGTGGTGCCGGTGAGGTAAAACTCACTACGACTAGGTTAGCGCGCCCTTGAACCTGGTCATGACCCACTAGTCTGGTGTACGTGCGTATCCTAATACGGATAAAAAAGTGAAACCCCCTCTGCGTCGCAACATTTACCTGTTTCAATCAGGCAGCATGTTTTATGCTATTTATACTTCCATATATAAAAAAGTCACTTTAATTTTGTGTATTTCTTTGGCTGTTGTTGGCTGTGGCCTAGCGAATGAAAGCTCGAATAGCCCTCCCGTGGAAACTCAGGCAATTAGCGGATCAGGCAACTCGACTTCTAGTGCGTTTGACGTGGCTATAACTCTCGATGCAGATAACTCAACCCGCAAAGGCCGCGCGCATAATCACTGTTGGAAAAACGAATGTTGGGAGGTTGTTTGGTGTGGCCACAATGTATGTGAGGGTAGTTGGTCGTGGAGTGACTTCCCACATACCGGGCAATTTAATTTTACCTGGAAAGGTGTGAGCGAAAAGTGTTCTGGTTCCCCACCCTACAAGCTTCGTGTAAACGGCCAGGCAGTAACATCCGGGGAGATTTCCCAGTGGGGATCATGCTCTGAATGTCCCGACGCAGCCGGCAACTTTAACGTTTTTAAAGATTACGATCTGGGAAACCACAAAATAAATAAAGGCGACACCATCACGTTATGGGCACAAACAGAGTTTTTATGTGGAATAAACTCAGCCGGGGCCTACGCTGCACATGACAACATAATGATCAATGGTAAGGCTACCGAATGACTAGATACGCGTTCTTTTTAGGGTATATACGTTAACAAAGCACCAACGATACCTGAGCAACTTTTACTCCTTACTATGGGTATTCAACAGCTATTTCGATTCATTTTTAGTAAAGTCGGTATAAGGCCCCAGTAGTAGAAAACAACCGCAGGCAAAAATTATTCCACCCGTATATACGGTTAGTAATGTAGAAAGTTTTTCGTTATCAATAGCATAACCGGTCAAATAAGCACCCAAACTTTGGCCGATCTGAAAAGAAGCGAATATCCAGCCAAATAAAACACCAAAATTTTTCATTCCGAAGTATTTACTGGTGAAAAAACTCAAAATATCAAATTCGGCCCCGACCGCCACCCCAAACAAAAATATCGCTACAGTTGCATCAAATCCTGTGACGCCCTGAATAAACATAAAATAGCCGATCATAGGCCCGAGAAAAAACATCACAGCAACATATGGAGCGAATACTCGGTCCATCAGGTACCCGGCCAGCACCCTCCCAAGAATAACTGCAATACCCAGCATCGAGAGAACTCGCGCGGCATCAACGGCAGCAACACCACTAACCATGAGCAACTGTTTCATATGAACAACCACGCCACTCATGGTAATCCCCAGCACAAAAAACGAGGCTATCAATAGCCAAAATATGTGTTTGGACGTTGCCTCTTTTAGGCTAAGTCCAGTTATCTTTGCCAGATGCTCTTCGTCTTGTGGGGTCAGCCTCCCTGCACCATCCATCTTCTGGCCCATCTCTGAACTGGAATTCTTCAAGAAAATATAACAAACACTACCGGAGATAATCCAAATGCTGCAGCCCAGACCAATATACGCCCCTCTCCAACCATAAGCGTCGGTCACAGCCTCAATAAACAGCGGCGCTAGAAATGCTCCCACCCCTACTCCCGATAAGCCAATCCCCAAAGCTAGCCCTCGCTTTTTATCAAACCATCCTAATAGGATTTTTGAATATGAAGCCACCCCAGTGCCAGCACCAAATACCCCCATCAAGCTCATACCGATGTACAAACTGATAATCGATGTATTCAACATAGACATTGAACAAACTACCAAGCCAAGCAAGAAAATCGACGGCAGTAATACTCCCCGTGGCCCATATTTGTCGATCAACCAACCAACAATCGGGGACGTAATTACGATGCCCCACCCGAAAAGAGCCATCGCAAAGCCTATTGAAGTAAAGCTCCAGCCAAACTCATTGTGTAATAGTGGGGCAAACGAGCTAAAACTGAATATAACGGCTACCGCCCAACCCATGGCTGTGCCAACCACACTCGCCATGACCACATACCATCCGTAGAAAATACCCATATTTCCCGAATTAGAATTTGCTACTTGCATTGATGAACCTCTTAATCCCGTCTTCACTTAACTGCCAAACTAGTTAGCTAGCCGCCCGTAAATTTTCCAATCTCAGCGACCTTACAATTTCTACAAAAATATTGTGCGCTAATCTGCCTTATCGGAGCTGAGATAGTGTAATCTTATGTAGATTCTATATTTAGCATAGACGGCCGACTAAAAATAAGAAGGTGTTGCCCGTCCATATTTTTAATTGAAACAGAGCTAACTATCTAGCAGCAAGAATCGTCATATCGCTATCACAAAGGCCAGGAGCATAAATTGAAGAATATTAAGAACTCAAACCGTAAAGTTATTTCCATTATCAATACGTTGGTTATAGTTACTTTGGTCAGCTTCTTCAATTCTCCTGCTTGGGCTCAGGAACGTCCAAACATTCTACTTATCATCGCGGACGATCTTGGCTACGGAGACCTTGGCGTCTACGGTGGCGATATCAACACACCGAATATCGATGCGCTCGCCAATGCGGGACAACTTTTCACACAATTCCATACCGCACCAACCTGCGCAGTAACGCGCGCGATGCTGCTTTCTGGTAACAATAATAACGTGGCCGGCCTTGCAGTTCAGGGGACAAACCCAGGCCCTGTTATTCCGGGCCTTGCGGGTTACGAAAATGCGCTATCTGATCGTGTCGCACTGTTGCCGCAGTTACTTCAAGATGTCGATTATCGAACCTATATAGCCGGAAAGTGGCATCTTGGAGAAGAGGTGGAACACCTCCCGAAGGCTGCGGGATTCGGCCGGTCATTCGTTATGGAATTTGGCGCGGGGAATCACTTTAACGATGTGGGGCTTCGTGGGGGCGGCTCTCGCTATTGGAACGGCAATGAACAGGTGGCGTGGCCCGACGGCGGTTATTCAACCGAGGTGTATACCAATAAACTACTTGAGTACCTTGAGGCCGACAAAGAAAGTGATGAGCCATTTTTTATGATCGCGGCCTACACCTCACCACATTGGCCCCTGCAAGTGCCGGAAGATGAACTTAACCTGTACTCAGGACGCTACGACATGGGTTACGACGCTTTACGAGAGCAGCGATTTGCCAGCCTGAAAAGTGCGGGAATCATCCCGGCTGATTCGCTGCTGCCACCACGCAACGACGCGATTATCCTCTGGAGCGCTTTGAGCCCCGAGCAACAGCGAAATGAATCGCGTAAAATGGAACTTTACGCCGCAATGGTCGATAACCTCGATGGTCACGTGGGTCGCCTGATCGAGTATTTACGCACTAACAACTTGTTCGACAATACTTTAATTGTTTTTATGGCCGACAACGGCGCTGCGGGCGAAGATTTTTACAACCGCGGTCCATTCATCGACTTCGTTCGATCACACCACAACAACAGCTATGAAAATATGGGCAAACCCGACTCCTGGGTGGCGTACGGCCCCCAATGGGCCGAAGCTGGCTCTGCACCTTTTAAACGCTACAAAGGATTCACCACTGAGGGCGGCATAATCGCGCCAATGATAATCTCCGGCCCCGGTGTTAACAGCGAGACTCGTATTTCGGATACCTATATAGCAGTACCCGACCTGACACAGACCTTTCTTGATCTCGCGGGCGGCAGCTACCCTGATGACAAAGCACCGATGATCGGTGAATCTGCCTGGCCTTACCTTTCAGGTGCAACGGATCGGGTGCACGACGGCGATTACGTAACCGTGTTAACGCAAAGCCAGCGTGCATTCGTACGCCAAGGCGACTGGAAACTGGTTTCTATTGAGCGACCGTTCGACGAGCGAAATTTCACCCTTCACAACCTCAAAAATGATCCTGGCGAAGTCGTAGATTTATCAGAATCGAATCCTGAGAAGCGAGCCAATATGATCAAAATATGGCGAGAAAAACGACGCGAATACGGTATTGTACTGCCTGAGGATTTATAGAATTGGTAGCTACTTTTCCGCTGGTAGAGTCACCCCTGCCGAGCCAATAAAAGGAAATTTTGCATGCAGTTTAAAGGGGTTAATACCGAGATTGAACGTCAATAGATTAATTTCGAGTCCTTCTTCCCATGCTAACAATACGCCAAATAATCCAAACAAAGATAGCTGATAACCTGTTCCGCTAGGGGCTTTCGCCACGAAATTTGTCCTACCTAGATAATCCTTACCAATAGCTGTAGCGGGTAAGTTCAATCGCAACTCAGGTACTTGCCTGCCAATATGAGCTATAAAGGTATTGCTGTTCGGCCCAGGCCACTGACTGTAACTATCCGCAAAAGGGTAAGAGTCGATGGCCTCTAGCACTAGCTCAATTACAGCTTCAGCCTCGGCGCCGCGCAGATCCACAAGTAGATCTGGTTTATTACCGAACCAGTGACGATCAGGAACATCTTCATTCGCTACAACCACTGACTGATTTCGACGGGCTCGCCAGCCGATTACCTGGTGTACAGTATAAGCCTCGGCTCCCTTGGGTTTAATCGATATCCATGGATGCACAGCAAATATTCCCCGCCAACGGACAACTCTGGCGACGTACACCTGAACTACCGCTTCCTGGGTTGCCGCAGGAGATGGTGCATAACCAGCACTAGATTTATCCGCATTGCGCCAGCTCTGATTGAGTTGAACTACGCCACTAAGAGGCACATACAAAATCCCTGCTAACGTGGCGACTAATGCAAGTCGTACTAATGTTATTTTCACTGGGGCTATTACCTAGATAGTATGGCTACATTATATACATTCATCAGTATGATGATGTTAGCTACTTACGAACTCAGCCCGCTAAAAATTTCTAAACATGTCAAGCATTCCAACGAACGTTATAGCGTCTCAAAAGGAAAATTTTTCGCCCAATAAAAGTTCGAAATAAAACGATGGATCAGATTAAGACCCACCTCCTCTATGCTGTTAATTAAGCTATAACTTTCCACCGCTACATGCACCTTTATTTGTTACTAGTCACCGCCATAATGTAGCAATCTCAATCAATCGAAAAAATCTTCGCCCTCACCGTCTTCCGGTACTGTAAAGGTAATACTGACATCTCACGGCGAAATAATTGACTGAAATACCCTTGGTCGTGATAACCCACTCGAAACGCGATTTCGGATACTTTCAAGTTAGTTGATTCAAGCAATTCCTTAGCGGTTTCTATTCTAAGTTTTTGTAAATACTCTAGTGGGGATTTACCTATCGCGATCTTAAAGCGTCGACTCAAGGTTCGTGCACTCAAGCCAAAAAAAGACGCCAAACTCGGAATTTCTACCAGTTCATTCATATGCCGTTTCATCCATAGTTGAACTTCTACCACCGTCTCGTCCACATGCTGCAAATCATCACCGTCAAAATACCGATATTTCTCATAGGGTCTTCGAATTTCATGAGAAAAGTTTCGCTCTATCAAACTGGCGATTTCTGTGCCGTAAAAACGCTCAATTAGGTAAACCGTCACGTCTGCCAGTGCGTTAACACTGGCGGCGCAAAAAATGGAACCAGATTCGGTTATAAAATAGTCTCGTTTCAAATTGATGCGCGGGTAAGCACGCTGAAACTCATCTAGGAAGTGCCAATGAGTAGTAGCCGATTTACCATCTAATAGACCAGCTTCGGCTAAAAAGCAGCAACCTGTTCCAACCGCCGCCAAAGTGCTACCTCCCTGAAATTGTCGCCTTAGCCACTTATAAAGCTCTGTAGACTTGTCAAGTACAGGGCGAGGATTTCGCCAAAGGGCCGGCAAATAAACAATATCACTGGCTTCTATATCCGCCAGCTTTGCTGTCGGGACCAAAGATATCTCGGCTAAGGAATTACTACTTAAGTTATCGGCTGATACCAGTTGAATATCCAATCTAGAACTAGACTTGCGCGAAGCAATCCGTGCATACTCTGCGGCGCGCCACATTTCCAACGGTAGAAATAAGCTGGCAGCAAGCATCTGATCGGAAATAACAAATGCTAATTTCATGTTTTGGTAGGCATTATTGGCTATTATAACTAATTATTTGGCTAATATACCTTAATAAATAGAGAATAGTTGCCCTATACTTTTAGGCGAAAGGATAGTCATTTGTAACCCTAATTATGCGATTACCCGTAATTGTCGGATTTGGAGGAGTAGGACCTGCCGGTCGCTCGTCATTCCACCATGCATATCGGCGCACCATTATTGACTCTGTGCAGGGAACCAAACGCTCGGATATGTTTCTTAGTCTGGCAAGCCTAATGAATTTGCACCGCGGAGAAGATGGTAAGCCAATAAGCTCTACCGATATTGAAGCTATGGTTGGCCAGCAATGTCTCGATGGAACATTAGTTCGTCAGCTAGGCACTAACTTGTTTGATCCGAATAAAATCCCGGCAAATTTGGCTGTAGCCCTTTCTCCAGATCAGGGTAGTAGAGAGATCATTATTGCTGCGAATAAACTTCCAAAACCGGTACCGGCTGGTTGCACCGCTGAACCACTTGACGAGGGGATGGTCCGCCTAACCATGGCAGGCGATGCGGAGCTTAAATTCAGAACCTATAGGAAGCTTGCGGTTCAATCTGCTGGCCAGCTACCAAACGGCTTTGACCCGGCAGCTTTATACAACTCCAGGTTCCACCCCCGCGGCTTACAGATTTCTATTATCGCCGCGTCGGATGCGCTGCAATCGATCGGAATTGACTGGGAAATAATTAAACAGAAAGTAAAACCGGATGAAGTCTGTGTTTATGCCGGAAGCGCGATGGGTCAACTCGACAAAAACGGATCAGGAGGCATGGCGCAAGCTCGTCTAAAAGGCGAGCGCGTGAGTTCAAAGCAACTAGCATTAGGACTTGGTCAAATGCCAGCTGATTTTGTTAATGCCTATATTTTGGGAAGCATCGGCTCGACTGGTGCCGCACTCGGAGCTTGCGCAAGCTTTCTATATAACTTGCGTCTTGCGGTCGACGAAATCAAATCCGGACGCAGGCGCATCGCGATAGTGGGGAGTGCCGAAGCACCAATAACCCCGGAAGTTATGGAAGGCTACACCGCAATGAGCGCATTGGTAACGGACGATAATTTACGCAAACTCGATGGCGTCGATATACCTGACTACCGACGTGCAAGTCGGCCATTTGGTGACAATTCAGGTTTTGTATTAGCAGAATCTGGCCAATATATAGTATTGTTTGACGATGCGCTCGCGATTGAACTTGGTGCAACCGCCCACGCTGCCGTTAGCGACGTATTTGTTAACGCTGATGGCATCAAAAAATCTATCTCATCACCTGGGCCAGGGAACTACATTACAGTAGCAAAAGCTGTAGGTGCCGCTCGTAGTATGTTTGGAGACGAAATGGTTCGCTCTAAAAGCTTTATACAAGCACACGGATCAAGTACACCACAAAATAGAGTTACAGAGTCACTGATATTTGATCAGGTCGCACGCGCGTTTAATATTAAATGTTGGCCTATTACTGCTGTAAAAGCTTATTTAGGTCATTCGATTGGCGCCGCTAGTGCAGATCAGCTAATTAATTCACTTGGAGTTTTTTCGGATGAAATCCTGCCAGGTATTTCTACCATTGATGGCGTGGCAAAAGATGTCCATGCAGATCGACTCAATATATCTAAATCAAATCAAGACCGACAAGGCCGCGCAGAGATCGGGTTTTTAAACTCAAAGGGCTTTGGCGGAAACAATGCCACCGGCACCATGATTTCTCCCCGCTTGGTAGAAAAAATGCTGCGCAATCGCTATGGCGAGAAAGCCTATACAGCCTATCTGAAACGAAACTTGGCCGTACAGCAAGCCGCGCAATCTTACGACCAAGTATGCATGAAAGTGCCAATACCAACAATTTACCGCTTTGGTGAAACACCATTAGGTGACAATGATATTTCAATAACGGATACGCGAGTATCGATAGCGGGATTTGATAATTCAGTCGATTTAGCGGTGGAAAATCCGTATCCCGATATGTTTGAGTAGATTATTTATTAGCGGCGCGAGATCTATCAATACAATTTAATACCTAACAAGTGCTGTTTTGTATTCAGTGAGGTTGATAAAGAACACTTGGTTCACCCACCACAAAGTTAAACCCAATGCTCAACCCTCAAAATAAAATGGTTGAAAAGCAGACCACTATTGGTGGTCTAAAAGCAAATTATATAGAGCTAAATCGGACTGACCAGAATTCCAAAAATCCTCTACATTTACATGCAGCGAATGGCTTCCCCTTGGGTTCTTATCAATCATTTATTGAACCGTTTACCAGAAAACATCATATAACCGGCTTAGAAAGTCGCGGGATGTGGCCAGAACGAGGCCAGCCTAAAAGACAAACTAGCTGGCAACTTTACGCCGACTACTTAATTGAGTTTCTTGAGCAAACAAATAAGTGCTCGGGCGAAATTCAAAGATTTATTGGTATTGGACACTCTTTGGGCGGTAGCGTGACCCTAATTGCAGCTATAAAACGACCTGATTTGTTTCAAAAGCTCGTACTAATCGAGCCAGCCACCACCCCATCACGTTTTACTGCATTCGTATGGCAGTATCTACCCCGAATCGCTGAACATTCAATACCGTTGGTCTCTCGTACCCTGTTACGTAGAAAACACTGGCCAAGCAAAGTAGAGTTCATCAAATATCATAGCTCTAAAACCGCATTCAAAAACTGCACGGTGCAAGCAATGCAGGACTACGCCGAATATGGCCTGCGGAATCATCCTGATAACCGGTATGAGCTTGCTTATTCTACTGAATGGGAAGCCCACAATTTTCGTAAAGTACATTACACTTTGGGGTTACTTAGAAAGGTAAAAGTGCCGACACTGTTAATAGCGGGGGCTACAAGCTATTTTTATAATGCTTACGCCGCTAGGCAACAAATGATCGAAAAACATAAATATCTCAATCTTGAGATTCTTAAAAACACCGGCCATCTGGCGCCGTTTGAAAACCCAACTGGCGCACAAACGTGCATTCTGGATTGGCTCTAACCTAGCTGACGCAATAATCCTTCCTGTGTGGTGGAGGCAACCAGTTGGCCGGCCTTATTAAACACCCGACCTTGAGCCAAACCACGGGCTCCCGATGTTGAAATTGGCGAGGTAGAAAATAAATGCCAATTATCCATTCGAAAGGGTCGATGAAACCAAATCACGTGATCTATTGATGCCATACTTAATTTGCGTTTGCCTTGATTTACCCTGGCGCGCATCACATTATCATACGGAATAGTCACTGATGCTAGTAAACCAAAATCTGAAATATATGCGAGCACTGCCCGCTGGGTTGCCTCATCGTCTGGCAGTTTTTCTTTCGTTTTTAACCAGAACTGAATTTTTGGGCTCTTGGGATCTCGGGAGATATCTACTGGACGAATTACGAATGCAGAATCGAATAATATATTGGATCGTTGATTAATATTATCTAGTTCCTCCTGTAATACTTTCGTTTCGTTGGGTCCTGGCGGCATCAAAAATCTCTCCGCATACTCCAAACCATCTTCCGCTTTATGAAAAGAAGCTGAAAGGTTAAAGATAGGTCGGCCATGTTGTATTGCCTCTACCCGACGGGCAGAAAAGCTCCCACCGTCGCGACTGATTTCAACGTGATAATCAATATGTTGATTAAAATCACCCCGACGTAAAAAGTAAGCGTGTGCCGAATGAATAGATCGTCCTTCAACGGTCATTTGTGCGGCATGAATTGCCTGACCCAATACTTGCCCACCGTATACCTGTGGTGTGCCCAAATCTCGGCTTTCACCGCGAAAAATATTCTCAGTAATTTGCCTTGCATGCAAAAACTCTACTAATTTAACTGACATAGCTGTTATCTATATCCTCATTTTTACACTTTCGTTTCTACACCAATGGAATAGTGTTGGCATCGTACTCAGGTAAAAAGCTTTCGTTTTCACCCGCACGCATATTCAACGCCTTAAACGCTACTCGGCGTATCAAGCGTCCTGGCAAATGATAAAGCAATCCGGCCTGACGAGAACGCTTTTGCACCCGCGCAGTGCGGGATAACCGATTCCTCTGATACTTATCCAGCGCCTGACTAAGCATCTCACTGTTGGATAGATCGAAGCCTTCCAGTACGCGCTGTAAAATTCTAGCATCTTCGATTGCCATCGCCGCACCAGATGCCAAAAATGGCAGACTAGCATGCGCTGCATCACCCAATAAAGTTACCCGTTTGGAGCTCCAACGATCCAGTGGCTGATAATCGTGTAGCGCCCAACGATAACATTGGTCGACCGGTGTGAGTTCGATAACAGTCTGAACCACCTTATTCCATCCGGAAAAATCAGCCTTTAGATCTTTATACGGTGATTTTTGAACCCAAGAATCATTTGACCAACTTCGACCTTCTACCACACCAACAAAATTAATCGCTTTTTGGGAACGAACATAATAAACAGCCATATGCTTTTTATGCGCCACAAAATTGGTTACCACTTTACCCATAAAATCATCATCAAGTTGGGTAGCATCGAGTACGCCTCGCCAGGCTACATTCCCCGTCCATTGAACCGGAGTATTGCCTAACATCTGTGTTCTGATACTTGATCGAATGCCGTCAGCACCAACTAGACAATCACCATATTCGATCACTCCATTTTCAAGCTGCACGGCAACGTTTTTTGCTGATTCGGTATATTTCGTAACCGTAGCGCCAAACTGCAGTGAGCCTGGTGAGCGCCTTAGAAGCTCAGCAACAAGCGTTTCAAGTAGATCTGAGCGGTGTAGATGATAATACGGGGCGCGATATCGGTGCTGATACGCTGCACCAAGCGGAGACTGATACAGCAAGTTACCGGTATCGAATTCTCGTATATCAATAGACTCCGGCGCAACCGCAAGGTTATTGAGCTTAGGTAATAAACCTAGAGAATCTAATACCCTGGTCGCATTGGCAGCTAGCTGTATACCTGCACCTGCATCTTCAAATATTGAAGCGCGCTCAAAAACCCGCACTTCATGACCAGCCTCATGCAAACATAAAGCTGCAGTCAACCCACCTATACCACCACCCACAATAAGAATTTTCACTAAATACCCGGTGCGAAACTCTAAAATGTTAGCGGGTGGTTTTTTAGTACGCCGGTAATATCCACGATACATTCCGACGATAACGGCATATTAAAAGCGTCAATATTTTCACGCAACTGCTCCTCAGATGTTGCCCCTAATATTGTGGAGCTAACACCATCCACCTGACCCACCCAGGCAAGCGCGAGTTGTGCAGCTGTTAAATCATAGCGTTCAGCGACTGCCACATATGCGGCGATCGCCGCATCACCGCGTGGTGTATCTCGAAATAATCCGAGCCGCTGACTTACCATCCATCGAGACCCCATGGGTCTGGCACCTCCCATGTATTTACCCGACAACGCGCCGCCTGCCAGCGGCGACCACGGCAAATAGGCGACATTGTTCAAAGAACACATCTCCATCATATAAGGCCAGTCTATGGTATGCAGCAAACTAAACTCATTTTGAACTGACGTCATCACCGGTAAATCGTGTAATTTTGCAAGGCGTAAGTATTCATTCACACCCCAAGGTGTTTCATTTGATAATCCACAAAATCGTATTTTTCCGGCTTTAACACACTTATCCAGACCACGAAGCAAACCCAACATATCTTCACTTTGATGAGTCGCGTCAATGCGTTCAACATTAATTTCACCAGGCCAATGTTTAGCAAAATGCGGCACGGCGCGGCTAGGCCAGTGAATCTGAAACAGGTCAATATAATCGGTTTGCAATCGCGCCAATGAATCATCAACCGCCTGCACAATCGAGGCACCATCTGGTTTCGCCCCGCCGCGAATATGTTTAACGCCGCGACCAACTATTTTACTCGCAATGATTATCTCTGGTCGCAACCGGCTGTGTTTTGCCAACCAATCGCCAATCACCCGTTCGGTATTAGCACAAGTGTCTGCTTTTATCGGGATCGGATACATCTCAGCGGTGTCGAAAAAATTAATTCCGAGATCAATTGCGCAATCCAGTACGCGCTCTGAATCTTGCGCATTATGTTGCCCACCCATTGGCATAGTACCTAAGCACACACACGAGACCTCCAAACGGCTAGCCCCTAACTTTACGTATTTCATGCCACTTCACTCCCTACAATCCGTCATTTAAACAGATATCTTGGTAAATATTATTGAGTTAGAAGCTTACTTAACTTGTGAAACTATTTCAGGATGCTCGAACATATAGACGATTTGCTCTCGCAACCAATTATGAACGGGCGAGCTCATCGTTCGCTTGTGCTGGATCAGCAATAACCTTGGGTCAAGGTTTCGGAACATAGGCAGCCTTGGCAGAGCCTTGGAAATGAAGCGCGCAGCAACTAATGGCTTATCTTTTAGTAGCGCAGAAGCAACAAACACAGTATCACTGCGAAGCGCCACTTCCATCGCCGTCATCAGCTGTGAGGTAACCAAAATAGTATTTCGTTTTATGCCGCGCTCCTTAAGGTAAGTATCCAACTCGACATTACGGTCAGTAATATGTGGCAAGTACAATTGGACTTGAGGATAACGAAAAAATTCATCTTCCTGCAAATAGTCAACCTTAGACAAGGGATGATCTCGTCGCATATAACATACTGCACCAATCGGTGATAATTCGTGTACCAAAAACTCCGGGCTTTGTGTTTCACGAACATAAATCGAAAAATCTAATTCGCCGTGCCGTAATTCGTCTAGATGGTCATCGGTTATGTTTCGAGTTCGCAAGCTCAATCTTGGTGCCACTTTTTGTAAATCCAGAACCAGCGATGGAATATAGAAGCTCGCGATACTCTCGGTGCTGGCAATGCTGATTCTGGCTTCAACCGAAGATGGATCGAAATCTGTTTCGTAAACGAGGCGGCCAACCTTATCTAAGACATCATTAAGCGGGAACTCCAAATCCTCCGCCAATGGAGTTGGTACTAAACCTTTCCCGGTGCGGGTGAACAGCTCGTCTTCAAACAAATCGCGCAAACGCTGCAAAGTCTTACTCATGGCGGGTTGGCTAACAAAAGCTTTTTCCGCAGCTTTACTTACACTGCGCTCCTCCAATAAGAGCTTTAGTGAAACAAGCAGATTCAGGTCAATTCGGGATAGTTGATGCATAAGTTTTTTAAACGCAAAGATGCATTGGATAACATGCGGGCCATAGCTAATGACTTATATTACGTTCTTAGCCCATAAATGCGAAGTGGCATCGTATTCGACAGCCTGCTATATCATGGGCAGACAATGGTTTACATGCAGAAATTTTCACCTATACTTGCCCGCCCTAAGAATTAGGGAAATATTTTAGCCATTACAATGACTTGCGAACGCATGAGCAAAAAAATATTTATTAAAACGTTTGGTTGCCAAATGAATGAGTACGACTCCAACAGGCTGCTCGACGCGATGCATGAAAATCATGGAATGGTATTGACTGACACACCACAAGATGCAGATGTGTTGCTACTAAATACCTGCTCAGTACGTGAAAAAGCTCAAGAAAAAGTATTTCATCAATTAGGTCGTTGGAAAAAATTAAAAAAAACTAACCCGGATCTTGTCATTGGCGTCGGGGGCTGCGTCGCTAGTCAGGAAGGTGCAGGAATAACCCAGCGCGCTCCATACGTGGATATTGTATTTGGCCCGCAAACTTTGCACCGCGTACCAGAACTCTATAAAGAGGTACTGAATACGCGAACACCCAAAATTGATATCAGTTTTCCTGAAATAGAGAAATTCGACTCCTTGCCACCACCTCGAAGTGACGGCGTGAAAGCCTATGTTTCGATAATGGAAGGCTGTAGTAAGTACTGCTCATTTTGCGTGGTTCCCTATACCCGCGGTGAAGAGTTCTCTCGAGGATTCGATGACGTTATCGCAGAAATTGTTGGGTTGGCAGAACAAGGGGTGCGAGAAATCTCGTTACTGGGGCAAAATGTTAATGCTTACCGTGGCCCAATGCACGATGGTGAAATTGCCGATTTTGCACTGCTGATTCGATATATCGGGGAAATTGACGGGGTCGATCGCATTCGTTACGTCACTTCACACCCCTTAGAATTTACCGATAATCTAATCGGTGTATATTCGGATGTCCCTCAACTGGTAAGTCATTTACACTTACCAGTACAGAGCGGTTCGGACCGAATACTCGAAGTAATGAAACGTCGTTATAAGGTCAGCGATTATCTAAAAATAGTAGAGAAATTACGCAATGTTCGCCCTGGCCTTTCAATGTCTTCAGACTTCATAATTGGATTCCCAGGTGAGACCGAGCAAGATTTTGAGGATACCATGAGCCTGATCGAAGCCGTAGGCTACGACCTATCATTTAGTTTCATCTACAGCCCTCGACCAGGAACGCCCGCATCTGATCTTTTAGATGATGTGCCGATGGAAGTGAAAAAGGAGCGCCTTGCCCGGCTTCAGGCACGTATTTCCGAAATGGCTTCAGAATTCAGCAAATCGATGGTGGGAACAACACAATCGGTTCTTATCGACGGAGTTGCGCGAAAAGGTAATAATCAAGTAAGCGGCCGTACTGAGAATAACCGCGTGGTCAATTTTGATGGTCCGCCACAATTGATAGGTCAATTTGCTGACGTAGTAATTACCGAATCTCTGCCTAATTCTTTGCGCGGTCGAATTGTCACATAAGTGTCTCGATAAGCACCCAAACGACATTGAATTCCAAAACTATCTTATTAGAACCAGTCGAAAACAATCGATTGGCGGCCTTATGTGGGGGCAACGATCAACACCTTAGGTACATTGAAGAACACATAAATGTAAAACTTAATCGTCGTGCAGCAAGCTTCCTGATTGAAGGCATACTCGATGACAACCCAGAAAATATCGAACGCGCAAGTATGGTTCTAGAAAAACTATATAGAATGTCTTTAAAAACTGAAATCAACGATGAAGTGATTTTTCAAACTATTCAAGGCATGAATCAGAATGCGCTCAAAAACAAAACTGTGACTGAAAATATAAGTGATCAAACTGAGGCACTATTCGGCTTCTCAACACCACGCAAAGAAATATCAGCTAAAACAGCTAACCAATCGCACTACCTTAAAGAAATATGCGAGCAAACAATAACCTTCGGTATCGGCCCAGCCGGGACAGGTAAAACATTTCTTGCAGTGGCTAGCGCAGTTCGAGAACTCACTCAGGGTTCCGTATCGCGTATCGTACTAACCCGGCCCGTTATCGAAGCAGGAGAGCATCTAGGCTATTTACCTGGTGATATTGGTCAAAAAGTTGACCCCTATATAAGACCTCTATACGACGCTCTCAACGAACTCTTAGGGGCAGAGAAAGTCGCAAAACTAATGGAAAAAAACATTATTGAACTTGCACCACTTGCTTATATGCGTGGTAGAACCTTAAACGATGCTTTCATTATTTTGGACGAAGCCCAAAATACGACAACCCAACAAATGAAGATGTTCCTTACACGCATCGGGTTTGGTTCTCAGGCTGTTATAACCGGCGACGTCACACAAGTTGATCTACCAAAAGGGATGCAATCCGGCCTTCACCACGCGACAAAAATATTAACTAATGTAAAAGGGCTTTCAATTTGCTGGTTAACCGACTCCGACATCGTGAGACATCCATTGGTGCAACGCATTGTAATTGCCTACGAAAAATCCGAAATTAAACGCGTAAAGAAGGACCCTGCTTGAGTATAGTCGTCCAAACAGTGAGTATTTGCGAACACCCGCCTTCAGGTGAGCTTGAGACCTGGGCAGAAGCTGCCCGGACATCGCTTGCTAATTCTAACCATCGTGAAATTGTCCTGCGCCTAGTAGACGAAGCTGAAATGACCAAATTGAACGCCGAGTTCCGCAGCAAACCTGGGCCAACCAATGTACTATCTTTTCTCGCAGAACTGCCGGATGCGATGACTAAAAATAATGGACTCGAAAATAACATCGAACAAGAGCTAAACTTACCGCTTGGCGACATAGTAATTTGTGCTCCAATTGTTGCGCTGGAAGCGAAGGCACAAAATAAACGATTACCCGCGCACTGGTGCCATATGGTGACTCACGGTGTACTGCATTTATATGGGTTTGATCACGTCAAAAAAACTGATGCTATGACAATGGAAGCACTAGAAACCAAAATTCTTGCTAAACTTGGTTTTCCAGACCCCTATTTGGCGATAAAACCTTAATTGCTGAAAGACACGGTGTAAGTTTAATACACCCCAAAATCGGACAACTAGACATAACATACATGGATAATGACGAACAACCTCCATCAACCTTGGTTGGGCGGTGTGTGGCAAAACTGAAACTTTTTTTCTCCCCGACTTTGGCCATGGCACCACGGTCTCGTGGAGAACTTATGGATATTTTGAATCGCTCAAAAATCGATGGCATTCTCGATCAAGATGCGCTAGATACAATTCAACGGATTTTAGGTGTGGCCGACTTAAGCGTTCGCGACATCATGATCCCTCGCTCGCAGGCGATAATGCTCGACAAAGATCATACACTGAACGAATGTCTCGCGGTGCTAATAAAAAGTGCCCACTCACGCTTTCCCGTTCTTGATCCTGATGAAGATGAAATAACCGGTATTTTACTAGCCAAAGATATTTTGCAATTTTTTGACACAGAGGAACGTAAGAACTTCAACTTACATGACCTCCTCCGACCGGCAATTTTTGTTCCTGAAAGTAAGCACCTAAACGTATTACTCGCCGAATTTCGCAGCACTCGAAATCATATGGCGATTGCTGTCGATGAATACGGCGGAGTCTCAGGTTTGGTAACAATCGAAGACGTACTCGAGCAAATTGTTGGGGAAATAGATGATGAGCACGATGTAGATGATGATCTAAAACTCATACGCAAGCTTGATGGCGGAGATCATATTATTAAGGCCATCCTGCCATTGGAAGAATTCAACGAGTATTTTGGCACGCATCTAACAGATAAACGCTACGATACTATTGGCGGTCTGATTCTCAAGCACACTGGCCAGGTAGCACAACGCGGAGAAAAATTTGAGATGGCTGGCTTACAAATGGAAATCGTGCACGCCGACCGCCGACGCATACATCTAGTAAGAGTCTTTAGCAATCCGCCGAAGTCCATTCAGACTTCGGAATAATCCAAAACCGAGCGTCAAACAATGTGGATTAATCGCGTCATTCTATTTATTGCAGGCGCACTGTCTACTCTCGCCTTTTCGCCATTCGGTTGGTGGTGGATAATACTACCCACACTAGCCCTTTTATTCGATACTTGGTCAAGCCAGCAACCAAGACAAGCGGCCCTGTCTGGTTTCTTATTTGGAATGGGCCTATTTGGCACCGGGGTAAGCTGGGTTTACATACCTCTAAAAGTTTACGGCAACATGCCCGCAGCCATGGCGGTTCTGGCAGTTATATTTTTTGTAAGCATTCTTTCACTCTACCCGATGCTGGCGGGATACTTGCAGGCTCGTCTTAAAGTATTTAGTAAGCCTCTACAGCTACTAATACTGATTCCTGTTTTATGGACCTTCTGTGAAGTATTGCGCGGCCTAATACCAGCCGGATTTCCTTGGTTAAGTATTGGTTACAGCCAAACAGATGGCCCATTATCTGGCTTCGCCCCTATTGGTGGCGTTGTTTTCACCTCATTTATTACGGCAGTTGTAGCCGGTGGAACAACATTATTTTATCAGCGCCGCAACCTCAGGTCCAAATTACTGCTAGGAATACTAGTTATACTAACCATAAGCCTTGTGGCAAAACGGATCGAATGGACCGAACCAACAGGGCCAGAATTTATCGCTGCAGCGGTTCAAGGAAATGTAAACCTCAGCCAAAAGTGGCAACCTGATTATCGGCAACAAACACTAGAAAACTATTTACAACTTAGCGGCCAAACCAATGCGAGTTTAATCGTCTGGCCGGAAACCGCAGTCGCGTATTACCAGCATGAGTTTAGCGAATCGATGTGGCAAGCTCTATCGCCAAAAAATCAAACCTTGATATTTGGTGCTTTAGAGGCTCGACCCCCTTTAACCGAAGGTGCGGACACTAGGCTGTATAACGTTGCCATAACCACGTGTAATGGTTCTAGACAAATATACCGAAAACATCACCTGGTACCATTTGGCGAATTTCTACCTTTATCCGACTGGTTGGGATGGTTGCTGGATTACCTGCAAATACCCATGTCGGACTTTAGTAGTTGGGAAGGCCCGCAAACAATTGATTGCGGTAACGACTTGAAATTGTCGATTTCAATATGTTTTGAAGATGCGTTTGAAGAAGAGTTCCGACAAGCCTCTAAACACAGCTCCATACTGGTAAACCTCAGTGAAGATGCCTGGTTCGGTGACTCACTCGCGCCACATCAAAGAATGCAGATGGCTCGAATGCGAGTACTCGAAAATGCAAAACCAATGGTTCGTGCCGGGAACACCGGCCCGTCTGCGATTATCAATTATGACGCTGAAGTGCTCGCCATCAGCACGCAATTTGAAACTACATTACTGGAAGCTAATATTAAGCCAAGAACAGGCCATACTCTTTATGCCAAGGTTGGCAATACCGCAATTATTATTATCTTACTATTATTGGCTTGTTTGGGCATGTGGTTTGAGCGCCCGGCTAAATCCAAAGAAAATGAATAGAGCAATATTAGCTCCCATGATTTTAATGATTTTCATTGTCGCCTCCCTGCGTCAAGGGCAAACTGGAACTATTCAGGCTAAGCTATTCAAATGTTCCAATTGCCGTCTCAGCGCTGCCGGATCACTGGTTCGAAGCATTTTATCCACTTGACGGCGAGCTTTAGCAACATTAGTTTGCATTACAACTTTCTTTATTTCGAGTAAACTTCCGGCATCATCCATACTGAAAATTCGTAAATCCAGCCCCAAAAGCAGCCGTGTAAATCGGCTATTGCCAGCCAATTCTCCGCAAATCGAAACAGGTATACCGGCTTTATCAGACACTTTTACGATGTTTCGTATAAGCCGAAGAATTGCCGGATGAATTGGGTCATAAAGATAATTAACCGCATCATCAATACGATCGATCGCCAACGTGTACTGAATCAAGTCATTGGAACCGATAGATAAAAAATCCAGCTTATCTGCAAACTGCTCTACGCTAACGGCAGCAGCTGGCACCTCTATCATTCCACCTACAGGAATAGCATCATCAAACCGCTTTTGTTCACGACGCAGATTCTCTTTGGTTTCATCAATGATCTCTAATACCTGCTGTACTTCACTCATATTGCTTAGCATCGGAATTAAGATAGAAGCTGGACCATATGCGGCTGCCCGCAATATCGCACGTAATTGCATGATAAATATGTCCGGGCTTCGTAAACAATAGCGCACCGCCCGCAAACCCAATGGGGAAGAAGACGCTAGCTCATCACGGGTATCTTGTAACATCTTATCGCCACCAATATCCAAAGTTCGGATCGTTATCGGCCTACCTAGATTTTTAATCACCTTTCGATATGCCTGGAACTGCTCCTCTTCACCGGGGAAATCAGGGCGATTCATAAATAAGAACTCAGTTCTATACAGGCCAACACCTTCGGCATTAACTTGCTTTATTGCCCTTACATCCGATGGCTGTTCAATATTCGAGAGTAAACTTATCGGCACGCCGTCAGAAGTTCGTGATTTTTCTTGCGCCAATTTACCAAGACTTCTTTCTGAAGCCCGAATTGCTCGCTGCAATTTACGATAAGTCTTAACCGTACGTTCGTCCGGGTTGACCAAAACAGAACCGTTACGCCCATCAACGATTATACGATCTCCCTCACGGGTTAGTCGCGTGCGCCCATGCAACCCAACTGATGCAGGAATGTGCATGCTTCGAGCAACGATCGCAGTATGAGATATTGGCCCACCCAAATCGGTAACAAACGCTGCCACGCCTCGATTCTTCAAATGTATTGTCTCCGCAGGAGTGAGATCTCTGGCAACTATAATTTTACCGTTTAGGTCTTCCTTATTAGCTTGGTCCAGGTAGTGGTGGGTAACTCCCAATAAATTGTCAGTCACACGACGAGCAATTTGTAATACGTCGTAACGCTTATTGCGCAGATAATCATCCGACATATTATCAAACACATTTACTAGGTTCTCAGCATGAATCTGAATGCTCGCCTCAGCGTTTAATTGCTGCGTTTCCACGATATGTACCGCGCCATCCTTGAACAAAAGGTCTTCAAGCATTTTTATATGGGCATCTACAAATGCCCCGCTTTCTGCGGCTGCCTTAGGTATTCGTCGTTTTACGTTCTTCAGTTGCGACACAGATTTATGTATTGCGACCAATAAACGCTTAGCCTCGTTGGGGACTTGACTCGCTTCAATTACGTATCGCGGAACTTCCAGATCGGAAGAATGTACGACATAAGCTTCGCCTATAGCTATTGATTTACCAACCCCGTTGCCATGAATCGCGAACACTATTCCTCTTCACCAAACCTGTCATTAACCAATAAAACGATTGCCTCCATAGCTTGATGTGCATCTTCTCCTTCAACCGTCAGCATCGCATTAGTACCTTGAGCTGCAGCCAACATCATGATTTGCATTATGCTTTTGCAATCCGCACTCTTGCCATTGCATTGCATGACGATACTGGAACCAAATCGATTAGCAGTATCGACCAGCTTCGCAGCTGCACGTGCGTGTAAACCCAATCGGTTACAAATGGTAATAGGTGATTCAAGCATTACTATTTAAATTACATTCATTTAAATTTCTACACGGTCTATTCGCATAATTAAGACAGCATATGGCTAGATTGCTTGCAGTTCCCGGTGTCGCACCTGAACACTAACACCAGCGCGATCTTCAAATATCACACCCATTTTCTGACACAAGTACACAGATCGATGTTGCCCTCCGGTGCAACCTATCGCTATTGTTATATAACTTCGATTCTCGCGCTCAAAATCTGGCAACCACTTGCGTAGAAAACCCACGATGCTATCAAGCATTTCTGCTACAGCATTTTCACCTTCAAAAAATTCGATTACCGCTCGATCCCAACCAGTTAACTCGCGAAGCTCTGGGTTCCAATGCGGGTTCGGTAAACAGCGGACATCAAAAACAAAATCAGCGTCCAAGGGCGTGCCATACTTAAATCCAAAAGATTCAAATAATAAGCTTAAGGGCGCGCTGGAAATGCCTCCCGCAAAGTCACGCACGACCGCTCGCAATTCGTGCGGTGTAGTCTGCGTTGTATCCAGTTGCCGATCAGCTAATTCAGCTAGCGGTGCGAGTAAGTCCCGCTCAAGCTCAATTGCCTCCAATAACGAAGTATTTGAATCGGTCAGTGGGTGTTTTCTGCGAGTCTCACTGTATCGCGATACCAGCACTGCCTGCTCGGCGTCTAAAAATAGTACGCCATAAGGTATCTGTAGCGATACCAGCGACTCCAGATGTAGCGGTAAATCAGTCAAAAATTGTCGGTTTCGTACGTCCACGCTAACTGCGCATCGGGTAATCGCATCATCTAGCTTCACCGTGACCCGATTTCGCAGATTATTTGCTAGTGACGGGATCAGTTCCGCAGGTAAATTATCTATGCAGTAATAACCTAAATCCTCGAGCGCTTGTAAAGCTATCGTTTTACCAGATCCTGACATTCCGCTAACCAACAGGAAGCGAAGATCACTCATCCAGCCGCCTTGGAAAGTGCTGAGTCTGCTAAAAAACTATCAAATAGTTGCTGAGCACTGCCCGCTATATACAACTGCTGCCGAACATCGTTGTCAGATAACCGTTCAGCTAACAACCCCAATATCTTTAGGTGCTCGTCTGTGGCATCTTTTGGAACCAACAAAGCGAATGCCATCCTAATCGGTTTATTATCTCGAGCACCATAATCAACCGGCTCGGCTAGTCTTACAATAGCGATCCGTGGCTCCAGTAAACCTTCGATGCGGCCATGGGGAATCGCGAGCCCATCACCAACACATGTACTACCAAGCTTTTCACGTTCAACAAGCGCACGAAAAATTTTCTTTTCGTCTTGTTCTTCCAAGTCGATCACTAGGAGTTTGGCGAGCCGCTCAAACAGACGTTTTCGACTAGTTATCTCCAAATCACAGATAACGCGATTTAAAGATAGGTAGTTTGCTAATTCAACCGGTGTGTCCACGTCTAATAAAAAGTCTAGCAAGTAAAATTAATTTTAACGGCACTGCTAAAACCTGTAAATACATCTAGGTTTCAACGGGAGGCTCTAGTTGAGATTCTAAGTTAGCACTTACACCACCTTCACTTTTGTGGTGATCTACCTGCTTCTGTTTATACTTTCGAACCTGAGTATCCAGCTTATCAATCAGCGTATCAATAGCCACATACATTTGGTCCGACTTCGCATTGGCATGCATCGTCTTGCCAGGCGCATTCAGCGTTGCTTCTGCCTCATGGGTTTGCTTTTGCACATGTAGTACAAAATGTGAGTTAACCATATGATCAAAATAATGCTCTATTCGCTCCATTTTTTCAGTAATGTAACCGAGTAGTGACTCTGTAACTTCTAATTGCTGTCCAGTAATTGATAACTGCATATATAACTCCGATACAGTGTGTAAACGTTATGTCCCAATTTTCTCCTACATTTCTTCCTTTCGCGGTGGAAACAACTTATTTTCTGTCTCCTTTTAGTCTGCCATATTACTGGCTCTTATATAAATTACTACATAAGCTATATTAGCAGACTCTTGCGTTTGCTTGAGCTTGGTATGTTCATCGAATCTCGATATTTTGCAACCGTTCTTCGAGCTACATTAAAACCTTTATCACTAAGCTCCTTGGCAATATTATTATCGCTAATCGGCTTACTATCAGGCTCAGCCTCTATCAGTTTTTTAATCAATGAGCGTATAACGGTCGAACTCACTGCATCACCGTCCGATCCGCTGATCGAAGAGGTAAAAAAGGACTTAAGCTCAAAAACCCCAGCCGGGGTCAACATATACTTATTTGATGTCGCGCGGGAAATTGTCGATTCATGCATCCCTAATTCTTCTGCCACATCATTTAAAACCATCGGCTTCATGCCAATTTCACCACGCTCAAGAAACTCTTGCTGACGAACTACAATCGACCTAGCAACTTTAAGCAAAGTATCGTATCGCCCTTGTAGTCCTTTTATAAACCAACGAGCTGACTGTAACTTTTCTCCCAAGTATTTGCCTTCGTCGGTACTCGCAGACTTTTTGCTCAGTCGCTCATAATCAGAGTTCACATAAAGCTTACGCGAAACGGTCGAGTTTAACTCCACCCGCCACACGCCCTGTATTTTTTTAACAACTACGTCCGGTGATACATAACGAACGTCGTAGCTTCCCATCGAATAATCAATTCGTGGATCAACTTGGCCAAGAACTGTCAATGCTTCGTCCAGTTCCGCTTGTGATAAACCCAACCCTCGCTTTATAGTCGTAAAGTCTCGACTACCCACTTCTTCCAGGTATTCCGTAACAATACTGAGCGCGTGATCACGTCCATTCTTAACCTCAACCAAAGATTCAATAAGAATGCGCAAACGATCACCTAAACCTCGAGCTGCAACTCCAGGCGGATCAAATGATTGGACCATATTGATAGCAAATTCAATTTCATCGAGCTCCAACTCATCAAGTTCGGGTAGCATAGCCGCGATCTCAGACCGAGACGCTCGCAAATAGCCAGCATCATCAATCGACTGTATAACAGCTTCGATAATAAGCGAGTCGCGCTCTGACAAGCGAGTCATCCGCGCTTGCCACTGCAAATGATCAGTTAATGATTCTGGAGTCGAACTTCGCGAATCAAAATACATACCCGAGCCATCCGACGGGGCACTCGACGTGGATACGGGGGTTCCGAATGCCTCCTCCCAATCCCTATCTTCATTGGGCTGTTCTGACTCAGTCCGCATAGTATCCAAATCTAATTCGGCACTCCCTGCGCTACTGTCTGCAAGATCTTCCTGTCGAGTTTCTTCATCACCGTCCGGATCGTCCTTCTGATCCGCTTCAACATATTCAGGTGCATCCTCCAGCAAAGGATTCTCATCCATAACTTCCTGTATTTCTAGCAATAGCTCAGGTAGTGATAATTGCAGGAGCCTAATCGACTGCTGCAATTGTGGCGTCATCTTGAGCGATTGCCCTAATCGAGCCTCAAGTGACTGCTTCATTAGCCCTCACAGCTTTCCTTTACCGACATCATTTCGCCAATTAAAGCCACTATTTTATGCTTATTATAATCTAAAATTAGAGCCCAAATAAACTTCTCGCACCCCTTTGTGACTTAACACTTCTTCCGCGGTCCCCTCGGCCAGAACTTTTCCGTCACTCAATATATACGCGCGGTCACAGATATCGAGGGTCTCTCGCACATTATGATCAGTAATTAGAATACCTATTCCAGAGTTGCGTAGATAATCAATAATTTGTTGGATATCCCCTACTGAAATAGGGTCTATACCTGCAAACGGCTCATCCAGTAGAATGAAGTAGGGTTGCAATGCCAAAGCCCGCGCGATTTCGACTCGACGCCGCTCGCCACCAGATAAGGAGATCCCTAACGAATCTCGTTTATGGGCAATACTAAACTCCTCGAGTAAGCGCTCTACTCGACGACGGCGTTCGAGCTGGGTTAATTCTGGCTGGGCCTCTAATACAGCCATTAAATTTTGTTCGACCGTAAGCTTTCTAAAAACGGATGCCTCCTGCGGCAAATAACCTATGCCCAATCGAGCGCGTTCGTGCATTGGTAAATGACCAATTTCATGACCATCCATTAGTATCCGGCCACCGTCTCTACGTACCAGACCAACCATCATATAGAACGTTGTCGTCTTGCCCGCGCCATTTGGACCCAATAAACCTACCACCTCACCATTTTCAACGCTAACGTCCACCTTGTCGACAACTCGCAATCCACGGTAGCTTTTGGTCAATCCTCTGGTCTCAAGGATACTCATCGCTAAGATTTCACCGGCATGCAGAAGAAAAACGAGCGTCTTAGCGGAAAATCGTACACTTCTTTATTGAGCTGACGGAACAGATGTCGCTGAATCCTCGACAATTATATTAATTGCTTCCTCTACTTTCTCGGGCAAACTATCTTTATCGGCAACAATTTTTGGTTCCTTTTTAGGCATGATAATTAACCGCGAACGCCCATCATTAGTACGTTCTAATGCACTTCCAGCAAGTTGTTTCAACTTGCCCGCACCCTCCCCCTCCTCAGCGGACCCAAGGGCTTCACCGATCATAGCAGGGTCTATCGCGGCTGTGGAATCGGTCGCGGAGGTTGCTTTAGCCATTGAACCAGAGTCAGAACCTGATACTGGCTCGTCAAATACAGGCCTGGGCCTACTTGGCGGAGGCGCTGTGCCACCTTTACCCACAGTGGCAATCTCAGCCCCACGCTGACCACCCTTAATCGATAACTTATCGGTGTTCATATTGTAAACAATATTTTCACCACGAGCGGTATTAAACCCCTGTGTCAGCTCCGCCGCTTGTAACAAAGTAAGCGTGTTCTCCAACTGGTTCATTATGATTTCATCTCCCATACCAGTGGTGTCGGTGTCTTTATCATCAGGCCGCATCTTAAAATGCGCCGGATTTCCCCAGGCGTTTGCTGTGGTCAAATTCCCATCTTTGTCGTAATTGGCTATCAGTTTATCCGCCAATATGTACAACGTGCCTTGTTCAACTGTGACGTTCCCGATATACGTTCGTACTCCGGTTTGAAAATCAAACTCAATATCATCCGCATAAATTTGAGCTGGCTGATCGCTATCAGACTCCAGCGACAATACTGAATGTGACACTGCACCAATCATATAAAATACAAATAGTCGAAACATAACCCCTCCGTTAGCCTACGCAATTAACTATATACAAATAGATACCAATTAGCTTAGTTACCTGCAGATTAATACGCTTAATGTTAAAAATTCAATACTCCCCTTGAATCGCCCAGCAGTATCCGCAAACGCCTAGCCTGTACTGTGCTCCCAGAACCTTGGTCGCCAGAGCCCTGCTGAATAACCACATTACCGGTTAACAGTAACTCGTTGCCATCTGAAGACATCCAGCCAGAGTCCGCGTTCGTGTGTCTGGGCGCCGATTCGTCAAAGTATTCGACAACGTAAGGTTTGTCCAGTAGCGCAGAGCCATCGTGTGGAAAATGAGCCATTCTTTCTGCCTCAATTATGTAACTTCTAGCGCCGCTTTCATCTAGCCCTGTAGCAGTAAAATTTTCGATGTAATAATCCGGCTCGAGCGTCTGTTCTACTTGCTCCACAACATCGGAGTCACCCGCGATTTCGGTTTGTATCCAGATTCCGATTAACCCCACGACACAAAATATTGCCAAATACGCAAAATTTTCGGTAACTTTCATCGCTATCAATTGATGCTATGTAGAAGACGACGAGCCAGTATCCGCTAGCCAAATCCAATACATCCATTGGCGAGCGTATAAGCCACTTTCCTTATTTTCAAACAAGATATTGCTCTATCATTTTATTATACGTACCTTGCGCGATCATCAACAAATCACAAACATTACGTACCGCGCCTTTGCCGCCGCTGGCATATGTTTGCCAATCTGCCAGCTGCTTGACTACTGAATGACCGTTCGGCACCGTAATCGCTAAGCCGCATTGGCGCATAACACACAAATCAATCACGTCATCTCCGACAAAAGCTGCTTGCGACGAATCTATACCTAGCTCATCTATCAACTCACTAAAAGCAATCCGTTTATCTTTTTGACCTTGATAGAAATGTTTGACTCCAAGCTCATCCATTCTATGCGCAACCGCACCTGAATTTCTCGCGGTAATAATCGCCACGTCAACACCACTCGCTTGCAGCATCTTAATTCCATGCCCATCGAGCGCATTAAATACCTTAGACTCTTCACCCTCCGCATTAAGCCGAATACATCCATCGGTTAGCACTCCGTCAACATCAAGTAGGAGTAATTTTATTCGAGATGCTTTCTTCGATAGCTGCTCATCAAACTCAAATTCTTTTTGCCAAAGTTGTTGCAATTAAACGACTCCCGCGCCAAACAAGTCCTGCATGTTAATAGCTCCAATAGGCTTCTGATGCTCCAGCACTACAATTTGTTGGATTTTGTTATCCCGCATTAAAGATACTAGCTCTGCTGCAAGGTTCCCTGTAGTTGTTGTCACGGGTGAACTTGTCATAACTTCAGATACTGCCGTGGTTTTTAGATCAATGTCTCGATCCAATACCCGCCTTAAGTCACCGTCGGTAAATATACCGATAAGTTGTCCGCTAGCATCAACTACCGAAGTCATCCCCATACCAATTCGGCTCATCTCCAAAATCGCTGCTTTAATCGGCTCATGTCCCGCAATCACCGGTACATTGTTACCGGTACGCATTATATCCTCGACGTAAATTAGCAGTCGCCTACCAAGAACTCCGCCCGGATGAGATCTAGAAAAATCCTGCTCGTTAATTCCTCTTGCTTGCAGCACTGCTATTGCCAGTGCGTCACCCATTACTAAAGCAGCCGTGGTACTAGCCGTAGGAGCCAGATTCATCGGACAAGCTTCGCGAGCAACGCTAACATCCAAAACCGCGTCGGCCTGTTTAGCCATAGTCGAAGATGAGTTACCCGTCAGCACTACTAAATTGACACCAATCCGCTTCAAGATTGGCAACAGAGTAAGAATCTCTGGCGTTTCACCCGAATTAGAAATAGCGACAATTAAATCTTGTGGCGTAATCATACCTAAATCGCCATGGCTAGCCTCTCCCGGATGGACGAAAAATGCGGGGGTACCTGTACTTGCCAGAGTGGCAGCAATTTTCCCGGCTATGTGGCCTGACTTACCCATACCAACAACCACTACTCTTCCAGCGCAATCCAAAACCGATTTACAAGCCACGCTGAACCCGTCACCAAGCTTGGCCTGGGAATCTTGCAAGGCTTGAACCTCGATATCAAACACCTCGGATGCCTCAGCCAGAAAATCTTTTTTAGGTATAGTCATTTTTGTAATACCAAGTTTTACTACAGTCACAGTGCGATCAAGTAAACTCTATTGAACGACCGCAAGTCTTACCAGATAAGCCATATAGCTAATATAGATTATCAGAAGTATACCGCCTTCTGTTCTGCATATCCTTCGACCCGTATAGGCAAATATAATCAATAAAATCGACAATATAAACACAACGGGGAAATCACGACTCAGTGCCTCACTATTGACCTCTGTTCTCGAGACCAAGGCAGCAATTCCCAGCACAGCGAGTGCATTAAAGGCATTAGAACCAACAATATTGCCTAGCACCAAATCCGGTGAATTTGATCTAACTCCCGCTAGGCAAGCGGCGAGCTCAGGCAAACTAGTACCCAAGGCGATTACCGTCAAACCGATGATTAAGTCGCTTACTCCAAGGAAGTGAGCAATTTCTACCGCACCCCAAACCAACAATCTTGACGAACCAATCAGTAAAACAATAGCTAGGGCGCACCATAAAAACTCTATCAGGATCGAGTGTGACTCATCTAACGCGGGGATTTCACTTTCCATATCCGGATTATGAAAGCGCGAAACCAACATTAAGTATCCAGCCAGACAAATAATTAATATGACGCCGTCCAGAAAAGTTAGCCAACCATCCGAGGCCAACAGCCAAGCTAAACCAGTAATTATTAACATTCGCGGCAAACTATGTTTTAAAACCTCACTTTTAACTACAAGAGGCATCAGCAATGCGCTAACGCCGACAACCAAGGCAATATTGGTTATATTCGAGCCAATTGCATTCCCGACGGCGAGATTTCCCTTCCCCTCAAGAGCCGCCATCGCAGACACGAACATTTCTGGCGCCGAGGTCCCGAAGCCAATAATAATCACTCCAATAATAAACGGTGATATACCCGATTTAGTAGCAATCTGTGATGCGTTGAACACCAATTTGTCGGCACTCCACATCAATAAGCCCAAGCCGGCGAGCACCGCCAATGCAGGTAAAATTATAGACACTTAGTGATTCTCTTATGATTATCGCCAAAGAGCATTGAGCTACTCCTATTCAAATGACGGCACTTCCATAGACATAAGTATCCATCAGAACACCTCTATTTGATAGCTCTCTAGCCCATACAATTCAATAATGCCTTAATTTCAACAATACAGCACAAACAGTACAGGTTTGGTTAATCGGTAATCCCGCACATTACAATTCATTAGCAACAAAGCTCAGTCGCGCCATATCCATTTACAATACCAAAAATACTGATACAGTCCCGATCAATAAAACCCTCCCTTATGACAATTTCTAGATCTACCAGCAACAACCTAACTTGCCCGAGATATAACCCATGAAGCGTTTGATTAACGTCATAGTATTACTGAGCAGCTTATTCACTCCCGCTTCCCAAGCACAAGAGCCAATGGCACCCGATGTCGTGGTGCGCACAACCATCGACACCTTGCTTGCAGACCTTTCTAGCAACAAAGATCTATACTTAACCGATAAAACTCAACTATTTGCAATGGTTGATCGCGTCATTATGCCGCATATGGATATAGAGCGAACTCAACGGCTAGTGTTAGGCAAACATGCTAGAACAATAGCCCCAGAAAAACAGGCGGTATTTGGTGTTGAATTTAAGAATCTGCTACTTCGCACCTATGGTACAGCGTTCTACGATTACACTGATCAACGAATTATTGTAAAACCATTCGAGAATCCAAATAATGAAGACCGTATAACCGTATATACAGAAATCGTGCGAACTGATGCCCCGAACGTAGTGTTAGAGTTCAAAATGACTAATCGCGATTTGCCAGCGTGGAAAGTCTATGATTTAGTCACTGAGGGGGTTAGCCTGGTTAGTAACTACCGTTCGCAATACGGAGGCATTATTACCCGCAATGGTATTGATGCATTAATCTCGCAACTGCTGGATAAAAACGTCGAAGCATCTGCTACCCCATAATATATTCTATCCAGCTGTTCTGACTGCATAAACCCCGCGACAATAAATTAGTATGACAACTCCAGCCGTCTCTATTCAGGCATTGCACAAAAATTTCGGATCCGTACAAGCCCTTAAGGGTATTGACCTTGAAATTGAACAAGGTGAATTTTTTGGATTACTCGGGCCTAATGGTGCTGGTAAATCAACATTAATTAATGCCCTTGCGGGCTTGACACGACCCACTTCCGGCTCCCTTAAAATCATGGGACATGACGTAATAACCAACTACCTAGAGGCCCGTCGACGGTTGGGCGTGGTCCCGCAAGAAGTGGTGTTTGATCCGTTTTTCTCAGTGCGTGAAGCGCTTATTTTCCAATCCGGTTATTTTGGGTTGACCAAAAACGATTTATGGGTAGACGAACTTCTTGATACCTTAAGATTAACCGATAAAGCCGATGCAAATATGCGCTCACTTTCAGGTGGCATGAAGCGTCGTGTACTAATTGCTCAGGCATTAGTACACAAACCACTAGTCGTCGTGCTTGACGAACCTACTGCTGGCGTAGATGTCGAGCTACGTAAAAGCCTTTGGCGATTTGTTCAATCACTACATAAAAGCGGCCATACCATAGTATTAACCACTCATTATTTAGAAGAAGCAGAAACCTTATGTGACCGAATCGGGATTATCGACCACGGTAAATTAATCACTCTGGAAAGCAAGCAAGAGCTTATGAGCCGAGGCCTTGGTCAGAAGCTTACCGTATCCAGCAATAGCCCCCTGCCAGATGTCCCCACCGAACTACAACGTAAGATAGTGAATGCAAGTGAGTTTCAATTGGAACTGCGCTTGCGCCGCGAACAGGATTCAGTAATTGATATCCTAGATCAATTGAGGGCCGCAAACTTTCAGATTGACGATATAGGTGTTGAAACTGACAGTTTAGAAGACATATTCGTTCAACTTACTAGTGAGCAGGCACTCTAATATGATCGGTTGCTATACCTTATTTAAAAAGGAAATGGCTCGCTTTGGTAAAGTTTGGTTTCAAACCGTCTTATCACCGATTGTTACCGCCATGCTCTACCTGATGGTGTTTTCACAGGTATTGGAAGGCCGCGTTGAGGTGTTCGATGGCATAAGTTATACCGAGTTCTTAATACCAGGCTTACTTATGATGACGGTTATTCAAAATGCCTTTGCCAATTCGTCATCTAGCCTGATTCAGTCAAAAACACTCGGCAACCTCCTTTTTATTCTGGTCGCACCTATCTCGACTTTACAAATATTTCTGGCGTATACGGCCGCGGCTGTCGCACGCGGGCTCATTGTCGGCCTTGGTGTGTTATTAATTGCATTACTTTACGTTGAAGTGCCAGTATATAACTTCGGAATTATTATGTTGTTCGCGATCAGCTCCAGCGCCGTACTTGGCGCACTCGGAATTATCGCAGGTATATGGGCCGACAAATTCGACCAGATGGCCGCATTCCAAAACTTTATAATCGTTCCGTTGTCATTTTTAAGTGGTGTATTCTATTCAATCCACTCGTTATCTGGAATATGGCAAACCCTTAGCCACTTTAACCCGTTTTTATACATGATCGACGGCTTTCGCTACGGTTTTTTTGGAACCTCCGACGTGCCGGTTGGCACCAGCTTCGCCGTAGTAATAGTCTCTCTAACAGTATTAAGTGCTATCTGTTACCGAATTATCGATACGGGCTATAAGTTACGACAATAAAACAAACCGCCGAACCAGCAGCGTTACAAGCTGTTATAATTCAAACTGGCCATCTGGGAACTAAATTGTGTCCAACTGATCATCAATGCTAATTCAATTCTCCCTTTTCTCGATGTAGCTCAACAAGCACAAGCATACTAAATTATGGTTACCCCTGAACAAATTCAACACTGGATCGAACAAGGCCTAACTGACTCAGCCGCCAAAGTGTCTGGTGATGGACAGCATTTTGAAGCGGTTATAGTCTGCGCTGACTTTTCTGGCAAGACTCGAATACAACGACATCAAATGGTATACGCCGCGCTAGGCGACCGGATGAAATCTGAAATTCATGCTCTTTCTATGAAAACGGTGACGACTGAAGAAATCCAGATGCAATCTTAGCGCACTGGCTTTTTGAGGTCGTACTTGACTAAATTTCACACGCTTTCACCATGCAGCAAACATGCATCGCAAACAGCTACTTTGCTTGACCTAGACACCCCTAAAATCTGACAATACACATATATCTGCATAACTCATTTCGCAATACTCAAATACCGGACAAGACCGGCTTACTGAACCATGGCTCAAGAAATAATTAAAAAAACAGTTGAAGACAACGAGATCGTACTTTTCATGAAAGGCTCGCAAGACTTTCCACAATGCGGTTTTTCAGGTCGCGCAGTACAAATTCTTAGTGCTTGCGGAGCAGATTTTGCCTCTGTTGACGTACTAGCTGACGAACAAATTCGTGATGGTATAAAGCAATTTTCAAATTGGCCAACCGTTCCACAGCTCTATGTAAAAGGAGAATTCATTGGTGGTAGCGACATCATGATGGAGATGTATCAAAGCGGAGAACTCCAACAAATTTTGGGGGATAAGGAACATGCTTAGGTAATCACGGTTTGGGCCTCGCACCTAGCTAAATACTAGATAAAACCCTATGGACAAGCTAATCGTCACTGGAAACGGGCCGCTCAATGGAGAAGTTCGCATAAGCGGGGCCAAGAACGCTGTTCTACCCATACTCATGTCCTCGCTATTGGTCGATGGTAAATTAAAGATATCCAATATCCCACATCTGCACGACATCACCACTACGGTCAGCTTACTCGGGCAACTTGGGGTACAGTTCCAAGTTGACGAACGCATGGCGATTGAGGCCGATGCCAGTGGCGTCAACCAAATTCGCGCACCTTATGAATTAGTAAAAACCATGCGCGCCTCAATTTTGGTGCTAGGGCCACTACTCACCCGATTTGGCGAAGCCGAAGTATCCTTACCCGGTGGTTGTGCAATAGGCTCGCGCCCGGTAAATCTGCACATTAAAGGCCTCGAACAGATGGGTGCAGATATTAAAATTGAAGATGGTTACGTTAAAGCGAAAGCGGCTCGTTTAAAGGGCGCACGAATCAATATGGATTTAGTTTCAGTAACCGGCACTGAAAACCTGATGATGGCTGCCACACTGGCCGATGGCACCACCACTATAGAAAATGCTGCCCGTGAGCCCGAAGTGACAGATCTGGCAAACTGCCTTAACGCTATGGGTGCCAAGGTTACCGGCGCTGGCTCGGATGTAATTACCATTGAAGGGGTAAAAAAACTACATAGCGCCGAGCACCGCGCAATATCGGACCGAATTGAAACCGGCACTTACCTGGTTGCCGGTGCTGTGACGCGTGGACGGGTAAAATGTAAAGATACTGATCCAACCATACTCGATGCTGTGTTAGGTAAATTACGTGAGGCAGGCGCAAACATTGCGGTGGGAGAAGACTGGATCGAACTAGACATGAAAGGTAAGCGGCCTAAAGCAGTAAATATCTATACTGCTCCGTACCCTGCCTTTCCTACCGATATGCAAGCACAATTTGTCTTACTAAATGCAGTAGCCGATGGCACCGTAACGGTTGTTGAAACTATTTTTGAAAACCGCTTCATGCACGTACAAGAACTGCAACGCATGGGTGCGGACATTCAACTAAATGGCAACACAGCTATAGTAACCGGCAAACCATCGCTTAGCGGAGCACCGGTTATGGCCACTGATTTGCGTGCATCTGCATGCCTAGCGTTGGCAGGTTTGGTAGCAGATTCACCGGTAACTATTGATCGTATTTATCATATTGATCGGGGATATGATTGTATTGAAGAAAAACTTTCTCAGTTAGGCGCTTCAATTAAGCGCGTCGCTAGTCACGTCTGGGCGAGAGAACAAAAAAAACCCGCCGCATAAGCTCAGCGCAGATAGAACTTACAATATGATCACCATCGCCTTATCAAAAGGTCGAATATACAAACAAGCCTTGCCGCTGCTGTCTGCCGCCGGCGTTGAGCCTGTTGATGACCCAGACACAAGCCGCAAGCTAATCCTGGATACCAACCAATCTGCGATAAAACTAGTTGTCATTCGAGCTACTGATGTACCAACCTATGTTCAATTTGGCGCAGCTGATATAGGGATTGTCGGCAAAGATACCCTGATGGAACACAATGGCCATGGAATAAGCGAATTACTCGATTTGAAAATTAACCCCTGCCGCCTGTCAGTTGCTTATCCCGCTACTGCCAGCAATTGTCAAAAACGACAGCTAAAAGTTGCGACTAAATATGTGAATATAGCTAATCGATATTTTGCGGCCCAGGGCGTCCAAACAGAGATAATAAAATTGTACGGCTCTATGGAGTTGGCTCCGTTGGTTGGGCTAGCAGATTGTATTGTTGACCTTGTAGAAACCGGTAACACTCTAAAGGCAAATAATATGGTCGAGGGAAATATAATCGCGAATATTTCCTGTCGTTTGATTGCAAACAATGCTTCACTAAAAACTCAACATAATCCTATCATGAAGCTGGTAGAAGAAATGAGTGCCGCCGTCAACGCCGCATCAGAATAATATGGTCAACTTGAAGCTTCTCGAAGCGAGTTCTGACAATTTTCCTAACGAATTAGCGCGCTTGTTAGCGCGTGATGATCAAACTGTAAATGATATTGAAAAAACGGTTACTGACATTATTCTCTCGGTGCGAAAAGGCGGTGATAAATCATTGCTTGAGCACGTACGTCAACTCGATCACTACTCTGCATTCAGTGTAGATCAGCTAGAAGTTAGCCTGAATGAATGCGAAGAGGCATGGAAAGCACTGCCTAGTGAACAGCAAACAGCACTGCAAACCGCAGCAAATCGAATCCGTGATTTTCACGAAAAACAACTAACGCCTTCATGGGATTTTACTGACGCTGATGGCAATCGACTTGGACAAAAAGTAACTCCTATCGAACGCGTTGGCATTTATGTTCCTGGTGGCAAAGCTAGTTATCCCTCTAGCGTGTTAATGAATGCCATCCCAGCATCCGTCGCCAGAGTAAAAGAACTAATCATGGTGAGTCCAACTCCAAATGGCAAAACCAATCCAATGGTCCTTGCAGCTGCATACCTCTGTGGCGTGAACAGAGTGATTCGTGCTGGTGGGGCTCACGCAATCGCAGCCCTAGCTTGGGGTACTGAAACGGTTTCTGCGGTAGATAAAATTGTAGGGCCGGGTAATATTTATGTTGCTACTGCTAAACGTCAGGTATTTGGTAAAGTCGGCATCGACATGATTGCCGGGCCGTCCGAGGTATTAGTCGTTTTCGACCAATCTGCAAACGCAGATTGGGTCGCAATGGATCTTTTTGCGCAGGCGGAGCACGATGAACTGGCACAAAGTATTGCAATAACCGATACCTTCGAGCAAGCTAAAGAACTTCAAGCATCAATTGATCGATTACTTTCAGGCATGCCTCGCTCTAGCATTATTGAAAAATCATTAAGTGATAATGGCGCCATCATTGTTGCCAGTAAAGATCGATTCGCTGCTCTATGCAATCAAATTGCTGCAGAACACCTTGAGCTGATGACTGAAGATGCCGCCGAACTTGCCGAGAAAGTGCGTAATGCAGGGGCAATTTTTATCGGCCCGCATAGTGCCGAATCGATCGGTGATTACTGCGCTGGACCAAATCACGTACTACCAACATCCGGGACGGCTAGGTTTTCCTCTCCCCTGGGAGTGTATGATTTCCAAAAACGCACTAGTATTATTGAATGCTCAGCAAAAGGCAGCGCACAACTGGCCCCAATAGCCGAAATATTAGCCCGGTCTGAACACTTAGACGCGCACGCCCAATCAGCAGGATTACGTAAAGCTCCGAAATAGCCAACCCGAGAAAAATGGTAGCCTTGATAAAATCGAACAGCGAACACGTATAAAGCAGCTCGCTGCTTTAAACAACAAATTTATTCGAAACACCTAACCTCAAAACCATCATGAGCCACAGAATAGCCAGCGTCGAACGAAACACTAATGAAACGCAAATCAGCGTCAAGGTAGACCTCGATGGCGGTGGCCAATCTGACCTTCAAACCGGCGTACCTTTTCTCGACCACATGATCGATCAAATCGCACGGCATGGCTTGATCGACATTACCATTGTGGCGACTGGCGACTTACACATTGATGATCACCATACGGTGGAAGATATTGGGATAACTTTGGGGCAAGCGATAAGCAAAGCTGTCGGCGATAAACGCGGCATTCGACGCTATGGCCATGCCTATGTGCCATTAGACGAAGCACTATCACGCGTAGTTATCGATTTTTCCGGAAGACCTGGTTTAACCTACCCGGTTACTTACCCGCGAGCTAGGATCGGTGGATTCGATGTTGACTTATTATCCGAATTTTTTCATGGTTTTTGTAACCACGCCCTTGTGACACTGCACATCGACAATATTCGCGGTGAAAATGCGCACCACATTGCAGAAACAATATTTAAGGCTTTTGGCCGTGCGCTGCGCATGTCACTCGAGCTCGACCCGAGAGTTGGCGACACGATACCATCGACAAAGGGAAGCCTTTGACAGGCTGGCTTTAACCGAAATTCTCAAGCCTTCACAAATCAATGATTACGATAGTTGACTTAGGTATGGGTAACTTGCGCTCTGTCGAGAACGCACTGAAGAAGGTCGCTCCAGACCAAACTATAAAAGTATCCTCAAACGAACAACATATTTATGATGCGGAACGCGTTGTGTTACCTGGACAAGGCGCTATCGGCACCTGGTTTCAGACATTTAGAAAACTGAGTTTATCTGCGGCCCTTGAAGATGCCATCAAGAATAAGCCTTTGCTAGGAATTTGCATCGGTCAGCAAGCCATGTTCGAGCACTGCGATGAAGATGGGGGTGTGATGGGACTTGGGCTTTTTAAAGGTCAGGTACGGCACTTTAAACAATTTCACAGTCGCAGCGCCAATCTAAAAACACCACAAATGGGCTGGAACCAAGTGAACCAGACACAAGCCCACCCTTTATGGAAAGGTATTCCAGATCAAACATGGTTTTATTTTGTTCATAGCTTTTGCGCGAACGCTGAGCATGCAGCAGACATTTATGGTGAAACCGACTATGGTCACAATTTTACGGCCGCAGTGGGCAAGAAAAATTTATTCGCTGTACAATTCCACCCCGAAAAAAGCCAGCATGCTGGATTACAGCTGTTAAATAATTTTACCCAGTGGGATGGTACCGTTTAGCCACTATTCTACGCATTAAACCCGTTCACTGAGCCTAGCACCATGATTTTGATACCAGCCATCGATATTAAAGACGGGAAATGCGTCCGCCTACGGCAAGGCAAAATGGACGATACCACTGTATTCAGCGACAACCCAATAGAGATGGCAGATCGCTGGGCAGCGTCGGGTGCCAAACGGTTACATATAGTCGATTTGGATGGTGCAGTGCACGGAAAACCCAAAAATGCAGAGCTGGTGCATGAAATCGCCGAGCAATACCCTGATATTCCAATACAGCTCGGCGGCGGAGTTCGTGACGAAGATACCGTAGAGGCGTATTTGAATGCAGGCGTACAATACGTAATTATCGGTACCAGAGCGGTAAACGAACCTCACTTTGTCAGTGATATCGCGCTTGGTTATCCCCGCCACATAATCGTTGGACTCGATGCTATTGACGGTAAACTGGCAGTAGATGGCTGGTCCAAGCTATCCAAGCACGATCTAATCGATCTGGCCCAATATTTTGAAAATGATGGGGTGCACGCTATTATTTATACTGATATTTCCAAGGATGGCATGATGCAAGGTGCCAATATTGAGCTCACAAAGAAGCTGGCGGAATCTGTTCGTATTCCAGTTATCGCTTCAGGTGGAGTCACTAATCTAGAAGACTTAAAAAAGCTCAAAGCCATTGAAAAATCTGGTGTGTCCGGGGTAATAACCGGACGGGCCATTTATGAAGGTACTCTAGATTTCGCCGAAGGTCAGTGCCTGCTATTGGCGAAATAAAAGTAACAACCACCCGAAACCTATTTCCATGGCCTTAGCTAAACGAATTATCCCCTGTCTAGATGTTGATGCAGGCCGCGTTGTCAAAGGCGTGAAGTTTGTCGATATTCGCGATGCCGGAGACCCGGTAGAAACAGCGCGTCGATACGATGAGCAAGGTGCTGACGAGATTATTTTTCTTGATATTACCGCCAGCTCAGATGATCGCGCAACCATGGCAGACGTCGTCGCACAGGTCGCATCAGAAGTTTTCATACCGCTAACCGTTGGCGGCGGGATTCGTGAACTTACCGATATTAGCCGTATGCTAAATGCCGGCGCAGATAAAGTTAGCATTAATACAGCGGCCGTTTTCAATCCTGCTTTTGTAAAGCAAGCAAGTGCCCATTTTGGTTCGCAATGTATTGTTATCGCAGTGGATGCCAAGCAGACTGATTTTGGTGAAAACCCAAAATGGGGGATTTTCACCCATGGCGGGCGTAAACACACCGGTATTGACGCGATTGACTGGTGTCGCCGAATGTCTGACTATGGCGCCGGTGAACTCTTGCTTACCAGCATGGATCGCGATGGCACTAGGAGTGGCTTTGACAATGAGCTAAACCGCAGAGTTTCGGAAGCAGTTCCAATCCCACTTATTGCCTCAGGCGGCGTTGGCAACTTGCAGGATCTTGTGGATGGAGTCAAACTTGGTAAAGCGGATGCTGTTTTAGCCGCAAGTATTTTTCATTTTGGCGATCACACGGTGCCACAAGCCAAGCAAAGAATGGCTGAGGCTGGCATCGAGGTTCGTTTATAATATCCCCCAATTACCATGCAAGATACCTTAAAAAAATTAGCGGATGTTTTAGAATCGCGTAAAGGTGAGAATGCCGACAGCTCTTATGTAGCATCGCTTTACTCTGCTGGACTAGACAGTATTCTTAAGAAGATTGGCGAAGAATCAGCCGAAACAATCATCGCGGCTAAAGATGCCGATAACGATAAAATAATATATGAAGTAGCTGATCTATGGTTTCACACTTTAGTTTTATTGGCACATCAAGGGCTTTCACCAGATGATGTGCTTACCGAACTGGATAAACGATTTGGTGTATCTGGTTACCGGGAAAAAGCCTCTCGCACTGAGTCAAAAGGTTAAACTATAGACCAGCAGTTACCGTATTAGAACAGACTTTAAATTAATCTTTACAATAATAGGCTAACGGAAACCCTAAAAGCGTTATCCTTCAAAACTTCTACAAATAGACCACTTTAGGTCTGGAGAATACAAATGGGTGTAGGCGGAATTTCAATTTGGCAACTATTGATAGTATTAGTAATTGTGGCACTGATTTTTGGAACCAAACGGTTACGAAATATTGGTGGTGATCTGGGTGGTGCAGTGAAAGGATTTAAAAGTGCCCTTAGTGATGGGAAATCTGGTTCAGAAGAGGAAGATACAGTGAGCGAAAAAGTAGCTGATGAAACTGAATCATCAGAAAATTCTTAGCGGTCAGATTGGATGGCAGCAGCAAAATTTAAGTAAACTTGCATCGGTATAAATTAAAGGCAACCTGGCATGATATTTCTACATTTATGGATCGCACGTTCAGTGTGCCAACATCAGAGTGGGGCTACTTGTCTTAACGCAGTATGTTGCGTCTGATTCATGTTGCGGCCACTTTATTTGCGCTCTAGCTTCTTACCTAACGGATATTTCTAAATGTTTGACATTGGCTTTTGGGAACTATGCGTCATTGGCGCCGTACTGCTATTGGTGATTGGACCTGAGCGAATGCCTGAAGTCGCTAAGCAAATTGGTTACTGGGCGACACGCGCTCGTCGCACGGTGAACCAGTTGCGCAACGAAATGCGCAAAGAATTAGATTCATTACCAACCGAGCAAATTAATAAGGCTAAGCAGAGTATGGCAGCGATCACCAAAGATGTTGCTGCGATAGGCTCGGACATAAGTGCGCAGATGTCTGAGAAAATCAATATTAAAAGCTCTCCTGAAAAGCTGACCAAGGAAAAACTACCTGAGCCTATATCGGCCGCTAAAACTAAAAGTAAAGCCCGACCCAAAGCTAAGAAAAAAGCCGATAGCAAAGCCACCGCAAATACTAAAGATAAGAACGCATGACTGCCGACCAGGACAAGCAAGAGGGCATGCAAGAACAAAGTTTCGTCTCACATTTAGTTGAGCTACGTAACCGACTAGTAATTGGCTTGGGTTCCGTATTCGTAATTTTCATTATATTAATGATCTTTCCAGGAGCCAACGCTCTCTATGAGTGGTTTTCAGCGCCACTTACATCAATATTGCCGGCCGGAACCAGCATGATCTCTACGGAACCACACGGTCCATTTTTTGTGCCTTTTAAATTAACTGGGGCAATAGCCGTCGGTTTCGCCGTGCCAGTCTTGCTTTATCAAATATGGGGTTTTGTAGCACCGGGGCTTTACAAAAACGAGAAACGGATTGTTTTCCCCCTATTGTTGAGCAGCACCTTACTGTTTTACTTAGGCGTATTATTTGCCTATTACATAGTGTTCCCAATCATTTTCGGCTTTTTTACCGCTACTGCACCCGAAGGTGTTGCAGTCATGACGGATATAAACTCTTATATGAGTTTCGCGTTAAAGCTGTTTCTGGCTTTTGGCGTCGCTTTTGAGGTGCCGGTAGCGACAGTATTGCTAGCTAAACTTGGTATAGTTTCGCCTGAATCAATGGCAGAAAAAAGAGCCTATATCGTGGTAGCAGCTTTTATCGCTGGCATGCTGATGACGCCTCCTGATATTTTCTCACAAACATTTCTGGCCCTACCAGTATGGGGTCTATTCGAAATAGGGCTGATTTTCGCAAAAAGGGTCTATCCTTATGAGCGAGATGAAGATAAAAATCCGGTTGTCGAGTGATGAAAGCAAGTGTTCTAGACGGCCTCGCAATCGCTTCGGAAATAAGGGCTGAAGCCGCCAGCACTGCACTAACACTAATTGCAAAAGGTACAACACCAGCACTAGCGGTTGTACTGATCGGAGACAACCCGGCATCCGCATCGTATGTAGGCAGTAAAGTTAAGGCTTGTGCGGAATGTGGCATTAAGTCAATAAAAAAAGAAGCTGACATTAGCATTTCTGAAGCCAAATTAATCAATATAATCAACGACTTAAACAAAGATTCCTCTGTGCATGGAATTCTGGTGCAATTACCACTTCCAGATCATATTGATGAAAACCGGGTCATTGAAGCGATCCACCCCGATAAAGATGTCGATGGGTTTCATCCGGTAAATGCTGGTCGATTAGTCGCCGGGATTGACTGTTTAGCCCCATGCACTCCCGCCGGCATTCCAGAACTGCTATCTCGCTCAGGGTATGAAATATCTGGCAAGCATGCTGTTATTATCGGCCGTAGCAATATTGTCGGAAAACCGATTATGAATCTGCTGATTCAAAAAGGTAAAAATGCGAATTGCACAGTAACCTGTTGCCATAGTGGCACACCGAATCTATCCACCTACACCAAACAAGCCGACATACTTATCGCGGCAATAGGCGTCGCAGAATTTGTGACTAGGGATATGGTTAAACCTGGGGCCCTAGTCGTCGATGTTGGTATTAATCGAGTAAACGACGACTCACGAGAGCGAGGATACCGGTTAGTCGGTGATGTTGATTTTGATAGTGTTTCGAAAATAGCAGAAGCTATTTCTCCAGTGCCCGGGGGAGTGGGCCCGATGACGGTCGCGATGCTAATGAAAAACACCGTGGCTGCGGCAACTAAACTTGATAATTAGTCTCGACTCGTGGATAACTACTCGCGTAGTGAGTAAATACGCTGCCTCACCTAGCGTTGATAGTAATAATAACTAATAGAATCAATTACATAAAGATTTAAACTAGAATCATCATCCTCTTAAATTCGTATATAACTTTAAGGAGCACCAATCATGAAATGGTTACTGTCCCAACGTCATCTTACCGCCCGCCTTATCGCCGGATCCCTATTACTACTCCTGATAGGCTGCGATACGCCGAACTATGAATACTTGCACTTGCCAGGAACAGAGCCCGCCGCAGGCGGAAACATGCCCTACACCTCGGCCATTAAAGTAAGCTCAGGAAGCATTCTATTTTTGTCAGGTACTAGTGGCGCTCCCGTACCGCATAGCCACCCACATAATCCTGCTGAATTTGATCATCTTGGCTGGGACGCCGAAGCGCAAACGATTAGAGTCATGGATCGAATCAAAGCAACCGTCGAAGCTGCTGGCGGCGATCTTAGCGACGTCATACAAGTCACTCGGTTCGTTGTTGATATTGCAAAAAACCAAGACGAAATTACCGCTGTGATGAACCGCTACTGGGGTAAGAATCATCGGCCTGCGAGCACATCAGTCGAGATCGTTCGGCTAGCATCTGACCCACGATTTATACTCGAAGTCGAGGCTGTCGCCGTTATCGATTGAACGCTTAATCGAAATTAGTTTGCCCAACTAGTTATCTCGATTACTTGTCCACAATGAGCTTTTCCCTTAACCAGCCACAACGTGCAGCAGTTCGCCAAACCGATCTGCCGTTAATGGTTCTGGCTGGCGCGGGGAGCGGCAAAACCGGCGTAATTACCCATAAAATTGCCTGGCTATTGGAAGATTTGGCAGTCCCGGCACGTAATGTGTTCGCGGTCACTTTTACAAATAAAGCCGCGCGTGAAATGAAAGAGCGCGTGGGTAAAATCGCCAATAAAGATCTTACTAAAGGGCTAACCGTATCGACTTTTCACAGCTTAGGTATGCAAATACTTCGTGCCGAGATTGAAGCTGCCGGGCTTCACAAAGGCTTTAGCATTTTCGACGGCAGCGACTGCGAGATGACGATTAAAGAAATCATCCGTAGCAGTGGCGAAGAAGATAATGATCTTGCGGATCGAATTTACCATCAAATCTCAAATTGGAAAAACCAACTGATATCACCTGAGTACGCGAGCCAAATAAGCAATACCGATACCACCTTCCAAATAGCGGCTCGAGTATACCCGGCCTATAATCGCCAGTTACGTGCCTGTAACGCCGTAGATTTAAACGACTTAATTAGCCTGCCCGTATTCTTACTGAGTAGTAATCCAAATATATTGGAAAAATGGCAGAACCGAGTGCGGCATATGCTGGTCGATGAATATCAGGACACTAATAATGCTCAGTACGAAATGGTTCGTTTACTCGTAGGTAAGCATTTAGGGCTTACCGTCGTTGGCGACGATGATCAATCAATATACGCTTGGCGCGGCGCAAATCCGGAGAACCTTAATCAGCTTCAATCAGATTATCCCAACATGCAGTTGGTGAAATTGGAGCAAAACTATCGATCAATGGGCCGGATATTGGAAGTCGCTAATCACCTAATATCTAATAATCCGCGACCATTTGAAAAAGCCTTGTGGTCAGAGCTTGGCTTTGGTGATCCCATAAACGTGTTAGTCGCTGAAAACGAAACTCGAGAAGCCGAAAAGGTAGTCGCCGCTATCATGCAGCACTATTTCAAGCACCAAAGCCACTATTCGGATTACGCGATTCTCTACAGAGGTAACCATCAGTCACGTATATTCGAAGAAAAATTGCGAGAAATGCGAATTCCATACCATATTAGTGGTGGTATCTCATTTTTTGAGCGCTCCGAAATTAAAGACCTAATGGCCTATTTACGAATTTTAGTAAACGATAAAGATGACAATGCCTTTATGCGTGCAATTAATAGCCCGCGTCGCGGGTTCGGAGCAGGTGGCCTAGAAAAACTTGGTTTGTTCGCAGGCGAGCAAAAATCTGCATTGTTAGTTTCCGCACGACATCAAAATGCTTCATCAATATTATCAAGCCGTCAGTACGCACCGTTATCAAGCTTTGTAAACCAACTTGAAAGCTGGCAAGAAGCGGCGTCCGGCCAAAGCGCTTATCAAACACTACAGAAAATTATTGATGATATTGGTTTTCGAACCTGGATCGACAGCAATAGTAAGAGCGTCGAGCAATCTGATGCCCGCTGGCGGAATGTTGAAGAATTACTAGATTGGATGCATCGCCTCGGAAAGAATAGTGAAAGTATAGAAGAGGTCGTTAATAAAATGAGCTTGATGGATATTTTATCGCATGACGATGAAGACGAAGATGCCGATAGGGTATCTCTAATGACTATGCACGCAGCAAAAGGACTGGAGTTTCCTGCGGTTTTTATTGTTGGTGTCGAGGAAGAACTACTACCTCATCGAAACAGCATACAGCAGGGAACTCTGGAAGAGGAACGGCGTTTATTCTATGTCGGTATAACACGAGCTCGTCACGAACTAAGCCTGTCTTTTGCGCGCAAACGATCACGTTTTGGCGAAATTATTGACTGCACTCCGAGCCGGTTTTTTGACGAATTGCCCGATCAACATCTTCGTTGGGACAACGTCGAAAAACCAAGTGACGCAGACAAGCAATCGGTCGCTCGAGCACACTTAGCAGCTATGAGATCCGCGCTGAGCAGCTAAATTTTAAGCGCTTGTTGATCACCCTACACGTAGCACCCAACTATTTTTTAGGAACATTACTGCTATCAATATTGACCCCAGATTCTTATACAAATAGTGGACCTAAAAACTATATTAACCGCCAAAAAATAGGGTTACTCACACCCTTAGATTGGGGGGTTGACATGTCTGTTATAATTTTCGGCCACTTCGATAGTCAGTAACCCCAAACAGTTATTCTTTGGTAGTCCGCTGCAGAAGGGATTATTTTGGATATTATTTCTGGCAATGAAACACGGGTTTAAAATCCTTAAAGGAGCACCATTCTGATGTCTAGTAACGAAGACTCAACAAACGAAAATCGCTCACGCCGACGGTTCATTACCGGTCTGACGTCAGCTGCCTGGGCCGTTGGTGCCGGTTTTTCCGTCACACCTTTCGTGCTCAGTATGAATCCTAGCGCTAGGGCAAAAAATGCCGGAGCGCCAGTAGAATTTGATTTTAGTAAATTACAGCTTGGCCAAATGGTTAAAGTTGAATGGCGTGGACAACCGGTCGTTGTATTGCGGCGCACACCCGAAATGATGTCAGGGCTAAGCGACGTGACTAATCTTCTTGCCGATCCTGATTCAGTAGGCAGTGTACAACCGACTTATGCACTAAATGCAGCTAGAGCAGATACTGACAGAAATGATGTGTTGGTTATGTTGAGTGTATGTACACATCTAGGCTGTTCGCCGGTTGAAAAGCTTGCGGTAGGTCCAGACCCGGAAATGGGTGAAGACTCCAAGGGCGGATTCTTTTGTCCTTGCCATGGTTCGAAATTTGACTTGGCTGGCCGCGTATACAAGAACGTACCTGCCAACAAAAATATGGATATTCCTCCTTACCAATTCCTTAATGAGAATGTCATCTTAATTGGTGACGACAGCGCGAGGGTTTCCTAATGAGTAATTTTATGGAATGGGTTGATCGTCGCTTTCCAGCTACTAAAGTTTGGAATGAGCATCTAGCAGAATACTGGACACCCAAAAACTTTAATTTTTGGTATTACTTCGGCTCTTTGGCCATGTTGGTATTAGTGATCCAGATAGTCACTGGCATATTTCTGACGATGCATTACAAGCCTGACGCCAGCCTCGCTTTCGCCTCGGTCGAATACATAATGCGCGACGTGCCCTGGGGTTGGTTGATGCGTTACTTACACTCCACCGGGGCATCAGCATTCTTTGTTATAGTTTACTTACACATGTTTAGAGGGCTTATCTATGGCTCATCGCGCGAGCCGCGTGAACTTGTTTGGCTAATTGGCTGCGTTATCTTTGTTACACTAATGGCCGAAGCCTTTATGGGATACTTGCTTCCGTGGGGCAATATGTCTTATTGGGGTGCTCAAGTAATTATCTCGCTATTCGATGTTATCCCCTATCTTGGGCCCATACTAACCGAGTGGATTCGCGGTGATTTCGTTGTATCTGACGCTACCTTAAACCGCTTCTTTGCATTCCATGTTATCGCCTTACCGTTGGTTCTATGCGCGCTGGTATTTTTACATATTGTCGCACTCCACAAAGTCGGGTCAAATAATCCTGATGGTATTGAAATCAAAGACAACAAAGATGAAAACGGTAAACCTCTGGATGGAATAGCCTTTCACCCTTATTACACTGTTAAAGATTTAGTCGGAGTGGTTGTTTTCTTTATGGTCTATCTCGGCGTCGTATTTTTCTGGCCGGATGGTAGTGGCGTATTACTTGAAAAAGACAATTTTGCGCCAGCAAACTCATTGCAAACCCCACCAGACATTGTCCCTTTGTGGTACTTCACGCCGTTTTACTCAATTTTACGAGCCTCAACCTCGGACTTCCTGTTAATACTGACAGTAATAACAGGGGTAGCAGCTGTAGCGACATTTTTTATCGACACAAAACGTTCAAATAAAATTTCTGCTTTTATTTGCTACGCGCTACTCGCTGTCGGTTTATCTATATTCGATGCAAAATTTTGGGGTGTCGTGATGATGGGGAGTGCAATTGTCGTATTGTTTCTTCTGCCTTGGTTAGACAAGTCTCCGGTTAAATCGATTCGCTATCGAAGCATGCCTTTTAAAATCGCAGTTGGTATCTTTGTCATAGCATTTATCTCGTTAGGGTATTTGGGTATGCATCCGGTTAGCGAACTAAGCACAATACAAGCACAACTGTGTACCATTCTATACTTTTCATTTTTCGCGCTTATGCCGTTCTATACTGCCTGGGGTAAGACCAAGCCTGTGCCAACGAGGTTGACATGAAAATAGGTAATTCAATTATGGCGTTAATGGTGGCGCTACCATTCGTAGTGTCTGCTCCGAATGTAATGGCTGCGACCGCCGAAGGTGTGGTTTTAGATTCAGTACATATCGATTCAGGCGACACTCCCTCGTTACAACGTGGTGCGGCCCTTTTCGTAAATTACTGCTTGAGCTGCCATGGCGCTGCATACATGCGGTATGAACGTTTAGCGTATGACCTCGACATCCCGATGGAAACGCTAGCTGAAGATTTCATGTTTACTACCGACAAGCCTGGCGATCTGATGAAAACCGCTATGACCGAGGATGATGCAAAAGAGTGGTTTGGAGTCGCGCCACCCGATCTAACTCTAGTTTCTCGAGTACGCAATAACGAATGGCTATACACATACCTGCGTGCTTTCTATTTAGATGAAAATTCACCAAACGGGTGGAATAATTCACTATTTGAAAATGTTGCCATGCCACATGTTCTTTATGAACTTCAGGGAGCGCAAACTCTGGTTGGTCATGTAGAGACTGATGAAGGTGCGGCAGTTGAGACTAGCGCTCATCAAAATATTGTTGGTGATACCATTTTTGAAATTCAAAAGGTGGGTAAAAACTCACCCGAAGAATTTGATATGGCAATGCGTGACCTGGTGAATTTTCTCTCGTATTTAGCCGAGCCTGCCCAATTGCAAAGGCGGTCTATCGGTATTTGGGTTCTCGCCTGGTTAGCCGTGCTATTCGTGGTTAGCTTTCTGTTGAAGAAGGAATACTGGCGCGACATCCACTAGCAATATTACAGCTAATAAGCATCGAGCTAGTTTTTTATTGCTTACGTGCCAGCGGTATAGAGTACTTAGGCGCCATGTCCACACTCTTGTGATTCTCACCCGCGTGTGGCGACAATTAATGCAGTATTACTGGGTTTATCCACATGTCTAATATGTTAGGACGAAAACTACAAATGGCGTTGTATTCCGCTACCGACTGCCTCTACAGCCATGCGTGTCGCATTGTGGTTTACGAAAAAGAAGTCGAATGCCAAATCATCTATACCGATGACGATGACGATTGTGAAGAGCTGGCAGAAGCAAATCCGTATAACGAAACACCAACGCTTATCGATCGCGATTTGGTGGTTTACGATCCATTTTTGATCAACGAATACCTCGATGAGCGACTACCTCACCCACCATTAATGCCAGTTGACCCCGTGTCTCGTGCACGGATCCGTATTATGATTATGCGGCTAAACCGTGACTGGTACAAAGCTATCAAGCTATTCGATCACGAGACAAAAGGTGATGTGGCTAAAAAAATAGTACGTGATGGCTTAATTTCAATTTCACCCATTTTGACCGAGCAAAATTATCTGATGGGAGACGAATTCAGCCTAGTTGACGTATTCCTGGCGCCATTACTTTGGCGCTTGCCGCTATATGGCATCAAGCTGCCGAAACAAGCTGAAGTAGTAAATGAGTATGCCTCTCGTCTATTTAGCCGTGATGCGTTCAAGTCGGCTCTAAGTGAGAATGAACGCGAGATGAAGTACATATAGTGAGGCTCCTATAGTGAAATTCTTATAGATAGTAGCGCTACTAAACTTCTCCATACACATAGTGAATACCAGCACCAAACCGTATTTCATTCGTGCGATCTACGAATGGGCCGAAGATAATGGCTTTACTCCGCATGTATTAGCGGATGCCTTTTGTGATGGGATCATTGTGCCCGATGAACACATAAAAGATGGCAAAATCTTGTTAAACATTGCGCAGGCAGCGATCCAGCTGGATCGTATGGATAACGAACGAATCGCGTTTACCGCGCGGTTTAATGGTGTCGCGACAAGCATTGAGTTGCCTATAGAAAGCATTAAGGCCATTTATGCCCGCGAAAATGGACAAGGCTTGCTCTTTGATGAAACGCCAAGCCCGGACGACCAAAATAGCAGCTCTCATATAGAGACCAAGGTTAAAGACTCCGCAATCGATGAAACCAGACCCAGCAGCGACAAGTCTCGATCACATTTAAAGGTTATCAAATAGTTTATTAAGTTGGCTCTCATTTTCTGACGCCGCCAGACCTCGCCCCCGGCACGCGGCCTAACGTACTGCCCCATCAATTGCTACAATCCTAATCATGAACAAGTTACCCAGCCATACCGAACCCAATCAATCCGACATTGCGAATATACTGATCGAAGCGTTACCGTATATACAACGCTTTCATGGCACCACTGTAGTTATTAAATACGGTGGGAATGCTATGGTCGATGACGCACTAAAAACTAGCTTCGCCCGTGACGTGGTGATGATGAAATTGGTCGGTATCAATCCAATAGTGGTGCATGGTGGCGGGCCACAAATTAGCAAGGCGCTCGATCAAATCGGTAAATCTAGTGAATTTTTGAACGGCTTACGCGTTACCGATAAAGAGACCATGGATGTCGTCGAAATGGTCCTTGGAGGATTAATCAACAAAGAGATTGTCGGCCTTATAAACTCGCAAGGCGGCAAAGCCGCTGGTCTTTCAGGTAAAGATGGAGAAATGATCCGAGCCGAAAAGATCACTGTTACCAAAGCCGCAATAAACGACCAGCCTTCCGAGATTGTCGATATGGGACATGTAGGTAAGGTCGCATCAATTGACGCAAGTGTCGTGGAAGCCATGCAGAAGCAGGGCTTCATTCCGGTTATTGCTCCGATCGGAGTAGGTCAAGATGGCATAACCTACAATATCAATGCCGATACTGTCGCTGGTGCTTTAGCCTCCGTTCTACAAGCTGAAAAACTGGTTTTAATGACCAACACTCCCGGAGTTCTCGATAGCAACGGTGAATTACTAACTGGTCTAAACGCCGGAGAAATAGCCCAGCTAATCGAAGACAAGGTCATAGTCAGCGGTATGCTTCCCAAAATTGATTGCGGGCAGTATGCTGTAAAAGCTGGAGTAAAAAGCGCGCATATTATTGATGGACGGGTTGATCACGCCTTATTACTAGAAATTTTTACTGATACAGGAGTCGGTACGCTTATTAGCGCGTGAAAAATAAGCGTAGAAAATTTCAATACTTTCACCACTTTACCGACTTTCGGTATTGGGTTTACTGTTAACCTCACTGGCTTGAATTCTTGCTGTTCAACCTCTATATATTAGCTTCGCGCTCAACATTTAGCAGGCCAACACAATGATTGATTTTCACGGCACCACCATACTCTCGGTACGTAGGCCAGGCGCGGTGGTTATCGGTGGTGATGGGCAAGTGTCTATGGGAAATACTATTCTAAAAGGTAATGCCCGCAAAGTGCGTCGGCTCTATCACGATAAAGTTATCGCCGGGTTTGCCGGTGGAACCGCCGATGCCTTTACCTTGTTCGAGCTATTTGATGCCAAATTAGAAAAACACCAAGGCAATTTAACTCGTGCAGCGGTAGAACTCGCAAAAGACTGGCGTACCGACCGAATGTTACGTCGCCTTGAGGCATTACTCGCAGTAGCCGATCTCGAAACATCATTGATCTTGTCTGGAAATGGCGACGTCATCGAGCCTGAAGAAGGAGTGATGGCGATCGGCTCAGGCGGTAGCTTTGCCGAAGCAGCGGCACGAGCGCTGGTTAAAAATACCGATTTAGATGCCCGCGATATTGTCGAAAAATCTCTTACCGTTGCCTCTGAGATTTGCGTTTTTACCAATAACAATTTCACCCTCGAAGAACTAAAAATCGAAGAATAGGAAACCAAATCATGAGTAATATGACTCCGCGTGAAATTGTTCAGGAACTGGATAAGCATATTATTGGACAATCTGAAGCCAAGCGCGCAGTAGCCATAGCACTACGTAACAGATGGCGACGAAAGCAAGTAGAAGATGAAGCTTTACGGGCTGAAATCACCCCAAAAAATATTTTGATGATAGGGCCTACTGGCGTCGAAAAAACTGAAATCGCAAGACGCCTAGCTAAACTTGCAAACGCTCCATTTATAAAAGTTGAGGCAACTAAATTCACAGAAGTTGGCTATGTTGGCCGAGAAGTAGACACTATTATTCGCGACCTGGTCGAAATGTCTATCAAGATAACTCGCGAAGAAGAAATAAAGAAAGTACAAACTCGCGCTGAAGACCTGGCCGAAGAGTGCATGCTCGACATTCTAATACCCCCTGCCCGAGAAACCTCTGTGGGATTTGAAGCTAATAATAACCCTGAAGAAACTAAAGATAGCGCAGCCCGTCAGGTATTCCGTAAGAAACTTCGCGAAGGCAAGTTAGATGATAAAGAGATAGAGATATCTATCTCAGCCGCCAGTGTTGGAATGGAAATTTTCGGTCCCCCTGGAATGGAAGATATGACCGGCCAACTGCAAGACATGATGCAAAATCTGGGCGGCAAAAAGCAACAAAAACGAAAATTGCCTATTAAAGATGCAATGCGATTTTTGATTGAAGAAGAAGCCGCCAAACTCATCAATGAAGACGATGTAAAGCTCAACGCACTGCAGCGAGTAGAGCAAGATGGTATTGTGTTCATTGACGAGATCGACAAAATTGTTGGTCGCTCTACCAGTGGTAGCCCTGACGTATCGCGCGAAGGCGTACAAAGAGATTTGCTTCCGTTGGTGGAAGGCTGCACAGTTTCAACGAAGCATGGCATGATCAAAACCGATCACATACTATTTATTGGATCTGGTGCATTTCAACTTGCCAAACCCTCAGACCTAATTCCAGAGTTGCAGGGTCGTATGCCAATTCGGGTAGAGCTTCGTGCACTTAGCGCAAAGGATTTTATCAGAATTCTTACTGAACCAAACGCATCGCTCACGGAACAATATATTGCTCTTCTCGACACCGAAGGCGTGAACCTAAAATTCGCCAAAGCCGGGGTAGAACGACTGGCAGAACTTGCCTGGCAAGTAAATGAAAGCACCGAAAATATAGGTGCCCGCCGCCTACATACTATGCTTGAGAGATTGCTGGAGACAATTTCGTTCGAGGCAACAGATCGTGATGGAGACACCGTCTCCGTGGATAAATCCTATGTAGACGAACATTTGGAAGAGCTCACCGAGAACGAAAATTTCGCACGGTTTATTCTTTAATCCACTGTCGTTCTACTCATAATAAGCCTACTTAGGTGTTGCACCCACACGGATTTTTATAAATCCTTGAAAGGTCATTTTCAATAGCTTCAAGCCATCGCGAAATCGATTTATATTGGTCGACCCGTAAGTTCGTGCCCCGTAGCGAATCGGAATATCAACACTACCCAGGCATAGTTCCGCCGCAGGAAAGAGCATTTGAAAGTCTCCAAAAGGATCAAATTCTCCAAAATCCTTAAGCCAAGCCAACATCCGATAGTGGTTCGCGCGAGAAAATAGTTTGGTACCACATAGCGAATCGCCGATCGGTAAATCTAAAGTGTGGCTTAGAGACTTGGCAAAAAATATATTGCCGAGACAATTTAAAAACCGCATTGCGTCATCTTCCATCGGGTACGTCAACCGATTGCCATTGATCATATCGGCGTGACCGTCGCAATAAGCTTTATAGAAACGAGGTATCATTTCTGGCGGCATCGTTAGATCTGCATCAAGCACAGTCACCAAATCCATTTGAGCGGCATCAAAACCAATCATCGTCGCGTCTTTTTTACCTTTACCTAGCTGCTGCAAGGCTTTTGATGCGAAAGCAGAGTATTTCTTAAGCGCTACGACTCGCTGTATCTCTTCCCAGGTATTGTCTGTCGAATTCCCCTCGACAAATAATACTTCGACAGCCACTCCCGGCATTGCTGGAAGCCTTTTTAACGCATTCTCAATATTTCCCGCTTCGTTTCTCGCTGGAATCACTATAGACAGCGACGGTAGCTGTTTAGATACCTTAATAGGTCGTAACACTACTACCGTTGAAAATGCCAACCAACGGAGTATTGGTATAACCGGCATTACTTTATTAACTAAATTTCCCAAACCAAACATACGGAAAGGTATGTACGCTGAATTTCGAATTCTCACCAGATCAAAACCAGTAGCCCGCGCTAAATTATTCAACCCAGCACGAGTAACAAACGTTACCGGTTGTGCCGCATCTCTAAGCCCGAGCATATCCGCAAGGCGATACAACCAACGAAAGTATGGGTTAAATACGATTGCAACTATTCGATCTGACCGCGAAAGCTTGGCTTTCAAGTCTGATAGTAAATGGTGTATATCTACTTCATAGTTTAAATTTCCATTTAACACTACCAACCTTCCGCTATCAGCGTTGGGCGACTCATCATTCAACAAAACACTCTTATCTAAAATAAGACTATTCTGATTGTCGATTAGCTTAAACAGAGCACCTGTGTCATGCGCCAATGGCTCCACTTGAACCACTTCTTTATAGTGCCGGGCAAAGCGATTTATCTCCGCTGCGACCAATTCAAGTATGTAATGATTAAACTTTCGGTGAGCCATAGTTTTTCTGGTTTAACGCCGTAATATTGCTAATTCAAGTTCGGAAAAATGCGCGCGAATTATAAGCATTATCCCCTCATTAATAACCTTAATTTTGAGTAAAAGGTTTAAGCTACATTCAACAAGTATATAGGTATCAATATAGCGGTGCCCATCAATAACCACTGTATCGTCATCGCTATTCCACGTATGTGACCCCAGATTCCCCTTGTACCAGTCTGGCGATAAACTAGATATTTTTTCATGACAAAATGTATTTCGCTAATTTCAACTTCATTAAAATTAATGGCGTAACCATAGCGATGGGCGCAATTCTATGTGGGTAAGACTAGCTTGTCTTGATGGCCCCTGCTGCTCTTCAGTTGACTCTTGATCTAGTTCTTTATTCGACGGGGGCCTCTTGCTTGATAGAGTTTCTCCATTAAAAGATAATAAACAAATCTCTAGAGAAGATGCCTTTTCGATACGCTGCAGAATATCAAGTTGCCATTGCGGACATTTTCTATCTTGTGATAAAAAGCCAATTCGAAGTGTTTTCAAATTAATTATCTAATGGATACTTCATAGTCACCTTTATCGATGATCATTTCCAATATTTCTCCTATCTTTCGGTTGTAGTCGTTGTTGACTAATTTCTGCTCGAATTTGCATGAATCTTATTTTTTCGGTCTTAACTTCATCCGGAAAAAACTTCTCTAAGGCGTAGACAGCGGCGCCATCAACGGGTGATTATTCAAACGAAGCCTATGTAGCCTTATTAATTTTTAAGTCATGATTCCGAGATGGTTTAATGGTTACGTAAGGTGTAACGCCAAAAGTTGCGCTAGTTTTATTCAATACACGCCTATTGCACCCGTCACGAAGTCCCCAATTTTTTGCTCAGTATAGTAAGAACAAGTTCTCTTCAACTCCATTAAGCATGCTGCTTTACCATCATTTACTTCCGACCACCTTGGCGGGAGTGCTTTTGGTAGCAAAGGGTATCCGGGGGAGCTAGGGTCATATAAGTCTTCGTCTTTATGCAATCCAGCGGCATACACATAAGGCAACAATGTCGCACCGCCGTGATTACAATTACAAGCTAGCTCATGCAACATCTCTACCGGATGACTTCGTAACAAGTGTGGATAAACAAATGCGGGTTGATTCCACCCGGTAACGTGGCGTATATAAACTGCCTGCCCAGCCTGTAGCCCTCCGTCTAATGTTGCCGCTTTAATCAGAGTTGTAATCGGAAGATAAATCGGGGCATCATAATGCTCACTAAAATTTCGAGCGGCATCCGGGCCTTGAGTTTTAACCAGCAAACTTGATAACGCCGGTAAGTTCCCTGCCAATATTATTACGCAAGCGACGAATAATATTCGTTTGTTTGTATTTGTTTGAATTGTAATTCTATCTAACAAAAATAAGGGCGCTGCCAACAACACCAATATCGGTAAGTAGAATCTTGGATACCCGATAAAGGCCATTCCACCAACGTCTAGATTAAATAATAAAATCAGGCTTACCAAAGCACCGAACAACATAAGTAAACTGAAGCGATATGGCTTTGTATTTTTATTAACCAATATAAATACCCAAAACAACGCTAAGAGAACAAGCATCACCAAACCAATTTCACCAAAATGGTAAACCACCCGATGCCAAAACTCGGCTTGCCACTGCCCGGAAAATATCTGTTCAATACCAACATAGTCGTAACGACTAAACCCAGAACTTCGCCGCACAAAATAATAGAGTAAAAAAGGTAAAACACTGCAGGCACCAATAATTATGGCTAATACTTTTTGGCGGTTATCACGAAGCCAGGGTTTACCTGCCATCCACACCCAGGGAATAATAAAAACTAATTGTTCTTTTATTACTGCGCCCACCCCAAGCACCAAACAAGCCTTAAGGTAATCACTCTGCTGCTCAACTCTAAGTAGTAACTCAGCTGCCAGTAATACCGCAATCGCAGCCCAAGGGTCAATATAGGCGGTAGTAAAAAAATAGACAGTTTCGGCCTGATAAAATACCAGCAGTCCAACCGGAAGTATCAGCCAACCTGGCCATCGCCCAAGCAATAGCGGCCGTAAAGCCAGTAGCCATATTGGTACTGCCAGTGAATTCGCCAGTCGGCCAGCATTTAGTGGTGATTCCCAATCCTGCACTGTGGACAGGTGCAAGAACGGAAATGCCAGAAGTCGGGCGCCTGCTGGATAACGCGAGAATATTCCGTGCATCTCGGCACCGACGTCAAAATAAAATAATACTGCTACTGCAATACATATGCCAAGGCGCGTATAACCTGTAATAATCGCGGCTAAAAAGAGAAACAGAAAAGAGCGGTATAAGCCAGAATTAGCCATGATTTCACTATAGGCAACTGTATTCGCCCAGTAGTGATACTCATGATCACCTAAGTGTGGGAATTCTTGATTCCAGGTTGCCACGAGAAAATATAGTACCGGTATACAAATAAACCCAGTACACAACAAAGCCCGAAATTTATCGGCGTTACTTCTGGCAGTGAAATTACGAAAATTAACTACCCCTAATAATGCTAATCGTGTTTCACGAAAAGAGTAGCTAAGCGCTAGAACTATTGTAAATAGAAGCAGGTACCCTCGACCGCCCCAAAGTTCATACAAGCCTGACCAATAACCACAAAATACGATGGCAAATAATAAAAACATCGCCAGCAAGCTTCCCACTGGAACCGGCATTCCGGCTTTAAAGTACGCCAATCTTGATGGCCAGATTCTTCGCCCAACTTGAGTGCCTGCCAATAAACACCAGACCAAGAAAATTAATGCTGATATTACCAATGCCACAGCGAGCATTCGCTTTAAAGACAATGTCGAGACGTTATGCTGGGCCGTACCAATATCACCTATTAGTTCAACATAAGGATCTGGACCGGTAATAACCCCCTTAACCAGCTGTCCGTCTGGCTCAATTCGGACGTTATTCGTTGGCCTTAAACTATTTTGTAATAACGGGCCTTGCCAACAATGTGATGCAAATATAGATGTAAAACAAATTGATCGAATAACAAGTTCTTCAATATCGCTTTCGATGTCCAGACGAAGTCCGATTAGCTGAGATTTCGGGAGCGGAAGGTAATCTACACCAAACACAGACCCCTTTAGAGCAGATTCCGGCTCGTGGTATCCACGCCCGGTATTAAAGTACGCCTTAATACGGATCGGATCATGAGTGTCCATTTCGATTTTTATATCGGCATTTAAATACCAACTGGACATCAATCCGTACAGAAAAATTAGCACGATCGCAGTTGTGCAGCTTGCGACTAACCTAAACAAAAGCGGCTTTATAGCACTAGTCTTATTGAAAGCGAGGTCAAGAATATTCATTTAGCTCACCAGCACCAACTCAATCATTTTCGACACAGGCTTCCCGATTCAACAGTAAACGCTAACCGCCAGGTAAGGCTAATCGCGCAGTTGCATATTCGAGTATATTCTTTACTCTTTGGTCCCAGCTAAAGCCTTGAACCTCGGCTTTGGCTTTGGCGGCTAACAAGTTCCTAAACGCCGAATCGTTTATAAGTTTATCGAACCCGCTGGTAAAACTATCTGCGTTGTCTGGTTCTACGAGAACAGCATTAACGCCGTCGGTCAAAACTGACTGTATTGCATCCAAATTTGTCGCCAATATCGCCCTGCCCGCTGCCATGTACTCAAATAGTTTTAGCGGTGACATCCATTCGGCCGTTGGGCAATGTTGGCTATAAGGCATCATAAGAATATCCGCGGCCCATAGGTATTTTGATACCTCAGAGTTATTCACAAAACCCGTTAGCGTCGTATTGTCCAGCCCTCGTTCATTTACGATACCCTGCCACTTTTTAACGTGTTCAGGGTGCCCACCGACCAGCAAAAAATTACACGACGGATGAGCTGCCGCGGCAGCTAATATTTCCTGAATGCCGCGGTCGTCATATAGATGACCCACATATACTGCGTATTGGCCTTGCTTATCGAGCCCTAGTTTTGCCCGTGCTTGATCTTGCTCAAGATTCTCAGAAAACATTCCCATATCAACACCATCCGCTGCTACCAATATCTTCTCGGCAGGCAAGCCATGGGCTATATATCGATCTTTAAGTGGCTCAGAAATAGTGACCAGACCAAGCAAGGCATCATACTCCAACAATCGATACAGATCATTTTTCTGTTTGGAATTATCTGGCGGCCCATGTGTTTCTACCAGAGTTGGAATGCCCTTTGGTACCGTATATTTAGGGAGTTCGAAGGTACGGGTAAACACTAGCTCAACATTAGATTCTTCTAACAAACCTGTCGCTTTTCGAAAATAAATTTCGCTTAAAAAAGCCGTAGGTAATCCTATTAAATCCCGGTACGGAAAAAATTTTGCGTCAAAAGAATCGCTTAAACCATAAAACTGAGATAGGTCTGTTTTATCAATATTTAACCAGGACTTTAGATGTAAATTGGATATAAACAAAAACTCACGCGAGTTTCGGTGCCAGGCTTGGGCATTCTTCATAATCTGAATAGAATGCGCAAAACGATTCGGCAAATCGCAGTTTGCTACATACGCAGTTTTTAATGTCACTGGTTGCCCATCCGTGAGAGCAACCAGTCGGCGTATTCCAAATCTCGCTCAGAATCTATATCAACTGACTCTTCGTCGCTCATTTCAAATTTCAATATTTTTTCGCCATACAAATTGCCGTGCATTTTAAGCGTAGCAGGTTTGGAAATCAAAATTGCAGGACCATTTCTGGCAAAAAACTGTGGTTTGTCTTGACGCCGCAATGGTGCGGAAGCAAGGCTCTCACAAGGCCGCAGCCAATTATCTCTACTCTCCATAAGAGATGAGGGTGTAAATTGGTGTGGGACCGGGACAACGCTTACTAGTGAATCAGCTGGCACTTCTTCAATCATTTCACACGCGCTAGTTATCGACGCCGAAGAACGCATTGGTGAGGTTGGTTGCAAGTAAGCTATCGCATCCAAATCAATCGATTCTGATCGGGTCCATGCAATAAAATGCTCAACTACTTCGAATGCAGTTGCCTTATCGTCAGACAAATTTGCCGGTCTTAAAAAGGGCGCTTGAGCACCCATGTCGGATGCAATAGCGGCAATATCCTGAGTGTCGGTGGACACAAATACATTAGCCGCGCCAAGAGATGATATTGCCGCGGTAATGGTGTGGCTCACAAGGGGTACGCCGCCTAACAATCGAGTGTTCTTCCCGGGTATCCCTTTAGATCCACCTCGAGCGGGAATTAGAGCTATAAACTTCATTATGGATTGAGCGTACTAATTTAACGGCTTTGCAGGAACACCACCTACAATCGAATTAGCGGCCACATCCGTAGAAACGACAGCTCCAGCAGCTACCGTAGCGCCAGCCCCAATCGTAACCCCGGAAGTAATTATTGCACCTGCACCCAGCCACACGTTTGCGCCAATAGTAATCGGTTGAGAGGTGTGTCTCCTCGGTAAACCAGCGTCTACTAGTGTATTCAAGCCAGTACCAATAATCTTGACACCGGCTGAAATTCTAACGTCATCTGCAATTACAATCGATTCCGTTTTCGCTATTACGATAACCCCCTCGTTAAACGTAACTCGATTGCCAACCGATACCTTTTTCGGGTTTAGAACGGTAATTCGACCATAGACCCTGGAATCTAACCCGAGTGTATTAAAACGCACTTTCCAGTAATGATATCTACAAGCTCGAATACTCGTCTCGGCGCATTTCTGAAAAAAATACCAAACATGTTGCCAAGACCAAAAAAAGGCTTTAATGGCCAACCACAGTGGTTTAAATGTTTGTCGAATGCTCATACTTTTTTAACTGTCGCTACAAGTTCGTCAAGTAACAAATCAACCGTACGTTCCGCTGATTTTCCATCAAACGGGTCCAACATAGTTTCACGTAATTTTTTTCTACCCTCAGTATGCAGAGTGCGGTCACCAAGATAAGCGGAAAGGGCTTGATCCAACTCAGGGTAGTTTCTCACAATAGCAATACCCCCGCTATTAAGCACAGGTTGATAATGATCCATTTCGTAGGATCTTTGTACACTTTCATCATAAGCTGGGTTCAGGTCACCATCAAATGCGACATTAATCACACAACAATCAAGCGCCACGGCATCCAAACTTATTGAACCTTGCGTAGAAATAACAATATCAGCACACAAAAATAATTCTTTGAGCTGACTCAGACTAGTAAGGCTAGCGTCTTCCGAATGCACGTTGGTATTTTTTAGCTCAGAGGAAAATCGTGTTTCAAATTTCAAATCCTGCGGATGAGGCCGAAGAAAAAAACAAATGTTTTCGCCATATGACCCCGTTGATATTTTCTGGGCCAAGTAACTCACAAGACTTGGCTCATGCCGCCCTAAGCGTTCAGCATTACCCGCGTAAACCACGAGACTAGCGGAAGAATCAAAACCATATTTAGACAGAAAACCAATTTTACGATCGCGCTGTTCCTTTGTCGTGCCTCGTGCTGCATAGCTATCCATTTGAGGCCAACCAACAACAGATATAGAATTTAAAGGAATGCCGTGGTACTCGATTAAATCTGATCGCATCACCTGATTTATCGCCAACACTCTGGTTACACCTGGCATTAAAGGGCCCTTGGTGGTTGCTCGATCCCAACTGCCAATCGCCGCCAGCATAGGAATAGACTGCGATCGGGCACAATGTACAAAATCACGGTATACCTCATTCTGCGCATGCCAAAATACAATAAGATCGATCGGGGCCTCTTTAAAAAACCCCTTTATAAAGCGATCTGGTATGTATGCCCTGCGATAGTAAATAGCGCGATACAGGCGATATAAAAACTGAGATGCGGCAAACGGAAATCCGTGACTTTTACGTACAAAATTACCCGCAAGTTCTTCGCGAGATTGCCGGTTTACTGACATCCCTTTTTTAAATTGATGTGCCTGGAAGCCCGCAATCTCATTAAACCGATAGGCTAGCCCGGGAAAAGTAATATTTAACAGAGACTCAACGCGAAGGGTTAGCGCTCGAAATACTCGAGTTAGGACTGATTGATCGGCTGCGGAATGTGGCCGGTGCAAATCACGCCATTCGACTGAAGCTGGCAATTTTTTTCGATAGGCGTCATCAGGACAAATAACTACAACTGGATGTTTTGATTTACTGCAGAGCTGATCCAGGATGCCGCTACCGACCACCATCCTGAATGGCATTGATCCCGGCAATACCAGCACAATTCCTCCAAGGCCCATGGACATCAATCTAATCGCTAGTACGCGATTGTTTTCTGCAACACGGGCCGTGCAGAAGCAAGCACATCCGCGATCCGCTTGCCTGCTTTGCCATCCCCATATATTGGCTCACTGGGGTAACGTCCATGGCTAATTTGCTGCTGAATGCCTTTTAAAATCTCGTCTTTACCATAACCAACATCCAACACATTTGCCCCACGCTGGCGCATATTTTGTCGAGTGCCTATATTAACCGTTGGCGTGCCAATAAAGGCACCCTCGCGAATAGCGCTGCTGGAATTACCTACTAAACAGGCTGTTTTATGCATTAATGCGATATATACATCAGTTGGCAGATTCTTGAAGTAGTGAAAATTCTCTACTTCCTCGTTTTCCCGAAACTTTCGCATCCCGCGCGCAATATCTTCAGAACCTGCATCCGAATTAGGCCAAAGTACAATCGCAGGCAGGCCGGATTCCTTAATTGCTTGAAGCGAAGCGTTTATCTGAGCTTCACCGGTACCGTACTCGGTGGTCACCGGATGCTGGGATAATAAGGCAAAGGGTTGATCAAGATTTACCCGAGAACCAACACCGTCTTTGTTTATTACAGACAAATCTACCGAATCCAAGTCATCTAGTAATTCCGCTACTAAATCAATCCGAGGACACCCAACATTGTGGACACTCTCAGGCAGTTCGCCAAGTTTAACGATTCGTTCACTCGCGTCTTCACAAGCAGGAAAATGAATATGCGCAAACTTTGTTACCGCATGCCGAATACTCTCATCAATGGTTCCGGTCACCTCACCCCCCATGGTGTGCGCTAACGGAATATTCATATACACGGCGGCAAGCGTTGTCGACATCGTTTCGTAGCGATCCCCAACGGTAACAACAACGTCCGGCTGCAGGCGGTCAAACGCCGTTGCCAGCTCTATTAATCCTAGTCCTGTCGACTTTGCCATGGTCAACGGAGTTTCACCCTCGACCACCATGAACACACGCTCATCGATTTTAAAGCCATCCGCTTCAATTAGATCGACCACCGCCCCGTAACGATCCAGTAAAGCCGACGCAATTGCGACAACCGACAGCTCCAAATCTGGATGACTATCAATCGCCCGCATCGCGGATTTAATACTGCTGTAATTTGCCCGCGAACCAATAACAACACAGATTTTTCGCATTAGAAACCGCCTTTATTTACTAGCGAGCTATTTTATATCAGTGAGTTGTATAAAGTCGTCCTGATTTATCGCCCTTTTCGCTTTCTTTCCAATTACTTCCTTGAATCTGGCGGCACTCAGCCCATCACCCGGCTTCTTATAAGAGAGCATTTCTTTAGTAATAACTTCTCCTGCAACAATATCTCGACGCGCCACGATGCTCTTCTCAAAGATCTGTTTCATCTTTGTATATGCCGAACTATCATTTTTATCTACGCTGGAGTTGTTTATCTCGGTTATTGCTCGAACGCCGGCGACAAGATCGCGAAACTGCTCAGGCTCTGCTGCCAGCGGCGCATCGCTACCATACATTGCCTTGCTAAATGTCAGATGCTTCTCTATACAAATAGCACCTTGCGCAACAGCAGCGAAGGCGGCGTAGTTAGTCTCCGTATGATCAGAAAATCCTACAGGAACGCCGTAGCGTTCACGCATCTCGGCAATCACATTTAACCCTACATCAGAATACGAGCACGGATAAGATGAGCTGCACTGCATAAGGGTTAAATCAGGTTTAACCAAAATACTTACTGCGGCATCCAGTTCATTCCAATCGCTCATTCCGGACGACAGCAATACAGGCAAGCCTGAATCTCGAATAGATTCTAACATCGGCAAATTCGTGACTTCACCCGACGCAATTTTTAATGCTGATACTCCAATATCTACCAACCATTCCACCGCTAACTCAGAAAATGGTGAGGAAATAAACGCTACATCGTTTTCATCTGCACAGGCCTTAAGTTCAGCCCACTGAGACTTTGCAAAACCCGTTCGTGCAAAATAGTCGAACCTATTCTCAGAAGAAAAATAGCCGGGCGAAGGTGCCGATTTAAGGGTCTCTTCTACGGGAATATGCGTCTGAAATTTTACGGCATCAATACCCAACGAAGCTCCCAATTCAATCAGCTTCAGAGCATTGCCAAAGCTTCCATCATGAACTGAGCCGACTTCGGCGATTATTGTGTGTGTAGACATACCGTAAAATTTTTGCGTGTACTAAAATGAGGATCGTAATTTTTACCAAACGATGCCGCTAAGTTATTATAATGATCCGATCGTACTATAATATATTGGTAAAGCTATAGACGCAGCTTCAATACTGCAACCAATTTAGAAACCCCATGAAATCTCATCAACCAGATTCTTTTTCGAAATTGCGCCGCCTCCCCACCGTTAACTACGGAAAACACCCTATCTACATACCATCGCTCGCGAATATAACGCGGCATGATCGAATCAAAGCATTTCTCGAGTATATACCTACCCGCCCTTTGGGATGGCCTCTACCTTTACAAAGAAAATCAGAAGCGGCTATATAAAAATAGAAATCTATACCGCTCCAATGCGACACCTATTAACTTTGATACCTTTTCTCGTGAGGGAATTCTCACTTTTACTGTTGAACCCAAGCTAGTTGAAGAACTCAAGATCGAGTTAAATAAGCATATTGGATACGACATGGACTCTGTGCTGATTGACGAACCTGAAGCAAGGCACTACGTAACATTTAGTGAGTGCGATCCAAAAATTAAAATTTTGCACGATAGGATTCTCGCCCAGCTGGACGTCATAAACATAGCCAAACAATACTGTAAGACCCCAAACGTTCGTATATCGGGATTCAAATTAAGGATTCAGGAAGCAGATTCAGAGTTTAAACAAAACCTCTTTAAAGATGTTGGCTATAAAGTGCCAACAACAAATTACATGCATATTGACTCGAGTTTCCGTCGCAGCCAAATAAAGATGGTTTTCTACTTAAATAAAGTTACCGCGAGCAATGGGCCATTTCGCTATGTGCGCGGCTCCCATAAAATAAAGGATCCGATTTGGAGGAAAATTTCACGAAGGGTCAACCACAAGAATGGTTATCAGGCGTGGGATGCCGCAGGTCGAGAGCGATTCATGAAATTACCAAAGTTCTTACGCCACAAGGCTGAATTCGGGAATGATTTGTTGCCAGAGAACAAATACCACAAAATACTCATGGATGAAGAAGTCACCGTAACAAGCAAAGACGGGAATTTTGTATTGTTCGATAATGCTGGAATCCATCGCGGTGGTCTTATAGAAACTGGTCGTCGCATATCACTTCAGTGGTCTATGGAAGCAGTTTAATCGTTTTGTTTTCCCAATATTCAAAACAACCATCATTAAATAATGTGTGTGCAGCATATTTCACAAACCAAAATGCGAGAACTGCACACTATTCAACAATCCCAAAAT
>JAQWNC010000006.1 GCA_029246505.1 Arenicellaceae bacterium
TCAACTATGCGCATATTTTCTAGTGCTGCAACCGGACCCGACATACACCCGGCAAAAGTCGAGATATCTCTAAAATAGCCCATTCGGTCGTTTGATTCGCCTTTAAACAAATCAAAAACCGCTTCTGTGGTAACTGTGCAAGAGATTGCTGCATATCCAGAGGCCAGTCCTTTTCCCAGAGTGACTATATCGGGCTTAACGCCATAGTGTTGGTAGCCAAACCATTTTCCAGTGCGGCCGAGACCACACACAACTTCATCGATATGAAGCAATATATCGTACTTGCTACAAATCTCCTGAATGGTTTCCCAATATCCTTCTGGTGGCACAATCACACCGCCACCTGAAGTTATTGGCTCAAGCACCACTGCTCCCACCGTATCTGGTCCTTCTGCCAGAATCACTTTTTCCATCTCCAAAGCCGCTTTCACACCGTAATCTGGATCACCACCGATCGAAGACCGATAAGCACAGCAGTCTGGGAATTCGACAAAACCGGGAGTGAACGGGCCGTATTGGTTTTTACGTTCAAAATGCGCGGAAGAACTTAACGCTGTTATAGTAGTTCCGTGGTAATCACGGTTGCGATACAAGATTTTGTATTTTTTACCGTCATATTTTTTGTGCGCAATCTGACGGACCATTTTATAGCCCTTCTCGTTTGCTTCAGAACCCGAGCTGGAATAATAAACGCGACTCATTCCAGGCATTTTATCGATCAACCTCTCAGCAAATTCAGAGGCTGGAATATTACTAACCGACTGCACAAAATAATTCATGGTCACTAGCTGTTCATATACCGCCTTGGCAATACTCTCGCGGCCATAACCAACGTTAGTCGTCCAAACTCCGCCTGAAGTCGCATCTAGATATTCCTTACCCTTAGCATCAGTAACCCGCATACCCTTTCCTTTTACTACCAGCATCGGGTCGTGCTGTTCAAAAGGCTTATGCTGGGTCATGTGGTGCCAAACATGATTGCGAGCAGATTTTATCGCGGCGCTGATAGCTTTAAGCTTTTTATCGTGATTCATTTTTATTCCAAAGCCTCAAACTCTTGTGAGCTAGCATCCCTCAGATGCAAAAATTAGTTGGATTCTAAAAAACGAGAAGGGTATGTTGCCTCCGCTCGCTCATACTCCCGACGGGGCCCCCAGCTTTGCAAGACCGCGTGTTCATCACTGCAAGTCTCAAAAGATAACCGGCGTATTTGCGGAATATCTACATTATCTTTAGGCGGTCGTGCACCGACTGGTGCAAGCCTACCGCCGCCGGGAATAGTGCTTGAACCCAGCGTCAAACATAGCTCTGGCGCTATTTTAGGAATTATCTGTCCTGCACTGCTCCATTCAAACTCTTGCGCAGGTGCACCAGTACAGGTTTCAGCCGCGACAAATGATCGCGGATTTGGATCATGTAAGGTAAGACACACATCCCAGTAAACCAAATCTAACACTCCTTCCTGTTCAAACTTTTCTGCATCAAAACCCTGATCTTCTGTGGGTCCACGCTCCATATCCAGGAAACAGTTATGGCCCTGAAAACCACCCAAAGGTAACGCATTTCTTAGATGGGCAAATAGATCAACGCACCAACCGCGAGGTTCATCCAAGGGATCGACCAGTTTAATTTCAATTCGATCAGCATTTTCCCAAGCTTCTTCCTGTGAAATTACCGATTGCGCAAAACCGCAAGCAATAGCGCTAATAATCACTAACCTTGATATCGTTTTCATTTATCTGCCTCGATAGAGTCAATGTAGGCAACAACGTCGGCAATCGCTTGTTCATCGGCCAGAAGCTTCGCAAAAGAAGCCATTTGCGCACCATAAACATCCTCTGAATTACTACCTCTCACGCCATTTTTAAAATACTGCAACTGCCGATGTGAGTAGGCAACCGACAGGTCAGTCAATCTCGGCGACCCCAAAATCTGGCTTCCTTCACCATTTGTGCCATGACAGGCTGCGCAAGAACCATTATATATTTCAGCCCCTCGAACAGCATCAGCCGGTTCTGAGTGCTCCAATTTTGCGTACTCAGAACGCCAAATAAATGGCCTTGCGGTTCCAGCAACTTCACCTCTGGCTAACTCAGGTGCTGCCCCAGGAGTTAGGCTCTCGATATACCTGGCAACATTACTAATCGTCACATCGTTTCTGACCATTCCAGAAACAATCGACATCTGCATACCTGGCACGTCTTCAGGGTGCATACCCCGGACACGACTTTTAAACGCTTTCAATTGTCGTTCGATATACCAGGCTTCCATTCCAGCCAGCGGTGGCGCATCTAACGCCGGGCCACCCTGACCTTGCATCCCATGGCAAAAACCGCAAACCGCGAACAATTCCTCTCCATCTACCCCCTCATCGGAGCTAACTGGATACTGCTGCGCCGAAACTGTAGAGACTGAAGCAACTGTCGCCAGACCAAAAATGCATACTCGAAGAGACTTAACTACTTTTAATTTCAAAATGTCACCTTTTGTTCAAATCAGATAATCAAATCAAAGTCTGAAACCTTATTCTCCACTTCCGCGTACCGCAGCCTCCGCCCAGGGCGGCAAAGTCTCTGCCAAACGGGCTTCGTAATCCTTACTATCGCCAGTAGCGTAAAAAAGGCTCGCACTGTTAGACCCTGGATCACGCTTAGATGCAACTACCGGCATCGCTTCAAGCACCGCGAGCAGCTCGTCAAGCTTCTCCGGATTCTGTGCAGCCAAGTCGTTGTGCTCATTTGGGTCATCAAGAACATTGTACAACTGTAGATCCTCCTTGGTTCCGGCAGCCAAATTTTCTAGATGCACCAGCTTCCAGGGCCAGTCAAACACGGCCTTATTCTCGCGCCCGCCCATAACTACTACATTTGAGTCAACTTTCGCCCCATTAGCAATTGCGCCCCACATACTGCGCCCATATGCATTGTCAACAACAGAGGCATCACCACCGATCGCATCCAACAAAGTCGGCAACCAATCGTGTGTTACTATGGGCTGCTCCAGCACACGGCCACCTTCGATATAGCCAGGCCACAAGACCAATCCCGGCACCCGCATTCCACCTTCTAAAGTTTCACCTTTACCGCCACTCAAAGGGCCATTACTTGCACCCCATGGCAGCGATCCTCCATTATCACTGGAAAACACTATGAGTGTATCTTCAAGCACCCCTTCTGCCTCTAGTTTAGCGAAAACCTGGCCAACCCCTGCATCCATCTGGGTAACCATTTCTGCGTAAACCTTACGATCTCCCGCCTCAACATCATCATTCAAACCACTGTTTATCGGCGTGGTTTGTAACGGCGAGTGTGGCGCGTTATAAGCCAGATAAAGAAAAAATGGCGTGTCTTGATCTCGAGATTCAATGACTCGAAGTGCTTCTGCGGTTAGCAAATCGGTGGTATGCCCCTCTTCCCGCAATGATTGACCGTCACGCTGCCAATCCAAACCACCTGCTGATACGTGAGTATAGAAATCTACCCAACCACCAACAAAACCATAGTGCGAATCAAAACCTCGAGAAGTTGGCCAATAATCGGTATTACCGACGCCCAAGTGCCATTTACCAACCATAAACGTCTGATAGCCTAAGTCCTTGAAATATTCAGGCATGATTTTAACGTCCATCGGAAGCGCTTCCTTGAGAGATATTGGCGCATCAACTCCAAGGTGTAAGGGGTTCCGCCCGGTCAGCAATGCGGCTCGGGTTGGGCTACAAATTGGATAAACGTAATTCCTATCCAGGAGCATTCCATCACTCGCCATTTGATCCAAAACCGGTGTAGCGATTTCACTACCGTTATAACCCACGTCGCCATAACCCATATCGTCAACTAAAATAAAAACAATATTAGGGGGCCCGGTGTGTTCAAAAACTTCTGATGCCGGTACTGCCGGGGCCGAATCGGTATTCTCACCGACTTGCGGTTGCTCTGCCGTTTTACTGCAAGCCGATAAGCCAAAACCAATTAACAAAATTACTATAGATAGAATCTTTGTCTTCATTGTGTTCCCCTCGTAAACCTATTCGTTATTTTCTAGTATTAAAGTCTTCAAACACCAAGCTAGCCTCGATTACTGCGCCGGTGTTTGTGTCGCGGCATCGTATACGACCCGGCCGCCAACCATAGTTAATAGCGGCTCAATTTCGAAAATCTCATCTACTGGAATAGCCATATAATCTTTATCCAAAACCACAATGTCGGCCAATTTTCCGACTTCAAGAGTACCAATATCGTTTTCCTTATGCAGTAAAAAAGCATTGCTTCGTGTATACGCGATCAACGCTTCCTCACGCGTTACCGGCTCTTCATTAATAGTTTTGCCATTAATAGATTTACCTGTTGTCGCCCAACCCAAAGTAATAAAAGGCTGGTATGCAGAGACAACGCTTGCATCCGTACCTAAACCCCAAACAATGCCACTGTCTTGCATCTTGCGAATTGGTGGTTGTAAAAATGGCGGCATATTCATGGACACCTGATGTACCGCCAAGGTGACACCCAAATCGCGGGCACGCTGAATATTTTCTTCTGAGATAGTAAGCACATGCTCCAAACTCCAACGCAGTGGTGCCAAAGGGGTCTCTGCATTTACTTGCTCCCATGCATCCAGAATACTGGTAATGGTTATATCCATCATTGAGTGCTCATTTATGCGGTACCCACCACTCGCTGCAGCCTGAGAAATTTGCCTGAATTCATCCACCACCTCGTCGGGGTATGGCTCAGTAACATTTGGCAAATCAAACATAGGTAGATAAACGTGCTCGCCAACACCCAAAAGTCCCAGATAGTCATCGGTGCTATTTGCGGTATTACTTTCGATTAGCTCAATGGTTGAGGAAACATCCTCTACGCCGTAGGCCTGATATTTAAGAGTATGCCAAACACGCAGATTAAGCGGACCATTAGTGGACATTCGGTCAAGCAGGCTTATATCGCCTTCGGGTGGTCGGCCCACGTCGTAAACGCTAGTTAACCCTGATTGATTAAGCGCAGCAATAACGTCTAATACATTTTGCTCAAGCTGAGCTGCACTCACCGGGGGCATTTTCTCGTTTAATAGTCCGTAAGGCGGCTCAGCTACAATATATGGAGAGCCTAGTCGTGACCCTTCAGAAGGGTCTCCACCAACTGCTTCTATCGCAAGAGTATTTGCGAAGGCGTGGCTATAAAGGATTTGTAAAAACACGGGATTATTGGGGGCTGCTCCATCCAGCTCTTGCAAGGTAAAGCCACCTGCCTCATCAGCAAACTGTCCTTCACTCCAACCACCTTGAACCATAATCCATTCACCTTGCTCCATGCTAGCCGCTTTTTCCGCGATCACGTCCAACGCTGCCTGACGCGTATTAATGCCATCAATACGGGCCTGCAAATTCCAACGCTGAGGCATACGAATAAAATGAATATGGTTATCGATTAATCCGGGGATTACGGTTTTCCCATCCAAGTCGATCACTTGAGTAGTGTCACCAATCAAACCGTTTACATCTGCATTACTACCCATGGCCACGATTCGCTCTTCATCAACAGCCAACGATTCAACAATGGAAAAAAAATTGTCAACTGTTAGAATATTACCATTGATAAATACTGTATCGGCAAAACTTTTAGTTGTCGTTTCTTCAACCGCTACCTCCGCCTCAACTACTGGTGCCAGTTTATTTGAAGCCTGATTATTACAGGCCGAAACGAGCAACCCAAAAAACGATAAGATTACAATAGAATAGGTCTTGGTATAGCTCTTAGAGTAGCTCTTGCGATTCATTATTCCCCCTAGCACTTACCGATAGATAGACCGACAATCAATTCATTTTAATATTTTCGACAATCTGGAATATATAGTATTTTTATATACATATCTTCCGAATACCTAACAACACCGGAGGCTGGCTTGGCCAAACAAATACGAAGACTAATTACTGGCCATGACAAGAATGGCAAAGCTATCTGCATTCAGGACGATAACGCGAAGTGCGTACTGTCAAGGCCCGAACGCGAGGGGGTTACGCTAACAAATCTTTGGCAAATCGATTCGGTACCGGCTGAGTTCGATGGCGCCGAAGAAACTGTCGATGGCCCTTTGGTACTGCACCCGCCAACTAATGGCAGTGTATTTCGAATTGTCGAGTTTGAACCTGAAGACCCAGAGGTAATTGCTGACGTGGACGGCAAAGCCGCGTTTGCAACAATGGGAGCAGCCCACAATGTGGTCGAAAATGCCAGGCACCCGTACATGCATCGAACTGACTCGATTGACTACGGAGTAGTACTTTGCGGTGAGGTTTATATGATGCTGGATGAGGAGGATTACCTGCTTAAAGCCGGAGACACCTTCGTACAACGCGGCACAAATCATGCCTGGTCAAATCGTGGCACAGAAACATGCCAAATCGTATTCGTACTAGTAGATGGAATTGCTAAACAAGGGGAAACAGAATGATAAAAAGACTATTGCTAGCATGCGCGCTAATTAATATTGCCGCTTGCGCACCGCCAGAGCAAGGTGGCGAAATGCGACTTGGCACTGCCAGCCTAGGTGGAGCCTATTATCCACTTGGTCAAAGCATAGCTAATCTCGTTAACAAGTACGGTAACGGTGTAACAATGGTTCCCATTGTTACCGCAGGCTCACCACAAAACCCCCGATCTTTGGCACAAGGGGAGATTGAAGCCGGTTTAACCAATGCCGACCTAGCGTACTTTGCTGTCAACGGTTTACCCCCGTATACGGAAAAATTGGCGCTTCGTTCACTCGGCGCACTGCACGCAAGTGTTTTACAGTTAGTAACGCTTGAAGACTCATCGCTAAATAGCTTTGAAGATATTCGTGGTAAACGCGTCGCAGTTGGACCGGCGAATGGCGGCACTCTGGCATTTCTTGATATGTTATTGCTTGAACACGGCATGACAATGGATGACATCAGCCCCAGCTACCTCTCATACAGTGATGGTTTTTCTCAACTCGCCGATGGCAATGTCGATGCCAGTTTTGGTCTGATTGGAGTACCGGGAGCCGCCGTTTCGCAATTACGCGCAAGCCAGGAGATTAAATTTCTGGATTTAGGCGAAACAATGATGAGCCATATTCTGCAAAAGTACCCTTACTACCAATCAACCGACATCCCACGCGAAACATACAATACCGCAGAAAATGCGACCGCTTTGGCAGTAATCAACTTGCTAATCGTGAGGGAAGACTTGCCAGAACCAATTGCGTACAGCATTGTTGAATCTGTATATGGTCACATGCAGGAGTTTGCAGACAGTAATGCCAACGCACGTCAAATAAACCTAGCGAGCATTGCCGACTCACCAATACCGACACACCCAGGCGCAGCGCAGTTCTTTTCGACACTAAACACCCTCAATGCCCAACAATAGTACTGAGCGAAACTTTGTCACAAATATAGTCGCTACCCTAGCGTTATTATTAGGCCTGTTTCATTTAGTAAACGTTTCGGGGCTACTGCTTCTGTCTACAATGGTGGTCCGTATAGTCCACTTAACCGCCATATTGAGCCTGGCATTTTTGGGCAGCAAGTTGCTCAAATCTAAACAGTTGGATTGGAAAGTCGTGGCCTGTTATATGGCGACAATTCTAGCCGCAGTATCTGGCGCTTTCGTACTTAGTCGCTGGGAGGCAATCGCTCGCAGCGGTACAATCGAAAGTTTGGATGTTCTCGCAGGCGTGGTGATCATTGCACTAGTCATCATCTCAGCCTTGTGTTTTGTAGGGCGTGCATTGGCGATCATCACCACCATATTTCTGTTATATCCGTTCTTGTGTCAGTACTTGCCAGGGATTTTTTATAGCCGAGGCTACGGGGCCGAGCGGGTGGTGAACTTTCTGGTACATACCGGTCAAGGTATTTATGGAATCCCAATTGGGGTTGCCTCAACCTACATTATTTTATTCACCATTTACGGAGCTTTCCTGAGCCAATTCGGCGCCGGAGATTTCTTTTTCAAACTCGCTCGTTTATTAACGCGTGGTTTAACCGCAGCCTCCGCCAAAGCAGCCGTCTTATTTAGCGCCTTGCTTGGGACAATTTCAGGCTCTGCCGCAGGCAATGTTGCCGTTACCGGCTCGTTTACTATTCCGATGATGAAAAAAGAGGGCTATAAACCCGAGCAAGCTGCTGCCATCGAGGCTGTAGTATCTACTGGTGGGCAGATCATGCCACCGGTTATGGGGGCTGCCGCTTTTATAATGGCAGAGATAATCGGGGAGCCTTATTTAACCGTTATGCAGGCCGCAATTGTACCGGCCATATTGTTTTTCGTATCGATTCTGTGCGTGGTTCATTTGCAAGCACGCCAGCTCGGATTAGATGGCGAGTTGAACCAGGGTAAAAACAACTCAGCATCCCAACCATTTTTGACAACACTACTTGAAGGCCTGCCGCTTATCATCCCATTTGTAGCATTAATCTTCATGATGCTGTTTGGGTATTCGCCGTTTAAAGCCTGCTTCTGGTCGATTATTACTTTATTGGTCGCGCAGTTAATATTTCGACCTAAAGAATCAGGGCAACTTGCTAACAATACAATGCAGGCGATTCAAAACGGTGCTAAAAACGCGATCCCAATATCGGTGGCCTGCGCAGCAGCGGGTATTATCGCCGGCACACTGGCCATGTCTGGGCTCGGCGCCAAAATGTCTGGGTTTATTGAAGTTCTTTCTGGTGGTATTCCACTTGTAGCTTTGGTGCTAACAGCAATAACCGCAATAATTCTAGGTATGGGTCTACCAACAACCGCGGCGTATTTAATTTTGGCCACGGTGATCGCCCCAGCACTCGGGAATATGGGTGTACCGCTATTAACCGCACATATGTTCGTTTTCTTTTTCGGCTGTATTTCTACTATAACGCCGCCGGTTGCGTTGGCCTCTTATGTCGCCGCTGGTATTGCCAATGCAGATATAAATAAAGTCGGCTGGACTGCATTTCGATTTGGTCTGGTTTGCTTCGTATTACCGTTCATGTTTTTCTATGGGCCAGCGTTGCTGGCGCAAGACACGGCATTGAACATAGTTTTAAGCGGTGTTAGTGGCACAATTGGAGTCGTCTGCTTTGCTGCCGGCGTCATCGGGTTTCTGCAGACGAATCTAACCAGCATCCCACGTTTGCTATGTCTGAGCGCAGGCGTGCTATTACTTATGCAGGGACTGATTAGTGATTTAGTTGGTCTACTAATAATTGGCGGAGTTGTTGCAATGGTACGGCCAGAGACTACTCAGCAAAAACAATAGAGTAATCTATTACCGCGAGCTATTTACCAAGTTCCCAAAAGCCAGCTCTGGATACCAGCGCGATATACCAAATAAACGCCGCTATAATTTGAGTAGCTATCCCGAAGCTAAAGCCCTATTTAGCACCGGGATGTGTTGCTACCCGATATTTTCTATTCTTTTTTACCCCTTTATTTAATCTGGCCTTTCGTTACTGACACCACCCAACTCCACACATCCGTATTCTGGCAAGGCAATGCTAGTCCTGTTCCACGCATTAGTACCTGTCACTGGTTTTGCTAAATACTGCGGGTCGACCGCCGAATAGGCTCGGGTCAATTGACCTGTTTCTGACAGACTCAAACGTTCTGTGATAATCATATCTTCGCTATGTAATAAACCAGGATGCGGAACCAACACACCTGCTTTAAACCTAGTGGTTTCAATGACCAGAACATTATCTTCATACCAACCAACAGAGTGCCCGGTCATACTTGGTTCTATATCGCTAGGGTGCTCGCGAGTATCCATATTTATGACTCGCACTGTGTCCATAAACTCATGCTTGATAACTATTTGATCACCAGACTGAGTGACTTCTGAAATACCAGAAGGTTCGCTCCAACCTCTTAAGATACTGGATGGGCTGCACTCTAGCGCTGGGTCATCAAAACGCTGGTCGTACGTCGCCGATGCTGTTCTGCCAGCCTCGGTCACTAAATCTCCATAACGACTATCAAAAAGTGCTGCCTGGTCTGCAGGCGTACCACTTCCGGCAGGACCACCAGGTCGACGATTACGCGGTGCAGTCTGCCAGGTACCAAAGAACGAATTTTTATCCGGATCAACATCAGGGACCGCCACTTCTTCAACGCTAACAACTTCTACCTCTGAACCTGCAGTTATTTCACCATTGCGTGCTAATTTAGTTCCGTCGCCTAGTTCAGCACTCCGAAAAGAACAACCGAATGGATCCCGACGTGCTGCAATTCCCCTTATCGTTATTTTAGTACCAGGCTTTAGTAATCCCTCACTCCACCCAACTCGACGATAATTAGATGCGGCGCCAAACTCACAATTCCACGCCTCGGTACTTCCATCTGCACCGACAACATCCAGATAAACCCAGGCATGCGGATTAACAAATCTAAAATTTGTCACCACACCTGTAATGGTAAGTGTCTTACTTGCATCGAAATGTGGTGATGAAGAATGATGCGCATAGCTGGAGGTCATACCAAATAGCAGCATCGTACTAATCGATAATACCGTGCCTGCAGTTGTTAAAAATTGTTCCCTGATTGTTGCTATTTTCATTTTTTATTGTTTGTTAAATTTAGTTGTCTTCAATTGAAATACAGATTGTGTAAATCGCCTGTTTATAATTTTATTGGTTATAAAAATAATAATAATATTTCATCATTATAGCCACAGGCCTTTGCTTCTCAATACCTAACTATTACAATTACAGGTATGGAATAGAGCTTATGATCTAATTGACTTAAAGAACCTAAGCCTGACTTTGAAACAAAGCGTATTAGTGAGACTGCATCCACCCATACAATTTTGGAGTAACGTACTATGAAAGATCAAAAAATTGACCCTCAAGTAATCGACCTATACGATAAGTATTGTCATGGCCAAATTGATCGTCGAGAGTTTTTTCGACGCGCTGGAGCCCTCTCTTTAGGCGCAGCCGGCCTAACCATGGCGCAGGCGCTATTACCGCGCTACGCTGAAGCTCAAACCATTTCCTTTACCGATGAACGCATCAAAGCTAATTACGTTACTTACCCTTCGCCCGGCGGCAATTCGGGTGAAATGCGTGGATACCTTGTTCAACCAACTGGCGATGGTCCATTTAAAACAGTTCTGGTTATTCATGAAAATCGTGGCCTGAACCCACATATCGAAGATGTAGCCCGACGTTTTGCCGTTGAAGGATTTCTTGCACTAGCACCCGATGGTCTTGAGCCAGCCGGTGGTTACCCTGGTAATGATGACGATGGAAGAACATTGCAGAGCGACCTGGATGCAGACAAGTTGCTTCAGGATATGGTTAACAGTGCTGAGTTCTTGAGTAATCATGATCTTGCTGCGGGCAATATCGGAGTAACCGGATTCTGCTGGGGCGGCTATGCGACCAATTTCGTAGCAGCGCGACTGGGCGATAAAATTAGCGCTGCCGTACCGTTCTATGGCCGCGGTATAACCGCCGAAGAAGCCACGAACATTAAGGCTACACTACTGGTTCAATCTCCCGAACACGATGAACGCATCAATGCCGCATGGCCGGATTTTGAAGCTGCCCTGAATGCAAGTAACGTTGAATTTGAGCGTCATCTATACCCTGGAGCTAACCACGGTTTTCATAATAATTCGACACCACGTTTTGATGAAGAAAACGCAGCATTGGCATGGGAGAGAACAGTAGCGTTTTTCAATCAACATATAGAAGGATAGCCATCATTTAAAATCCTGTAGGTAAAAAGGGGCTCTAAAGAGCCCCTTTTTACCTACGATCAGCACTGCCTGCACTTACACACTGATAAACTCATTGCGTAACGAACGTCCGCTTTATACTCAAAGCGGTTATTCGTAATGTTAGAGATAATGTGCCGGTATCCCATGTTTGCTACTCGCAGAGATAGTTAGATTTCACCCAGTTGAGGCTATTTTCAAAGGAAGTGATGAGGTTTTGGGCTGGCTGATACTTATTGATATGGGGAAATAGAGAGTTTATGCTTCCTATTACTTCGTAAAATTCTCAGGGGAGTACAATATTTTGAATACCACGTTACAACGTCTTTCAATTGCTACCGCTTCCGGATTTCTCGTACTGACGGCGGGTTCCCTCTCCGCCTAGGAGTCGTCACGAGGTCCCACCGAGCTGATTTACTGGGATCAGGAAAAGGCGGAGCCAGGCTACTCGTTCATCAGAACGCGTGTGCGTGGCATCGCCGGCTCGTATCTGGTCGATATGGCCGGGGAGGTTGTTAACTACTGGGCGGGATTCACGGACGCGTATCTACTCGAGGACGGTACGATGATCGGAGCGAAAGGGCCAGCGCACTTCGTCCAGGCGGACTGGGACGGCAACGTTCTATGGGAGTACGAAGAGACGCGTGAGAACTATCACCCGCACCACGATTTCTTAAGAATCTACAACGCCGAACTTCAGAACCGAACCCTGTTGTTCATCGCTAACGTGGATCTGACTCATGAGGATGTCATCGCACTGGGCGCCGATCCGGACGCGGTGGAACGTTACGAGGGTACCCAGATGGACGCCATCGTCGAGGTGGACCGAAATGGCGATGTGGTTTGGGAGTATCACTTCACTGACCACCTAGTTCAGGACCTATTGTCGAACGCCCTCAACTATGTCGGCAGCGGCCAGACGATCTCCGATCATCCGGGCCGGCTCGATATCAACTGGGGTACCGTGTCACGGGATTATCTGCACCTGAATGGCATCGACTACAACCCGGCGAGCGGCCATCTCGCGATCAGTTCGAACAGAACGCATGAGATCTACATCGTGGATCACGACGGCACGTTCATCGCCGGAAATCCTGCGGAGAGCATGCGCCTTGCGGCGAGCGAAGCTGGAGATCTTCTCTACCGCTTTGGTAACCCAGCCAACTACGGTCAAGGCGAGTCCCCGCACTACGCGAAGAAAGACTGGTCTCTAGAAGAATTCTCGGGGCACAAGCAGGTGGGTGGCAATCACGACATTCAGTGGATAAAGGACGGACTCCCGGGTGCCGGTAACCTTCTGCTGTTTAACAATGGCTTGTCTGTTCCACGGGGCCCTGGTGACTCCGATCCCCAGTCGGAACTACTCGAACTCAACCCTTACCTCGATGCCAACGGCGTGGTTAGGGACGGCTACGTAAACCCGCCCGACGCAGGATATACGCCCATCATGCCAGGCACCGACAGTTCCGGCGTACCAGCCACGCGGCAGTTCTCCGAGCAGATCGTTTGGATGTACCACACGACAGATGGCTTCAACAGTCATCACGGTTCCGCCGTGCAGCGCCTGCCGAACGGCAACACAATGGCACAATTGGCTCGCGTTGGTCGTCTACTGGAAATCGCGCCCGACGGGGAAGTTGTTTGGGAGTGCGCCAACCCGCTGACCAACGCCGGGATTTTGAAGACGATTGTTACTTCCGAGCATGAGAATATTTTCGGCGGCTGGTCGCCGCTGCGCTATCTCGAAGGTTTCCCGGGTCTTGTGGGAAAGGATCTCTCGCCGAAGGGGCTGGTCACCGACTTTCACTCAGCAACCAATCCCCGCTCCGGCGCTGAGCTAGAGCGGGCGACGGAAGAGAAAGGGTATTGAAACTAAGTCGGAAAAGAGTTCGACCCTTAATTAACCGTTTTGGCGAGACATTAAATAAATCCGAAGGCATTATGCTAGGCAAACCACGTGAAATACCGCCAGAGACTCGCAAAGGCAAATGGATTTTCGTTGAATGCCCGGTCTATTCATGAATGATTACGAATGACGGCTTTGGGCAATAAGCAGTCATTCGATTATTGGAATATATGCTTAACACGACTTATACTTTGGTCTAATTGTTTAATATTCAAACCATAGAAATTCATATGAAACGATCTAATCTGGCCTTCGGACTTATCTTTACTTTATTGTCGACAGCAGCTGTTGCCCATCATTCACCGTTTATATTCTTTGACTCAACGCAAACGATTGAGATTGAAGGCGAAATCACCGGGATAGCCTGGCGAAACCCACACATATCGTATGAGCTGCGCTCACAGGAGGCAGACGGAAGTATGCGTGTATGGGAGGTCGAGGGGCTCTCGCTCAGCTGGTTGAAGAGAATGAATCTTACGCGGGAGTCAGTAAGTGTTGGCGACCAAGTGCGAGTTTTCGGTTGGCCGGGGAAGGGTGGCGGAGCGGATATATTTGTACTTAATATGCTTATTTCAGATGCTACTGAGATTGTATTCATACCCGGCCGCCAACCACGTTGGTCCAGTGACATCACTGGTGATACAGGTAAGTGGATGCTTACCGAAGCTGATATTGTAGCGTCTCCCGAAGCTACCAGCATCTTCGATACTTGGAGCCACAGTCTTGGCATTAATGGTGAAGCACAAATGTTTGGTGGTTACCCCTTTAAGTTAACTGAGGCCGCAGCTTCGATACGGGCAAGCTATCAACTCTACGATAATCCAATTTTCGAAGGTGAATGTGTCCACAAGGGGATGCCGACAATCATGGAGCAGCCATACCCAATGGAGTTGGTGGATAATGGCGAGGTTATTACTGTTCGAATGGAAGAGGGCAATGCGTTACGCGAGATTAGGATGAGCGAGGCCATCGATGCCGCAGACCTCACTGCCAAGGTCATGGGTCACTCTTTTGGCAAGTGGGAAGAAAATTCTTTGGTTGTTACCACTGTGAAGAGTAGTTGGCCGTACATCGACATGACCGGCGTTCAAAACAGTGAAGATGCGGTCTATGTAGAAAAGTTCACGCTCATAGCAAACGGAAAACGTTTGAACTACACGATGACCATCACTGATCCTGAAATTCTTGTAGAACCTATTTTGTTAAATAAATCTTGGCTAAGAATAGAAGGTATCGAAGTCGAACCCTTTGACTGCCAGTCTGGGTAAGAGTTCGTCGTAAGTAATGGTTCCCAAGCAGATATACTCGATTTCAGCACTCTATGATCCATAGTTTTAGGCATTGCGTTATATAATCTACATCTAGTTAATTCAATAACTCGTGTCTCGTTAGGTCCTAGTTATTTGATTTACGAATGATTGCCTATAATCGCTTTGGACAACAAGCGATCATAGCGGCTATATACTTATTTAAGTTAGCATTTAGCCTAAAACTTACTTCCATTAATTGCTATTATATTTCACTGCGGGCCCTGAATATGTATTCAGGGCTCAAGAACATCTGATGCCACGCTTCCTTTTTTCTAGATTGGTATTGCATATTCTGACATTAGCTAACCAAGAATTATATATGCGAACAGTAAACCGAAGACAGCTTTTATCATATAGCTCCGCTTTATCTGCTATGACCATGCTACCTGCTCGTTCGTTTGCGCAGGAGACAATGCGTACTCGACCTATACCGGGAACCAATGAAACACTGCCTGTGATCGGACTGGGTGCAGATCAGATATTTATTCAGACTCCTGAAGAAGACAAGAATCTCCCGAAATCTATTATTCAAGCTATGACAGACATGGGTGGCAGAGTTATTGATACTCCGGCTTTTTTTGGTGCCAATGAACTCGGCCAAACATTCTCTGGTAAACCGATTCTCGGCGAACTTATTACGGAAATGGGCCTGCAAGAGAAATTGTTCCTCACAGGTAAGATCACTGTAAAAGGTAAAGAGGAAGGGATCGCTCACCTTGAAAAAACTGAACAGTATGCGAACAAACGGCCCATGGATTTGTTACTAGTACATAACATGCTTGAGATGAACAACCATTGGCCCACTCTTAAAGCATGGAAGGATTCAGGAAGGGTCCGATATATTGGTACTAGCCTGACCAGACAAAAGACTTATGAAGGTTTAGAGAAGTTCATGAAGGAGGAAAAACCTGATTTCATTTTGACAGGTTATTCTATGGCACATCCGCAAGCTGCCGAGCGTGTATTGCCACTGGCGTTAGATATGGGAATTGCGGTAATCGGCGCGGAGCCCTTTAAAGCTGTCGTAGATGGCGCTTATTTTAACGTGGTGGCTGGCAAACAATTACCTGAATGGGCATCTGAATTTGATTGCGAGACCTGGGCTCAATTCTCCTTGAAATACATACTGTCTAATCCAGCTATGACTTGTGTTCTCACAGAGACCTCACGCCTCCACCACGCCAAAGATAATTTGATGGCGGGTTACGGACGTCTCCCTGACGAAACTACCCGTCAGCGAATGAGTGAGCATTTCAGGTCGCTATAAAAAAGAGTTTAGAAAAAGGAGACCACTCAATATCAGAGTCCTTTATTTAGTTTACCGACGCAAATGCCATTAACGCGCACTAGCGAGCGACCACTATTTACCAATAGCTGCCATATTAGCGTTCAAGTGAGTGACCGCTTTGTGCAATAAGCTGTCATTAATCTTTTAAGGCAAATATGTGCTTTAATGCTACCCCGCACTTGGTCAAGCAACCCAAAATAGGAAACATTATGACAACTTGGTGGCGACTAGCACTAATCACAGCAGCACTTACTGCAAGCGCATGCAATGCACCTGTAAGCCCAATAAATATAGCTGATGCTCCAGACATAGTGTTGCTTGGCGGTAAAGTACTTACGGTAGATGCCAATGACGGCACCGCAGAAGCGATCGCGATTTCAGGTAATCGAATTTCCGTCGTCGGTGGAACGGATGAAATCCGCGCACTCGTCGGCGAGAATACATCGGTCATTGAACTCGATGGGCGAACCGTAATTCCAGGTTTAACAGACAGCCATATTCACGTCATCAGAGCTGGCCTTACCTGGGCGCAAGAGATTAGCTGGGCCGATATTCCAACTTTGGACAACGCTTTGGCTCTAGTTCGTGAAGTAGCTGCCAACACACCGGATGGTGAGTGGCTAATTGTTGCTGGCGGCTGGCACAAGTTTCAATTTAAAGAGAAACGGCTACCTAGCGCTACGGAAGTATCTGAAGCGGCAGGCGACCACCCGATTTATGTTCAGTATCTTTACGATACCGCGATACTCAACCAGGCAGCTATGAGTGCGCTGAGTATTACCACCGATGCTGACATACCCCCCAATGGAAGCTTACGGCTTGATGCCGACGGAGCACCAACTGGTGAAATTGATGGCACCATCGGAGTTTTCCATCGACTGCTAGACGCTTTACCAAAGCCTGATTTTGCCACCCAGGTCAAAGGTACCAAAATATTTATGGCTGAACTCAACCGGCTTGGAATGACCTCATTCTCTGATGGCAGCGGAGGCAGCCAGTACCCCGAAGGTTACAAACCACTTTTCCATATTTGGCAAAATGGTGAGATGACTATGCGTGTTGCCTATCGCTTAATGTCACAAAACCGGGGGCAGGAACTTGCGGACCTAAAAAACCTAACTCAACTTTTGCCTCAAGGTTTTGGAGATGATTGGTTACGCTTTAACGGATTTGGAGAAGTCATTATCTGGGGAATGCACGATGGTTCGCGAGCAAGGCTCGAATTCAACCCCACGGACGAAGCCAAAGCTTCTCTGATCGAAACGCTGACCTGGATGGCGACGAATCAATACGCTATGGAAATACACGCTTCATCCGATTCAAGCGCCCAACAAATTCTGAATATTATTGACGATATTAATAAAATAACGCCCATTGCCAATTTACGCTGGTCCATCCTGCACATAGATGCAGCATCGGTAAGCACTCTTGAGCGCATGAAGGTATTAGGCGTAGCCTATGGTGTACAAGACCGACTCTACTTCGATGGAGAAACTTTAGTCAAAACGTTTGGTGCAGAACATGCGCGTTCAGCACCGCCGCTCAAAACGGCTATAGATATAGGAGTGATGGTCCTCGGCGGCACCGATGCACCGGCCGTTGGACCATACAACCCCTGGGTATCAATCCGTTGGATGCTGGATGGCAAAACTGTTAACGGAATAACTATCCGTGGCCCTGAAGAAATACCCAGTCGAGCAGATACACTGCGAATATATACTCAAAACGGAGCGTGGCTTCAGTTCTCCGAAGATGAACGAGGCTCAATCGAAACCGGAAAATTAGCCGATATTGCGGTACTGTCACACGATTACATGAATACGCCGGTAGAAAAACTCAACCAAATGACTTCGCTGCTCACTATTGTTGATGGTGAGGTAGTACATGCAGGCGCTCCCTATAGCAATCTGACGCCCTAGTCCGCTACCCATTCCCCAGCATGTGTCTGATCTGACATGCAAATAGCCTTAAGCTAATAAAAAAGAGCACTCGAAACGGAGTGCTCTCTATACACATTAATACAAGATTCGGCCTTTAAAAGACCGAGTATTTATTCAGTAGATGCCTCCAGTGCAAAATAGTCTGGACTGCCACCGACCTGAGACAACATGCCATGATCATCGCCAAACCACCAGCCTAAATCCCAGTCATCGCCATTAAAGGTCATAATACCGACTTCCCACGCGGCAACTGGACCATTCGTCGCTGGAATTCCGAATAAGCTTTGAGTGTTTGTAGCCGTTAGTAAAAATCTAACTACCGCCTTATCCCCGTCTGCGATTAATGTGCTAATCATATCTACCCGATCTGGAAAGGCACCTCCCATTGGAAACTCAGATTTAGCAGGCTCCTTAGCGAACTCGGATAAATGCAAAAACCCTGAACGTGTGTAGGTATTATACGGTCTACCATTTGCCTTTTTCGGATACATGCCATCTGGGGCACCCTTGGCTTTATAAGCGTTTAGCTTTAGCTTGTTACGATATTCCTGTGAATCAATCGGGTTTGCTAGTGCATCGGCAAGAATAGCATCACCAGTTCGTGTGGCAACATTTGAAGGCGGCACGATACTTTCCCCATCGGCCCGCGCTGGCATTATTGTTCCGAGTTGATTTAGCAATCTAACTTCATCCGACATAAACCAGCCATCTACGATTTTTCCGTCAGCTAGCTCCATGATTGCTATAGCTTCGACATCTATCGATTTCCCGGTCGCTGGAATACCATAGAAATTCCCTTGATGGGTGCCTTGTATCTGATACCGTACAACAACAGTACTACCCTCACCAATAAGTTCTACAACTTCAATGTTTCGGTCAGGAAATGCATTTTGCAATGAATCATACATATCCGCCAATTCAGATCCATCAGCGTTATAACTTAAATTATGGAACTCGCCGCGGATCATTTTATAGTCAGCAGCCAAAAATTCCTGCTCCGCTTCTGCATCACCTAATACTTCCATATACGACGCAATAACCGCTTTATTGCGCTCTCTCTCGGCTCGTTCTTCCTGGGAAGGAGGTTGGAGAATAGGCGCTGCCAACTGTTCAACAGTGGCTTCAACTGCCGGTGCGGCTTCAGTTACAGTCTCGGTACTTTGATCACTGCCACAGGCTGCTAAAAGCATTAGCATAGCGGTTGAGGCTCCTAAACTAAGAATATTCATACGTTGTGTTTGTTTTGTCGGCATTGCCTTCCTCCTAATCATACAGTTGATAATAAGCAGACACCCTACAAAGAATTGCGATGTCTTTAACTATTCTAATAAACGGAGACCGATTCTACGCTACTTCCGCTTTGTTCTGAAAATCATCATCTATCGCGATTTATCAGAAAAAAACTTAACCCTAAATAGGAAATAGTAGCGCACCGGTATACTTTTCCAGGTAAAAAACACCCAGCAGCCCGGGATTTAGCCCCGCCGCAAGCCCAAAGGTAAAAGCAGCGATCACAAAACTCATATACCCTTTTTTATTGGCTAGCTATTGGTAAGCCTGAACCGAGGGGCTCTGCACCTCGCAGACGCATAACCCTAAACAGGATATATCCCGCATTAACCTAATAAGTATTTAACCGCGAAAAATAAGACCGAAGGGGCTAACAGACAACCAACACCGGTATAAAAAGTGGCGGTCATTGCGCCATAGGGAACCAATTTTGGGTCAGTAGCGGCCAAGCCTCCAGCAACCCCGCTGGTAGTTCCCATCAGGCCACCAAACACCATTGCTGATTGCGGATTATTCAAACCAATACGTTTTGCTACCAGAGGTGTTGTGGTCATTACCAAAATGGATTTAACCAAACCCGCGGCAATACTCAGCGCAATAATATCTGATCCTGCACCCAAAGCGGCGCCGGTAACCGGCCCAACAATATAGGTCGCAGCCCCTGCACCAATAGTACTTATGTCCACCGGGTCGGTGTACCCAAAAGCCAGCGCGACAAGGGCGCCTACAACAAAGGATAAAACCACACCAATGATTACCGCTAATCCCCCTCTAATACCTGAACGTTTTACTTCGTCCAGATGAATACCAAAAGATGTAGCGACAAGCGCAAAATCACGAAACATTGCACCGCCTAAAATACCGATGCCGGCAAATATTTCTATATCAGCCAACCCTTGTGTGCCGCCGGTGACCACGCCACCGATATAGGCTAAAAGTAGCCCAGCAACAATTGCAAGCGCCGACCCATGAATTCTGCCGTTGGATAAATATTTGCAAAGTAGATAAGAAATCCACGTAACAAAACCCACAATGAACATGGCAAAAATCAGGCCATTTTTTACTAGCACATCAGTTATCAGATCAGCCATTTTTACACCTGACCCTTAGTTTTAGATTCACCAACATCATTTTCAACAGGCCCGCTCAGCAGGGGCAGAAGAGCAAAGCTCACCAACACAGCCAACAAACCTGCTGATAATGCAACCGGCCCACCGGTCAGCGCCGCCAGTACGTTCTGTTTGGCTGCCATTGCCACAACAATTGGAATATACATTGCGCTCCAAAAGGAAATACCAAGCGCTGTATCACCGAAATCTTTTTTGAACGAGTCAAATCGGTGGCTAATTGCGATAAGTAGTAACATGGCTATGCCGACACCGCCCACGTTCGATTGAACACCAATCGCCACGCCTAACCAATCACCAAGAAATTTACCTGCGATTACGCAGACCGACAGAATTGCAACACCATAAACTATCATCTAGCTAATTCTCCTCAATTAATTTGTTTGGCATGATTAACTGGAAAACCCGAAGATACAAGTCCCAACTTAATGCTTTGCCCTCATGTGATCAAAATACAGCCCAACACGCGCAAATACGGTGACGATAAAAAAGGCCCAGCATTTTCACACTGGGCCTTTCAGTCTTCATCCAACCTTCTTTAACTGGCTCTCAAATCTGTAAACTGCTTAAGTAGCGCATCATACTGCCCCTGCTGCTCAACAGTTAGCTCACCTTCAAGCAGGTTATTTGATTCCCAAGGATCATCAACTAAATCGTAAAATTCAATATTGCCCTGATGCCGAAGCAACTTGTGTGTTTTATTCCTAACTGCATAATTCGAGTCTGGTATACCAGAAAAATTACCTACAAAAGTATCTACGTAGGCATAGTCACGAACAGACTCCAACATTGGATTAGATAAATAAGGTAAAAAGCTTACTGAATCGTGGACAACATTTTCTGGCACGGTTTCAGCAGCATCAATACCAGCCATATCCATGATGGTTTGGAATATATCAGTTGAGTTTACTAAGGCATCTGTCGAGCCATTTACCACGCCCGGTCCGGTAACAAACAAAGGTACCGCCACCCCGCCTTGGTAAATTGTCCCCTTGGCCTTCCCGCTTACAACTGGCGGGCGTATTGTTCTATTCCCGGAACCATTATCACCCATAAAAATGACATAGGTATTGGCGCGAACTTCTGGTGACAAGGAATCAAGCAAACGCGCTATTTCAACGTCAAGAGACTCAAGCATCATATTGAAGTAGTCAAGTTGATTGTCACTTGGATCTGCTTGCGGGTCGATATGCGACCAATCGCTGCGCCAGCGGTTCTCAGGGGGCAAGTGCAGAGGCGTATGGCCAAGGTTATAGGCCATCCAAAGAAACCAGGGGTTATCTTCCTGTTGAGCGATCCAGTCAATAGCATCATTCGTCTTATCATCTGGAATATAGCCCGTCTCGCCGAACCACTCGCCGTTAACTGTCTTTATCCAAGTAAAAAAACTATCCGGAAAACCTCTTACCAAACCAGAAAAATGATCAAAACCTACAAGATTAGGATGCTGCTCCCAACCATTACGCTTATCCGCCAGATGCCATTTACCGATCGCAGCGGTTGAATAGCCGAACTGCGGATTAACCTTGAACGCCATGGGCAAGGTAAATTCATTTAACAGCAAGCCATAACTTGGTGCGCCACGTAGCCCACGTCGACCGCCCAGCGCGCCACGAACTGGCTCACGAGGCGCAGTCTCTGGTTTAGGCGGTTTTTCCGGCCAATAGCCCATCACTCTCGGATCATCACCAGTCGGACGCCCAACGCCAGTTCGAAATGCATAACGGCCAGTTAGCATCGTTGCTCTTGTCGGAGAACATACTGGCTGTGCCCAAAAGTTATCGAATCGAACACCCTGATTGCATAAGTCATCGAGCGTGGGCGTATTGGCTGGATTATCATTTAGGCCGTAACAAGAGAAGGCCTCGTTACCCATATCATCGCCAATTATCAACAAAATATTTGGTTTACTCTCACTTCCAGTCAGGTCCGTATCAGAGCTCGACGTTTGCGCCGAGCTAATCTGCGAACCAATAATTATCGCACCGGTAATCAAACTCAATTTGATTATTTGTGATCTTGCGGAGACGATTAGTTTACTCATTATATTTCCTCGAAGCTATATAACAGCTAGATGTAACAACTTAATTATACTTAATTCTTGACGATGACTATGCAGTTAATTTTAGGTGCACCACGGCTAGCCTCATACAGCAACCACCGAATCGGTTTACTACAAAGATTACTCTACTGTCCGGTCGTCACAGGCATAAGGTTCATATGGATAGTCCGCTAAAAACACAGTATCTTCGCCGGTTTGCTGCTGCCCTGGATTCCAAAATAGAGGATCTTCTCCAACATAACTTCGAACCAATGCACTACTTTCTGCATCGAGTACAAAGCGCTCGATAGCATGAAATTCTTCACTGTGTGTGCCTCGGCGATTGGAAACAACGCTAAAACCGACAGTATCTACAACCAAGACCCCACCTTCCCATTTACCGATAGAATGCCCTGCCCACGACGGTTCCAGATCCGCAGGGTGCTCTGACATATCCATATTAATAGTACGAACGGTATCCATAAAACCGTATCTGAGTATGATTTGATCTTTTTCCTGCTCGATACGGTTCGCCGGTTGATCGAAAGTCCAATCCGAGAAAAAATCTCGAGGGCTGCAGTCCAAACGGCCTGCAACACCTTCCTCACTCGCGCTTGCTATTTCAGCGGCCGCCGCTTCACCCGCAGCAGAAAGTTCGATTTGAGGCCCACGTCCTCGCCCTCCTCGTGGCGGACGAGGCGCCGCATTCGGACCACTTATAGCACCAACTAAACGCTGGTTCGCTGCCCAATCCCCAGCAATGTATGGATCACCCCAGGCAGTAGTTAACGGCCGTGTTGTTTCTGGCTCCAATTGATTCTCTTCGATCTGCGCATAGCGCTCAATCGGCTCGCCACCATTGAATGCAATAGTTTCGATATAGCACCCATTACCTTCGGCACGCGACATTATTCCAACAATATCTACTTCCGTACCATTGGTGAACATTTCCTCTGTCCAACCAGAGCGTTTTAAAACTGAAGAAGCACGCATCTCACAATGCCAGTTAACCACTTCACCAGTCTCAGTAGTTACGTCCAAATAGACATATGAATGTGGATTAACAAATCCGAGATCGGTTACCACCCCACTAATTTCGACTATTCTGCTGGCATCAAACTGGCTGCTAGTACCGTGATGAGCCAGCAATCCGCCAGGGTGTAGAGCAATTATAGTTACCAATGTCAGAATTTTTTTCATTTATGTTCACCAATACTAAAAAGATATATAAGTTTAAAAACTTCACCTAGCTCAAGCAAGACCACGCAATGAGAATTCACTGGCCTGAGATTACTCAATTGAGGGTAGGAAGCAATAAAACTAGGACTTTACCTACACTACTATAATCAACATAAAATGATTACTCTGTATTATTCGATAATTATTATAAAAAATATTATGAATTCGTGTATTTTAACACTTAAGTTGAAGCATTCCTTAACTGATAAGCTACACTGATTGAAAATCTAGAACACACAAAGGGGAAAATCATGCGTACCCGAAGTAAACGAAAAAGCCCTATACAAACTATAACCTCAATAATTTTGACTTTAGCGGTATTCCAAGGCCAGGCGCAGGAAACGAGTCCACCATCAGAATCTGCTGAAACACTTTCGCAACTAAGCATTGCACGCGAAAAAGCGGGTACAGATTGGCGAGCGGCATATGATTTTTTATGTGCTCCAGCCCCTAGTGTTGGCTCCCCGCATCAAAGCCCAATCATTGAGCCGGCCCAAATTTTTGATAACCTATTCGTGATTGGCCGCACTGGAACAGTGGTCTATGCATTACAAACGTCAGAAGGAATAATCCTCATTGATGCTGGTTATCGAGGGCAAGAAGAATCAGTTCTACTGCCGGGGCTGGAGGCCTTAGGATTACAGGCAGAGGACATCAAACTAGTTATTATCGCGCACGGACACCGCGATCATTACGGCGGCGCACGATATTTACAAGAAAATTATGGTGCACGCGTAGCCCTCGCCGAGGCCGATTGGGCAGTGATCGACGCTGCCCGCAACTCACAAGACGAAGAACAGATTGCACCAAACAAAGATATAGTTATAAATGAAAGTGAGCCGATGACTCTAGGCGATACCGAGGTTTTACCGGTACTAATCCCGGGTCATACACCTGGATCTATCGGGCTAGTGTTCAAAGTTCAAGATGGTGACACAGAACATACTGCCGCCTTGTTCGGAGGAACAATACTAATAGCCTCCCGAATTTCTAGCGAGGGTTTACAGCAATACGTTGATTCGGTGACACACTTTTCAGAAATTACTAGCAATATGGGTGCGACTGTCGAACTGCAGAATCACCCTATATTTGACAATATGCCCGCCAAACTTGCCGCCCTTAAGACCAGACAAGACGACAGTGAACACCCTTTCGTCGTCGGAGAGGCCGCATACCAAAATTATCTCGGTGTAATTTCTGAATGCACAAACGTTGAACTGGCGAGACGTGGTGATTTATAGATAAGCCAGCGCTTACTATATGATAGCTCGTAATAGTTACGTCAGATCTCCACAATTTCTGGATGATCTGGGACACATAGTTTGCTAATATGAATATGCTAGAACTTCCCAACCATCGTTCAACAGCAACTCCCATTGGTCAACTAATTATTAGACATTGAGCCCCTAGGTGCATCGTTAGCAGTAATATTACTATGGCCAGATTAATTCTATTGTACCTAAGTTTTCTTATTGCATTCAGCAATGCCAACGCGCAAATGGGTGGGGGTAGAGGCGGACAACGGCCACAAATTCCCAATGTTGAGGAGGAAACCCTGATTTTCCAGCCGCCAGCTGATTGGTCGCGATTTGGCAACAGTAGCGAAGAGAAAACAGAGACCTACGCATTCCCTGAAGGACAAGAACCTGCGAGCTGGGAGGAAGCGATACACTACGAGCGTTATGTAGGCACTCAGGGAATCACCCAATCTCGACAAGTATTTGAGCTGCGAACGGAAGGTGACCGCAGCCACTGCGTAGACCAAAATGTGACGCTAATAAAGCAAGAACCTGAAAATGGTTATTCCATGATCGAGTGGACCGATAGTTGTACGTCCGCAGATGCCTCAGTGATGCAAACACTGAATAAAATCATCCTTGGAAACGAAAGACTTTATTCTATTTCCAAGGCCTGGAAATTTGCACCCGAAGAAAATGACATGGGCATCTGGCTCAACTACATGAACCAAGTCTACGTTTGTGACCCGAACACCGGCGTCAACGACTGCAGGCCACTAAACCCACCACCTGGTAGGCGTCGACGTCGCTAGATTATTCTAGGGGTACAAAAATTAATCAGCTGTCTACTACTGCGCCGCCGCTATTCTCGCTGCTGCCAGATCATACGTAATATAAAATTCAGTTTGGTAAGCACCCCATGCACCTATCTCCAATGCAACATTAACTCGTCGCAAATGATCCGGCGGCATACGCAGAACGATTACCTGTCCAATACCCATCATGACGTAGTGATCGACAACCTCAACACCCTCGGGTGGAAACGTATCGTTAAAACCTGTTTTTTCTAATAGCTCTCCTCGCTCGGAATTATTCATGGTCTGATCATGCTTAAGAAAAACAGTCAACAACATGGTATCGCTATCTGGAAGTAGCGGTACTTGCGCCTGCACAACTGACCTAACCAACATAGATATCGCTAAAAGCGAGCTAAATAATATTTTCATCAAAATTCACCGTTTTTCGAAGTTATACAACAGATTTTTGTAAGCCAGCAATCATAGTACGTCATGCAGGCGATATGAAAGGTCCTTCTGGATTTCAGATATAAACATTTGATACAACCAATGACACCGGGTCATTACTTGCTGAGGATTTCCATTAAGATTTAAACCCTGATCGGTATCCGATATTTTCGCATTATTAAACGCAATTAAAACTGATCAACAAATGCACTGGTCCGCTTTATTTCTCGACTATTAGGGCTTTCCTGCCACAGCAATTTGCCAGCTCCCTTATTCCAACTCTCTATATCAATAGCCGTAAGACTACTATTCGACATTAAAATATCTTCATTGGTCAAATACGTTAACAAATTGCAGAGGCTAGACTCATGGCTAACCAACACTATATCGCCACCCGATAAATCAATGTTTTCAAGAGTAGCGACAATCTCTTCACCCCGGGTAAGCTTGGTCAAACTCTCGTTAACGGTCAGCTCACCCTGATAAGCAATAACTTCACCGGCAATTATTGCCGTTTGTTGAATCCTACCCATTGGCCCACTATGGATTTGAAATACGTTAGCCATTTCGGGAATTCGGCGGCCCACTACCTCCTTGAGAACCGAAATTCCATCGTTGGTAAGTCGACGATCAAGATCGTTATCTGCCCTTGCTGTCATTCCATGCCTGAGTAAGAAAATTTTCATCTCTATTAAATGTCTGCCTTACATACACCCGCTATGGGCACTTTATAAACCCAAAGTTAGTGCATGGGGTTGTTAATCTCTTTAGTAAACTTAGTATTAATTCTACAGAGCAGATATTTTCAAATTACGGAATTTCACCGCCCCATTATCACCACCATATTGAAGGCCGATGTGGCCACTGACATAGGTTTCATCCATCAAATCTGCAGTAGTCTGACCATTGACAGTTACTACAATGTGGCCACCTTCGGCACGGATTATCATGGTAGTCCACTGACTAAGGGAGTCAATCGCGATCAGGGGCGGAACAAAGTGAATGATGGCTCCAGTACGATTGTCAGGGTTTTCGTTTTCATCCCAAATATTTATTTCATAACAACTACCGGCACTGATGGCATCGGCATCTAGGCACCGTATATAAACTCCGCTATTAGTTGCGGGTTCGGCCCAATACTCTATGCTTAATTCAAAATTATCGTAGGGCTCGGGTAACACCAAAAAGGCAGACTCAACATTACTTATCGAAGTTACAACGCCATCTTCCAAAGTAAATGCTTCCGCACCGCTTGTTCCTACATCAGCTTGCATAGCTAGTTCGAGTAAACCGCCATCCATTGACGAGTTGTCGGATTGTGCAAAACTGGTATTAGCAATCAAGACAAGTGAAACAAAAATAATTGGGGTAAATAAATTCTTGGTCATGAGAAAAACTCCTGGTAAGAGGCTATAAAGCCTTGAAGATGAACTAATACTACTTTTACTAATATTAACGGAAGCATATACAAAGCTACAGCTATATTAAGCACCGCTATAAATTTGTGCAAAGGTGAAAACTTCGCAGGCAAAAGCGCAATCAATAATATAGCCTAACACCAGGTGGTAACTGCCTGGTCTGTATTTAACAGCTGCAGGCAACTGCGTTAAGGTCGGTTGGTTCTGCCTCGACTGGGTTCGAAAGTTTTCCTATACCTGAAATGCTAACTTCAACTGTCTCCCCAGCTTGCAGGTAACGAGGTGGCTTATTATCAGCACCGACACCTCCGGGCGTGCCCGTGCAAACAATGTCACCAGGTTGAAGCTCCATACTCGAAGAAATATAGGCGATGATATCTTCAATACGATGCGACATTAAAGATATAGATGCATTTTGAACCTGCTCTCCATTGAGATGAGTCTGTATCTCGTGTTGATATGGATCACCAAATTCATCAGCGGTCACAATCACTGGACCAAAGGCGCCAGAGGCATGAAAGTTATTGCCTAACCCAAACTGTGAAGTATGAATTTGATACTCTCGCACCGAACCCTGGTTATAGATCGAATAGCCAAAAACGTGATGCAAAGCGTGCTCTGTTTCGATATGCCTGCCACGCTTGCCAATTACAGCAACCAATTCACCCGCCCAATCCAAACTATTGCTCCTGACTGGCACCATCAATGGCTCACCATGGGCCACATGATTACGTGGCAAGCGCCAAAAAAGAGTCGGGTGCTCTGGACTGCCTAAAGATTTTTCAGCAGCCGGATCAGGGTAGTTAGAATCTACGCAAAAGATTCCACCTGGCACTATCGGATCAAGAAGTTTCAATTCTTCCAAATTGAAACTTTCCAGTGTAGTTTTGGATGACATAAGCTGATTTCGGGCATACGGCCCACGTTTAATCAAATCCATAATAGATTGGGGCATATTTATATCGTCAGGATCTGAAGACAATACGGTCTGCCCATCGTCCATTAACCAACCTAACCGATTTGAGCCTTTAAGCTTAAATGTTAAAAGTTTCAATTACGTCCTCTGGTGAACATTTTAATAATAAGATTAATGAGATAACGCACGTAAAGTGCGTAATAAAAATGGTAGAGAAGTGTCACAGCGAATGCAAATAAGGTATCTACCTAAAAAATGGAGTAGTAAAATACGAACCCGTAACGTTAAAAGACAGTACGTGGCTCAATTAAATATAAAAACTGATTATAGTTTTTTTTGTCAATATATTTTGATATTTTACCGGGACAATACAGCATCATTACCTTGTGTATAATGATCAAATTTATCCTATCAACCCAGCGATTAACTCCGGACCGATCGGCTATCACCATCAACCAGAAATCATTTACATAAACACTACAGGATTAAAAAATGAAATTACTTACATCCACTCTAATCGCATGTCTTGTCATCTTGGGCAGTGCGCCTTCTGCTTTTGCAGATAAATATGTTATTGATCAAGGTCACTCTTCGATTAACACTAAATTTAAACATGTCGGTATCAGCTGGCTGAAAGCTGAATTCAAGAGCTTCAGCGGCTCAATAGAATACGATCCGGAAAATATTTCCGCCTCTTCCGTTGCGGTAGAAATTGACGTGACGAGCATCGATAGTAACCACGAACTTCGCGATGAACACATGATAGATGAGAGTCATTTAAATGCCGCACAGTTCCCAACCGCAAGCTTTACTAGCAACAGCGTTATGGATAAGGGCGATGGCAATATGACCATCAACGGAAATCTAACCTTGCATGGTATTACTAACGAGGTCGCGATAGAAACCACCATAGCCGGCGAAGGCGAAACACGATGGGGTGATTATCGAATGGGCTTCGAAGGGACGACTACTCTTGATATGCGTGAGTTCGGTTTAGACAACTATGGGCCCACTAATATGGTAGAAATGTCATTACTTCTGGAAGTTGTTAAAGAAGCAGCAGAATAACCAACCTAGTATTCTGGGCTCACTTGCTGTTTAAGTAGGTGAGCCCTTTCTATTTATACAGTTTGATTATTGGCATGGCCTGGTTGATTGATATGGTCTAGTCCTTAATATTTAACGCGATCAAACGATACGACTTAAACAACAAAAAACTTTTCCCGTTGTATTTCTTACCAAGGTATTTTTGACGTTTTTTACTAAGTTTCTTTTTAAACTTCCACGCGAACACCCAGGAAACCCGGGGGAAATTAGATTTAAAGTAATCGCCCCATATTTCCCAAATCGGAGCGACGATTTGGTTTAAAAATTCATCCCATATATCCAATGTTGGCGCTGTTTCCTTGGTGATGTCTATATCTTCGCCGATCTCAATCGGAAAATTTTTAAGCGTTTGGTAAAAATCGTTTAAGCCATGCCCCCCACCGATCGGGCTTTTGCCTTCTGTCTGTTTAGTAAAGTAATCACAAATCAAGATATGGCCCTGTGGATTCAAAAGTTTGATCGCATTTTCAAACGATCGATCCATTCTTATGTACTGAAAACTTTCGCTAAACAGAACGAGATCATAGGTCTTTGTTGTATCAATATCTTCAAAGCGGCATTCGAAAATATGACTACGATCACCCAGCAAGCGACGCGCATGATTACTTAAATGAGTACTGGGAGAAACGCAATGCACCTGATACCCAACATCAATCAGTTTTTCAGCAAGCTTTCCCACTCCGCAGCCTACATCCAATATTGATTTCGTTCCCTCAGGAATATGAGACACGATCAAGTCCGAATATTTTTCCTGAGCAGCAGCGATATTATCGATCTTGACCTCCATGCCGTCTGCCCAATATCCGTAGTGTAGGTATTCAGATTTGAAAAAATACTTTCCGATAAGTATGCCTGTGTCTAGCGCAGCTTCTTTTGAAGCTACCTTTTGAATGCCACCCATAACCAATCTCTCGCAAATTATACTTTGCTTAAATATGCCTTATCGCTTACCAAAATACTTAGGCTAGCGTCCGGCGTTATAGATGCTTACTTTATCATCTACTATAAACGTCATCAGATCCTCACCAATCACCAAAGGTCCTTGGTAGTTTATTCTTGTGCGGGTAATCAAGCTATCAAGTGGTGCTTCGGGAATTTCTGCACTGCTTAACATAACCAGGTGAGTATAAACCGCCAATTTCGGATTTATTTCCGCAAAAACTATACCTGCCTCTTCAGGGGTAGTGTGGTGCCCCACAATTCTTCGAAACTGTTCTGAAGAAGCAAGTAATTCCTCGCTAGCCAACGCGACTTCGTGAATTACAAGATCAGCGCCCTTTGCAGCTTCAATCAAATTCTTATCGAATTTAGTGTCACCTGATATAACAACAGCACGCCCTTTATAGTCAATGCGATAACCGTAAGATGGTTTAATTAGCTCACCATGGTCCACCGTAAAAGCCGTGACTTGCACTCCATCCTTCTCATAAACAACACCGTCTTCGTTAAATTCATGAGCAATCGTCTTAATCCCTTCAGGAGGAAGCAGCTCATCTGGAATTCGAATATTGGTATTCAAGATAAATGCCTGCTTCAAATTCTTGAGCATATCTTCTGTTCCGGTTGGACCCCAAACCTCAAACGGTACACTTCGGCGTCCAAATGGTGGCGGAATCCAACCAGTCATCCACAAATCAGGGATTCCAGTTATATGATCAGAGTGAAAATGAGTCAGGAACACTGCATCCAATGCACTAAGTGCAATATCAAGCTGCACCAGGCGCTGCGTAACCCCTCGGCCCACATCAAACAATAGCTCCTGTCCGGCTACTTCTACTAAAGTGGCTGGCCCAAAACGATCTATGCGTGGAATCGGATCTCCAGTACCTAACAAGGTAACTCGAAAATCATCTTGAGCGAGAACCTGGTTCGATACGCCAATTAAAATTAGCGAGACTAGAACAAACAATCTTTTAATAAAAAGCATCTATATTTCTTCTCTTAGGATTAACGATTTAGGTGATTAGTTTTTGACTACTGGTACAAGGAAGTTGAGGCTGCTTTTCAACTTTTCAGTTTTTCTACTTTTATGCTTAGCCCGCGCAACGAGAAAAACAAAAGGCCGTACCCTGTAGGTTCCTCCACCACTACGACCTATTGTGAACTTAGTTAGACCTGACAATAGCCTATATATACGAATCAGGTTTGCTGAATCAACTTTTTAAAAAATAATCTCGAATAAAATGTATCCCAGCTCTTAAACATTCGCGATATTCATGATCGCCTATAGTTTTAATAGCCGCGCTAAATTTCCACCGAGTACGGCCTCTTTTTGATCTGCGTTCAAGGCGTCAGATGCTTCAATAATCGGCACGGTATCAGGCCAACTAAATGGTACGTCAGAACCAAATACAATTTGACCCGATCCCATTTCGGCAACCAAATGTCGTAAACCTTCGTCAGAGAAAACCATTGAATCAACAAATATCTGACTCTTCAAATATTCACTAGGGCTTTTCGTATTAATGCATGCTGCATCGGGACGCAATTCACAAGCAACTTCGAACCTACTCAAATAGGAAGGTAAATACCCACCACCATGCGAACCTACAACTTTTAGATCAGGGAACCGATCAAACACCCCTTCGTAAATCAACTTACTTAGAAATATCGCTGTTTCTAACGGGTTACCAATAATATTTGGCAGACTGCCAGCACCAGAGAATATTTCAGGATCTACCCATTGATCTGAATTATTAGGATGCATAAATACCGGTACGTTCAATTCAGCTGCCTTCGCCCAGAAAGGGTCAAATCTTGCCCCTGATACTGCTTCGCCATTAGTATGCCCACCAACGCTTGCGCCACGAAGTCCGAGCTCATTTACAGCATACTCAAGCTGAGCTGCGGCTAATTCAGGGTATTCCAAGGAAACACTACTGAGCGCAGTAAATCGATCAGGATACTGATTACACCACGCTGCTAGCTGCTCATCATGATAACGAACAACCTTGTCGGCTATCTCTGGCTCCAAACCATTCCACCAGTAGCGGTTTACACTTAAAACCTGCATATCAATCGCCCGGCCATCCATCAACTCCATTCGCGCCGGGCTTAGAGTTTGCCAATCAGCAAAACCAGTATCCTTTAATGGAGTATCTTTTATTATTTCTGCCACTTCAGGAAATACGCAATGCGCGTGGATATCAATAACTCGGGGATGTGTCTGCGCCAAGGCCCATTTAGGGGCAAGTACTGTGGTAGAAGCTATTGCCATTTGGGACATAAAATTGCGACGATTCATATTTACTCTCCTATTATCTGAATTTCTGAATGGTAATTCTGGATGATTAAACCCTGCCTGTTACAAATACTGGTGCAATCGCGGCAATGGCTGGGACTATCAATATTTGACCAAGACTATTCGTACAAGTAAAGCCCTGCTTGATCGCCCTTACTCGCTATGCCCGGTGCGACTTTACGAAACTCGGGCGCTGACGCATTTATATTAATTGTAAAATACTGCTCGTCGAGTTTGCAATCTGTGCAATATAGACTATATGTCCCTTCTTGCTCAGGCGCTTCCCAGATCAAATTACCGCTGGTTCGCGCGGCTATTTCTATGTCTTCGATACCCATATTGTCACTCTTAAATGTGTGTGCATCAAAGCCACCATTTTGCAAGATCACCTGTAACCGGGTGCCGGGACGAGCGCTAAAAACTTCTGGTAAAAATCGCCCACGCTTTACTAACGATCTAGCGACCTGTGCCGTGCCCAGGTAGTTTAAATAAGCAGAGACCGATGTAATCTGCTCATCGGTAATTACGTTTTTAACCACAATCATTTCGCCTATGCCGCTAACGGCTGCACTAACCATACCTTCATTAGCACCACGGGTAAACGGCCCTACCCCTAGATCACCTTCGGCATATTCACCATGACAACCCTTACAGCCAATGACGGCTATCGTGTTGTATACCTCTTCGCCTTGGGCGAGTAGCTCACTATTTACCGCAGCATCTTGTGCACTAGCCGCATGTGCGGTTATCAATACCGCACAAAAGGCGATAAATCCTTTTGCTAAGTTCAAATTGCTAAATTGAGTCATTTTAATATCCACTATATTTTTAATCATTTTGGTTGATACTCGCCTGCAACAATCTGTCGCTTAGCTTCCAAGGCACTACCATGTAGGCCCGCCATATCTGATACGTTCTCTCCCGGACTATCCCAACCGTTCGGGTAACTTACAAAGGCTCCGGAATGCGTACTACCGCCACGAGGCAGAGGAAGTCGATCAGTCACCTCTCGTAAATCCAAATCAAAAATTACTACTTCAAAACTAGCGTTACAGCTAATCCACATCTCATTGGCTTCCGGGTCAGGATGCAAAGTGCCGTGGTCACCACGCACACATCCTGTATAAAATTGATCCATCGCTCTAGAGCCAGGAACCGCCATGGTCGTTTTATCAACCATACCGAGCATTTTGCCGCGATTGTGTGATTCTTCGCCCTTACCTATGGTGTAGATAAACCGGTCATCCCAACCAAAATGCGCACCATAAGGGCCATCAACACCCGCCCTCTGCTCATGAACAATCTTTTGCTCCTTCACATCGTACTCCATCACAATGCTATTCCGGGAACCACTAATAAAGGCAGTTTCACCATCAGAAGTGAAAGACATCCATACCGGTGCGCTATCAGGTACGTTGATCCATTTTTTTACTTCCCACGTTTCAGTATCTATAAGCCAAATCGGGTTATCCAAAAGATGCTTGCGCATATCGAAATCCCGGTAGCGGCCCATTCCGTAGATACTCTTACCGTCAGGACTCGGCCAGTATGAGTATGCCTCACTGCCCTGGTCTTGTTGTGTAACGCTGCCAACTACACGATTATCATCATCGGGGTCTAATACAAACAATGGCTGGGACCAACCATATAACACAACCCGCTGCTCACCGCCTTCAGTGCTGAATGATTTGGCATGATGCGCCTGACCGGTAATTTTAATTACCTTGTCTATCTTTAAGGTTTCAGCATTTATAATCAGGTAGCGACCAACACCATCTTCTGATGTGGTCATAAACGAACCCACTCCAGTAGGTAGATATATCCATTTACCGTCAGGTGACACACCCAAGCCATGTGGTTCAAAGACATTCTCCCAACCCCATGCAAGCACGTCGTAATCTTTACTTAGCACTGGCTTACGAGTGTCAGCGTCAAAAATTGCAAATCCGGGTAAAGTTACTCCACCCAACATACCACCATAACCTGGGCCTTCTGTTGTCATGAAAACAAGCGGGTGTTCCGCGGAGTTCCAAGCGGCGTCACCACTGGAATCAAAACTATACTCCAGCTCAACCCCAACCTGTCTCGACCATTCAGTAGCCCAGGCAGCTTTCTCTTTAGCACTAGCTGCTTTTGGTGCTTGCGCATCAGCTGTCGGAGCAAAGCCCGCCAAGGTGACCGCGAATAAAACAACCGCAATTCCAGCAAAGTGTGAAGCGGTTTTGTACATTGATAACATCTATTTACCCCCAGGTAATTGAAACTCTATGTAATTGAAACTCTATGTAATTGGAATGTGAGTAATTAGAATATTAATAAATAAAATTTTTAGCACCCATAAATCGCCGAATATGCGCGAAATAGATAATCAAAAATATCAACTCTGATGCTTATGGATACTATCCATAAGCATAAATAAACGCAACGTGTGCACCCGTTTCAAGTCGATCAATTTAGATCAAACAAACGCCATTTAATAATTACCAGCTCGCGAAGTTGAGTTACGTACCATTAAGCGTGGCTGCATTCTTAATAGTAAAGGTTCGCGCGGTTCACCGTTAACCAATTCCAGCAGTATTTTGGCAGCCTGAGCCCCCATGTCATACTTTGGAATTGAAACTGTAGTAAGAGCAGGATTCATACGTGCAAGAAATATAATATCGTTATTACCTACCACCGAAATATTCTCTGGACACAATAAACCTAATTCCTGCATAGCATCGATACACCCCATCGCGGTCAAATCACTTGCCGCTACCACTGCTGTAAATTGATTATCTCGGGAAAGCAACTTCTTAATCGCACGATAGCCATCTGCTACGGTAAACTTCTCCGTGTACTCGACTAAATCGGATTCCATATTTTGTAGGGTTAAATAATCGCTAAATGATTTGGCGCGTTCATACCCGGTAGATGAGTGTTGCGGTCCAGCTATATGCGCAATCCTTTTATGGCCCAAACTTATCAAATGATCCAGGGTTGCACGTATGCCAAATTCTTCATCCACTATAACGCCATTAACGCCATCTCGATCTACCGTTCGATTAACTAAAACAAACGGCAACTCGCGTTCAATACACTTGTCGACTATCGCATCATTTCGCCGTGCAGTGGCTATAATTAAACCATCTATGGATCGCCCCGACATCATATTTAGCGCACCTTGCTCTTTGGTTTCATCGTCATCTGTGTTCGCAGTCAAGATGGTATAACCCTTCGCCTCAGCGGTATCTTGAATGCCCCGAATAATCGGTGGAAATACAGGGTTCATTAAATCCGGAATCAATACACCCAATGCAAATGAACGATTTTGTTTTAAGGTCGCAGCTGCGATGTTCGGAAAGTAGCCTAGTTTTTCGGCAGCCTTGTCCACCTTACGAACCATATCGGGAGAAATTCGATCCTTAGTCTTGGGATTCAGGGCACGCGATACAGTCGAGTGATGAACACCCACCAACGCAGCGACGTCCCGGATAGTTATCTTGCCATTCGTCAATTTAGGTTTAGTTTTCCGCTTATACCCATGCTGTTATGCTATCCCAAACTAACTTCAAGCCGGTAGCAAACAGTAAAAAATAAATTATTCGATAAATGACTAGTTGAGAGGTGTACTTTAGAACCTGATACCCAAGTATCACCCCAATAGGTCCCAGTGGTGCAAGTAATAGCGATGTATATAAGTTTGACACATCAAGTTGACCTAACATTCCGTAAGGAACTAACTTTACATAATCTACCACTGCGAAAAAAATTGCCATAGTCCCAAGCAGCACATATTTATCGAGTCGTTTAGGCATTAAATAGATCGATAAGGGGGGAGCGCCAGCATGAATCTGAAGACTGGTAAAACCTGCCATCGCTCCGCAAATCCACCCACTAGTTTTACTGGTAGTCATATTGTCAAAACGAGCACCTACTAGCCAATAATTAAGTGCGAATAGGACCGAGATGACACCCACTAAACCCTTGAGCATTACCGGTGAAACAGACCCTAACATGACAGAACCCAATGCCACTCCAATCAAACTGGCAGGAATTATTATCTTAAGGCTGGGAACATCCACTGTTTTCCAGAAAGTCTTAACCGCCATAATATCCATTAGACAAATAATGGGTAACAAAATAGCTGCGGCCTGAATCGGTTCCACGGCCAAGGCCATCATCGGTACCGCGACTGCCCCAGCAGCCCCTCCCAAGCCACCTTTCCCCATTCCTGTAATTAATACCGCAGGCACGGCAAGAAAGTAGAAAAAAGGATCAGTGATGATCATTTAACTACAATCACAGTCTTGGAATTAACCAAAAGGCTAATTTTTGGCGCTTAACAATACTTGGCTGTATACCAACCCTACTCCGGCTTTTACAAGGCAAGTTACAGGCCTAGTGCATTCGGTAAAGCAAGTGATATCGAGGGAATGTAAGTAATCAACATCAGTGCAGATAACAACACGACGAGCCATGGCAATGCAGCTTTTATTGTATCTTCAAGGCTCATATTCGCGACCCCGGCAGTAACAAACAAATTCAGTCCTACCGGCGGTGTAACCAACCCAATCTGCATGTTCACCACCATCAATACACCAAGATGAATTGGATCAATACCTAGCTGCATTGCAATGGGAAATACGATAGGGGTCAAAATCAACACAACTGAAGTGGGCTCCATGAAGTTACCAGCAGCCAGTAATAAAAAGTTCAATACTAATAGAAATGCCCAAACTGGCAAACCTAGTCCAGTGATATATTCAGTTGCGGCATGCGGTATCTGCAGTGTCGTAAGAACAAATGCAAACATAAATGCATTTGCTATTACAAACATTAGCATTACCGTTGTTCGAGACGCATCTATAAGTACTTTGGGGACTGATTTGATGCTTATATCTCGATATACATAAACCGCAATAAAAAATGCATAAACAGCCGCAACTGCAGCAGCCTCAGTAGGCGTAAATATGCCCGCGTAAATTCCGCCCATGATGATGATAATCAGGAGAAGCCCCCAACCTGCCTCACGAAAAGTACTCCAAACTTTTGCAAAGTCTGCCTTTGCTTGACGAGGTAAATTCTCCTTACTCGCAATTACTCCAATGGTAATCATCATCATCGCAGTCAGCAAAACGCCAGGTATGACTCCAGCCATAAACAGTTTGCCAATTGACGTTTCTGTTATCGCACCATAAACCACCATAACAATCGAAGGCGGAATCAAAATCCCGAGTGTGCCAGCATTACAAATTAATCCTGCGGAAAAATCTTTGCTGTAGCCCGACCGGATCATCCCAACCATCATTACGCTGCCTACGGCTACTACTGTCGCCGGTGCTGACCCAGAGACTGCAGCAAAGAACGCACTGGCCAAAAGTGCTGCTAGCGCTAAGCCACCACGAAAGTGTCCGACAATAGCGTTGGCAAAATCGATCATCCTTCTGGCTACACCCCCAGTGGTTAGAAAGGTACCGGCCAATATAAAGAAAGGGATCGCCAGCAAAGGGTAAACTTGCATGGTGTGGAAAAACTTCTGAGCTAGCGAGGTTAGCGATTGATTCCCAAACATCAAGATAGTCGTAATACTTGATAAGCCTAATGACACCGCAACTGGAACACCAAGCAGCATAAACAAAAATAATAGAAACAGTAGGAATAGAGCGCTCATTTCGCTAGGTCTCCTGAGTTATCTACAGGCATTTCCGTATCAGTACGCAATCGCTCTTCTTCAGTCGGCACCAGAGCCCCCAAATTACCACGATAAGCTTTAATACCGGCCTCGACGAAACGTCCAGCAAGCAGCAGAAAACCCAAAGGCATAAAGATTGTAAGTAGCCATTTTGGAGCCGGTATATCACGCGCATGATTACCCAGAACATAGAGTCGATTAACCAATGTGCTCGCGCCGTAAAACATCAATGCACAATAAACCAGGCAAATAGCCACGACGAACAAAATAACAGCCCTGTTCAGTTTTGGTGATAAGCGTCTAGTGAACATATCGACCGCGATGTGCGAACGAGTGCGCACACCATATGCCATGCCAATTAAAACCAACGCTCCAAACGAATAGGTAGTCGCTTCAAGCGACCAAACCCAACCAGTATTAAATATGTAGCGTAAAACTACCTGAATAAAGGTGAGCACGGTCATAAAAGCCAACAAACCAGAAAGTAAAGCTTCCTCGAACTGATTAATAATATTGCGCATGCTGTTAAACCTAATTTATCCGTGAGTAAATGAGCTAACGCTTCAGTAAAAGGTAACTATTGCTGTCCAGCTGCTAACGCGGCATTTAGCAGATCTTCACCAATACTATCAGAAAACGTATCCCACACCGGGAGCATAGTATCTGCCCATACTTTACGTTCACCATCATTCAATCGGGCTATCTCAGATCGCCCCGACTCGATAATGTTTGCTAGGGCACCGGCGTTAACTTCCTTCGCCTGATCATTTCCCCAAGCACTTACTTCATCAATAATTACCTGCAGCTGTTGCCGTACATCCTCAGGTAACGATTGCCAAAATGGCTCATTAACTGCCAGCAAATAGCCAAGGTACCCGTGGTTGGATTCAGTTAGGTACGGTTGCACCTCGTAAAACTTCGAGGAATAAGTGTTTGCCCAGGTATTTTCCTGAGCATCAACCGCGCCAGTTTGTAGTGCTTGATAAACCTCACCAAAGGCCATTTTTTGAGGATTTCCCCCCATTTGTAAAATTTGCGCTTGCAGTACATCAGACTCCATTATTCTAAACTTTAGCCCCTCTGCAGCCTCAGGAGACGTTATTGGAACGGGCCCACCAAACTGCTTCATACCGTTATGCCAAAATCCCACACCTCGTATTCCACTTTTGAGCACAGCCCCCAAGAGTTCTTCGCGTGCAGGGCCCGATTGGAAACGTTCGGCGGCAGCAAGATCTACAAACAAAAAAGGTAAATCAAAAACTTGGTACTTCTTAGTTAAGCGATCCAATTTAGATAAAGATACGGCAATCATCTGCACTTCACCAAAAGCCAAGGCGTCAATTGAATCATCGTCATTCATAAGTTGCCCAGAGGGATAAACTTCAACCGTTACAATTCCAGGCATACGCTCTTCAACCAGCATCTTGAATCGATCTGCTGCTAAACCCTTAGGTGTTCCGGGCGCAGTTACATGAGGAAATTTAATCAGAATAGGTCCGTTTGAGGAATCGCTACCACAAGCGGATAAAAGGCCCACCAATAAAACCAAACCGATAAGCCCAAATTGTGATCGATATTGAACAGTTGCACTCTTAGTTGTTGTCATAGTTATACCTCAGTATTTATAATTTAATTTGTTCTGTCAGGGCATGCCAACCGAAATACCTATTTCGATCAACGTCTACCATTCTACCGCTATATATTTTGATTCGAGAAACTCTTCAATTCCCGCATCACCGCCTTCGCGACCAATACCACTTTGTTTGAATCCACCAAACGGAGCTGCTGGCTCGGAAATAAAACCTCGGTTTATTCCCACTACGCCGGCCTCAACGCGCTCAGCAACAGATAAAGCAGTGCCTATATTCCGACTAATCACATAAGCAGCAAGGCCGAGATGCGTATCATTAGTACTCTGCACCATTTCATCAACATCATCGAATGATACCAGCGCGGCAACCGGACCGAAAATTTCCGTGGTTAAAATATCAGCACCGGCTGGAATGTTATCCAATACCGTCGGCTGGTAAAAATACCCGACGCCTGGTGGACATTTACCGCCAGTTCGCACAGTAGCGCCCATTGAAACTGCTTCGTCTACCAATTGTTTAACTTTGTCTCTGGTCGAAGCATTGACCAATGGACCAACATCGATACCATCCTCCAATCCAGGGCCTACTTTTAATTTAGCCATTCGAGCTGTAAAACCGCTAGCAAACTCCTCGTACACGGATGAATGTACAAAGAATCTATTCGCGCTTACACAAGACTCGCCAGCATTTCGAATCTTGGCTACAAATGCAGAATCAATAGCAACATCAATATCTGCATCTTCCAATACTATAAACGGTGCGTTTCCACCTAGTTCCATCGAGCAATTTTGAACTTTTTCTGCGGCCTTGCTCAATAACAGGCGCCCGACTTCAGTTGAACCAGTAAAAGATACTTTACGCACCCGAGAATCCGACAGCACGGTATTTGAAATAATTGAAGATCGACGGGAGGGTAAAACATTGAGGACCCCTGCCGGCACTCCAGCCTCTTCAAATAAACTCGCTATCATTAATGCTGTGAGTGGCGTTTCAGAAGCGGGTTTCAAAATCGTGGTACAACCTGCAGCCAACGCTGGGGCAATTTTCCGAACCGCCATCGCTGCTGGGAAATTCCACGGTGTAATTAACAAACATATTCCCACCGGGTGCTTTTGCACAACAATATTGTTAATGCCACCTGGGGCCCTACCAAAGCTGCCAGTAATATGAGTCGTTTCCTCTGCATACCATCTTAAATAACCGGTTGCGTAAGCCATTTCACCCAAGGCCTCAGCAAAGGTCTTACCTTCTTCGCGAGACATAAGTGTTGCAAAATCACTTTGGCGCGCATGCATCAGTTCATACGCCTTGTGTAAAATTTCAGCACGTTGGCGTGGAGCAGTTCCCGCCCACCCTACACTCGCGGATTCAGCCGCATCAACCGCCGCTATAGCATCATCTGCGCTAGCGCTAGCAACCGAAGCAATTACCTGCTCAGTTGCAGGATCAAAAATATCAAATCGCTGATCATCAGATGCCGGACGCCATTCACCATTAATATATAAATCGGTGGCAACGGATTTTATTAGTTGTTCGCTATGATTCATGAGGTTCTTTCTGTTCTGCTGTCTATTTGGAAATTGAATTCTATTTAAAGCCAAGCTCGCACAAGCCGCAGCTTACGTACGAAGTTTAAGGTTTAGCAAACACCACATCGGATACGACGTGACAAAGGCGTATTCGGGTCACCTTAAAATTTACGAAAAAGGCGCCTAGCCTATGCCCTATTTTAATACTTGTTGGCGACAAATAATTCTTGAGCAGGGAACAGCGTAATAACTTTCGCCCCATCGGCGGTAACTACTACTTCCTCCTCAATTCGTGCTGCGCCACTACCATCTGCAGCCGGACAATATGTCTCGAGCGCAAATACCATTCCTTCTTGCAATTCAAATGGATTATCAAACGATGTTAATCGACTGATAATTGGCCGTTCATGCAAAGCTAGGCCAAGCCCATGACCAAACTGAAGCCCGAAAGCTTCCATTTCATTGGCAAAGCCAAATTCTTCCGCTGCAGGCCATATTCCTGCAATTTTATCAGTAGTAAGCCCTGGCTTAACCATTGCAATCGCGTCATCGATCCATTCTCTTGCCTGCTTATAAGCGTCGACCTGACCCGGCGTTGACAAACCAACGTTCAAGGTTCGATAGTAACAAGTTCGATAACCCATAAATGACTGAATAATGTCAAAAAATGCTTGGTCACCAGGACGGTACATGCGATCGGTAAAATTATGCGGATGTGGGGAGCAACGCTCGCCAGAAACTGCGTTAACGGCCTCGACATCGTCAGAACCCATTTCGTACAAGAGCTTATTCGCCAGAGCAACCATCTGATTTTCTGTGGCGCCGGGCTTTAGAGCCTCAGCAATATTTTGATACACGCCATCAACCATAGAGGCTGCCTGATTAAGTAACACAATCTCGTCCATGCTCTTAATTTGTCGAGCATCAAGAAACACTTGCTGCGCATCGCGCACATCTAGACCTACGGCCTGCAGAGCCAGGAACATTGGTGGTTCAGCGACATCAACTCCTAATGGTTGATCCGCCACTCCAGCGGCTTTAAGTAGGTCGTAAATTTCTTTGGCGGCACGCTTAAATAATCCAGCCTCTTCGCTTACCGAACCCCGCAACCCCAGCATACCTGCGTGGCAATGGTCTTGCTTTAACCACGGTGCGTATAAACGATGATGTGCCGCCGCTGACCCAAAATCCCATAAATACGGATGTGAGCTACCCTTGGTGTAAAGCGCATACCGACAAATTTTATCGCGGCTCCATTCACCTATGACACTGCCGGTTAAGTAACGAATATTATTATTATCAAAACACAACACCGCACCTAACTCGGAATCTTCTAATGCAGACTTAGCGCGCGCCAAACGATATCTCCTTAAGCGCTCAAAATCGACACGCTCTTCAAAATCGACCGCCATTTTTCCAGGAGAATGAATTGGTCGATCCCAATTCCATCTTGGATTGGCATCTTGTACTGAAATATCACGTGGAATAATTATTTCAGGTTCAGTTGCTTTAATAATTGCCATACAGCGTCCCATTAGATTAGTGTGTTTATAAAAATACGTTTTTCTCGAGCCTCAAAATGAAGGATAGCGCAGCATCGTTTTAGGTCTAAATATGCGCAAACGTGTGCATCCTCCAATAGTAAAGCACAATAATTAAATAATCAATGGCCCTGAGACCAATATAGTCAAATAATTCTTTGCACATCGATTGCTTAAATAGCGACAATTAAAATATCAAATCATGCTGGGGCCAATACGCGTTTAAACCAGTATTTCGTAAACTTCAAGGCGCTAATATATCTGGATTGCGCAATAGTCAATTCACTGCTACACTATGCACACGTATGCACAATATTAAACGTAATTTACGTTTAATATTTCAGTATTTACCTCTATAAATAACTAGCTATCAACATCAGCTATAGTTGCACAGAAGTTTATAGGATACGGATGCAAAAAGCCGATCAAACCCTGTGTGCTCGATTTGAAACGGCTCAATTATAACAAGTCGCTTAAGCAAATAGCATAAATTTAACAAACACCACTAGGAAGCAATAATTTAATGTCTACTACAAACCAACATACATCATCTATCGGCTGGATCGGCATGGGCCGCATGGGTTACGCGATGGCAGAAAGGCTATTGCAAGCTGGCAACGACGTATCGGTCTGGAATCGAACTCAAAGCAAAGCAGAACCATTAGTAGCCCAAGGGGCAAAACTTGCCCAAGTCCCTTCGGATCTTGCTTCATGCGATATTATCTTCACAATGTTATCCACCTCTAACGATGTCAAGCAAGTGCTGTTCGGGGACACGGGCTTATTGAGCGGCAACGGTAAGCCAAAAATGATCGTAGAATGCTCTACAATTTCTGGGGAAGCATCAGCGGAAATTTGTGCCGAACTGAATAAAATTGGTATTGATTATTTAGCCTCGCCAGTAAGCGGCAATGCAAAATGCGTCACCGCAGGTAAGCTGGCAATAGTTACCTCCGGGCCAGAACACCTGTTCGAAAAAGTACAGCCTTATTTGGAAACTATTGGTGGCCTGGGAGTTACATATGTTGGCGAGGGTGAGCTGTCTCGTACGGTAAAAATTTGCCACAACGTATTTTTAGGTATCGTCACGCAGTCTCTTGCTGAACTCACCATACTCGCGCAGCAATCTGGTGTGTCACGTAGCGCATTTTTAGATTTCATGAATAAGAGCGTTATGGGTTCTATTTTTACAAAATACAAAACTCCAGGTTGGGTTAATCAGGATTATACCGTCACGTTTACGCCGGAATTAATGCGTAAAGATATGGACCTTGGCTTGCAGATGGGTCGCAATCTGGAAGTCCCTATGCCAACGGCATCAGTCGTTCGTGATCAGATGCAACAATCGATGGGAACAGGGAATCGAACCACCATGGACTTTAGTATCGTGCTTGATCACATGGCTAAATGCTCAGGCATTGAAAAGCTGGTATCAGAGAATGTCGAAGTTCCTGATGGCTTAGAAGTTGATTCTTAATTCAGAAATTCAGCACCAAAGCCTTAAATTTCGACGTCAACCCAACTATAATTGATATAAGTTAACCCTCGACACCAAAATCATGCCTACATATATCTATCAGACTATTCCTGAAAATAGCCAACAAGAGCCGCATCGATTCGAAGTGTCCCAAAGGATGACTGACTCACCACTCACTCATGATCCAGATTCTGGCGACCCAGTACGCCGAGTAGTGACTGGCGGGTCGGGGATCAAACTAAAAGGCTTAAAACGCAGCACAATGGTTGATAAGTCCAGCCCAGCCGCAACTGCTTGCGGCTGTGCAACTGGTCGCCCACATAGGCATTAGCTCGGCATCGATGCGATAAACAAGTGCACTACCAGCCTATTTATATCGAAAAAAATGTAGTTTTAGTAAAAATTACGATATTATCCGCCTCCGCATGAAACTCTGCCGTTTCTGCAAATAACATTAAATAATCATGGGTACAAAAGTGACTAAGTCAAAAGCGAAAACCGGTTCTGCTGGAAAATACCCTCTCAACGAGACTAAACAACTTGAGCTCTATCAAAAGATGGCTGAATGCCGTGCATTACAGCAGCGAGCTCACGATCTTTTTATGCAAAATTTGGTAAAAGGAACTACCCACCTTGGCTTGGGCCAGGAAGCAATTGCTGCAGGGTTTGGCGCCGCGATGAGAGAAGACGATTACACCTTTAATACTTATCGTGGCCACAATCATAATTATGTTCGTGGCGTCTCCATGACAGCTATTCTTGGTGAGTTGATGGGGCGTGATATTGGGCAGCTACGTGGCAAGGGCGGTTCTATGCATATAACCGATACAACTAAAGGCGCCATGGGCTCATACGCTATTATCGGCGCACATATGCCTATTGCAGCAGGGGCAGCATGGTCCGCACAATATCGAGGCACTGAACAAGCGGCAGTCTGCTTTTTTGGCGATGGCACAACTAATATTGGCACATTCCACGAAGCACTAAATTTTGCGGCCGTCTGGAAACTGCCGGTCGTGTACGTCTGCGAAAACAATCAGTACATGGAATACACGGCAATCGGTGATGTGACTGCTGTGCCTAATCCCGCAGCTGATCGCGCGGCATCCTATGGATTGCCCTCTATTTTAGTTGACGGAAACGATGCCGAGGTCATGTATGAAACTGCCATGGCTGCGCTTGAAAAAGCACGCAGCGGCGGCGGCCCTACTCTTATTGAGGCCGTAACTTATAGGCACTATGGCCATTCGCGAGCTGACCCAGGAAAATATCGTCCTGACGAAGAAGTCGCCGAGTGGAAAAATAATAGAGATCCAGTGCCGAACTACAGAAATAAACTACTTGCCGCAGGCATGGATGAATCCAAGCTAGCCGCGATTGACGCAAATACAGAAGAAATGGTTGATAAAGCTACCGAAGAAGCGAAAAGCAGTGGGCCTCCGCCGGATGAAATTGCTTTCACCGATGTGTGGGCAGACGGAGGTGCAGCATGGCGCAATTAAGCTATAGAGAAGCGGTTGCTGCCGCTATAGCACAAGAAATGCGACGTGATCCAAACGTGTTGTTTTTGGGTGAAGACGTTGCAGTAGCTGGCGGCGTATTTAAAGCAACCGTTGGCTTGCTAGAAGAATTTGGCCCATTGAGGGTGCGCGACACACCTATTTCAGAACAGGCAATTCTTGGCGCGGCTATGGGCGCAGCCATGACAGGACTAAAACCAATCGCAGAAATCATGTTTTCCGATTTCTTTGCTGTTTGTTGGGACACGGTTGTAAACGAAATTGCGAAAGCTCGCTATATGAGTAATGGCCAGCATGAATGTCCGTTGGTTATTCGTTCTGCAAACGGTGGCGGTGCCCGATTCGGGGCACAACATTCGCAAAGTATTGAAAACTGGGCGATGGCGGTTCCTGGAATTAAAGTCGTAGCGCCTTCCAATGCAGCCGATGTTAAAGGCCTTCTTGCAGCCTCGATACAAGACCCGGATCCAGTATTGTTCTTTGAGCAAAAGTCTATGTACGGAACCAAGTGCGCCGTACCTGAAGGTGATTATGTTATTCCACTTGGGCAAGCAAATATTTCACGTGAAGGTAGCGACGTTACAGTCGTAGCACTAGCGGCTATGGTACCAAAAGCACTTAAGGCGGCTAAAATACTGCAAGAAAAGCATGGCGTATCATGCGAAGTAATCGATCCGCGATGTTTAGTTCCACTAGATACTAAATCCATCCTGGAATCTGTATCGAAGACTGGACGGCTTGTCACCGTAGAAGAAAACCCCCGTCTTTGCGGCTGGGGCGCGGAAATCGCATCCATCGTCGGCGAAGAATGCTTTTGGAATTTAGATTCACCTATCACCCGCATAACTACACCACATATTCCACTCGCGTCGGTTGATGTTCTTGAAGATCTTATGATCCCAAGCGTTGATCGTATCGTTAGTGTTGTAAGTGAGATGGATTAGGTTTAATGCTTGTGTATAGACCGCTGGATATATTAATAAGAGGTATGCTGTGAACGTACTAATGCCCCAATTGGGTGAAACTGTTAGCGAAGGGACTATTGCCGTTTGGCATATAAAAGTTGGTGATACAGTTACGAAAGATGATCCCCTACTAGATGTGGAAACTGATAAAGCTGCCATCGAAGTACCCGCACCTGAAGCCGGCGTTATATCGGCAATAAATGTAGCCGAAGGTGACACAGTCGATGTCGGCGTTGTATTGGTAGTTATAGACGTTGAAGGTGAAAAATCCACAGCAGCAGATACTGAAACTGCTAACCCTGCCGCAGCGCCTGCACAAGTGCCAACACCTGTAGCCGCACTAATTAGTAGCCCTGCTAGTACACTAGCAACTGGGGCGGTTGCTAAAAGCGGCGCTATGTTGTCACCTGCAGTACGCAAATTAGTTTCGCGACATAATTTAGACGTCAGCGCAATTGCTGGAACCGGCAAAAAAGGCCGAGTCACACGTCAAGATGTTCTAGCAATAATTAACGGTGGCACTGCAAGAACAGACGCTGCACCCGCACAAACTGCTGTAACTGGCAGATCAACACCCGTTCCAGTACCCACGCCTATTGGTTCCGATGCCCGAAGCCTTATACCGTTTGATCGTATTCGCAAGCTAACTGCAGATCATATGGTTATGTCAAAAGCGACCAGCCCACATGTATTGCAGGCTGTCGAAGTTGATTACACCGGAGTAGACGCCGTACGTAAGAGTCATGGTCCAGGCTGGAAAGCCGATAAAGGATATTCACTCACCTACCTACCGTTTATTGCGAAAGCAATCGTGTTAGGTTTGCGTGAATTTCCAAAAATAAACTCAAGTATCGTCGGAGAAGCTTTACAACTACACCCGCTGATAAATTTAGGTATTGCCGTAGACCTTAATTTTGAAGGTTTAGTGGTACCTGTTGTTCGTGATTGCGCAAACAAATCGGTTGGGCAAATTGCGGAAGGTATCAAAGCCTTAAGTATTAAAGCACGGTCTAAATCTCTTTCTCCAGATGACTTTGCTGGAGGTACTTACACAATATCTAATTCAGGTCCATTTGGAACGTTAATGACTGCCCCAGTTATTAATCAGCCTCAGGTGGCAATTATGTCAACTGATGGAATCCGTAAACGACCTGTGGTTATTGAGAGCGAAAGCGGCGATTCAATTGCTATTCGGCCGGTCGGAATATTAGCCCAGTCATTTGATCATCGTGCTTTTGATGGTGCTTATTCAGCTGCGTTCATGAACCGTGTAAGAAATATTCTTGAACAACAAGATTGGGCGTCTGAGCTATAGCGAACTCTAACGAACTATAAGTTTTCATTATTTACTTATTTGAGTTTGAGAGAAATATTACTGGCAAACTCAAAAATATACATTATTAACGTAGGGCTAATATTAAAGGACTATTTAGCCCTTTCAATATCGTAGGTATTGTCATGCCATTACTTCTATATAACTTTCCCCACTCAACTTGCAGCCAGAAAGTTCGCCTTGTTCTTTGGGAAAAAGGTCTGGAGTTCGAAAATCATTATATTGACCATAAGATTCGTGAACAGACTTCAGAATGGTATTTAAAGCTAAACCCAAATGGGGTTGTTCCAACACTAGATCATGATGGCTCTATCATCATTGATTCATCGGTAATTATCGAATACTTGGACGAAATGTTCCCAGAGAACTCATTAACTCCAAAAGACCCGGTAAAACGCGCGCATATGCGCAAATGGCTACGTTATTTTGAAGAGGTTCCTACCCCGTCAATTCGTGTACCGACATTCAATCAGTATCTTGCCAAAAAACTCGCCAAATATTCAGATGAAGAATACCTGGAGATAGCCAATAATCACCCTGTTCGCAAACAGTTCTATTTAAAAATGACCAAGGGCGAAGGGTTTGATGATGAAGAAACAGATGGTGCGGTAGACCGATTGCGCCAAACCATAGTGAGGATGGAAAAAGGTCTTGCTGAAAGCGGTGGCCCTTGGCTAATGGGTGAGAAATTGACTTTAGCCGACTATTGCGTGGTCGCTATATTCGACCGTATGGAAGATTTGGGCCTAGCTGGCGTTTGGGAAAACAATAAAGTTTTTATTAAATGGTTCGATCAAATTAAACAAAGGGATGCTTACAAATTGACCTTTTTCAAAAATACCCGCCTTTCCGAAGTTATGTAAACGGCATTGGCGGCGAACTTAGACGGCCAGCGCGAGAGCTGGCTTCGTTAAACCTCAGTCGAACACTTACCTAAACGGACGTTCTTGTCTGGTTACACTCGTAATTAGGCACTCAATTATACTTTTATATTCCCTTCTCAGCAGTACTCTCCAATGCAGTCTGCCCGAACTGTATAGCATGTAGTTCACTTGATTTGACCTGACAAGCGAAAGCCTATTCCCAATGTAGTTTATGCCTTACTCAGGTTAAATTAAGAAATAAAATGTATTATAATCATAAACGTGTTTAAATCATATATGGCCTAATATCAATATAGACTGATCGAAAGATTTAATTATGCAGACCACCCGCTTAGAAAGTGACCTAGAGCTATATACAGAAGAGGCCCTTACAAACCCTTATCCAATTTATAAAGAACTCCGAGATATGGAAGGCCCAGTTTGGCTAAATTCTTATGGGGTATATGTTTTGGCACGTTATGACGACGTACGCGCTGCATTAGAAAACAACGAAGTATTCTCATCTGCAAAAGGTGTATCCCTAAATGAACATATGAACAAGGCTTTGGCTGGGGGTCTATTGTGTAGCGACCCACCAAACCACGATGTACTAAGAAAAATAATTGAGCGTCCGGTTCTACCAAAACAACTTACTGCACTTCGCCAGAACATCGTGGAAGAAGCCGAGCGACACGTTGAGCAGTTAGTCAAGAAAGACCATTTCGAAGTAGTTACTGAGTTAGCTCAACATCTGCCAGTAACCATCGTATCTAATCTGGTTGGTCTGCCTGAAGCTGGACGCGAAAGGATGCTGAATTGGGCTCCGGCAAATTTCAACTGCTTTGGCCCAGCCGACAGTGCACTCACACAATCGTCCTTTCCAATACTCGAAGAGATGGTCAAATACGCCTTGGAAGAATGTGTCCCTGGAAAACTAAAACCAGGCGGCTGGGCAGCGCAGATATGGGAAGCCGCAGACCGCGGTGAGATTAGCCACGCAACCTGTCCCAAACTTATGAATGACTATATGGGACCTTCACTGGACACTACCATCTTCGCAACTACGAGTGCAATTTGGTTATTTAGCCAGCACCCGAAGCAATGGGATATTATCAGAGGTAATCCAGCCCTCATTCCAAACGCCATCAATGAGGTTGTTCGAATGGAGTCCCCAGTGACAGCATTTTCTCGCATGACCTCTCGAGACCATGAAATGAGTGGCTATACCATCCCGGAAGGTTCGCGTGTAATAGTGCTTTACGGCTCTGCTAATCGAGATAAGCGACACTGGGGGAACCCCGAAACCTTCGATGTTCAGCGAAATAATGTTTCCGAGCACATGGGATTTGGATTTGGCGAGCACCAGTGCGTTGGAAATAATCTTGCCCGATTAGAAATTCGAGCACTGCTTACGGCTTTAGCTAAGCACGTTAAACGATTTGAGCTAAAAGACGTGGAGTGGACCAAGAATAATGCGCTACGCGGAATCTCCCGGTGCAATATAGCTATTCACTAGGCTGTTTTTCTACCCCGACACCCTATCCCTAGTTTTTTTACACTTTAATATTCTAAAACAGCGCCCTTTAGGAACGAATTTAAATAGGCCCCGCAATTTTAAATAGGCCCCGCAATCAACACTCAGAACAAAAACCGAGAGTGGAATTCAATATGGTCGCGGATAAAGCTCGCGATAAAATAATAGGAGTGATCGTAACCAGGCTGAAAGCGCACCTGCAATGGAAACTCTTTAGTCTCAGCCACACTGATTATACGATCTGTCATTAACTGCTCTTGCAGAAAATCATCCGCTTCGCCTTGGTCGATCAACATAGGTAGTTGGGTTTCGGCCACATCAATTAATTCGCAACTGTCATATTCCTTCCATTGACCAGTATCTTTACCCAAATAATTTGTAAAGGCTTTCTGCCCCCATGGGCACTGCATTGGCGCAACAATAGGGGAAAATGCCGAAGCAGATTGATATCGTGCTGGGTTCTTTAACGCAATTGTTAGGGCTCCGTGACCGCCCATCGAATGCCCAGAAATACTGAGACGGGTTGAATCGACCGAAAAGTTGGCTTCGATCAATGCAGGTAACTCATCTACCACATAGCTATACATTTGATAATGGTCAGCCCAAGGCTGTTGGGTCGCATTCAAATAAAACCCCGCCCCCAAACCGAAGTCCCAAGCTCCATCCAGATCATCGGGCACCCCATCACCACGGGGGCTTGTATCAGGGCACACAATGGCAACTCCAAATTCAGAAGCATACTGCTGTGCCCCGGCCTTAGTAACAAAGTTCTGGTCACTACAGGTTAGACCAGACAACCAATAAATTACCGGGACAGGCCCAAGCTCAGCCTGAGGGGGTAAAAAGACCGAAAACTGCATATCGCAGTTTAAAACCTTTGAGTGATGGCTACACTGTATTTGCTGGCCATCAAATATTTTATTGGCTGTGAGCTGTTTCATAGAGCGTCCTCCCTTAATAGAGAACTACTGATCGAATCGATTTACCAGCATGCATCAAATCAAATGCATTATTAATTTCGCCAAGAGGCATTGTATGGGTAATAAGATCATCAATATTAATCTTGCCATCCATATACCAATCTACGATCTTTGGTACATCGGTTCTTCCACGAGCACCGCCAAATGCAGTGCCCTTCCAAGACCGACCAGTAACTAACTGAAATGGTCGCGTAGATATTTCTTGTCCCGCGCCGGCAACGCCAATAATAAAAGACTCACCCCAACCTTTGTGGGCACATTCCAAAGCCTGGCGCATGGTATTCACATTGCCAATGCACTCAAAACTGTAGTCAACACCACCGCCGGTCATATCAATAATGGCATCAGTTACATTCTCTACGTCCTTTGGATTAATAAAATCCGTCATGCCAAATTGCTTGGCCAAAGACACCTTGGATTCGTTCAAATCAATGCCAATAATTTGAGTGGCGCCAACCATCCTGGCGCCCTGAATTACATTTAAACCAATACCGCCTAAACCAAACACAGCAACCGTTGATCCCGGCTCTACTTTGGCATCAAAGGCAACAGCGCCAACGCCTGTGGTAACACCACAGCCTATATAGCAAATCTTGTCGAAGGGCGCGTCATCACGTACTTTTGCCAAAGCAATTTCTGGTAAGACCGTGTGATTGGAAAAGGTTGAACAACCCATGTAATGCAGAATAGGATCACCATCCAAACTAAAGCGGCTAGTACCATCTGGCATTAGGCCTTGGCCTTGAGTAGATCTACTAGACTGACAAAGATTAGTTTTAGGGTTCAGACAAAAATCACATTCCCGACACTCAGGGGTATAAAGCGGAACAACATGATCGCCGGGTTTGACCGAAGTTACGCCAGCACCAACTTCTACAACAATTCCTGCGCCCTCGTGGCCCATTATGGCGGGGAAGACTCCTTCTGGATCATCGCCAGATAAGGTGAATGCATCTGTATGGCAAATACCAGTCGCTTTAATTTCAACTAAAACTTCTCCTGGCTGTGGACCCTGCAAGTCCACATCACAAATCTCCAATGGTTTACCCGCCTCAAACGCTACTGCTGCTTTAGTTTTCATTATCAACGCTCCAATTTTTATTTTTTTCTATACCCTGTATTTTGCCACGACCTTTTGGTCATGACACTACAGAAACGGCAAAAAAGGATAATTACCAGCCAAGAGTTTATGGCGATATTTTGGGTTCACACGTCCTGAAGCAAAAAAGAGAAATCGATATCTGCCTCGGGGTATTCGGGTAAAGGTACATTAGCTATGGCCTTAGCCTCATCAAGTGGCACACCCAAAACACGCAAGTTAGACTCAATCATTAAATTCTCATATTTAGCAGGATAATCGCCCATCACAACATCACGCATGCCGCCTACTAACATCCACATAAGTATATTCCAAGTCGCGTCCAAATTGTCTCCAATAATTGAATATACCCCACCCTCAACTACAAGCCGCAAATCACGCATACCAAAAGGCCCGAATCCAAGACGCATTCTATCTACCAGAAGATCTGGCCGTTGCACCCACCATCGCCACATCGGAGCATTTAAGGCTTCTCTCACTACCAAGCGTTGTGAAGTGGATATCACTAATACGGGGCTCGTCCTTTTCAGTGCAGTAGTAGCAATATCATTACGCCTACCTATATCGTTGATAATGCAATCCAATACCTGAGCGGCGATTTCATCTTTATCTACAAAGTAGTTATATATCGTGCCAAAGCCTATATCAGCTTCCTCAGTTATTTCTTTTAGAGTAGAGAGTTCAATACCCTTTCTAGACATTACCTTGTAGGCAGCCTTTAGCAACTTTTCTCTTGTCACACGCTTTTTTCGCTTCATACGAGAGGAGTCGACTTTGCCTTGGACTGGGTAGTCTTCCTCCCTGTTTTTAGATATTGGCATCAATTATTCTCATTACAATTCAATTGCTATTTAGATCGTTCATTATATCCAAGCACGTTCGTAAAGTTAGCGCTCGTCCTGTAACGTTTTATATTCATTTTGCAGAGTACGAATCGCATTTCGCACTTCCTCGCCACGTGCCTCGGAACGAGCAATCAACGTGAGTTGGGTTTCGAATACATTTAGGCGAACCAATATTATAGATAACTCAGCGTCAGAGAGATTATAAACACCATTGTTAGTTCGCTGCAGCTGATCTTCAAGGTAGGCAGCAACGTAGCGGCCGGATTCAATAAATATTGCATCGTCGTTTAGTGCTGCAGCTGCGGCGATGCGCAACACATAAAGATCGAGCTCAGGCCGAATTACTAATAGACGATCGACTAGCCGCAGCGCATCGAGGGCATACTGGCGTTGCCCGACGACCTTTGTACGCCAGTCAGCACGCAGCTTAACGCTCGCCGGATACCAGAGGTCTGTCACGCGGCTAAGGCCTAACTCACGATCGATCTCTGCAAGAGCCTGCCAATTCTGTTCGGCACCAAGCGGCCAAGCTTGGATAACAACTGCAGGTATCTGGCTAAGCTTAGCCGCTAGAGCTTGTGCTTCCATCGATGGCAAACGACTTGCAAAACTAGGTAGTTCTGCCGCCAGAAGTTTAAACCGCGTCTGCTCGTTATTGGGGTTTTCATTTAGAGAGATTCGCAACGCTTGATTCATAAGGTCCCGGTCGCCGTTGTACTCGTAGCCAAGCGCAGCTATCAGGGCCTGAGTTGAACGATCCGGAATAACATCAGTCAGTTTAGCAACTCGGCTGACACGCTTTTCTTCTAATAATCGGAACGCGATATAGGCAAAGTTTAAGTTGTCACCGAAATCACGGTGTATCCAACTGGATGAATCGAGCAACGGATCGTGCTCTTCTACGAGCGCGTTCAATTCGGTATTTCTTAAGCCATCGCCCCTGCTGCGGCTACGCGTTGCCATGAGATTTTTATTATCGGTACTTAACGGTGCGCTTTTGGCGAAGTTTCGCACACCATCTTCGTCTAACATCAACGCGGCTATAAAGTCCTCAATGCCATTAAAACTCATATAGCTGAAGTGGAGTGGCTCATCTTTTAAAGGCCGGCCTGTGAGCGCGAGCTGATGCTCAATATCTAACGGAGAATCAGATGCCAGAAAGAACAATACAGTCGAGTCCGCGCCGTACACGCGCACGTACTCGAACGCGTCGAGCAGGGTTGCCGCAAGGCTGCGCAATAACTCTTCGTCTACAAACTCCGCATTCATCCACTGCAGAAACAAACCACCATCGTTAAGATGATCCTTGACGATAGCGACGAACTCACGAGTGAAAAGATGCGATGCACCCGCAGTCCAAGGATGCGAAGGCTGCGAGACGATGGCATCATAAGATTTATTCGTCAACCGTAACGCATTGCGTGCATCGTTAAAAATAATGTTGATACGAGGATCTTGCAGCGGATCATTCTCTCGACGATCAACAAGTAGCCGATTGGCGTTAAGCACCTCAGGCTCCAGCTCGATAACATCGACCTGATCAACAGAGTCTGGAACACCTTCAAGCGCGACGCCGCCGCCGAGCCCAATGACCAGCATTTCCTTGGTATCCGGACGAGCGGCTACCGGCAGTGCCGTCAGCCAGTGTTGCGTATGCCGAACCGGCGGAGCGCCTCGGATAGGAACTGAAGCCTCTGGTAATCCGTTAGTCCGTAGCGCAAATGCCCCACTCGACTCGGTTAACAGTACAGTTGAGGAACGACCGACGGCAAAGTACAGTTCCTCCGACTGGCCTGATTCCAATATTGGAAAAGCCGTATTGGCTATCACCGCTTCTGGACGCCCGGGTTGATACACGATCAGCACCAGCAATGTCATTATTGCGGTAACGGCAACCAAGAGTCGTCGCGGCTCAGTCAAGACATTCATCGCCCATAGCGCCAACGCAAAGTTGATCAAAACCCCAAGTTTGAGTGAGCCTTCAAACCCGAGCGCGGGAATAATATAGAATCCCGCCGCAATCGCCCCGAGAATCGCTCCTGCGGTATTCCATGCGTAGATTTTGGCAGTGGCCTCACTAGCTTGGCTAGGTATTTCAGCAAGTATTCTGACTGCCAAAGGCAGCGTCGCACCGATAAAAATCGTTGCTGGCAACATTACCGCGACAGCATACGCCGACAGACCGGCTACCGAGCGCGCATCTGGAATCGCGAATCCCATCCATTGATATATGCCAATAGATAATATAGCGATAGCTACCTGAGCGAGCCCAAAATTTACCGCTGCGCTGCGGCGATCCTTAGCAAATACACCAGAAAACCCTCCACCCAGCGCGATGCCTGTTAAGAATGCAGCGAGCATTGTCGCAAACGCATAGATACTGCCGCCGAGAATGTGCGACAGCATGCGTGTCCACAACACTTCGTAAAGAAATGCATTAGCACCAGAAAAAAACATTAGCAAAAGAATCCAGCTCGGCTGTGCCCTAAAGACATCCCCAGCACGTTCACGCATAGATCTCTGTGTCGCGAGTAACGGTTTAAGGCAGCAGCTGATAAACCCCGGTAGCGGTTTGTTCGATGCATGATCTGGCTCAGCCTCGACTGAGGGAATCCGCTTAGATATCGCCGCGGCGACAACAAACACCAAGGCGTTAACCGCTACGCCGACCCATACCGTACCTTGCAAACCGATAGTTGGTAGTAACACAAATGCCGCAACCAGCGTGCCCGCCACGGCACCTGCCGTATTCGACCCATAGAGTAGTGCCACCTTTGACCCAAGGTCGCGGTCACTTCGAATAACCTGGCGGATCAGTAACGGTAACGTCGCACCCATGAACCCGGTTGGCAACGCCAGCACCAGAAAGGCTACCACCAGATAGAACAGTGGTTGCCCGAACGTACCAGCGCTAGGCGGTTCTGAGAGATCTCCCAGAATCCACACATAGGCTGCACCGGCTGCCGAAAGCAAAAGTGGCACGGACAACGCAGAGATTGCGATTGCCGCCTCCAACAGGCCATAGACCCGAATAGGATGCTGCACCCGATTGACCCAACGGGCGGCGATGGCAGCCCCACCAGCAAGACCGGCCATATAGGCGGCAAGTACCGCAGCAACTGCTAGCTCCGAGGTGCCAAATACCAAAGAGAATTGTCTGAGCCAGGCGGTCTGATACAGCAATGCGGCGAACCCCGAAAGCATGAAACATGCAACGACACCCGCCAGCACAAAGCGCGACTCGCTTGTCACAAAATTCCCATTACCGAGAGCAGAACCTTTTCCAACATGAGGAGCGGCCTTAGAAGAATTTTTTTGTCTACTCATCACTTACTTCAATCCAAAGCATACCCACAGTCATGGAAGTTGCTATCCCCATCAGCTCGCCTTAATTTTTTATTACGCCGAAGCATACCGTAAAGTTTGTATTTTGCGGAAGCATAACCATACTAGACCGCATTAAATTGCACTGGTAGGCCTTTGGAAATTAAGAAACTCAAAAGTTTTCGTTCGAAAAGCATCCGATATGATCGCTAATTATCCTATCCCAAACACGGCTGAACGGTTTAATAGATAAACTGGTATTTTATTTTATTTGTGATCTAAAATCACTTATGAAAAAATATCAAGTTATCTTAATTACAGACTATTAATACTTGCTATACATTGTTACACTGCCCCAAATTTGTGAAACAAAAAATACTAATAAAATTAATAATAGCTAAGGTCTTAAAATATTAAAACCCAATAGCAAAACTATTAAGGAGAAATATGATGTTTCTAAAATGTATGAAAAAGAGTCTATTTTTGTCGTTGGTAATAACAACAATGGTACTAATGCTTCCAGCGCAACAAGCAACCGCTCAACAGGTCGGTGCGTTAAACCTGGAAGAGATTATCGTGACGTCACGACGACGAGAAGAATCACTTCAAGACGTACCACTGTCTGTGAACGCTTTCTCCGCCGATGAGATGGACTTACGCGGAATGCTCGATATCACAGATATCGCTGCGGCAACTCCAAATGTCAATATGGACAGCACTTCAAATACCAGTGGTCTGACAGGGAGTCCTACTGTTTTTATTCGAGGCATTGGCCAAGCTGACTTCGTGATTAATACCGATCCGGCTGTTGGTATTTACATAGATGGCGTATATATGGCGAGGTCTTTGGGCAGCATGATGGATCTAGTAGACCTAGAACGTGCGGAAATATTGCGGGGACCTCAAGGTACATTATTCGGTCGAAATAGTCTCGCGGGTGCAGTCAACCTTATAAGCAAACGGCCATCGACTGAAGCATTCGAGGCTAATCTAAAAGCAGTTTTAGGTGAGCAGGGTTACCAAGAGCTTGGTGCCTCAGTTAATATGCCGATAAGCGATCGAACTGCTGCTCGTTTTTCCGTTATGAGTCGTCAGCAGGACGGTTACGTACAAGCACTTCAGTATGATGATTTTTGGCTTGGTAGTGAAGATAAAAAGGGGCTCCGTGGTCAGTTAGAGTTCTTACCCACTGATAATTTACGAATTAATTTGTCCGCGGACTATTCAAAAACAAACGGATCTCCGGGTGCTACTGTACCTACATCTTTGGGAAGTGCCTTCGGTGACACAACTAATGCTACTGTCGAATCAGTACAAATGGGTGGTGCTTGGTGGAATACGAGTCGACCAATGGGTCTACCAGCATTCTCTGGAGACCCTAGCTGTAAAACACAAGCTGGTCGACTAACTAATACCGCGTGTCACGGTATGGCTAATGTCCCAGCAAACAAATATGCGACAAATGCAATCTGGTACAATGAAAGAAACGAGAGAGTCGCACCTGATAATGAAATTGAAATCCGCGGTACTACAGCAACTATAGAATATGATGTTGGTCCAGGTACTATTAAGTTGATCTCAGCTTATCGAAAGTTTGAAACATACTTCATGAATGATAATGACTATGGCCCTCACGCACTATCAGGCAACATTAACGAAGAGTTCTATCAAGACCAAACTTCGCATGAACTTCAGTTCAACGGTCAGGCAGGGGATGGCAAACTAGATTACACCGTAGGGCTGTATACTTTTGAAGAATCAGGTAGAGAAACCGTAACACTTATCGGCGTTAATGGTTTACAAATAACCATGGGGTCGTCTGGTGGGGTTTTCCAATCTATCGTCCGTGATATGGATAATGAGTCTGATGCAATGTTTGGACAGCTTACCTATAACTTTGATATACCATTACATTTGACGCTGGGTATTCGTAAAACGAAAGATACTAAGTCTTTTGTTGTAACCCCACACCGGGATTTTTGTCCCTCAAGAACCACTCCTAATACTGCAAATGGAGATGGTGTCGTCATACATGACCAAGTAACGGATATCTGCGGAGGCGCTACTGGTTCTTCTAGTTGGGATGAAACTGATCCAATGGTTTCGCTTAGTTACGATATCAGCGATTCGTCAATGGTTTATGGTACATTTTCTACCGGATTTCGTGATGGTGGATTCGCGAGTCGTTTCCCAGATGGGCTCCCTAATCCAATACCTGCATTTAGACCTGAGTATGTCGAATCTTACGAGATAGGCGCTAAGATGACGATGCTTGATGGCCGCTTAAGACTAAATGCCTCGCTGTTTAAAACTAACTACACCGACATGCAAGTTACAGCGCAACCTGTCGACATAGCTTTCGGAGGAACTGGAATAAATAACGTGGGTGCTGCAAGTCTAGATGGGTTCGAGTTGGATGGAATGTTCGCTGTTTCGGATAACCTAAGACTGGATTTTACGTTAGGGTTATTAGATGCAGGTATCGACAACCTCTTAGGTGGAACGCTAGCATCTGGTCCTTTTAATATTACTAAAGATGCCACGCTGCCATATACGCCCGAGACAAACTACACAGTAGGTGCTACCTGGCGCATACCACTAAGTAGCGGTGCGAATATTACTTCGCGGCTCGATTGGATCCATACGGATGAGATGAGATGGCGACTTGAATCCCACCCTCTTACAGGCCACCCAGCATATGACCGAGCAAACTTTAGTGCGACTTATAATAATGCTGATGCAGACTGGGCATTAACATTTGGTGTACGCAACTTAACAGACGAAATGTACTCAACCGCTGGGACATACAGTACTGGTAACGCTCATTCAAGTACAAACCGGTCTCGTCCAAGACAAGCCTTTCTGCGTTTACAATACTGGATGGATCAATAACTGATCATCCTTAAGCAACAATTGTGATAGCTATGGCCGCGGTTTAAACCGTGGCCATTTTTTTTGCTAAATCGTAATGCGGAATCAATCCAGCTAAGGAGCCGGGGCAAGTTGACTCTCAACTTGGCTGCTAGGAAAGCTAATCTTACCATCAAGTTAAACGGTTCAATGGTGATCAGCGTTGCCCCATATCTTATTGGTATTTTAAGTAATAGAGTGTAAAGCTGATGAAAAAGTCCAGATCACCATATGCCAGGCTCGTAACGGCGCAAATTTAATAGTAATCAACGAGATCATCATACCAAACGGTAGAAGTGTTCCGCTTTGGGAAGTACTCGCGTTAGGTTCGAGCGTACGTTCTTTAGTAACTCAAGCTGGAAGGCAGCGGCCCCGTATTGATCGAGTGGGTTCAATAGTATAAGGGTCTATGAAGCTAGTTTGCCACAGGCCGCACATTATTCTCTCCCCCTAAATCTTCGCAGCCGTAGGGCACATAGGGCTCGGTCGTCAGTGATGCCGAATCTTGTAGCGTGTAACTACCGTGCATGTATAGCGGATCATCAAACGTATAGGTTCGGGTTAACATGCGACCATCCCCGCTGACAACGAATCGCTCCATCACATGCCACTGATCGCTATGCATAGTGAACCCCGATCGGCCAACGTAACTCAGTACGCCGGGCAGAAAACCGATGGTGTCGACGACCAGTACTTCACCTTCCCACCAGCCTATGGAATGCCCTGTGACGCTTGGCGAGAGATCCAATGGGTGTTCGGTCTGATTGAGAAAAATTGTTCTTTGTTGATCTAAATAGCCATATTTTAGCGTGATTTTGTCGTCTTGCTGGTAAATATCGTTCGATTCCCGCTCGAAAATCCAGTCGTAAATGATATTTGTCGGCTGACAGCTAAGCGCCGGACTATCGAAGTGGCGGACCAGCCCTATCCCAGCTTGCTCGCCTTCTGTCGTCGGCTCGACTATAGGCATATTAAGTGATTGTTGTGTGGTTACCCAAGGTCCGCTCAGGTTGCGTTGGCCATTAGGTAGGTAGGCTAGGCGAGATTGCGAGTCCGCCACAGAAACTAACCCATCAAAAACTTCTTCTGCCGATGGGCGGCCAGCAAATTCGCTTAGGATTGAACCGTCTGCCAGTGTGATTGTATCAACATGGCAGACATTACTCTCACGCAAACCCGGCGAACCGGCGATGGATATAACCTGCCCCGGAAGTAGCGACCCCACCGTCCAGCCGCGCCGTTTCAACCGGCTAGCAGCGGCCATCTCGCAACGCCATTCGGCGGTTGCACCCTGATCGTCGGGAACGTTTACATAGAGATAGACGTGAGGATTGACGAACTTGAACTCGGTTAACACAGCGTCCGTCAGAATGACCTCTTTAGCAAGATCGAAATTCGGAGCCACCGCATGGTGTGCGTAGAGCGACGCCGATAGCGCGAAGAGTGCCGCAAATAGAAATATTTTGATCCGCAATGGCCTATCCGAATAATTCATAGGGGTCTGAGATAGAAGGTTAATACAGCGAACCCCGCGAAGATAGCATGACAATCAACTGTACAGCCCGCTTTTTAGTGGTGCCACAACACGCGCTACTGGCTACGCCTTAGCAGTAGAATCTCCGCCTTCAAAGTATCGTAGGCAGCACGCTGCTCGGCGGATAGCTCTCCACGTAGAAGGTCGTCGTATTCGTAGGGGTCAGCGTGCAGGTCGTAAAACTCTTCCCGACCTTCGAATCGCAGAAGCTTATAGCGCTCAGCCCTCATAGCGTAGTCCGCCGTCTGGATACCCTCGAAACCGCCGAAAAATTCATCCGCGTATATCCAGTCACGCCTTGATGGGGCATCAGGGTTCGAAAGCGATGCTAAAAAACTGACCGAATCGTGCCTGATTTCGTCTGGCACTACTTCGTCGAGATCCATCCCAGCCATCTCCAGGATCGTCGCAAATATATCCGTGGAATTCACTAGAGCCTCCGAAACACCACCGCGCTCGATACCCGGGCCGGTAACGATCAGGGGTACATTGACGCCACCCTCGTAGATGGTCCCTTTCGCGTAGCCGCGGCGGAACGGTGCGCTGACTGTTGGACCATAGGTGCCGTTATCACCCATGAATATCACGTAGGTATTTTCGCGAACGGTTGGGTCGAGCGTTGCCAGCAGCCGGTCGATCTGCGTATCCATGGCTTCAATCATCGCGGTAAACAATGCCTGCCCGTTTTCTTGAGGCATTTCGCCAGAATCAATGGCCGAGTAATCGGATCGCAAGTATTCTTCCGGCGGTAAATGCAATGGGGTGTGCCCCAGATTGAAGGCGAACCAAAGAAACCAGGGGCTCTCGCCCTGCGCGCCCAACCAGCGGATAGCATCATCGACCTTATCGGCGGGCGTGTACCCGACCTTACCGATCACCTCACCATTGACAACTTTATTCCAGGCAAAATAGGACTCGGGGCGTCCACCTATCAACCCGGCGAAATGATCGAAGCCCGCTAGATTTGGGTGGTCAATCCAACCGTTACCCTCGCCGGCCAGATGCCACTTGCCGATGGCCGCTGTCGAATATTTAAGATCAGGCTTGGTCTTCAGCGCCCTTGGTAAAGTAAATTCACCTGGCAACAGGAATGGTCGTGGTAGCGCGCGATCCGCAGCGGAGACGCCACCTGGCACAATCGGGGACTCAGCAGGTGCCCAGGCTGGTATTTCCGGCGGGGGCGGCATCCTGCCATCCCCTACCGGGCGACCAATACCAGTCCTGAAACCATATCGGCCTGTCATAAGCGTCGCACGGGTCGGCGAACAGACCGGTTGAGCCCAGAAATTTTTAAACCGGACGCCTTGCCTGGCCATTTCGTCGAGTGCATCCGTTTTCGGTGGGTTCTCTCCCAGGCCATAGGAAGCCAACGTCTCTACGCCCATGTCATCGCCAATAATTAACAGGATATTCGGGGCGGAGTACGCAACACCTGGCAAGCTAGTAGCTGCAATAAAACACCCTAGTACGCCTAATCTAGCAAGAATCGCGACAGGCGGTAAGAGGCAGATCTCCTTTATGGTTGTTCTCAAACTGCCTAAGGTAAACTCACCAACCATATAACGTACCCGCTAGCCGGACTCGGCGGAGACCTTCTCGACCTCGCGCCAGACCCGCAGCAAATTACCGCCCCAGAGTTTTGCGATGTCTTCGTGGCTATAACCGCGACGCACCAGCTCAAATGTGACATTGAATGTCTCGCCAGCGTCCATCCAATCAATAATACCACCGCCGCCGTCGAAGTCTGAGCTCAAACCCACGTGATCAATACCAATCAAATCTACAGCGTGATCCACATGATCGATAAAATCACCGACGTCGGGAAAGCCGATTTCACGAAGGCCATCTACAATTGTGTCGCGTTCATCAATAGATAGCGCCACCACATCACGGAATCGTTCCACCCCAAAACCCGCCAATAGCTCAGAAGTCGCTTTCTGTTGCTCGGGCGTCTGGGCTTTAACGAATTCAGCAAGCGCTGTAGCCTGCATGACTCCGCCGTTATCCCTGAGCGCCAGTAGTGTCTCGTCGTCCATGTTGCGAAAATGATCCCTGATTGCCGTTGTATTAGAATGAGAAGCGATAACCGGTGCACTGGAAAGTCTTATAGCATCGAGCGCTGAGGCCTTTGCTATGTGCGAGATATCAACCATAATTCCGAGCCGATTCATTTCTGCAATGACTTCCTCTCCAAATACGCTGATACCGTCATGCTCTGACTCTTCATCTCCATACTCTGGGCGAACCCGTGAGGAATCGGCAATATCATTATGTCCCCCATGAGATAGAGTGATGTAACGGGCACCAAGTGCGTGGTAGCGCTCTAGAAGAGAAAGATCCTTTCCAATAACGTATCCATTCTCGATACCTATGGCGGCGACCAGCTTGCCAGAAGCATGGATACGTTCAACGTCGTCAGCGGTGTAAGCCAACTCAATGAGATCCGGATACATCTCATCCGTCATGCGATGGATTGCATCAAACTTTGTCATGGCATCGACTTTCGCTTGTGCGTAATTCTCCTCCGTCCGTTCGTTCTGTCCCACAAAAACGATAAAAAACGCGGTGTTGAGTCCACCTGAACGCATTTTTTCAAGGTTAACCGATCGAATAGCATTCAATGGATCAACGGCCTCGGTAGCAAAATTAAAAGGAATATCGTCATGAGAGTCGATAGTCAACACTGAGTCATGAATTACCCTGGCGTTAGCGCGAAGTTCGGTCTCCGAAATCTGTGTCGGATCCGTATCCGCGCACCCGATCATTATCAGAAAGATACTTGTGTAGAATAGTATAGAAAGTGATTTCATTTTGACTCCTTTAATTAGTCGAATGCTCATTATATTCTTTTTCGAAAGCTCCACTATTTTCTCGCAAAATAATCGACAATCAAAGCTTCGAGTATGTAAATCTGATTTACAAGAACGGTGGGTACCCTGAGATTTGATAAATAGGTATTTAAGAAGCTTCAATGTTAACATATTCTCCTTATATAAATTTAAAGGGAGTTGCAATGACTTATCTGAGACTATTACTTCTCGCATCAACACTATGGATCGCCGAATCTGCTATCGCGCAACCCTCTAATTCTAATGCTACCAGACTGCTATTTTCAAGTTTGGAGCTCGATCAAACTAATCGTGGCACCATCAATATCAATGGCTATGACCGACATTTTTCGGTTACGTTTCCCACCTCATATAACAATGAGGACGCGTATCCAGTCATTCTTTTTTTTCATGGTTGTATGTGTCGCCCCGATTTGACCGACGAAGCCATTCTGAATTACCTGGATTGGGCGCCAAGACTGGACTCGTATAAAGAAGATTTCATCGTTGTCAAAATGTCTGCCTTTTCCGAGAAAAAACCGGAGGTTCCCCAAGATGTTGAGGACGGTGGAGCACGTGGTATGTGGTTCTGGCATGAAGGATTAGAGGCAGAGCGCGACGATTACACATTTGTTAATACCCTGCTCGAGGAGCTAGACTTAGCGCCCGAAATCAGCATCGATCCGGAAAACATATTTGGGTGGGGCCATTCATCCGGAGCAATCTTTTTGATGTCGTACGTATTAGGCGGCCCAGTCGATCTAACCGATGCGAGCATTAATGACAGCTATAAATTTAAAGCCATTTCTGTAACGGGTGGTTCAACGTTACGCAAAGGGATCGTCGATTTCAAAGAAAATACGCCTGCTACATTACCATCTGTCTTACATATCCAGGGCGAGCGCGATCAAGGGCTGTGGTTTAACGGTCAAGAAGCCGGCAAGGGTGGTATCAATTTTCTAGAATTCACCACGAGCGCAAATGGGTCAACGATTACTGACGGATTACGAGACACCATTCACGGGCTTACTTACTCTGCGTGGGACGAAAATACGCCCTCAAATCCAAGTACTCTGGAACGATGGGCCGCACATCATGATCTTAAGTATGCAGGGCACGAGGAGTATTCCCAATATTACGTTTATAACTTCGCGCCGGTAACGACGTCAGAGAAAGTGCTCATTGGCATGCGAATCAAAGATTGCGGGCACCGTTTAACGGTGGATCAATATCAATCTGATTTCTTCCGAACATTCTCACAGAAAAATGGCGACTTGCGTGCGTACGAGCAGCAGATATCTCTAAATACCGATATGTCGTTTTGTACCCCTCCTTAAACAAATAGGGCAAATCTGATTTCAGACCAAGCTAGTTTAAGACACTTCACTAATGCTAATCCCGCATATGGGTAAACCATATGCGGTGTCCAACCACGGCTTCGCGAGTAGCCTCTAATTCTGCGGCGGATGAGGTACCCGGGGTGGCTGCGGGCTCATTTGGCTCAAATCCTTGCCAGCGAGGCCCGGAAAGCCCGGCGAAATCTTGATCGCACGGAATGCCATGTAAAAGTTCGGTGCGTTATCTTCCATCAGTTTCTCATGAAACGGTAAGTCAGGCTCACCGGCGTACGGGCTCCAATACTCCCAGACGATCTCGCCTTCTTGCGTGACTTCGAAAAATCTTCCCTGCGCACCCGATGCGATAAAGGTATTACCGCTCGGCAAGCGGTGTGCGCTCGAAATAAATGGCGAGTGAAAAGATGGTCCATCATTCGCCATATAGATCCAGGCAGGAAAATTAGGCCCAAATTGCTCTCCATCTTCAATGACGTAGCGGCCTTGATCGTCCATTGGTGGGGCGAGCTCGACAACAACAGACTGGTTGCCACGCGGGCCGGGGAAATTATTCATGAACAGCGTAATATTACCCGCACCCGAGAGTCCTTCTTCAATCCAACGAACGTGATGCTGGTTGTATAGCGACTGCGGCCGGTCGCCGCCACGATCATAATTAGAGGCGCGCCCCCAGCGATAAAGAATGTCACCCCCCTTCCCTGATCTTCCGCCCGCGCTACTGGACGCTTCTTCAGTCGATGTGCTGTGATCGATAACCCAGAACTCCCCAAAACTATTGGAGCTCATAACAATTTGATCCAGTTCTGGGTTGTAGGATATGCTGTTGAAGTGCATAAAGTCGGGCGCAGTGGGATTCTCGTCTGCATCGAGTTGCGCGATTTCGCTGCTACCACGAAGTTCTTCGAGTCGTGCTCCGGATACGCTCATCGCATCGCTATTGATATTGACCAGCTCGGGGTGTTCGGAAACCACGCCATAATTCGCGGCATCCGGGTCAAAGTCCTGGATGAGATGATCCCAGACATGCCATTCCCAAACGACGCGCGCATTGTCATAGCCGAGCGGCTCTAGCTCGAGAATGGCTTCGGGCCAAAGCCCTGTTTCCGTTAAAACGTCGGGCCGGCGTGCCGCGTCTCGCGCCTGCTCCGCTGACTTGTATTCCCAGACGACAGCCAGCACGTTGCCGTTCGGCAATAGCGCAATGTCATGATGCTGGTAGTAGTCTTCGTTCGCGAGGCGGTAATCCCAGACGAGTTCACCTTCCCAGGTCCACTCCTGAATCTGCCCGCCTTGACCACCTGCATGATGTGGGTGATCCGCAATTCTGCCGGCTCGTACGACATTGCCGTTCTCGCGCATGTAGACACTGTGACCGGTGCCGTGGTCGGATTGCCACACATTGATTGCCTGACCGTCATTATCGATCAAATACGTGCGGCCGGAATTCGCAGGGCTAAACAAAACGTAGCCCGGAGATGCCTGGTCTGAGTTAATGCGAATGCCACGCGCCTCATCGAGTGCTCCAGGAACCTGAGCGTAGATCGGGCCGACGGTGATGATGAAAAACGAGGACGAAATCAGAAGCGCTGGCCATCGACGCAGTGGCGTTACCGAGTAGTTGGTCATTGGGGATTCTTGGAGCAGCAAGTTATTGTTGTAACTGAGTCTAACAATTAGTCGCCGTAAAGTGGTGAATAATTGACAAACCGCGTAAGTGATGACGGTCGGCTTACGCCAGCAGCAATCACCGTTAGCCCGAACGCTCCATGAAGGCGGGCAATATCGATAAAGAAAGTTCGCTCGCCGTATCAATGGCAAGCCGCGATAGTCATAGTCAGAATCAGATCTCGTTATTGTTCGCTGCAGCGGTAATGTGTTCTGCAGCACGGAACGCCAATGCCATGATGGTCATCGTCGGCTGGCCGCGCCCGGACGATACCAGGCTCGAACCGTCGCAGATGAACAGGTTCGATACGTCGTGACTTCGGTGATAGCGATCAACGACCGATGTTTCAGGGTCATCACCCATCCGGCAAGTACCAAGTAAATGTCCCCCTCCAGTACCCGATTTAGCGGGTGAGCTCCATTGTTCGACTGCGCCGGCAGCTTCCATCATCTGTTCCGCAAAGCCCTGCATATAAGCGACATTGGCAATATCATCTTGATGTTCCCGGTAGGTCATGCGCAAGGAGGGCCGTCCATACTTGTCTTTATGGGTCGGGTCGATCGTGATGTTATTCCGGTCGAGTGGTAGGTTAGTCCCGCTAGCCACGACCGCCATCTGGCGGGTGAAATTGTGTGCCAAACGATCTTTGAATTCAGCACCCCATTGCGGTCCATCCGGCCGCTGCCCAGCCAGGGAATACCAAATTGGCGTCGCCGACATAAGCGGTCTAGCAGTGAACCCACCGCCCCCGTAGTAGCCACGCGTTGGATCAGACTCATACAAGTGGTCGTGGACTATCTGTGTTACTTGAACACCCTTGTAATCGTTCAGTTGATGCTCAAAAACGGCCTGTACATTTGTGTGCGCATTCATCATTAGGTTCTTGCCAACAAAACCACTTGAATTAGCAAGGCCATCTGGATACCTAGAACTCTCCGAAAGCAACAGCAACCGTGGAGTCTCAGCGCCGTTCGCTGACAACACGGCAGCGCGTGCTTTCTGGCTACGTTGATTGCCATTTGAGTCGAGATACTGAACCTCGCTAATCTTGCCATCAGCGCCAGTTTCAAGTTTATAAACCGCACACCCAGCCCGAATCTCGCAATTACCACTGGCTATCGCGTGCGGGATCATAGCCGCTAATGTCGATGATTTGGCCCCGACCTCGCAACCATAGCCCAGACAATAACCGCAATTAATACAACCGGGACGACCGTTATGCGGTTGCGACAAAATCGCAAGCGGCGCAGCTTGCGGAGTTAGGCCGATAGCCTCGGCGCCTTTCTTCAGCAACACACCCGAAGACTTGATCGGTATTGGTGGCATGGGGAAAGGCTTCGATCGCGGTGAATCGAACGGCCCGGGGGCACCGGACACACCAATATCCCAATCCACTTTGGTATAATAAGGTTCTAATTCCCCGTAAGTAATAGGCCAGTCGGCAAAGTTTGTTCCTTCAATAGACCCTACAGCGCTCCGTTCCTTGAAGTCAATTTCACGAAAACGCCAGAAATTTGCAGTAAAGTGTACGCTGGCACCACCCACACCTTCGTAGTAACGGGCCGGATTTCGACCTGGCTTTACCTTGGCGACTTTGCTTTCATCATCGCGAAATGTCTGAATATTATCGGCCGCCCTACCACCTCCAATCGAATCGTCGACATTGACGTCTAATTCATCGTGGGTGAAGTCTTTGGCTTCGCGAAACGGGCCTTGCTCCAATACCACAACACTAAAACCGTTGGTCGAGAGTTCTTTGGCAATTATGCCACCGGCGGAACCTGAGCCAATAACAACGAAATCTACCGCTTCGTCCAGCGGATATACCACCTTATTCTCAATTGCCATTGCTCTGCTCCTCCATATACTGGGCATCGTAATATCCGAACGGAGGCTGAGCCGCGCCAGGGCCGTCAAAGTCGATTAAATCCCAGGCCATATTATCTTTATTACCGCCGTAGGAACTCATGGCGAAAAAGCCCCACAATGTAAGGGTCTTAGCAACGGAAAAAAACTGCATGGTCTCGTTTACGCCTATCCAGACATCTTGATCGGCTTCGCTCAAATCGGAGAATTTCAACGCGCCTTCAAATCGATCGGCAATGCCTTCCTGGAATTCTGCGAGACTGCTGCGAACACTTGGCAACATTTCGGAAAACTTCTCACCCAACACATTATCCATAAAATAGATGACACCGGCCTCGCGAGCCCCTGGGGTATCAGTGGTTGGCAAGATGCGTGCTGCAATCGCTTCGAGCTCAACGGCCTCGGAAGCGGTCAATGTGACGAACGCCGCGTCCTCGTCCCGTGCCGAACAGGCTGTTTGTGCAGCGGCCAGTATGGCCGGCACGCTCAGCCGCAGCAGGGAGCTACTAGCCAGTATTCCAGACCCTTGCATAAAGTGCCGCCGATTTAAGGTTTTGCTTTTCATGATTGCCCTACAATTCGTTTAAATTTAAAATTAAGAACCCCGTTAAACTATGCCCCAATAACAGCCGCCATTCTACCCTCTTTTTAACTAAATATTTTTGAAAAGGCATCTTGATACAGAACTCTTAAGAATGGATAATTCGGAAGATAGTTTTTTATAATTTCTATCTATAATTTTCATATAAACCTCCTGTCTAAAGTTCCTATGCTTTTGCCTAAATCGAAATACATTCTATGAATTGCCAAGAAATTTTTATCGGAGACCTCAAATGACTTTTATATCGCTACGAATAATTCCCCTCGTTGTCGCCTACCTGGCGATCGTGCCAGCAGTGTCGTTCGCGCATCATTCTGTGGCCGGTTTCTACGACGAGACGAAAAAGTCTGAAATCGAGGGGGTCGTCAAGGAAGTACATTGGCGAAATCCACATACCGTGTTCGAAGTCGATGTAACGAATGATGCAGGCAAGACCGTAACCTGGAGCATTGAGTCGGGTGCACTAGGTGTGCTTCGGACTCGAGGTCTAGCTCAGGAATTCATGCAGCCCGGAGATCAGGTTAAGATAATGGGCGACTCGTCGATTCGCTCGGACAATGGAATGTTTGCCCGCCACATACTCCTCCCAAACGGAAAGGAAGTTATTTTAACGGCGGGAGCGGGAGCGGTACCATATTTTACCGCTGAAAGTGAAGTGGATATCCTCGAAGCTGTTTATGACGAAGATGTTACCGCGGCAGCCAAAGAAAGTGCCGATGGAATTTTTCGAGTCTGGAGCACAGATATTAATGATCGCACAAGCGACAGACGAAAAATGTTTAATGGAAATTATCCTTTGTTGGCCACTGCTACCGCCGCTCGCGCTGGCTATAATTCTACCGATCAAGCGCTTCTCGGATGCACGCAATGGTCTATGCCACGTATTATGTCAAACCCGTTGCCTATGGAGTTCGTGAGAAGCGGTGATAATATCCTGCAGCGCTTCGAGGAAGACGACAACGTACGCACTATTTATATGAATAGCGACAATTCGGAAGCTTCCATTGAGCCATCTGCACTAGGTTATTCGACAGGTCGTTGGGCCGATGAGACACTAATTGTTGAAACCTCTCGACTGATCCCAGATCGAATCGACAATCTGGGGACCCCGTTCAGTACCGAAATGCATTTAACTGAGCATTACAGCTTGAGCGAGAATGGAAATAGGCTTGATTATGTTCTCAAAATGAGCGATCCGAAAACCCTCTCTGAACCGGTCGAAAGGCCTCGTCGCTGGGACTGGCGTCCCGAGATTGTCGTCGGTACCTACCAATGTGAACAGGACCAGCAACTATAATAATAAGATACGAGGTCGAACCGGTTTATTACATTCCAATATATCGAACCGCCTCTTATTTGTTAATGACCGAATGGCCGATTATTACCGCGATTTCAACTGGTTGAGGCTATTTTCAAAGGAAGTGACGAGGTTTTTGGGCTGGCTGATACTTATTGATTTAGGAAAATAGAGGTTTATACTTTCTATACTCCGATCCTTGAGTTTGAGGATGAGCCAGAGCCACTTGATTAGGCAGTCCTGGTAAAATATTAGTGTCTGATCGGGCTTCGCATCATAGCCTGCCAGACTCGTCCCATCCTAGCCGCGTAAGCTCACAGGCTCGGGGAGCGCAGATTTTGGTTCCCGTAGGATCTTGATTAACGGTTAATATATGCAGTCACGGAACGTAAAGAGCCCAAAAGAATGAAGAGACAATTTAACTACGCCTTTGTCATCCTCAGTTTCATTTCTTCCGCTTCAGCGTGGTCTGCTTGCCTCAACTCGGGTGTCCAAATACAAATTCTCGGTTCCGGCGGGCCTGCCGACTCGGGTGGCCGAGCTTCTGCTTCGTACATTATCTGGATAAACGGAGTGAGCCGCATCATGCTGGATACTGGTAGCGGTACGAAAGACCAGTTTTATCGATCGGGCGCTAATCTCGACGACATCGAGTTAGTGGCCCTTAGCCATTTACATCCCGATCACTCGGTTGAACTGCCCGGTATTCTCTGGCCCGCGGGAGGACGCTTTGACATTGCCGGACCGTCCGGGGCTAACGTCTTTCCATCAATAGGAGAATTCCTAGAGCGATTGTTCGGTCCGCGTGGTGCCTATCATGTCTTGGACGAACGAATTGAACTAACCCCAATTACCGTCGACGTTACCAGTCCCGACCCAGTCGAGGTCTGGCGAGCGGCCGACATTGTCATTCAAGGACGCGGCGTGCCCCACGGAGACGTACCCACTATTGGCTATCGGCTCAATATCGGTGGCAGCAGCATTGCGTTTGCTAGTGATCAAACTGGATCCGATCCTACTTTTACCGATTTCATCCGAGGCGTCGATGTGCTCGTTATCCATATGAGTAGCACGGAGGATGCCACGGGGCTCATTTCCGAGTTACACGCCAAACCGAGCGTATGGGGTCAAATGGCAGCGGACGCAGACGCGGGTCATCTGGTAGTAAGCCACATCGCGAGTTCATCAGTTGCGAATGCTCCCTTCTCGCCGCAGGTACTAAACCAGAGCTTGGCTTTCTTAACTAAAAATTACAGTGGGCCAATTACTGTTGGAGAGGACTTACTCTGTATTGAGGTAAATTAACTCAACCGCTATTTAGCCGCAAGTGTCATACCTTTTGTACCGATACCTCGTCAGATTTCTCCTGGTAAGGATCCTCCACGCCAGCGTACTAATTCGATAATCTGCCATGATATCTCACCCTGAATATTAAACTCGCCACACAGGCACAGGCCATGGGAATCGCCGCCAAATAAAACATGGTATCTATAGAAAAATTACCAGCCAACATCGTACCACCGGCCACAGGGCCTAAAATCGAGGCTGTCCGTGATACACCATGCCCCCAGCTAATACCTGTCGCACGAATATGTGCTGGATAATATATTGAGGCAAGAGCGTTGGCCGAGTTTTGCCCGCCACCGACAAAGAAACCTGAGAAAAACACAGTGACCGCGACTAGGGCCGTCGTTGATAACAGCATGAATCCACCTGACGTACTGACCAGCCCTATAGAAGCAATAAACACGGCCGCCATAAAGTATAAGAAGGGTAGGATTCGATGAATACCGATTTTATCCGCAATCAACGCTACAACGATCGTGGCAATCGTAACTGCCACTTGCATATTGGCCGTAATCAATGCCGCATTTTCCAGAGATACATTCATCTGGTAAATGATGGTAGGTAACCAAGCCATCAGAAAATAAAGGCTGAAAAGTCCGCCTGAGAACATAACCCAAAGCATCAGCGTTCCCAGTGAACGTCCACCGGTGAACAAGTTCTTGACCGACTGACCACCGATATCATTTTTGTTAATACAAAAGGCCGCGTCGTCCGAGACTTCTTTACTCGGATCAATCTTGCGCAAAATTGAGCGAATCAAGTTATCGCGGCCCCCACGTGCAACAAGAAACGTTGGTGATTCTGACAGCAGTGGAATCAAGGCAAAGGCGACCAAGATAGGAACAATCCCTCCCACCCATAGCATGGACTGCCAGCCATAGTCAGCGAGTAACATCGCAGCAACCGCACCGCCTATAGCCGACCCCAACCCGAACCCCAAAAACATTAACATAACCAGCATCGCGCGACGACGCTTTGGACTAAATTCTGAGGTCAGCGCCATCGCATTCGGATAAGCCGCGCCAAGCCCTATGCCGGTCATAAAGCGCCAGAAACCGAGGCCTGTCAGGCTTTCCGCTGTTAATGTTGCAAGGGTACAAAAAGCAAAGAAAAAGGTTGCGCCAATAATGATTTTTTTTCTTCCGATGCGATCAGCTACCGGCCCGAAAACCAAGGCACCAATCATCATCCCAAACAACCCAAGCCCAAAAATGGGCCCCAGGGAACCCGCCGGCAGCTCCCAATCTTCGCTTATTGCTGGGGCGATATAACCCAAAAGCTGTGCATCAAAACCGTCCAGGGCCACAACCAGAGAACACAGAGCCACAATACGAAGCTGAAACCACCCAATTGGACAGCTATCTATTCTCGTGGATACATTTACACTATTGGTTTGCGACATTTATTTTCCTCAAAATCTCATTATGTATGTCTAAAAAAGGTGTTCTACAGATAGCTTGCGGTTTCGAATGCTAAGGTATTAGGCAGGCAACCGAACTATGATCAGTATCAGCTTAATAGTTAGTCCCAATTCATAGGCAATGATGTCTCTGCAACACGAATATGCTTACAGGGCGCCGGTGTGTTGCGGCTCTTGCCTACAAAACGTGGAACACCATCAGTAATTACCGAGCCTACAGAAACAACATCGCCGTTGCGCAAGGCATCCAGTGCATTGTCTTTCGATGAGCCCAAGCACGCGTCAACAATTAAAACGTCTGCATCACTCCCTACTCGAACGAGCCCCGAGTTCAATCCATAAACACGGGCGTTATTACCCGTAGCAGCCGCAATCGCATGCTCAACCGGCATGTCCGTCAACGATGCCAGGTGGCTAATGGTATAGGTCATACCCAGCGGCATAATGCCACTGCCTGTCGGGGTATCTGTGGCAATCAGAAAACGGTCAAATTGATCTTTCTCCACCACCATATCCGCGAGCATCAGCAAGGTTCTGAGGTTGCCTGCCGTACACACCTGCAGTGCAACATTGCTTTCGTTTACGATCCTAGGGAAATCATCATCCGGCATCGCCGCAGGGCCACCATTGACGTGGAAAGACACATGGGGATCCATGGCAATTACATGGTCGGCCCAGATACCGGCTGACCCTGGTATGGAAGCACCTCCGGTATGAACGGTCGTGATCATACCCGCCTTTTTAGCCATGGCAACGAGTGGGACGTAGTCATAGGGTGTTTTAACTGCACCAAATCCGGCCTTTGCAAGCCAGACACCTCTGTCGGCAACTTCCTTGAAGTCAGATTCAACCAGACCCGGCTCAAGGATGATGGATCCAGCGTGAACCTTCATGCCGCCCGGTCGATAGTCTTTAAAACACTTATGCGCTGCCACGGCCAGTGCCTTAACACCCTCGGGGTCTTTTGGTCGGCCCGGCACATGAACTTCGGATGCACTTATGGCTGTTGTAGTACCACCATGTAGATAGCTCTCAAGGAAACCAACGGTTTTCTGGCGCGGTGTATAGTCGCCAAAGGTGTTGTGTATTTGTGAATCTATCAACCCCGGAATGACCGTGGCGCCATCTGCATCAATGATCACATCACAGTTAGATGTATCACTGTTGGAGAGGGTACCTACGCTAGCAATTAAGCCGTCTTCCATTAACAGACTGTCTGCGTTGGAAGTGGGTGTGCGCCAATCTCCTGTCACGATTTGTCCGATATTAACAATTGCAGTTTTCATTTTATATACCTAAAAATAGTTATCTATTCGAAGCAGCTATATTTGAGAATCGATCTACTAATAATTCTGCACTGTCAGCTTCTGCGGCTAGTGTGAATGGCAAATCGCGAATAAAGGCATGACATCAAAGCCTTCTAGTGGCAACAAGTTACTTCTTGTATCGTCAATGCGCTAATGAAATAATCTTATCATTATTTTCAATATTTATTCATTGTCCCAACTCAACATTTTGGAAAGGGCGTTATGTACGAAAATAACCTTTCGGTTTTTCATGTAAGGAAGTGGCACAGCTTCGTTGAAGAAACCCTGGCTAATGAAATAGGTGTTTTGGCCGATGGTGAGCCAGTGGTTAAGATTACCGTGGCGGCCACCATAAAGAACCCCTATGCGGGAAAGTTTGTCGAAGACTTAAGTATGGTGGTTGATGCCTCCCCAGAATTAGGTAATGAGTTTGGCAAGCGTATTATTGAAGCAGCTGCGGGTCGTACCATCATGAGTTACGGAAAGGCCTGTATCGTGGGTGATGCTGGTGAGTATGAGCATGGCAATGCGTTCTTGACTAATGACTTTGCTAACCCGATTCGAAAAGCGATTGGCGGTGGTCAATCCTGGTTCCCATCTACCGGTAAGCGAGGCCCTTCAGGGTGCACTATCGATATACCTCTAGGTCATAAGGATGCTCTCTATGTGCGAGCTTGTTATGACACGGTGACGGCCTCCTTTGGCGACTCACCTGCCAGTGACGAAGTGGTCATTGCCATTGTCGTGGCAACAAGAGGACGTTTACACGCGCGTCTTGGTGGATTGACCCACGAAGAAGCCAAGGGCAATAATGGGCTAACCTAAAATTGATTGATAGTGGCTTATGGACAAAATTGTGGTGAACCATGGCGAGTAATGATCATTTTGAGTTAGGTCGTAAAATAAGAACCGATGTTCTTGGTTCAAAGAGAGTTAAAGAGCTTCTTGATAATGCAGATGATTTTAATCGCCCGCTGCAAGAGCTCGTGACGGAGTACTGCTGGGGAAAATGTTGGGGTAGTGAAGGTTTGGATCGCAAGCAGAGGAGCTTGTTGAATTTGGGTATGTTGGCGGTACTTAATCGACCGTCAGAGTTTTCATTGCATTTTGAAGCGGCGATCGGAAACGGTTTAACGCTGAAAGAATTGAGAGACGTTTTGATTCAAATCACGATTTACTGTGGTGTGCCCGCGGGTATTGAAGCTCAGCGACTAGCCAACACTGTCATTGCTAACCTGCGCGAAGCTGGAGATCTTCGAGAAGCTGATTTCCAAGACTTATCTATAGGTGATTGATTATACATATAATTTTCTTGTCGGAGAAACTTTTATCGTTAAAAACCCGAGAGAAGGAGAGTTAACCTTCTGAAGTAAACACAGAGTAGCTGACATATTTTGAATAGGTTGTATTACGAATAATCATTGGACTTTAATGACCTATTTTTTGTCTTACTTATCGTATTGATTTGGAAGAAGAAATTTCACTAAAAATACTAAGAATATTTAAGCAAGGTAAAGACTATGTCTAAGAAGAAGACGATTAAAGAATTTGTTACCTACTGGGGCAGTTCCATCAGTGATTGGACCAGTGGAAGAGAAAAACGATTTGTTATTGAGCGAGATGAAGACCTCCTGAATAACGGTCTTCTCTATGGTGGCAAGAAGATGGAGAAGGTATCGTTAAACGATATATTTTCTGACGATGTGGTCACGGGTGTGGATATGGAAAATGGCTATCTTCCGTTAGTGCTATATGCCAATGAAGATATGATTATTGAAGTGGCGAACTGTGACGATGTACAGGATGGTTGGCATAGGAACATCGGTGCAGATGAGTTTGCTTTCCAGTACAAAGGTAGTCGTACCCTTCGGAGTGAAACGGGGCCTATTACGATTAACGAAGGTGAAATGACGGTGATTCCTCGAGGGGTTGCGCATCAGAATGTGGGGCATGGGCCGAATATTGAAATCACGATTTACGCCCGTAATCCGTTGAAGCGTCTTGCGCCTTTGGATGCGGAAGAAGCGCGTGAGCGAATGAAGATGAAAGATGGCGAGCCAGTGGTTGAACCGAATGATTTAAGCTCACGCGATTGGGATTGGTCGTCTTCTCAATAAGTCATTAGGGTGTAGTCGCGAACCGACTAGTGCTGCTCGGTGAACGGATGTTGGAATGGGGCCACGCAGCTTAACGCTCCAGAGGCCGAATCCACGCTTTGGTCTTACCGCTAAATCGAGATATTCCGTCGAACATCCCCCACTCTGCGATTGACGTAGGGGACGGCGGAATATCTCTGGGAGACCAGGTTTCGTCTGCGAAATCGTTATCTGCGAAATACTCGATATTACCGCCGCAGGGATTCTGAAAATACCAAAAATACGCGCAGGACGTTGCGTGGCGGCCGGGGCCAAACTGAGTTTGCCAGCCTTTATCTTTGATATACAAACCACCGCCGAAAACCTCGTGAATGTCGCACACTTCGAACGCCGCATGCTCGAAGTGAGGCTCTGTGACGTTCGTTCGAAAAAAAGCAATGTTGTGGTGATCGCTTCGGGCAGCGCAGCGTAAGAATGCCGCCTTTCCTGGGTACCGGTCCGTGAGCCAAAAGCCCAGTCTGTCTCGATAAAACTTTTCAGCGGCTTCGACGAACGGCGTCTGGAAGACGACGTGACCTAAGCGCAACGGCGTCGCGCGTTTACAATTAGTGCCGGGCTCTCCGACACGCTCTCGTCGGCCGGGTGAGTTCACTGGTTGCGGCTGGCTTTGGATTTCTTTAGGAGTGAAGGCTGAAAAACCAACGCCGAAGCCGTTTGGGTCTTTCGTGTGAATAGTTCCATCGCTATCGAGAGATAATTCGAGATCTTTACCAAGATCTTCCGCTATCTCGCCAAGCGCTGCTAAGTCACCTACGCCCCAGATAATCTCCTGCAGTCCTGGTACACCGCTATCTCCATCATACTGCCTAAGAAATATCTTTTGACCGATGGGCGTCTCCCAGATCGACCCTCGCGAGTTACTTTCGGTTTCGATCACTCCCCAGTCGGAGAGAAAACGATGACACAGCGGTAAGTCTTCTACCGCGTAGACAAGCGTCGCGATACCGGTGAAACGATCCGGGTTCGCGATGGCTAACTCTGTCTGTTGATCTAGCGAACCGTTGCCAACCAACTCTTCCTCTTCTATCACTGGTCGTCTACCTCCTTCAGAAACTCAAGAATATGTCTGTTAAATTCCGCCGGATTATCCAGATTAGAAAAATGGCTCGCATCTGGAATCGTTACGAATTTGCCATGTGGGATTTTCTCAACCGTCGCTTCCACTGCTTTCATGACGGGATCACCGGTACCCGCCATGATAAGGGTGGGTACTTTTATTTCATTCAGTCTGTCGGCGACTGGGTCGGCGCTAATAAGTGACCAAACACTGTGAGCGTAGCCATTGGCGTCACAATCTAGGTACATCTGCCTGACAATTTCCTGCTGCTCCCAACCTTGCTTTGTATAACTGATCATATTCAAATTCGAGCGGTGTGCCTCATCGGCGACCGCTTCCATACCGTGTTCTAAGGCAAGCTTAATCGTCCTGTGGCGCATCTCCAGCATACCGGGAGGTTGTGGTAGACCGGAGGCTGAAGCAGATGCAATCAGTAGAAGACTAGCTACCATATCCGGGTGGTTAAGACAAAGTCTCACGGCGGAGCCTGCACCTAGCGATTGCCCGCCAATGTGTGCCTTTTCAATTTCTAGGTGATCAAGCAGGTTTTTGAGGTCTATTGCGAACGTCTGTAATCCGTAAGCGTCCTGATTTGCGGGCTTGTCGGATTTTCCGTGGCCGCGGTGATCCCAAAGTATCAGCTGGTACCGGGATGCGAGGTCGTCAATATTGGGGCCCCAGTATTTGGTGCTACCACCCAATCCATAGGTCAATGCGAGGGGGAAGCCTTCCCCATGTATCTCGTAATAAATTGTGACATCGTCAGATTGAAAAGTTGGCATTTAAGTCTCTCAATATGGAGCAATAGATCATAGGTTTATCCTAGTGATGCGGGTCCTGTTTTCCCAGACCGCGTAACGCGTTCCATATAATACATTATAATGGCCGCCACCAGCGCAGGGGTAGCAATCACATAAAACAGTTCCTTAACATCGAGGCCTACCTTCAGCAGCATCCCTGCATAGAGGGGACCGCAAATCGCACCAAAGCGGCCCCAACCCACGACAGCCGCGACACCAGTTGAACGGATGGCGACTGGGTAAAAGTTTGACGATAGGGGGTTGGACATCGCTTGCCCAGCCGTCACACAGTAGCCCGCACCAAACACAACTACCGCGCCAAGAATCAGGTTTTGAGTTGACAGACCAATAAGTGCGGTGAATGCCGCCGCGCCCACATAATTTGTGGCGATGATGCGTAGCGGGCGCGTACTTTTATCTGAAAAGTATCCGGTCGAAACCGCACCGATCATGCTACCCGCGTTAAAGACGACGGAAGAAGCTATAGCGATGCGTAGGCTATGGCCGGCCTGGGTGAGTAGGGTAGGCAGCCATACACTGATAAAATAGATTATCAGCAAATTGATATAGGATATAAGCCAAAGCGCCAGGGTTCCTTGTGTCCGACGGGCCGCAAACAGGTGCCTAAGGGCGACTCCCTGTGCATTGTGTTCTGTCTTCGGTAAAACGAACTCGTCGTTCGCGGAGAGCTTCTCGGCCGACGCGATTCGGTTCAGGTAGGCGGCAATCTTTGCGTTACTCTCCTTTCCCTTCGTAATAAGAAAGGGGATCGATTCTGGCAAGTACCTCATCAAGAATATTGACAGCAGGATTGGCAAAACGCCGCCGAACGCGAAGACCGAGCGCCAGCCGAAAAAAGTGATGAGCTCCGCGCTAATGAGGCCGCCAAGAACACCACCGAGCGGGAAACCCGCAAACATCACGACGACCATGAGGTACTTGCGCCGTTTCGGTGAGTACTCGGTGGTCAGGGCGACGATGTTTGGCATTGCGCCGCCTAATCCCAGGCCGGTGAGAAATCGTAATATCATGAGCTGATCAACGGTTTGGGAGAACGCCGTTAGCAACGAGAACAAACCAAAAATGAATGTCGAGGCGACAATTACAGTCTTTCGACCGTAGCGGTCGCCGAGTGCGCCGATTAGCGTGGCGCCGACGAGCAAGCCGATTAGCGCAGCGGAAAATACCGGTCCGAGATCAGGCATTGCGATGCCGAATTCGAGGCTGAGCGCAGGGCCGACAAATCCAATCGCAAAAGTATCGAAGCCGTCGAGCAGTGCAACGGCGCTACAGGATGCGACGATCACAATCTGGAACCGACTCAGCGGCTCGCTGTTGATTACGTCTGCCGGGCGGACTTGTCGAGCATCAGCCATTTAATTTCTCATTCGTCTGTCAGGCTGCCCCAAGTGCCATGGCAAATCGCTGGCGTTCTCGAAGTCGGAGTATAGGAAGCATAAACCCCCTGTTTCCCTAAATCAATAAATATAAGCCAGCCCAAAAACGCCGTCACTTCCTTTGAAAATAGCCTCAACCAGGCGAAATCTACCTACCTCTACGAGTAGTAAACATGGCATACCGGCACATTATCTCTAGCATTACGAATAACCGCTTTGAGTTGCGATTTCAACCGGTCATTCGAGTCAAATCGAGTTTTACACGCGATAGGGTTAGATAGCTAATACCTGTAACGGCCAAAAATAGAGAATAGCGGGTACTGACACCGCCACCACCAATATTTCCAGTGGCAGACCCATACGCCAGTAATCACCAAAACGATAACCTCCTGGCCCCATGATAATTGTATTGTTCTTGTGCCCGATCGGGGTTAAGAACGCACAAGAGGCGGCGACCGAAACACCCATCAAAAATGGATCGGGCGCAACGCCGATAGCGTTTGCAACATCGACGCCAATCGGCGCGGCTATCAGTACAGTTGCGACATTGTTGAGAAAATCAGACAGCGTCATGGTGACCATGACTAATACGGTAAGGATCGCCCAGTGTGGCCAGCCTTTTGTTTGCGACACGATCAGCTGGGCTATAAGTTGAGTACCGCCAGAATTTTCCAGTGCAATTCCCAGTGGAATTAACGAAGCCAATAGCACTATTACCTTCCACTCCACGCTTTCGTATACCTCAAGTCCAGAAACAATACCCATTAGCACAAATACAATCACACATCCCGCAAGCGCTATCGGTAGGTACACCAGACCGCTGGCTGATAAAGCAATAGCACCGGAGAAAAGACCGATCGCTAAACTCGCTTTTTTGCGCTGAATAACAGCATATTTCCGATCTTCCAGTGGTAGCACGCCGAGCCAGTCAATCACTTCTTCAAGACGTTCCGGGCCGCCAAGCAATAACAGCACATCACCTGGCTTGATGATGAGCTTGCGCACACGATCACGAAACCGTCTGCCCTGCCTGGACACACCCAATAACGTTATGCCATGCCGCGTAAGTAAACGCAGATCGTGGCTACAGCGTCCGGTGATTCTAGAACTCTCGGCTACTATCGTCTCGGTTAGGACTAACGACGGGCTGGTCAGTCCTATCTGGTATTTTTCCTCACCGGCAAAACTCAATTCAGCAGACCCAAAAAAAGCTTCGACAGATTTTGGATTACCTTCGACAACTAAATGGTCGCTTTTGCTAATCTCTTCATAGCGCGCGAATCCAGGCAATCGCTTTCCTTGACGAACCAGCCCGAGGACCAAAACATCATGCTCCTTTGCCAACGGCGATAAATCGGTCACACGCAGGCCGATAGATTTAGAACCTTCACTCATTTGCGCTTCGACAACAAAATTTTCGATATCGTCGCTAGTTCTAATACGTTTGGCTCGCTCGTGTGCTGGAATTAAGCGCCAACCAATCAAAGCAACAAAAATAATACCAGCCAATGCAACACACAAACCAACAGGAGCAAAATCAAACATACTGAAGCTTTCACCCAAGGCCCGTTCTCGATATTGGGCGATAACAATATTCGGTGGCGTGCCTATCAAAGTAATCATACCCCCGAGAATAGTAGCGAAGGAAAGCGGCATTAAACTCAGGGATGCCGAACGCTTTGCCTTTTCTGCAGCCTCCATATCCAACGACATCAGCAACGCCAATGCGGCAACATTATTAATCACCGCCGATAATGCAGCACCAATAATCGACATGATGCCAATGTGCATAGGTAAGGGCCGAGTTGATGAAAGCACCACACCGGCAATCATTTCGACAGCACCAGCGTTTAAGAGTCCCCGCGAGAGAACTAGAACCAGGGCGATAATAACAACCGCCGGATGACCAAATCCTGAAAAGGCCTCGTCTGGGGTAATAAATCCACTAATAGCGGCGATTACCAACGCACTGAAAGCCACCAGGTCGTAGCGAATCCTGCCCCAGATCAACAGTACAAAAACTGAGCCGAACAAGGTGAAAAGAAAGATTTGGTCGCTAGTCATTGATTCTTAAAACCGACTTCTAGCAAGCTTCTATAAAATCAGATTTAACAAGAACCTGATAATGAAAATTATTCTGCTTCATAATTATTAATGCTCTACCGATGACTAATGCTATGTTCTATATTTCTTTTCACTCGTTTACGGCCTTGTCAGAAGAAAACAACGCCAGCTTGAACATCCTAGGCTCTAATCATATTTCTAAGATTTTTGTATATCAGTCATTCTGGAGTTGCAAGCGCATATTGGTTCATTGAGCATAGCCTGAATGGATTAAGCGCTTAATGAACCAGTACAGATAATAAAATAAAACTTTTAGCGAGCATCATCCCCGTACTCCTTGGCAATTATTTGTTCGAATCTCCCGGCCAAAGGTTTATAAAGCGCTCGTATGAGCTGGCACGAGTCCCTGAACGTATCGAAATCAAGCAATTGGGAGCCTATTCACGGATACGCTCCTGACACATTATTCACTCGACCAAATGAAAGTCTGACATGACCGGGGGGTTAGTAAAAAATTCAATGTACCGAAACCCTTCCTGAGAACGATTGATGGTCTGATGCTTTGTTTGGGGTGGAACAATAATGATATTACCAGCTGTAAAAAGAAATTCTTCTCCCTCCATAACTTGAATAGCTTCACCGGATATTGCCATTATCACCGACTCTCTTGCCTCGTGATAATGGTAAGGAACCTTGCTATCTGCAGGCAAAATTGCAAATAGCCCACCGAGGTCATTTATGCCTAGTTCGTCTGTTAATATATCGGCTCGGTGAAATTCGCCCGGCGTTGGGTTTTCCTTGTTTACATACTCATCAACATTGAATGACATCAAAGTAAATTCAGCTGACCACACGTCAAGCGGTAAAAGCGCAACACAGACATATAGTGCGATCGATCGGGAAATTTTTTCGTAGTTTAGGTTTTTATTAATCAGCATAAATAGCTCCGGATATCCTAGTAACTTTATAAACAGTAGTTTGGCTAATTTAAAGTGCACTGTATACGATTTTTTTCCTAACCGTACTCTGCGGGTAGTCTGCTCAAGCCGAAAGAACGAATAGGTAGGGATGGAGCGGCAGTTAGAGCAGCTGTCTGTGCTGGAAACTTTCACATCCGGTATCACAAGCATACTTCCCAAGAACGAATAGTATTAGCCGCTAGTAGGGATTGGATCATCTGCTATTTATTCTATCTTCACTGTTTATTGCAGGCACAAAATAGCGAATTTTACTGCCATTACAGGGTTCACATTTGCACATACACGCACTCCGGCCCTTATCTGTTTATTATCGACTTTGAAATAAGTCAGATAATATTTATCGTGATCGTACTTTTGGTGAACTATATTTTACGAGGGTAATTGGTTTTCTCCTAGTGACTTACACTGAAACCGTACCCAAAGTAGTCGTTGTATAAGCGATAGGAATAGCAAGCGCTTACTGCTTCATCGAGCGCAGCTTGAATGGGTTAAGCGTATGATCACGCTGAATGGGCAATACAATTAGATCTTTAATAAGTATCACACACCCTGCCCTTCGAGAAATTTTGGCTCGGATACTCCTCTAGAATGCTATGAGTACCGAATGCTAATGATATTCCTATTATAAAAATCAGCTCCAACAAAAAACGGCGTGCACTGTTAGTACATGCCGTTAATTATTACAGAAGTATCGCTTTACTTAGACATGTCTTCCGTTCTAAGGCCTAAAGCGAGAAAAGCAACAATCATAGAAAGCAGTGAGATTTGAACTTGACCTGCAAATTCCCAGCTCCAGTTGTCGACCAGCAAACCCATCGAGTACCCACCTAATGCGGCACCGCCATAGACGCTGGTGACAAACATGCCAGAACCTTTACCAGTGAGGCTGCGTTTAAGTGACTTAACGTGACCGCCCGCGAGATTAGTGTAGACGATTGCAGCGCCGAAAACACCGACAAGGGTTGCCAATACTTTATAGATTAATACGCTAAGATCTGTCTTAAAAAGAAATAAGGTCACTATCGCAAGCGCAAGCGCACAGATAAAGATAACTGATTTCTGCGAGTATTTATCACCCAGCTTGCCGCCATAGTAGGAAGTCAGCCCGCCAACGCCAAACCACAACATTACCCCGCCCACATCTGCAGCTGATAACTCCAGCACCTCACGCATGTAAGAAGGATAAGTGCCTAGAAATCCATAAACTACCATCCCGTATAAAGCGCTCATGATCGATAGAAGGATCGAGTTGTGATTCTTCAGCGTATCCGCTCCACCACTGTCAACCACATGCTTGGCAGCAGGCTTAACCTCACTGAACCACGGGCGCACCATAATCGCTATGAGAATCGCAAAACCAATACCAATAAAGCCGAAGATCAGCATCGGCGCTTCCCAACTGCCTAAAGCAGTTCGTAACTCACCGATGATCCAATGACCAAACAATGAACCTAGTCCAAAGCTAAGGTTGACGAGACCCAATGCTGCAACTCGATTCGCGGAAAAATAGCTGGTTGACAGCGCGAACATACTAGTCGCTGTAAAAGACATACCTACACCTTGCAGGACAATAAACACAAACATAGTCCAGAAACCGGTGGCTTCTGTGAAGGCTAAGGTTGCAACTGAGAGCAATATCAGGCCTGTAAGCAGAACCGCCTTTCTTGAATATCGCTGAATAAGTGCGGCGGCCGGTAATCCCCCAATACCAAGACCAAGGGTAAACATGGTGGTAAGCGCAAACATATTAGGTATCGAGAGATTAAGTGCTCCTCGAATATCGGTAGCGAGCATACTGACGAGGAAGCGATCTCCCACCGCCACTACATAAGTTATAAGCAGCAGGCCAAACATGGCGTATGCGATTTTCTGCGACCCTGACCCAGGGTTAGCTGCGTCTCTTTCGGCTCGTTCTGTCATTTGTTTTGGTCCGCTCATTTTAATATTTCTCCTCTCTATTGAGATTTGTTCAAATAATTATTACACCGCATGTACCTTATTAACTTACATTTATCTAAATACCCATGCACAACATCAATTTTATCGATCATCATAATGCTTTTTACTTCCCAGCACATCAATCTTTAGCCCAAAAAATCCTTTATAAGAATGGGCCGTGAGACAAAAAAGCACCCAAGTTTCAGGTAACAAAACCCGGCAGCCTATATTATTAAATTCCGCTCTTTAATAGGGATAACCTTGAATCTATAGCTAATCTCTTACATATAAGGCATTCCGCAACCGATAATTCTATCAGTAGGGAACTTAGTGATTATTTCAATACCAGTATCAGTTACAACAACTTCGTCTTCTAGACGGACACCATCGTGACCATCTTCAGACCCGGCATAAGTTTCCAAGGCGAATACCATACCTGGCTCAATTTCGACCGGGTGTGCAATACTATAAGCGCGGGAAATAATTGGGAACTCCCACAAGCCTACGCCGATGCCATGACCATACTGCAGCCCAAAAATCTCGTGCTCGTTTAGCGCACCCATTTGGCGGTAATCAGGCCATCTGGTGACTACGTCTGCTGTCGTAGCACCCGGCTTAACAGCTTCAATACCACCGAGTTGAATTTCAAGACAGCGCGCATGCACTTCCTTCTGTTGCTTGGTGGGTTCACCACAAGTAAAGCAACGATACACACAGGTGTGGTAGCCGTTATACAAACACACAACATCCATAAATATCACATCACCCGGTTGGATCAATCGATCTGAACTCAAGTGGGGATGAGGATTGGTACGATTACCTGATGTTACTTGAACATTATGAATCCATTGGGCTCCGAGACGATGCATTTCATGAGAAGCAACAGCTTGTAGATCATTCTCTTTTGCACCTGGACGAATTTCCATAGCAATTCGATGAAAAGCTGCGTCAACAATTGCTGCCGCGTGTTTTAGAATCATGATTTCATCTTCGTTTTTGATCGAACGAGCATGCTGCATAACGCCCTGACCATCAGCTAGGGTATAACCACCGGCCTGCATCGCAAGAATGATTTGTGACTCCACTACGTCAACGCCGATTTTGATTTTCTTCTTATCTAGACCGTAATTATCTAACACCATATCGAGGTCTTTTAAGAATGCTTGGTGACATTCCCAATCCATTGGCAAAGCACCAAACATGGTGCCATGCGCTGGAAAGGTATAATCAGCAATCCACGGGCAATGAATCTTTTCATTAGCCACTTCTGAACCAAAACCAAAAATATGCGGTGGTCCGTTACGAGGAATAATCGCGTAACGGCCCATATTATCAATTTCCGGTGAGCACACCGCAGTAGACGTTGAATAGCGTTTATTACCTGTATCAAACAACAACAAACATTCAATATCAAATACGTCCATATACTTCTTAATACGATCTACTCGATACTCACGCATACGATTCATATCTATGCGTTGTTCATAGTCGACCTGCATCATGCCTTGCGTGCCGCGTCTTACATTTACCATTATTTTTTTACTCCTAAATACAGATTACTAGAATTCGTTAATTAAACTTTTACTACTTGATGCGCTGCCGCTGACTTAACAATTGCTTCCGTCACCGCAGACCCATGTACCATTTCGGCTGGCGTTATGAGATATGGATTCCCGCCTTCGGCAGCATCTGCAAAAGCTTCTAAAGCTGCTTCAACAACATCAAACTTCGCCGCCGACCATACTTCAGCAGGCCCTTTGACCGGTTTGAAAGTACAGTTACTAAATAACTTCATGCGCCTCTCTTCTGATGGTGCACCGGCAATATGCGTCATACCCTCAAGCTTAATAAAGCCCTTGGAACCATATACCTGAAAATTAAAACCACCACCGGTAGCCGTCATGGTGCCAAGATAACCAGAACATCCTTCCTTCATGCGAAACAGAATAGAAGTCGTATCGTCTGCTTCAACCTCAATCGCTCGACGGAAACTTTGACAATACACTTCATCTATTTCGCCAACCATATCAATCATGCCATCAATCGCATGAACCCCCATTGGCGTTAATCCACCACATGGAGTCTCCGATGTATCAGCTCGCCACGCTCCAGGCTTAAGATATAGCGCATTCGGGAATGTCATGGTTGCTTCAATGTGCATAATATTGCCCAAATCACCATTATTAACCTTTTCTTTAAGGGCGGCCATTTCGGGATGGAATCTTCGGCTATAACCAACGCCTAAAATCAACCCGGCAGCTGCTGCAGCATCGACGGCCGCCTGCGCTCCAGCGCCATCAAGAGAAAAAGGCTTCTCACAAAAAACATGCTTACCAGCTTTAATGGCAGCTAATGTTTGTGGGACATGCTGGGAGTTTGGAGTTACCAGAACCACCGCATCTATTTTAGGGTCGTCAAGAATTGCTTCGTAGCTTGGCTTGAGCTCCATATCGTACTGTTTTGCAAAGGCAACGGCATCATCCGAGAGAGATCGCGTTGTACAAGCAACAAACTTTATTTTGTCACTACCCAGAACAGCCTCAACTTGTGTTTGACCCCACCATCCGAGGCCGACAACTGCTGCATTTATCATCTTATTTGGACTCTTTGTTATCTATTCGTTGATTACGTAACTGCTAATTAGACAAGGCGACAAAATAATTACTGTCTCCATTTATTTCGTCAAAACTCTACAATTAGGAAGAATTTCGATCTTATCATCAAATGCAAGTTGCTCGCGAACTATTCTTGTATATTGCCCATAGCTACCCCAAAAATACCAAACGAATATCAAGAGGGTCGACAAAAGGGATATGCTAATACCCGTCAATTTAACTACAAGTGTGCTTTATACCGTGTCTGTGGTGGTAGTTTTTCCAAATCGTTCAGAGAAGCGATCAGTTTTCGTGGCGCTAAATTAACCAGCTAACAAACTGAATCGACAACCATACCAAACCAGCAACTGCCAAAAGAAGTGTTGTGTTGACCATATATTTAAGAATCTTGTATGCAACTAGATTAGTCTCTTTCAACCGCTTGCTATTTTCTAGCGCAGGCACCAGCCAGCTGAACACGCGATTGGCAAAGCCGCGTTTATCTTCGTCTGTATTGGGTACCACGGTGGCGCGCATTAACAGTTTATAAAACCAGTTAAGCATTCGCCCTATCCACGGCATAGGTCGTTCAATATCGCACATCAAAATCAGTCGCGACATATCCGCATCGTTATGTGCAAAGTGCAAAAACGTTACGTCGAAAAGTAGTGGTTCACCATCGCGCCAGGAGTATTTTTGATTGTCGATACTGATATAGCAGTCGTCATGATTGGGCGTCTTCAAGCCCAGGTGATAACGCAGCGAGCAGGCCACCGGATCCAGATGGCGCGTAAGCTGACCAGTTGGCGGCAGTATCGAAAACATAGCACCATTAATCGAAGGTATTTTACTCAGAAACTCTACCGTTTTAGGGCAGCTGAGAAGAGCTGACTTGTGGGTATAGCCGTACCAGTTCAGGTAATACTTGGTCCAACCATATTTATAAAAAGTACGGAACCCAATGTCGTAGTAAGAAGCTGAATCAGGGTCGCTTATAGCATCGAAGCCTCCTTCAGCCATCAGTGCCATGGCTTCGTCACGAATCATTTCCCAATTTTCGTGTAACTCATGCAACTCAGGAAAGTCTGCGATATCCGTAATCGGTGGACGTGCCTTTTTTGCAGTGAACAAATACAGTAAACAGTTAAAAGGTGTGAAGATCGGCCAGCCCTTGCGAATATATTCGCCCACACTTTCGTAGCGCGCATTACCCCGAATCACATAGACATACGCCAAAGAGCCAAAGCAAAACGTAATGACTCCGAGCATAAAAAGTGTGGTCATGGCGTATATTTTCCCGAAAAACAGCAAAAGTAGATTTCACACTGAAATATAGCCTAAATCGGTATTCTACCCCAGCAGAATGCTTCGATTATCGCTGAAACTAAACCTTCACAATCAGCCCTTTATTGGGCAAGCACGCAGCGGTGGACTCTTGTCAGGCGCTACACAGTAAGCCCTCTGCCAGAGGCGGTCTGCATAGCGTAGACATTGTCCATCATTGCCCCACGTACAATTTTCACCGCATCATCAGGATTGTTCCGCATCATTTCACGCGACACAATGGTTGGTCGACCCAAGCCGATATGCATCGTGGAAAACGGTTTGGGGAATAAGTGGCCATCCCAACTGTCTAACACCCATTGTCTGCTTGATTCAATATGCAGTGGCAGAATCGGCACTCCGGCGGTGGCAGCAAACCACAATATGCCGCTTTGCACCTGATAGCATGGGCCGCGCGGGCCGTCCGGAGTAATGGCTATTGGTTTATTTTCGCGTAGCAACATCAATGCATCTTTGATCGCCTTTTGCCCCCTCCTGGAACTGGAACCACGCACCGTATTATTGCCAAATAGTTTAACCAAGCGAGCAGCATATTCGCCATCATTACTATCACTCACCATTACCGAAATGCTACTATCGCGCATTGCCCAAGCACTGATAGTTGAGCAATTGTGCCACACACCGATCACATAGGCTTGGCCAGATTGCTGCAACTCATCCCATGCATGGCGATTGTGCCAACGCACGCGACAGGTCATCATGATTAACCACATCAGCAGCTTTATCAGGTAGGGAATCACAATAAATTTCAATTGCTTGCGAGCCATTAAATTAAACGCTGACGGGTAGCGGCCTCAAAATTGTTAGATCGGCTTGAACGTTAGGAAAATAACAGAATTTACAGCCTTTTCGGAAATTTTTTAGCCTTGCAGTCGATAACCCGAGGTCAAGTTACTAGGTCAATTTTTGCTTTGCAAATTAATGGATAGACCAAGAACTACAGAACGTATAAAACACATGTTTCATTGACCCGCCCAAACCTGAGTTTTAAATAGGAAGATTCGGTCAGCTTAATAGCTACCATTGAGGCCTTATTGAACGCGTAGTGGTTAACTGGATTCGCTTGATAAGAGAATCTATGCGCGAAATTGGTAGCGATACCAGTGGCGCAAAATCACTAGCCTATTACGGAATTTAAAATGAGCAACGAGATACCGGAAAAATACGGCGCGTCCGCCGACGCGATTGAGTTTCACTATGATACAGGCAGTGATTATTTTCCCCTATGGCCGGGTGAAGCCATGACAGATTCCTACGTATTGTGGGATGACGACAATGAGAATCAAAGCCTGGACGATGTGCAACTAGAGAAGATACGCCATCATATCGAGCAATCGCGTGCTCCAGACAAGGAGAATGTGCTGGATATAGGCTGCGGTTGGGCAGAATTTTATTACCGCTGGCAGATATTTTTGATGTGAAAAATATAGTGGGGTTAACGCTAAGCGAAAGCCAAGCAAAATGGATTAATAATCTTAGTAACCCTCGTATCGAAGCGCGGCTGGAAAGTTGGAAGGACCATGATCCGCAATCTCAGTACGACTCGATTATATCAATTGGTGCTTTCGAGTTTTTTGCCAAATTGGGATTATCGGCGGAAGAAAAAATAAAATCTATCGGGAGTTTTTCACCCGGTGTCACGGTTCGCTCGGGTAGCAAGGCTACCTACACATTGCAAACGGTAGTGGATGCGAACTCACTGACAGAAGACTTTCATAGCCTTATCACCAAACAAATTTTTCCGGAAACAGATTCTCCACAATTACTCGAAATTGCCAAGTCCTGTGTGCAAATATTTGAGCCAGTTCTGATACCCAATGGCCGTGATGACTATAGTCGTACCTTGCATGCATGGCAGACAAAGCTGAATGAAAATCGCGACCGTTGTGCATAACTCTAAGGTGAAGAGGAAGTTGCTCGCTTCGAGCAATATGTCCGCCTGATTACCTATATCCTTGAAGTTAGCGGGCTGAATTTATATCGTCTAACTTTTCGAAAGATTGACAAGCCTAAGGCCAAAGGATTTAGCTAGAGCCTTCCGCCCGTACAAAAAAGCCTTTGGCTAATAAAAAACACTCTCCCCGGGCGGTCGAGTCTTAAAGCGCTTATGCACCCATAGATATTGCTGCGGACATTCCCGGACCATCTCCTCAATTGCGTAATTCATTGCCGCTGTGTCAGCCAACTCATCTCCACTGGCCAGCTGAGTAATTGGTTCTCCCAATATGATTTCATAGCCCTGGCCCCACGGCAGCATACGACTTCGACATGGAATAACGACGGATTTCGTGATCTGGACAAATTTACCCAGTGCCGGTGTGGTGGAAGCCAACGGATGAAAAAATGGCACGAACACTCCCTTACGCATCGCGTCCTGATCTGGTGAATAGACCAACGGTAAGCCCTTCATTAAAATTTTTAATAGGGTTCGTAACGGTTGTTTGCGTTCAAACATAACGCCATCTGGGCAAAAGCGTTGGCGGCCTCTCAACGCCATGTTGTTCAATACCGGATTCTTCATATATTGATACATACCGACCATCGCCCGTTCGCGCTGCAAGGCGAGGCCAGCGACCTCCATCGGAATAAAATGCGGCGACAACAAAATTACTTTCTTACCATCTGCTAATACTCGCTCGTAATTTTCCCTGCCACGGATTGTTACCAACCGATCAAATCGAGCGGAGCTAATCCACCAATTCATACAAGCGGTCACAATCGACTGGCCGAGATAACAAAAATGCCAGCGGTTGATACTTTTTTGTTCAGCTAGGCTGAGTTCAGGAAAGCAAGCTTGTATATTTTTAAAGGCTATTTTACGCCGACTAAAATGCAAAAAATAGAATACTAGGCCCAGGCTATAGCCTGTAACTGCCAATAATGGCAGAGGTAAAACTGTCATTACTCGCAAAAACCCTAAACCAATCCAGGTTGGCCAGTAACGGGGACTCCAATACTGCTTTAACAGATCAAAAGGCACGATTATTTACACATTATCCGATATCGCCCGCATGGCGACCATGATGCGCTGCGGACTAACTTCGATTTCCTGTTGAAATTTAATATCATTTTTTTGATACAACTTACGACAATAAAAATGTCGTTTCTTTCCACTGGTTGTTCGCGGTATCTCGCGCGATTTGCACAGTAAAATCCTATTAATCGGGAAAGCTTCTTTAGGCATCGCAACTAACAACTGATCTATTGCTTCATCGTCAATCGGAGAATGCCGCTCCACCAGTAGCACTATATCGCTGGTCGGATCATGAATGTTCGATTCAAACACCGCGATATGTTCATGCGATACCGCCAGTAAATTCGCCCATTGTTCTTCAAGCGCACTGACCAGAAAGTTTTCACCATTGCGGATTACTATATTTTTGATCCGCTCAAGAATATATAGCTCGCGGTCCAATATAACCCCGATATCTCCAGTGCGTAATCGGCCTTGGGGAAAGCGATCGATCAACTCATCTGACTCAGACACATAACCCAATGCTACCGAAGTTCCGGTCAAGGCAATTTCCCCTGCCACCCCCTCTTGTTCAATTGTTTCTCCATTTTTATCTACAATCTCAATCAACATATCGTCAATGGCGGTACCGGCTGCACAGACAGCGACACTCTTGCTGGCATCATGCTTCGACAAACGTGGGTCATCGAATTCTAGTTTATCCAGAACCTTGACTGGCTGGTTAATCCCAATTGAATCTGCATCCAGACAGACAAAATGCGATATCTGTTGAGGGTCGGTCATGCTGGTGATTATGGTCGACTCTGCCAGGCCATAGGCAGGCCGAATCACCTGTGGCCTAATTCCACTAGCCGAAAATTTTTGCAAAAAGGAGTCGATGGTAGAAATACGGATGGGTTCTGCACCAATAAATAAATGTTTTACATGTGAGAGGTCCATCTCGGCAGCGTCTTTGTCCGAAACTAGCCGGGAGCAATAGTCAAAGCCAAAGTTAGGTGCTGTGGCAATAGTACACTTATGTTCGTGCATACATTTCAGCCACAGCATTGGCCGCTTAACAAATTGGGTTGGGGTCATAATGAATAATGGATAGTCATTGTAAAAACTAAACAAGACGGTGCCCACCAGCCCCATATCATGAAATAAAGGCAGCCAGGTTGCCATGCGTTCATCCGCAGACATGTTCTGCGCCTTTCTAATTCCGGTCACATTTACCAGTATATTGCGATGAGATATAGCCACTGCCTTATGGTCACCAGTAGAAGAACTGGTGGTCTGAAAAAAGGCCACATCGTCCGGCAGAGGATCGTGCTCAATAGACGGTTTTAATAGTACGTCCCAATGACCTTGCGGATCATCACTGATTCGCATTTGCTGAATTTCAGCGGGAATATAATCATGAAATTTTTCACTTAAGTTCTCTTCTAGCACCAGCAGTGCCGGCAACTTAAATGCGAAACCCCAGTGCCGGATACGTTCGGTAAGGGCTTCATGACTGCCAAGAGACAGTGGCATCGGAAAAATCATCGGTATTGCGCCTACCGATATTGCACCGTAAAACGCAAGCAGTGTGGCATAAGGGGAATGGCAAGTAATCATTACGATACGGCCTGTAGAGCCATTAGCAGCGCCTGTTATCTTTAGTATGTCCGCACCAAAAGCAAAGGCTCGCTGGCTCAGCTCGCCATAGCTAACCGGAAGGTGTTTCTTTTCTGAGCCATCCCAACAATGTAATTCAGACTGCGACTTTGTCGACGTTGGCTGCGCATGCCGCTTCATAACATCTAACAGGTTGGAGGACGACATACTGGTAGTTCCTGAGATAAGCAGATCTAAATCGCTGTTTTATCCGCAATCAAATTAACGATATCATCAATCGTTGCCACATTAGCTGATTCGCTGTCAGAAAACTCGATATCAAACGCTTCTTCAATCACCAAGATCAATTCAATTCTGGCAAAAGAATCCAAACCGCTGGCCTCGAGATTTAAATCAGGTTTAATACCATTTACGCTCAACTTAGTTTTCTCGGCAATGATTTCAGTCAGACGATGCAATATGGTTTTGTTGTCAGTCACAGGAAACTCCCATTATTATTTGTGATGATTTTGCTGGCGGAGGGCTATCAGCTGTACCCGCGTGGAGTGGGATAGATTATCGCAATGTTTTCGTCGCATTAACACCTCAGCAACTTCTCTAGCCAAACCGCACCATTTAGGTAGTGAATCAATGCAAAAACAAAAATGGAGAGCTCTGGGAAAGCCAAAGAAAGCATGAATAATACAATGGAGGGATTCGCTATCCATCTCTTTTATCTGCTCGATCAGGTTCTCCATTTTTTTCTGATCAGGCTGGCGACGCTGTTGAATAAATCCTGCCCTAAGCAACTCAACAACATCGAATTTAGCTTTTCCCTCTTGTTCCAATATAACCTCTCCGAGTAGGTCTGGAAGAATGGTTTTCTACGAAGTGGTTAAATCCGATTCGATTTGCATAGATATGAGTGTCAGGAATTAATCTAAAAATAGAGGGCATAATAATATCGGTTCATACTGCCAAAAATCGGGAGTTAACGATACTTATCCACCTCTAATTATGATAAAACGTTTAGTTAAACTAGTGCTTTGCCATGCAGTGCCGGCATCAGACCTGACACAACAATTGCTCTAACAAGACAGGAGAATGAGATATGGACCGACGTTCCTTTTTAAACAATATGAGCGCGGCCACCGTGGCCTCAATAACTGGAGCCGCAACCCTATCCGAAAAGGCCGATGCCCTGGAAGAAGCCATGGCAGTCGAACTCGATAAGCGTATAGCGACGCCTTATTTTTGCCATCTTGATACCACACCGGAAGTTATCGCCGGTGATACGTACTATATGCATGATGATCCGCGGCTGCCGAAGATGCCCGAAGCACCGACCCTGATCGACTTCTTTAAGCTGAGGTTTGCCCCTGCGAACCACGTACTTCAGAGTGCCCAGCTAGCAAAAATTAAAGGCTACGATGAGAAGGTCGTCTTGGCCTGTCTTCTGCATGACATCTGTGTAACGAACCTGATCCGTACCGATCACGGCTATTGGTGTGCACAAATGATCAAACCCTACGTAGATGAAGAAATAAGCTGGGCTATCCAATATCACCAGGCCCTACGTTTCTTTCCAGACACCTCGGTCGACTATGAGTATCCAGAACAATATATTCGCTTCTTCGGGGCTGACTACAAGCCCGAGCCCTATATCGTTCAGGCTCACAAAGAAGCGAAGAAGCATCGCTGGTATATGACGTCCAGACTAATCACCCTAAACGACCTCTACTCATTCGAGGAAGGAGTGGTCGTGGATATAGATGATTTTACCGACATCATCGGGCGCCACTTTAAGCAGCCCAAGGAAGGCCTGGGATTCGATGGCAGTCCAGTCGCGCATATGTGGCGCAGTATGATCTGGCCAAATAATTTCTTGTAAGAGGTAGCTTTGATAGGGCTAGGCCAACTCAAGCGTAGTGAGTACTGCGCAGATATTCTTGTGTGATACCTAATCTGTCATGAGTATAGATACAAACCCTGAGTAGGTTCTTATCTGGATCTCTCTCAGGGAGGTAAGGCGGTTTAGGTAAACTATTCCGAGGCCGGAGCTGCCGAGTAGACCACCTGACGTGATCCCCTGATAAAACCAAGCAGGTTTAGGTTTATCTCATTGGCGACCTCGATCGCCAATGTGGTTGCAGCCGATATCGTAACAAGCGTTCCAATTCTAGCAATCGCAACCTTGGCAATCAGTTCATGGCTGGCACGGCTGGACATTAGTACAAAATAATCTGGCTCAGTGTTGTCTAGTTGCGCGCCAATGAGTTTATCTAGCGCATTATGCCTACCAACGTCCTCGCGGATTGCCAGCAACTTTCCTGTCCTATCGAACATTCCGGCACAGTGCACACCACCGCAACTATTTTGTATGAGCTGATTTTTTTGCAGGATTTCTACCGCCTGGTTTATTGTTCGGTGGCCAGGTAATTTAGTTTGAATCATCGGTTCCAGATTTGGTACCGCAGCTTCCAGATCAATGATGCCGCAGATACCACAGCCGGAGCGACCGCTCATTTGTCGGCGCTGGCGTTCGAGTCTTTCCATCAGATGTTGTTTGATTTTCAGCTGTATGGTGACGCCTTTCCTTGCATTGCGGATATCGACATCCAGGATGTCGTCAGCCGAGTCGACTATTCTTTCAGTGATGCTGAAGCCGATGGCAAAGTCGTGCAGATCGATCGGGCTCGCCATCATTACTGCGTGGCTTTGTCCATTGTAGGCAAAAGCAACTGCGACTTCGTCGGCTATTAGGTCCTGCTTTATCTTCAGGTTTTGACCGGAACAGCGCTCGAAAACGGTTCGCTCGACAATACCTGACCGGTCGTTTACTTTTATTACTTCACGCTTCGATCTATCAGTCTCTGGAAGCGATTTAAGAGAATGGACCAGCGTCTGTTTAGACTGTTTGCTCATCATTGAGGCCTGCCAGTTCTAACTGCTGCTTATTGAAGTCTTCGAACTGGCGTTGCCAATCTGAATCTTTTTCCTCAGCTATTACCTTGCCGATCTGTACTGCGGTTACCTTATACTCGGGGCAATTTGTGGCCCAGTCGGAGTTGTCCGTGGTAATGATGTTGGCGCCGCTTTTCGGGTGATGGAAGGTGGTGTATACCACACCGGGTGACACTCGTTCGGTAATTTTAGCGGTTAGGTGGGTGTCGCCTGATCTGCTCTGGATTTTAACCCGGTCGCCGTTTTCGATGCCCCTGTCTGTAGCATCACTCTGGTGAATTTCTAGTAGGTCCTGGTGGTGCCACATAATATTGTCTGTGCGTCTTGTTTGTGCACCGACATTGTATTGCGACAATATCCTGCCGGTTGTCAGTATTAACGGGAAACGGCGTGTTACTTTTTCATCGCTAGGTATAAATTCAGTGATCTTAAATAGGCCTTTGCCTCTGACAAACTCATCTATATGCATAGTTGGTGTGCCGTCTGGTGTTTCATCAGTACACGGCCATTGTACCGAGCCATCTTTCTTAATTCGCTCGTAGGTAACGTTTTTAAAAGTTGGCGTTAGGCGTGCGATCTCCTGCATAATCTCTCTAGGATGCGTGTAGTTCATCTCGTAACCCAGAGCATTGCATAGACCTTGGGTAACTTCCCAGTCTTCCAATCCCGCCAACGGTTTTATGACTTTTCTAACCGGTGAGATTCGTCGTTCGGCGTTGGTAAAAGTGCCGTTCTTTTCCAGGAAGCTGGAACCCGGCAAAAACACGGTCGCGAACTTGGCAGTTTCATTGAGGAACAAGTCCTGCACGATCAGGCATTCTAGGTTTTTTAGCGCGGCTTCAACATGGTGGGTGTTGGGGTCAGACTGGGCCACGTCTTCGCCCTGTATGTACAAGCCTTTGTAAATGCCCTCGACCGCGGCATCAAACATATTGTTGATACGAAAACCCGGTTCCCCATCCAGGCTGATATCCCAGTCTTTCTCGAAATCAGCTCGTACAGTATCGTCGGAGACTGGGCGGTAGCCGGGCAGCTCATGTGGGAAAGAACCCATATCGCAAGAACCCTGAACATTATTCTGACCTCGTAATGGGTTTACACCCACGCCGGGCCGGCCGATATTGCCGGTTAACATGGCCAAGTTCGCAATGCCCATCACGGTGGTAGATCCCTGGCTATGTTCGGTAACACCCAGGCCATAATAGATTGCGCCGTTACCGGCTGTTGCGTAGAGGCGTGCGGCAGCAATTAGATCTTTGGCCGAAATGGCGGTGATGGCTTCGGTATTCTCCGGCGCGTGCTTTGCATCTTTGATAAATTCCAGCCATTCGTCGAAAGCATCACTTTCACAACGGTTCCTTACAAAGTCTTCATCGTGCAGGTTTTCGCGCACGATGACGTGGGCGATAGTATTTATAAACGCGACATTGGTGCCGGGCAGTAATTTTAAGTGGTAATTTGCCTTAACGTGAGGACCGTCGACCAGGTCTATCCTGCGCGGGTCGATGACAATTAATTTTGCGCCCTCCTTTAAGCGCGCCTTCATACGCGAAGCAAACACCGGGTGTGCATCGGTGGGATTGGCACCCATCACCATCATCACGTCGGTGGCGGCCACCGAATCGAAATTCTGGGTGCCGGCAGATTCGCCCAGGGTCTGTTTCAAGCCATAGCCGGTAGGTGAATGGCAGACCCGCGCACAAGTGTCGATATTATTGTTACCGAAGCCGGCGCGCACCATTTTTTGTACCAGCCAGACTTCTTCGTTGGTGCAGCGTGATGATGAAATGCCACCGATGGACTTAACGCCGTATTTTTTCTGGATAGCCTTCAATTTGCCGGCAGCGAAGCTGAAAGCTTCTTCCCAGGATACCGGATTCCACTCATCATCGATCGAATCACGGATCATCGGGGTGGTAATGCGTTCTTTATGGGTGGCGTAGCCGAATGCAAAACGACCTTTCACGCAAGAGTGGCCACGGTTAGCCTGGCCGCCTTTGTAAGGCGTCATACGCACAACTTCTTCGCCCTTCATCTCAGCCTTGAATGAGCAGCCGACACCGCAATACCCGCAGGTAGTTATTTTAGAATGTTCCGGCTGACCGGCCTCAATGATTGATTTCTCGGTCAGTGTGGCGGTCGGACAGGCCTGCACGCACGCACCACAGGAGACGCATTCGGAATCGATAAAGTCTTGATTTTGACTGGCGCTGACTTTAGATTCAAAGCCGCGACCCTCAATCGTCAGTGCATAGGTGCCTTGCGTTTCTTCACAGGCACGCACGCAGCGCGAGCAGGCAATACACTTGCTGGGATCGAATGTGAAATAGGGGTTTGATTCGTCTTTTTCCGCATCCAAGTGGTTGGCTCCATCATAACCATAACGCACATCGCGCAAACCAACGGCACCGGCCATATCCTGCAATTCACAGTCCCCGTTCGTCGGGCAGGTCAGGCAATCCAGTGGATGGTCTGAGATATAGAGCTCCATCACATTGCGCCGCAGCTCGGCAATGGCTTTATTCTGGGTAGCCACCACCATGTCGGCTTCAAATGGGGTGGTGCAAGAGGCCGGGAAGCCCTTACGGCCTTCAATCGCGACCACGCACAAACGGCAGGAGCCAAATGCCTTAAGACTGTCGGTGGCGCAGAGTTTCGGGATATTTACGTCCATCGTTGCGGCTGCGCGCATTACCGAGGTGCCGACGGGCACGGTGACTATCTGCCCGTCAATGGTACCGGTCACCATTTCAAGCGTTTTATCGCCACTTCGGATTGCTTCCTTATCAATGTATGAAATGGGCGAAGGTGTTCCGTAGTCTTTGTCCAGATTGCTCGGTTCGACCATATCTTTCAGTAGCGGCATGTCCTTAAGTTGATTCATAACTATAACCTTACTCTATTTAAAGTCATCACTAAAATGTTCCAGCGCACTTCTTATCGGAAATGGTGTCATGCCGCCCATGGCACATAATGAACCATTTTCCATTGTGTCGCACAAACTGTTCAGTAAGTCGAGGTTAGAGTCTCGATCTTCGTTGGAGCAGATTTTATCAATCACTTCGACGCCACGAACCGAGCCGATGCGGCAAGGCGTGCATTTGCCACATGATTCAACCGCACAGAACTCCATGGAAAATCGTGCCTGTTGCGACATATCCACCGTATCGTCAAACGCCACCAGGCCGCCGTGACCGAGTACGCCCTTTATGGCTGCCAGTTGCTCATAATCCATTTCGACCTGCCATTGCGATTCCGGCAGATAGGTACCCAGCGGGCCTCCCACCTGCACTACCCGCAGCGGCCGGCCAGATGCGCTACCGCCACCGTAATCGTATAGCAGTGAATGCAGGGTTACCCCGAAACCTAGCTCGACCAGCCCGGGCTGCTTTAAATTGCCAGCGAGCTGAAATGGCATGGTGCCACGAGATCTACCCATACCGAAATCCTTATAGTAGTCGGCACCTTCGGCGAAAATAATGGGTATGCTGGACAGGGAGATTACGTTATTAACCACCGTCGGTTTACCAAACAGCCCTTCCAGCGCTGGCAGGGGTGGTTTGGCACGAACTTCACCGCGTTTACCTTCCAGGCTTTCGAGCATCGAGGTCTCTTCACCACAGATATAAGCTTTAGCCCCAAGCCTTACTTGGATATTGAAATTTTTACCGCTGCCAAGAATATCCTTGCCGAGAAAATTGTGTTCGGTGGCAATGGCGATTGCCTGTTCAAGGATCGCATGTGCATGCGGGTACTCTTCACGCAGGTAGATATAGCCCATATCAGCGCCAACTGCGATTCCTGCGATGGTCATACCTTCGATCAGGGCAAATGGGTCAGCCTCCATTTGTAGGCGGTCGGCGAACGTCCCGGAATCGCCTTCGTCAGCGTTACAGGTAATATATTTTTGCCCGGCTGCGGCTCCCGCATCGAGTACGGTTTGCCACTTAATACCGGTCGGGAAAGCAGCACCCCCGCGGCCTCGTAAGCCGGATTTCTTAACTTCATCCACGCATGCCTGGCAACTCATGGTAATTACGCGCTTCAAGCCTTTAAAGCCATCGTGTGCCTGGTAATCCCGAATGCTGAGCGGATCAATTAACCCGATGCGTTTAAAGGTGAGTCTTTGCTGATTTTTTAAGTATGGAATCTCTTCGGTTAGGCCCTGGCTGAGCGGGTGTGCCTGTGCACCTTCAAGCAATCCCTGCTCTATCAAACTGTCTACATCATCGGCGCCCACCGGACCATAAGCTACCCGGCCTGCATCAGTTTCAACTTCAATCATTGGCTCAAGCCAGAAAAGACCACGCGAACCGTTGCGAACAAATTCAACCTCTTTATTACCCAGACTTGCTACCAGCCGTTCGGCTAGCCGGTCAGCAACTGTATCCGCACCGACTGAAATGGCGCTGGAGTCTTGCGGTATGTAAATACGAGGCGTCATTTTTGGTCGCCTGCTTGTCTAAGATTCTCAATCAGGCTCACGACACTGTGGCTGGTGACCCGTCCGTAAATTTGCGAGTTGATTTTTACCGTCGGGGAACAAGCGCAATTACCAAGGCAGTACACCGGCTCTAGAGTAAATTTGCCACATTCGGTAGTCTCTTCAAAGTTGACCCCCAATGCACTTTTAACAGTGGCTTCAATTTTACGGCCGCCCATGGCCTGGCAAGATTCCGCACGGCAGACTTCGATCACGTTCGTGCCCTGTGGCGAGGTAGTGAAGCTAGGGTAGAAACTGATCACTCCATGCACTTCGGCTCGCGACAAATTCAGTGCCTTAGCGATGATACCCACCTGGTCAGCGGGAATATGCCCCAGGTTGTTCTGTACCTGGTGCAGAATGGGCAGCAATGCACCTTCTAAATGATGATTGGCGTCGATGGCCGTATTAACGGCACCGGTATTTTTGCTATCACTCATTGGATTCTGGCTGCATAACAATTTGATAGTAATTGCTTTAATATGAAATTCAAAACATATTAAAATGGCTATAACGTTAAGTTATTATGGGTTTAAGCAATGACAACTTAAGTATTGTACTAAAACATGTAAGCATATATTTTAATTAGATTAGGTTTATACCGCAATAAGCTACAAGCCTAACAATAATTTGATTACGCCGTTTCCTAAGATTGGTAGGATAGTGTCGAATAAGCTGAAGGGCGCTACTAGCAAAGGAGTAAGCGGCGATTTAGGGCAGCCTAAGGCTATTGAAACTAGCAGAGAGCGATCAAATCAATCGGTCTTACTCGCCAGATAGTCATCACACATTTTCTGAATCACCTGCTGGTCGTACTCCCTTAATCCACTTAATACCAGTTTCTTAATTCCGGCCCCAATCGAGCAGCCTTTGCTATTAAGTGAAAAATACAACTTGGCATCACCGCGCCTACCGTTTACTTCCAATGTTGTTTTTTCCAGCGAAATATCCAGAGCATTAAAATTAAGATGATCAAATTTAAACGACATGCTCTGATAGATCACCAGTGGTCGCTTGGGATTGATCATCACCTGGTGCTCTCGCATTAACGGCACCAGAATGTGCGGAAAATTCTGGCCGGAAAAGGACACATAGTTTTTTAAGAATTGCTCAATTTGATCAGGCTGGTAGGTTACGCCACCGGTGTACTCGACGCCTAGTACCGGCTTGCCATAATCATTAACCACCTGCAGTTGTGTCTCGCTCTGCGCTGCTGGTTGCTTAGGATAGTCTAATATTATATCTGCACTAACAATATCCAGAAATTGGAAGGTCATATACTGATGTAGGCTGTATTCATTTAAGGCTATAGCGAACAACAAGTCCCCAGGAACACAGAACCGCTTCGAAGCCGCATGATGAATCGGATTAAAGTCGCCCGCCACCGTCTTAGCAAAAGCACTGCCTTGATCCGCGCTAATGCTGAATTTAAGTTCGCTTATGCGCGAGTAAAATGGTTTTAGGAAGTTCATTTATTTTCAGGGCTTATTGACCAACAGAAATAGAGAGCAATCAAATAAAGAAAGATAGGCGAAGCAGAGTTTATATTATCTAGCTAGCACCTGCCCGAACTCATCATTGGGGAGCGCAGCGTAGAGTATCTATAATAAATCGAATTACAACAATACCAAGCTGATTCCCGGAAAAGCAATCAGAAGAATAAGCACCATAAGTATAATTACTGCAAACGGAAATGCCCCTGCAAAAATATCGAATAAAGAAATACTCTGGTCGTCCAAGGTTGTCTTAATCACATAACATGAGATACCCAATGGAGGCGTGAGCAAACCAATTTCAGCACCGAAAACAGTGATAATACCGAACCAAACTAAATTGATGTCGTAAGGCGCCATTGCAGGTAAAAAGAGCGGCACCATAATCAAAATAATGGATGTGGTATCCAGGATAGTACCCATGATTATCAAAATAATTACGTAGATCGTCAGAATACTTACCAAACTCATATCGGCGTTTGCAATCCATTCGCCAAGCTCGGCTGGCAGACCAGATATCGCTAACATTCGGCTATACATTGTTGCAGCGACGATCAGCAGCAATATTGACGCGACGATATGACCGGTCTCACTTAGTACTTCCCAAAGTACGCTGCGACTGAGCTTACGTTTGATAAGCGAGATAATTAATGCACCCATTGCGCCAACCGCACCGGCTTCTGTTGGGGTAAACAGGCCACCGTATATACCACCCAACACCAAAATAATTAGCGTAACGAAAGGCGCTACTTTTGTAAAAATCTGACCTAATGACAACGCTTTCTGAGAATTCGCAAAAGCTTTGGACTTTGCGTCTTGCCCACCGATGTAGTTCGGAAAAAACACTGCCATCGATACAATCGCGATTACGTAGGCTACCGCAAGAATTAGACCGGGAATAATTGCTGCCTTAAACATATCGGCAACCGAAAGCTCGGTAATAATAGCGTAAACAATCAGTATTACGCTCGGTGGTATAAGCATTCCCAGCACCGAACTGCCCGCCACTACACCAACCGAAAATCTCGGCTTATACCCGAACCGAAGCATTTCTGGTACGGAAACTCGGGTAAAAACTGATGCAGACGCGATGCTAACTCCCGTGATGGATGCAAATGCGGTGTTAGCGGCAACGGTCGCCACCCCCAACCCCCCTTTCACGCGACGTAACAGATAATTAAATACCCCATAGATATCCCGACCAAGCTCACATCGGCTTACTAGTAACCCCATCAGAACAAATAATGGAATTACCCCATAAATATAATTCTCCAAGCCACTGGATGCCGCTATGGTCAACAGATAGACCGGTGCTTCAAGACCATCACGCAAATACCATACGCTGACAAACGAAACCAGACCCAGAGCTACCGGCACGTGCATGCCCGAGTAAATTAAAATAAGAATAAGCAGGACAGACAGTAACCCAATCTGCATACCCGTCATAACGTAGTTCCTTTAGTTTTAGTTACTGCTGCTGTACCTAATGCTGATAAATGCTGTCCAACAAACATTAAAAATACCACGACCACGGTAACGCAACTAATACAAAGTATCAGTCGAATGGGCCATATGGGGATAGTAAAGATACCTTCATTACCGGCATAGTAGTTACGGTCGTAAGCCTCAATTAAGGTTGGAACCGCACCAAACAAAATGGCGACAAAAAACGCTGCACCACATAAAGCATAAAATGCACCCAAAACATGGCCAAGCCTTGGCCGACTTGCCACAATTTTATTGTAGAGTCCATCAGAACGAGTGAGGCGGCCGGCACGAACGGCATCGCCTAATTGCAAAAATACAATTCCTGCAATAGAGAGCTCAACAAGCTCTGTAACGCCATCAATGGGCGCGGTAAAAAGAAACCTCATTAAAATATCCACGTTCATCAGCAACATGATTAAGAATATCCATAAGGTTCCAATGCCGTTTAAACCACCGACCCACGCACCAAAAATTCGCTCCACAGGCCCATTACCTAGCATAAACGTCACTGTTCACCCCATTGACGTATGATCGGCTGGCGATTTTCACGCATAATTTCCATATAGTCGCTAAGAATCTCCTGCCCTGGCAGGCCCTTCTCGTCCATCGCTGCAACCCATGCTTCGGTAAGATCTGGTAACTTGGACACCCACTCCAAACGCTGCTCAGGAGTGACACTAATAATTGTGCCGCCTTGTGCAACAAACTCTTCTCGCGAGCGGGCCGAGATGCGGTCGGTTTCACGGGCAAGCTCGTCACGATAATCTTCTGCGGTCGTCTGTAGCACTTGCCTAACCTCTTCAGGCAGACGGTCCCAGGTTCGCTTATTCACCACGATAGCTTTTGAGGTAGCTCCACCAAACTGAATGTCCAATATATAGGGAGCCACCTCGTATAATTTATATGCGACGACCGCTTCAGACCAACCGATAATACCATCCAATAAACCGGTGGCCATATTGTTATACCAGTCGATCAAGTCACTGGTGACTCCTGTAGAACCAGAGCCTTTAAGAAACAGCATGTTTGACCCAACCCCTCCGATTTTTCTACCACGCAAATCGTCAAAGGCTACAATCGGATCAGTCACTATCAGATTGTAGGTATCAATCGAACCAGCGGTAGTCAGATAATGTATGCCGTAATCTTCCCAGGTCTTTTTGATAATGGAATACTTGTCGGCGAGCCCGCTCATTGTTCTGGCTATTAGGCCAACATCATTACTTACAAACGGAGTAGCGTATGGAAGATTGTAAAATGGAACCTTATCGGCATGATAAGGGGTGGTAATAATTCCTATATCAGCAAGATCATGTTGTAAGGAATTCAGCACGCCTTTGGTTTTAGCAATCGTACCGCCAAATGCTGGATTCCAATCGATATCGTAATTGTCACTTTCTGCAAGGCGCCGGTCAACCTCAGGCATAAAGTATTCTGTAAACACCTTGACCCACAAAGCAGACGTCGAAGAAGAATCCACCGCAATCATCCGAATTGATTCGCTTGCGCTGGTAGCTGGGCCCAAGATAGACAAACTCAAACCCAGCAGGGTAATGCCCACAAGTTCTTTGGGGCGTCTTTTCAAAACAGGTATACCTTTTGATATTTTTTCGATATTTCTTATTATATATATAATTTGGCGATATTTTGTGGACAATTACAGCAAGTTTTTCTATTCTCACTAAATACGTAAGCAATGTGATGATTTTCACTGTTTATCAAATCAATACTGCATCTTGGGTGTAATAATCGATTTAACCGCAAAAACGCATACTGTATTAACGTAAATCGTAAACATAAGGTAATAGTATGGCTGACAAAATTACGGAAAATGGCGTTGCCACTAGTTCTTCTCAAATCGAAACTCTTGCCTCGTCGGTTTACCATGCGTTGCTGGAAGATATTCTTGCGGGCAAGCTCATACCAGGCCATAAACTTCGATTACAGGTATTAAAGAATGATTATAACGTTGGCAATAGCCCGTTACGAGAAGCGCTTAATCGATTGTCTACTAACGGGATGGTGGTCAGAGAAGAGAATAAGGGATTCAGAGTTTCGCCAACCAGCATTACGGAACTACAAGAACTAATTAGGACTCGTTGCTGGCTTGAAGAAATCGCCCTTCGTGAATCTATTAAGAATGCTAATGATCAATATGATGAGCGTATCGTTTTAGCTTTTCATAGAGTATCAAAACTTGCACCGAGCATCGCTTCCTCTTACTCTCCTCCAGAACAAGAGAATAAACATCGGGAATTTCATCAATCGCTGATATCTGCTTGCAACTCTAAAATCCTGTTGAAGTATTGTGAACAATTACACGAACAGACGCTACGGTATAGAAACCTTGCTGCTGTTGTTGAGTACCGTGAAGGGCATGAAGGCGAGGAACATCGGGCTATACGCGATGCAGTACTTGAAAGAAATGCTGACCTCGCTGTCAAATTGCTAACTTCACACTACGAGATCACTGCCAAAATAGTCATCTCAAGCGGCAGCCTTAGCCAAACTTCATCTCAAAACACATCAATTAAAACCATAACATAGGCTTGAATAACATATGAAAATTGCATTTCTCGGTCTTGGGCGCATGGGCCAGGGTATGGCGCATTTACTAATTAAGGCGGGTCACGATCTTAATGTATTCGATTTATATCCGGAGCAAGCGAAATCTCTCATTAATGCCGGTGCCTCGTTGTCAGAATCCGTTGCTGACGCGGTGATTGGCCGTGAAGTCGTCATTACCATGCTCCCAAGCGATGGAGCTCTCAATAGCTTAGTTACCTCAAAAAGTGGACTGCTTGAATCTATGCAAGAAGGCATGATCCATATGGTTATGGGAACTCACGGGATACAAGTCATTCGCACACTGACTTTGTTACATGCAGACCAAAATCAAATTTTTATTGCTGCACACGTATTAGGCCGACCCGACCTTGCAGCAACCGGTCAGCTAACTATTGTGCCGGCCGGCCCCAGCGATTCAGTTAGCAAAATGCAGCCTATTTTTGACGTGCTCGGCAAACAAACCTTTGTCGCTGGTACTGACCCACAATCAGCCTCGGCGGTAAAAATTGCTAATAATTTCGTGCTTGGCTGTGCGATTGAAGTCATAGGGGAAGCGATGTCTTTAGTGCGCAAGCTAGGTGTTGATCCAGCAATGTTCCATAAAGTTTTAACTGATGGATTATTTGGTGCACCCGCCTATGAGGTATATGGGAAAATGATTGTCGATGAAGCCTACGACAGCATCGGCGCTACCGCAATTATTGGGTTAAAGGACATGAATCTTGCCCTTGAAGCATCTGAAGCCGCACAAGCTCCACTACCCAGTGCCAGCATATTTCGCGACCGACTGATAGGTGCCATTGCCCGTGGAGAAGGCGGACTAGACTGGGCAGTTGCTGCCAAAGAACAAGCTCGGGCCAGTGGCATAGAAGTGAAAGACTAGCCTGTAGCAAAAGCCGACGTGAGTCCGCTAACTTATTTGTCAGCACCACCGGAGGATCCCACCAGATGAGTCTTTATACTTGGTCTTGGATTTTTATGGTTGTTTATATCGGCGCGATGCTAATTTTTGGCGTTGTAGCCAGTCGGCGCGTGCAAGGTGCCGATGATTTTGCTACCGCTCGTAACAGCTATGGTCCAACGCTGCTTGCGCTGGCATTCGCCTCTACCGCTGCCAGCGGCGCAACATTTCTCGGTGTACCTGGACTTACCTATACTTATGGGGTTTCGATACTTTGGATCGCTTTTTTATACCCAATCGGTATTTATATTGGCGTCCTCATTTGCCAACGAAGCATAGGTCGTTATGGCAATGCATCTGGTGCCCGCTCAATTCCAGAGTATCTGGGAGAACGCTACCAATCTGAAGCGCTGAGAATATGCGCAGCTATACTGTCATTGCTTTTACTATTTTACCTGGCCGGTCAACTGGTCGCCGGCTTAGTAATGTTTGAAATGATGCTCGGCCTATCAAAAGAATGGGCTCTAGGAATTACTGCCGTAGTGTTAATCGGCTATGTAACCATGGGCGGTGCACATGCCGATATTTTAACTGATGGGGCACAGGGATTCCTAATGGTTCTGCTGGCTATCGCCATAGGAGTATTTTTCTTTATTGGCTTTGGCGCAGGTGGGTTTGAAAATTTACTCGATAGCCTACGACGACAAGACCCTCAGTTACTCGAAAATTTTAACCCCTCCAACGCAATTACTGCCTCCACATGGTCTTATATTTCGGTAGTAATTGCCCATATCCCCCTGGGCTTGTTACCACACATAGGAAATAAACTTTGGGCGCTTAAAGACGAACGAAGCCGCACTAGGTTTCTGATTCTGGCGTTTATTTTTGGCATGATATTACCGGCAATGGCACTTGGTGGCGCGCTTGCTCGAGCCGTGTTAGACGATCAAATATTAGTCGGCGGCGCTAACACTGCCCTACCGGCACTATTTATTGAATTATTCCCTTCCTGGCTCGCGGCCTTACTAGGCGTCGGTGTCCTCGCCGCTGTTATGTCCACAGCAGATGGGTTACTAATATCAACTTCGCAAGTATTTGCCAACGATATTTACCGGCGCAGTATTGTCCCGCGCATTCATCAACATCTCAGTGAATCGCAACTGGATCAAAACGTTCTGGTAATTAGCAGAACGGTTACTGTATTAACCCTGATCGGATCAATTCTGCTCGGCTGGTCCGTCATGCACATGAACGTCACCATGCTTGTTTGGGCTGGTGTTGGTGGCTTCACAGCAGCCTTAATGGGTCCACTAGTATTCGGCTCCCTATGGACAGGCGTTACCCGGGCCGGAGCGCTTGTCGGTTTTCTCGGCGGTGCTATCAGTTTCATCCTTATCCATGCACAAATTATTTCTGGCCATTGGCTCAAAGGAACTGCACTGGAAGAAGCTGGACAATGGTTTGCCTTCTACGCACAAAGCCCCTACTCCGCAGCTGCAATTGGTGGCTTGATTTCAATTGCACTTTGCTACTTTGTCTCAATACGAACAATGCCTCTGCCAGTGGAGCACCTGCGACGTATGACAAGTGCAAAATAGCGTATCTCTTCTCGTTCGAACGCGCACCACCCAATAGCCAGATTCGTTTACAACTCAATTTCTACGAAGAGTGAGTTGGTAATCTGGCATTAGAAATACCCATCTATATTGGCCAGAAGCAACGCATTGATCTCTGCGTCAATACACGGGCACACTAAAACTTTTACCAAAGTTTGAAACTTACAAAATAGCCTTTCAAGCAAACTTTGATTTTTTCAGTTAAAACGTGCAAAGTGCGCCACCGAATCGGGATATCGACTCGTATTTGCAACTAAATCCAACAGGAGCTAATCATGGCAAAAGCCAGTGCACGACACATCTTAGTGTCATCAGAAGAAACATGTAATGAACTAAAAACTCAGATTGAAGCTGGCGCTGAATTTGGCGATATCGCGAAACAGCACTCTTCTTGTCCTTCAAGCGCTAAAGGCGGTGATCTGGGTGAATTCTCCCCGGGCATGATGGTGCCAGAGTTTGACACGGTCGTATTCAGTGCTGACGTAGGTACCGTGCAAGGGCCCGTGAAAACACAGTTCGGTTATCACCTATTGGAAGTCACCACTAGAACCGATTAGCATCGTATTAATATCTATTGCAACCGAGCATATTTAAACTCGCTGGGTTGGGCAATTCTTTCTAAAACTGTGCATTTTCGAAATGTCGATAATTTCAATAAAACAACTCAGCAAGACTTACGCTTCAGGATTTAAAGCCCTCAAAAATATAAATCTCGAGATTCGGGCGGGTGAGATATTTGCTTTACTCGGTCCGAATGGCGCAGGAAAAACCACGCTGATTAGTATTATTTGCGGGATTGTCTCACCGAGTTCAGGTGAAGTGCTAGCGGGCGGGCACAATATAATAAGCGAATATCGCGCTGCCCGCTCAAAAATAGGTCTGGTGCCACAAGAACTAACCACAGACGCTTTCGAATCTGTTTGGTCTACCGTCAATTTTAGCCGTGGATTGTTTGGTAAGCCAAAAGATCACGCCCACGTAGAAAAGGTGCTTAGACAACTATCTTTATGGGATAAAAAAGATACTAGATTACGGGCTCTATCTGGCGGAATGAAACGCCGGGTACTGATTGCAAAGGCTCTGTCACACGAACCTGAAATACTGTTTTTGGATGAGCCATCAGCGGGCGTAGATGTGGAATTACGCCGGGATATGTGGAATATGGTGCGTGAACTTCGAGAAAGTGGCGTCACCATTATATTAACCACTCACTACATCGAAGAGGCCGAAGAGATAGCTGATCGTATCGGTGTAATTAATGGTGGCGAAATTATTATTGTGGAAGAAAAAACCGAGCTTATGCAAAAACTTGGCAAGAAGGAGCTAAGACTTCAATTAAAAACTGCGATGACGAAGGTTCCGGATGATTTATTTGACTACAATCTCAATTTAGAAGCCGATGGCACAGAGCTAGTATACAGTTTTGATGCAAAACAAGAGCACACGGGAATTGCCGAGCTGCTAAGAAAGCTCTATAAAAAAGATATAGATTTTAAAGATCTGAACTCCAGCAAAAGTTCTTTAGAAGAAATATTCGTAGAACTGGTTAAAGAACAATAATGAATTTCAACTCTATTAGTGCGATTTACAGTTTCGAAGTGGCACGCGCTTGGCGTACCATTGGACAAACTATAGCCGCACCAGTTGTTTCCACCTGCTTGTATTTTATTGTATTTGGGACTGCAATCGGATCGCGCATGGGAAGTATTGAGGGTGTTAGTTATGCGGCATTTATTATTCCAGGGCTAGTAATGATGTCACTACTGACCCAAAGCATTTCCAACGCGTCATTTGGTATATTTTTTCCACGTTTTTCCGGAACTATCTTTGAAGTACTTTCAGCCCCGATCTCTTACTTTGAAATACTCCTTGGCTATGTCGGTGCTGCGGCCAGCAAGTCTCTGATTGTTGGGCTTTTAATCCTGATTACTGCAAGGCTTTTTGTAGACTACAATATTCAACATCCATTCTGGATGATCACTTTTCTAATCCTAACCGCAGTTACCTTTAGTTTATTTGGATTTATTCTGGGCATAGTCGCCAACGGATTCGACCAGTTACAGGTGGTACCCCTAATGATCATCACACCGCTAGCCTTCCTTGGTGGAACATTCTATTCGATAGATATGTTACCGCCATTTTGGCAAACGGTTACCTTATTTAATCCGGTGGTCTATCTAGTAAGCGGCTTCCGCTGGAGTTTTTATGGTATTTCTGACGTCAGTATTTTAACCAGCGTAAGTATGATTAGTCTGTTTTTAGTCGGCTGCGTACTCATAGTTTGGCAAATCTTTGCTACCGGTTATCGGCTGAAAGACTAGCTTATGGGGCAGCATTATTTTAACTACAATAGAGAGCATTCGCCTTCCAGTAATTTTATGCTTGACCCGAGGAATATCCGTAAGTTAAACGATTTCGTCACGTAAGAAAATCAACTGGCCGTCACTCGAGTCGCGATTTGAATATTTATAGCCGGCCAGATCAAACTGACTTAAGTTTGCCGGATCTGTGACCCGATTGGTAATCAGCCAGGCTGCCATTAATCCACGCGCCTTTTTGGCGTAAAAACTAATAATTTTGTATTTACCATTCTTATAGTCTTTAAAGACAGGGGTAACTACTTTGGCATCAAGATTATGTGTATCAACAGATTTAAAATATTCGTTTGAAGCTAGGTTAACCAATGTATCACCGCCAGATTCCCTCAACTGTCGATTCAACGATTCCGAAATTGAACTACCCCAAAATTGGTATAAGTTCGAACCCTGCTCGTTCGCCAATTTGATCCCCATTTCCAATCGATAAGGTTGGATCAAATCCAATGGCCGTAAAATGCCGTAAAGTCCGGACAATATTCTCAGGTGCTGTTGAGCAAACTCAAAGTCCCCGGAATCAAACGCATAGGCATTTAAACCGACATACACGTCACCTTTAAAGGCCAATAGAGATTGTCGGGAATTTTCTTTGGTAAATTTCTCACTCCAATCTGCATAACGCCCAAAATTCAAATGCGCGATGTTATCCGATACTCCCATTAAGCTCGCAATATCCTGCGGAGACTTTTTACGCATAATATTTATCAGCTCACTACTTCTCGCTACATATTCTGGCATCGTAGAACCCGGAACCGTAACTGGAGTCTCGTAGTCGAGCGTTTTTGCAGGAGAAATTATTGCGATCATATTAGTACTAAAAATTAAACAAATAAGATGGCGACCCATGCCAACTTACATAAAATGTGTAAGGCTTGATCCAGAGGGAATCCAAACTAACCTTCCCCTTTAGATAAATTGATCAACCAATGCGCGGTTAACTCGACTAGGCCGAGTGCAATACTTCCGATTGCGAATGCCACCGCTCCTGCGTGAATGGACGCGTGTGCAGTCAGCGGAATAGTCCAATTAATTCTTTGTAGTGCAGGCAAATGCTCGTTGTTCTTCATCTGGTAGGGACTTACCACCCAAATATGGACTTTAATAAAGAAAAGCTTTTCATGAATCTTCGCTCCACAGTTTCATCAAGGTGTATGAATCAATTCTATAGTTATTAATTCTATCGATCTTATTTACGAAAGTATACGCTGGGCAGCCCTGTTAGTTTTGACAAATATCTCATGATTAGTCGAAACAGAAATTATTTACCAGGTTCCGCCAGCTGCCTCGATTTTTTATCAACGGTACATTATTTAGGATCAATCAGAGGCTTGGATTAAGTAATCAACTACAGAGATATTAATTTACAAATCATAAGGTGAGTATTTTTTAAATCAACTTTTACAAGCCATATTTGGCATCTCTTATAAATAAAGAAATAGTAAATGATTTATTCAGAGCATTGGAAGACCGAAAAGATCAAATACTAAAAAAACCCGTTGATTACTCAAGTTTCGGCCAGCTTATAGTTTTTTAGAATCGTACTGGGACAGAGACCGTGTTCTAATAAAACCACTACAACATTTACTCGAGATTGTATGCAAGGCACACTTAGAAAAATGCAGACAGGCCACAATGATGTGGTGGACTATTCACTACCACTTGGTGAGGCATTACTACCATTAAACCCCTACCTCGGAAATCGCATTGAATTGCATTTTACCGGCAATATTTTTTGTACTTCATGTGGGCGAAAAACAAAAAAGAGCTTCGCCCAAGGCCATTGTTTCCCCTGTATGAAACGACTCGCTGCATGCGATATGTGCATCATGAAGCCCGAAACTTGCCACTACTATGAAGGTACCTGCCGCGAACCACAGTGGGGTGAGGCTAACTGTATGGCTCCACACATCGTGTATTTAGCGAATACTTCTGGCCTAAAGGTTGGAATAACTCGAGGAACCCAAACACCAACTCGCTGGATGGATCAGGGTGCGACCCAGGCGCTACCAATTTACCAAGTCAGCACCCGACTGATCTCCGGCTTAATAGAAACCACCCTCACCGATCATGTCGATGATAAAACCAACTGGCGCGCACTGCTTAAAGGAAATAACGAGCCGTTAGATTTACCCGCATTTCGCGATAAGCTTAAGCCTCAAATATCTGCTCAGGTGCAAGAAATCAACCAGAAATGGCCCTCTGAGACTATCGATGAGATAGATGCCGAAGTGCTCACCTTCAGCTATCCGGTAAATGAGTTCCCAGAAAAAATTAGTTCTCACAATTTCGATAAGAACCCATCGGTAAGCGGAATCCTCAACGGTATTAAAGGACAGTATTTGTTGCTTGATACCGGGGTAATCAATATTCGGAAATTTACCGGCTACGAGGTATCTGTTAAAGATTAACGCTGCCCTGCCCTATAACGGCCTAGTTAAGAAGCCACAGGCTCAAAGAGCCCGATGAAGGAGACCCTTGAGAGCACAGCCGTCGGTATAGGCTTACTGTGCTGCCACCGAGGGAGCCAAAACTTTCGAGCAGGTTTGTCGGACAAACCGACCCATAACCATCGGCACCACAAGCATTACCGGCGTCACTAAAAGTGTAAGAATTGTCGAAAATGCCAACCCATTAACAATAGATGCTGCCATTGGCGCCCAAAACGATGCCGTTTGGCTACCGAATTGAATTTCACGACCAATTAAATCTATGCTCACACCGTTCGCCAACGGCAATAAACCTATAATCGTCGTTACAGTAGTTAACAATACAGGACGAAATCTTAGTCGGGCGGCATTGTAGGCTGCATCACGCACGGATTCCTCCGGGTGATCCAGGCGGTACTTATTAAAAGTATCAATCAAAACAATATTATTGTTCACCACGACACCCGCTAATGCTACTAGTCCGACCCCTGTCAAAATAACACTAAATGAATTTCCGCCCAGCAGTAGGCCTAATAAAACTCCTGCGGTTGACATTACCACTGCCGACAAAATCAATATCGCCTGATAAAAACTATTGAACTGCGCCACCAATATAATCATCATTAACAACAGCGCCATACCCGCGGCATAGCCTAAAAATCCGATAGCTTCATCAGCCTCTTCTGCACCACCTCGAAACTTAGTAGTCACCCCGTTTCCGAAATCCTGAATATCCAGCCACGCCTGAACTTCCGCAACCTTATCACTGGCCAGAATGCCTTGATTCGTATTCGCGGTCACCTGTGTAAACTCAACACTATCCATGCGTTGAATCACCGCGACCCGCGGCATGGGGCTAATATCTACAAAACTCGAAATTGGTACCGGTCCCTGTGAGGTTGCAATGCGCAAACTCTTAAGGCGCTCAATCGAACGATCTCCTTCTGGGTAGCGCAAACGCAACTCAACTTCTGCATCCGCATCATCCGGGCGATATTCGCCCAAATACATACCGTCAGTCACTAATTGAATCATCCCGCCAAGCTGTGCGATATCTACTCCGTGCATCGCCGCCTGATTTCTATCAACTTCAAAACTCCAGTCGATTCCTGGAAGTGATAATGTGTCTTCTACCTCAATAACATCGGTCAGTTCTTCATCAAAATATCTTCGGACTTTTTGGGTCACTTCGTACAACAAGTCTCGGCTGCTGCTAGTAATCTCTATTTGAAGATCTTTACCGACCGGCGGTCCACTTTCAATTTTTTTAACTTGCACAATAATTCCGGGGAAACTGTTTGTTAGCCCACGAATTTTCTCCAAACTTTCAGCGGAACTTAGATCGCGTTGCTTTATGTGAACCAACTCAAGCAGTATTCCAGCTACCTCGTCCTTACTGCTTGCGCCTCCCCCACCGAACCCACCACTACTCACGTAATAGCTTTTAACCTCGGGAATAGTCGCAAGGGCCTCCTCGGTGGAGACTATAAGACTCGCCTTTTCTTCAACGGTCAAATTTCCCTGTGCCCGAATACTAACCGTAGTAAATACGTCTTCATTTTCCTCGTTCACCAAGACAGTGCCCCGGCCCCAAGTACCGTAACTAAAAAATATCGCATAAAGCAGTAATATCATAACCATCAATGACGCCAGGGGCTTATCAAGCACCCTCCCCAGCACACCAAGATAGGCATTTTGAATCAAACTAAACTCAACGTCTTTGCGTTGTTTAATCGGGCCAAATCCATCGCCCTTTTCTCCAGAAAAATTTACTCCAAGTACAGGTACTACTATTAATGAAAACACCAGCGACCAAATCAGTACCGCAAAAACGGTCACCGGCAAATACCCCATAAATTTACCCATCATACCTGGCCAAAACATAAGCGGCAGGAACGCTGCCAAGGTGGTCAGAGTCGAGGCAAAAACTGGCATACCCATTCTTCTAAAAGCTTGCAAATACGCTTCCATTGCGGATACACCCTCTCCACGCAACCTAACTGTATATTCGACAATTACAATAGCGCCATCGATAAGCATACCCATGGCAAGCAGCAGGCCAAACATAATCATGAAATTGAATGAATACCCCATCTGATGGACGATAATCAATGAACCCAATAATGAAAATGGTATTCCAAACCCAACCAACAATCCTGAGCGTAGACCTAATACTGCAACCACAACGACCATTACAAGCGCCATTGCGAATATAATATTACCGGTCAGTTCGCTAACCATGTCTTGTGCAAAAAAAGCAATGTCGTAAACGTAATCAACATTAATGGACGATGGAAACCTACCTCGCTGTCCGTCTACCAAGTCACGCACAACTTGCGAAGTATCCGCCGTATTTGCCTTCAACCGCTTAACCACCTCCAAAGTGATCGCCGGACGCCCATAAACTCTGGCAAAGCCTGATGCATCTTTAAACGTCCTTTTGATATCTGCAACCTGACCCAAGCGGACAACGCCATTTGTAGACGAACGCACAGGAATATTTTTAATATCATCTGTGTTCTCAATGAGAGCAGGAACCTTTACGCCAAAATTCCCACTCGCCGAATCCAGATCACCAGCCGGCACCAACAGGTTATTGCGAGCGACCGCCCTGAGAAGCTCATTCGTGGATACATTGTAGAAATCCATTTTCGCCGGATTTACTAATATTTCTGCCACTTCTTCACGTGCACCCTTCATAGTTACTTCCAGAACTTGTGGCAAAGCTTCTACTTGGTGCTTTAAATCTTCGGCCAAATCAAACACATCGCGTTCTGAGGCGATCGCACTGGAGAGGGCGACTACGATTACAAGCGCTTGCTCCGCAAAAATCTCACTAACTATTGGCTCTTCGGTATTATCAGGAAATTCAGCTCGGGCAATATCAACCGCCTCTCTTACATCGCTGACAGCAACATCAATATCTTTATCGAGGTCAAACTCGATCACTGTATACACCAAGTTCTCACGCGCGGTAGAGCGAACTTCAACGATGCCGTCAAGTGTTTCCAACTCTTGCTCTATCGGTCTCGCAATCAAACGCGCACCGTCTTCAGGTGAAATCCCGAGATGAACTACCTGGGTCAGCACAAATGGAACAGGGATATTTGGAAATGTCTCAATGGTCATCTGAGTGCGAGCAATTACACCAGCTAATAAAATAAGTGCAACAATCGCCACACTTGCGCGGTTACGCTCAATTAGTTTTATTAAAAAGCCCATGCCTAGATCTCTGTCACTCTATCCAGAATTATCTTTAGAGCCAACGATCGGGTCGACTTTTTCCTCAACAGTAACGTATTCCTGCCCGACATCTATAATTCTTACCGTCTCGGGTAAACCTGAAACCCACAAGCTTGAACGATCGTCATGTAATATAGTTACTTCAGAGGCACGCACAACATCACCTTCATCCACCCACTTAACTTGCAAATTACCTGCAGAATTCAGCGATATGATAGAAGCGGGAATTCGGTGTGCTTTGGTCGGTGCGCGCGGAACCATTAAGTTGCCTGTCAGGTCTGCAAATATTTTGTTATCAGGGTTTTCAAAAAATGCTTCTATCCTAAATGCACGGGTCGCCGTATCCGCCTTTGCACTCACATATCTCAACTCACCTAGAAGCGCGTCTCCGTTACTTAGCTCCAATTCAACCAACGCACCTTTTTCCAGATCTAGAACCTCGTCTCCTGAAACCAACGCAACTGCCTTTATCGGATCCAACTGGAGTAGTTCAGCAAAGGTCTGTCCAGGTTGCAAATAGGATCCAACTTCAAGTTTTCGCTCATTTAGCACCGCATCAAAAGGGGCGAGAAGCCGAGTTCTGGATAATTCCACGTTACGAAATTCCAGATTGGCTTTAGCCGCGTCAACACTAGCCTTCGCTCTTGCTACTTGAATTTCACTAACTAATTCCTTCTCGAAAAGCGTTATTGTTCCCTGATAATCTAGTGTTGCCTGATCCAAGCCAGCCTGCGCCTCTTGTACACGAAAACTACGATCATCAATGCGTAAACGAGCCAGTTCATCGCCAGCTTTAACAAACTCACCTTCAGCTATTGGTATTACCTCAATTTGACCACTAGTCTCTGCCTTGATTTCAACAACCCGAAAGGCCTCTGTACGAGCACTTATATTGAGCCTGGGGACAAATGATTCCTCGACGATATCGCTAACCTGCACCCGAATAAGTTTTATAGCTTGATCGCTTTTCGACAAATTCTCGTCCGTACCGTCGCTGTTAATAATGAGGCCGGAAAATAACCACACCAGCACAAGTACCAGAATAATTAGTGCGTAGCGTAAATTTTTTGTCATTAAAACTTTCCTAAAAAACGAGGATCCCAATAACCTACATTTTAGGCTTATTCGAACGACAGTGACCTTAAATTTCTGTCACCGATAAGATAAAAAGTCTATCACGCCGTGATCGGAACGAAATTTATCTAGTTATTCAGTTGGCTCAAGATGCCCTGATCTGGCACGAAACAGTTTACAGACTAAAATACATGCTGCACACAACGGGCCTGAGTGCGATATCACGAGCAATAGAAAGACTGTAAAAGCAATGGATAAAAGGCTCTTTAAGATAAACAAATTTATTTTGCTTCATGGAAAAAACAATAGTATATTCCGCAGCTCTCACAAGAAATCCAATTAAAATTATAACAATTTGTAGTGGACGATCTGTTTTCCCGGAGTAATTGATGGAATATATTTTTACTAACGTGCCTCACTGGCACATACTTTTGAATCACTTTCCGTCTATCGGGTTTGTGATAGTAATCGGCTTATACCTGACGTCGCTCTATTTAAAAAGCGAAGATTTGAATCGAGCAAGCCTGATATTGTTTGTCGTGCTTGGCTTACTTGCGATACCCACATATCTCACCGGTCTTGCAACGAATTGGGTGGTTCTGAACACTACCGAAATTTCTGCTGATCTAATTACAGTGCACCAAGATGCAGCACTAATAACGTTTATCGGCCTTAGTACTACAAGTTTTTTGTCTTGGCTAGCCTTGTGGCAATACAGACGCTTTTCTCAACCAACAGCGTTGATCAAATGGGGCGTCTTGGTCGTAGCTGTAATATCAATTGTCACACTGCTCGAAACAGGATCTAGAGGCGGCGACATATACCCAGTTATTCCAATTGACGCTGGCGTAGATATTGCCGCACAAGCTTCATCCGGTGCTACAGAATCACTCAAGGCTTATATCTTCAATTCACCTTGGATATGGCCAGCAATGGAAGCGACTCATTTTATCGGTATGGCACTCTTATTCGGAGTGGTGCTATTCGTAGCATTACGAGTTCTAGGGGTTGCAAAAATCATACCATTTCAGGCGGTACATAGGTTGCTACCTCTCGGTGTTCTTGGATTGGTGGTGAATGTTGTTACTGGCATGGCCTTTCTAATTGCGGACTCACAACGCTATACAGCGATACCAGCATTTTATTGGAAGTTGGCACTAATCACTATTGGTGGTATTGCGGCTTTATACTTTACAATCTTCAGTCATCCTTGGTCATTAAAGGCCGGAGACAACGCATCGCCAATTGCCAAAGTTATGGCCGCGGTAACAATACTAGGATGGGCAGCGGTTCTGTTACTAGGCCGTATGCTTCCATATCTCGAAGGGGTATAACAACAATGATGATATTAGCTACTGCCGCCGTTGTATTTCCAATCCTTATTTTAGTTGCAGCTCTCTGTATCTTAATTGATAGGAACTCCGACGCATGAATTTACAAACAATAATTAGAATTTATTTATACTTTACAAAGGTGAAATTATGGGATTTCTAGGATGGCTAGAGGGCACAAGTTATGCTGGCTGGGTCGCAGCTTCACTGTGGGGTTGGGCAATTATGTTGTCCTTACATGCGATCGGAATAGCAGCCATTGTAGGCATTGTATTTGTAGTCAGTTTTCGTTTGCTTGGATTATATAAAACAATCCCATGTGTATCGCTTAGCAAATACCTAGAAATCGCTTGGTTTGGTGTTGCATTGAACGTATTCACAGGCCTCTCGATTTTTACTACGCAAGCAACTTACTACACCACGAGCGTTCCGTTTTTGCTAAAAATTACATTTATTATCTTTGGTTGCTTCAATATAGCGTACCTACAAAAAGTCTTAAAACGTGATGCCGGCAATTGGGATACCGCGAAAGCGGTTCCATCGTTTGGGCTAATTCTTGCGGGGGGTTCAATGCTGTTTTGGACGATGGCGGTTATCACTGGTCGACTCATAGCCTACATGTAATAAAGGGTCAAGTTTACACAAGCCATCTTAAGTAACGTTGAGATTTCACCCTATAGAGAAAAAGTGTTTGGGATAAAACGCTTTCTCAACTCTCCGACAAACCACCCGAATGGTTCACGTTGTGTTTCCCATCTCACCGGTGGCTGGGCTCTTACGACGTACACTTGGTGGCATCCAACATCCTGTTAGATCGCTACCCCAAACGTTTCTCCTCAAATCGAACCGTTTCTGTGTGCATTTGATACTCTAATCGACTTTCATATGCACCTAAATCGCGTGAAAATACTTTACCCAAAGCTAAACCAACTACAGCCCATATTATTGCAATACACCCGCCGATCATCGCAACTGGGCCAAGACCCAAACCAAAACCGTGCGTTAGTCCGGTAAAAGCCCAACCGCTCAACATGTCACCGCCACGATAAACCAGAATATCGATCACTGGCTTAGCCTTAAAACGCGACTCTCGATCTACTACGGTAAACAAAACTTCACGAGCTGGCCGGGTTATCGCATAGTTTCCAGCGCGACGAACTACCTGTAGTGCAACTACGATCCAGGTTAAAGGTAGAATTGCCAATGCAAACAATCCTCCTGAAACAATAACCGGAACCATCGCCAAAGTAACACCTAACCCAAATCGTACCGTCAATCGACTAGTTGCCAACATTGCTGTCAAGATCGCGAGCGCATTCACCGCTAGATCGATACCTGCCCAAATTTTTAGTCGCTGCGATATATCATAACCAGCTAGTAGGTTTTTAAGTTCAAAATATACAAACGAACCAATGGATGCATACAAAATGATAAATACCGCAATAGCAATTAAATACTGACTCCCAATGAATGTTCGAAATCCCTGCAAAGGACTCCCGCCAATAGTTTGTCCACGAGAAATATCCTGTCTTAATACACCCATGCCGAGTCTTCCAGATTTGATATTCTCTAACGCAAGAATAAGTGGAATTGGAATGAGTAACATCACTGATGCTAGTAGCATTAGATTATTCATACCCAGCTTATTGGCAAACAGCAGAGGAATTAATGGACCGACCAACGCTCCAATGCTGCTGCCAGCAGCTATATAACCAAACAATCTCGGCGCCTGCTCTCGGTCGAATAACTCCGACATAAAACTCCAAAAAACTGACACGTGAAAAAGGTTAAATACACTCAACCATATATAGAATGCCTTATCGGCTAAAACTGGATTTATTGGTAGATAGTTAGCACCGTAAAAACACAAAAAAGTTAGCGCAAAAAATCCGTACAGGCTGGGAACTAGTAAGCGAAAAGCGATACGCGAAACAACCCATCCATAGATTGAAACGGCAAAAAAACTAACCAGCATTGTGCCAGTCCAAAGCCAGCTTAGCTCGACATCGCTCCAATCACTGGACATCCCATCCCGAATCGGCCGCATTATGTAGTACGCCGCCATTAGCGCAAATACGAACAAGAAAGAAAACGCAGTTGCCTTAATTTCTCGTTTTTCTACCGCGGCTAAATTCATACGTATTTTGAGATCTTTTTATTGTAGGCGAGACTAACATAAGCTTTTTTAAAATGTTAAGGAAAGGCAACTATTCGATCGGTAAACTAACTAGGGGCAACTACGCGTCAGCTCACCTTACTCGACTTCACAAAACCAAGATTATAACGATCTGATTATCGTTAACGCTTATAGAAAAATGTTTTAACTGTGCATTCAAACCTAACGCAAAGCCGCGGCAATATTACCCCCATCAACGGTAGTTACATTCGCAGTTGTTTTCATCATTACTACTTGTTGCAAAAATGCCTGTGCCACATCTGCTGCTTCAATTTCCAACCCCAGTAAATTCCCCGCCAAATACTGGCCCTCAGTCACGCCGCGAGCACTTGATCTAGCACTAACCATTTCATCCGTTAACAACCCACTACGAATACGATCAGCGTTAACAGCGTTTGACCTTATGCCATAGCGGCCGTTCTCGAGCGCGTACTGCCGTGATAAAAATAACGTTGCGGCTTTTGGCAAACCATAAGCACAAAAATTTTCACCAGGATTCACCGCTTGCTTAGATGCGTTAAATAACAGTACTCCGCCAGTACCTTGCGCCCTCATCACTCGAACCGCATGCTGCGCCATGCGCTGATGCGAAAAAAAATTTAATTCGAAACTTTCACGTAGTACTGTCTCATCCAAATCTGCCGCAGCACCTTGCCAGGACTCAGGTGCACCACCAGCATTCGACACTAAAATATCCAGCCCTCCAAAAGTTCGGCAAATCTGATCGAACGCCTGCTGGATCTGTTCAGCATTATTGACATCACAAGCCAACCCTAGAACACCAGCACCTATATCGAGCGCTACTCGCTCAGCAGCTGAGCCGTCTAAATCAAGTAATACTACATCGGCGCCCTGCTCAGCAAATAATTGTCCAGTAGCTCGCCCGATAGTTCCTACTCCACCGGTAATCACCGCAACTTGTCCGGCTAGCAGCTTCGGCTTGCTTTTACCTAACTTCGCTTGCTCCAATGACCAATACTCCATATCAAAAAGATCAGAATCTGGGAGAGCCTCATAGCGACTGATTCGTTCTGTACCAGCTATGCAACCGATAGAAACTTCCACTAGGTCCGCAGCAATAGAAGCAGCCTTTTTTGATTTTCCTAGTGCAAACATGCCAACACCGGGAACCAAAACAACTCTTGGGTAAGAATCTAATTTAGTTTTAGGAGGATTTGAACTTTCATTGTTAGCTTTAAAGTACTCGTCGTATTCATCGACATATTTGGCAACGGCTTCATCAACCTCGCTAGAAAATGCGTCTAAACGGTCAGCGATTGGCAATGGGCAAATTAAAGGTCTATTTTTTGTACGGATTATGTGGTCCGGGGTAATCACACCTCGCACCGCATAATCAGCAATATCTTTGCCATTAACCCATTGCTGAATTTGCTCAGAATCACGGAATTCTGTAATCAGACGATGTTTTTCGGTTCGACCTGCGCAAGCGCCACGAATAATTGGTGCTACTGCCGAGCTGGATGCGATATTGTTTGGTAATCCGCGTGCAGTAAATACCTTTGGTTTATATTTGGCGATCTGCTGCTCGGCTCGATCAACCAAATCGATCATCCTTTCATAAGACTCTTCAGCCGACTCACCAAAAGTAAAAATGCCGTGTTTGTAAAGCACTATGCCAAGCACATCAGGCCTTGCATCCCAAATGTCGGCAACGACTTTCGACAATTCGAAGCCAGGCATCACGAACGGAGCCACCGACACATCATCACCATAAAGGTCTTCACAATACGCGATGCCATTGGCTTGGTTTGTTAGCGACAACACCGCACAAGCATGCGTATGATCAACAAACTTATGCGGTAAATAAGCGTGTAATAAAGTTTCTACCGAAGGATTGGGGGACGTTGGGTCTAATAAATTTTGACGCTGAAAACTCACCATCTCTTCGTCGCTCAAATGCTCACGTTCGCGCATACGTAATAGGGGTTTAAGTCTAACCGCCGGCAGACCTGCTGGCTCAATGGTATCAAGATCCCAGCCGCTACCCTTTACGCAAAGCACTTCGGTTGAATCACCGATAAAATCATCAACGATAGTTTTAACCGAAGTATTGCCACCGCCATGGATAACCAATTGGGGGTCCTTGCCTAATAGCCTGGAGGTATAGACTCGTAATGCGATGTCTTCACTAACTTGCTGATCCGCATATTCATCCACGAACTTTCGGGCAGTTTTGCTATCCCAACTACTCTTCATTTTAATTCTCCGGAAAACCGCTCATAACCCTAACTTTGTGTAAGCAACGAGCCAATTAATTTAGAAATTCTAGCGCCTGCAATAGCGGCATTAGCCCACACCTCTTCAATCGTATCTGGCTGTTGATTTGGGCCACCAGTAGCGGCATTACTAATTGCAGATAACCCTAAAACCTCCAAACCACAATGATTTGCTGCTATCACTTCCAACACCGTTGACATGCCAACAGCATCTGCCCCAATCGATCGCAAATACCTCCGCTCAGCTGATGTTTCCAGAGAAGGGCCACGCACACCAACATACACACCCTGTCGAACCTCTGTGTTAATTGACTGACTTAATTTCACGATAAATTCTCGAAGCTCAGGAGAATAAGCACGTGACAAATCGGGAAAGCGAGGTCCCACTGCATCGTCATTAGGACCAATCAGGGGGTTCATACCAGTCAGATTTATATGGTCGGTAATTAGCATTACGTCGCCAGGCTGATAATCGGAATTTAAGCCACCAGACGCGTTAGTAACTATCAACGTTTTTACTCCTAAAAGAGCCATTAGATAAACTGGCCGAACTACGTCCCTTGCTGACCATCCCTCGTAAGGATGAAGACGCCCATTAGCAATGATTACTCGCTTTTCATCATGGCTACCGAAAATTAATTCGCCAGCATGTCCAGGCGCACTGCTCTGCACGAATCCGGGAAGTACTCCGTAGGCAATACGCTCTTTTACGTCAACCTGTTCACTTAATTCTCCTAATCCGCTACCAAGAATAATGCCAGTATCAGCCACATCGCCTGACCCTACATTCAACAGATTCTCTACACTGTGTGCGGCAGTCTCGATTTGAGTATGATATTCAGACATTTAAAAGCCCTTAGTAGAATGACGCGCGTATAATAGCGATTTTATCACGCGACAAAAAGGCACATTGGATCAAGATGAGTGAAATACCTTTTGGCCTACTCACCCAATCAAGCCAAGATAACCCGCATTGGATTGAAGAAGGCTACTTTATACACGAATTATTAAATCATCCTCTAGCAGAATCATCAATCGCCAGAGCTCGGGTACCTATTGGAGACAAAACTCGATGGCATACCGTTAGCGTACATGAGTGGTATATAGTGGAATCGGGAAAAGGACAAGTAGAACTCGATTTTCAAGATGGCTTTGAGGTCCTAACGGGAATGAACATATCAATCCCACCAAACACTCCACAACGAATTCTCAATACAGGTGAACAAGAGTTAATCTTTATGTGTCTCTACACCCCACGTTTTACCCCTAAATACTACACACCCTTAGAAAAGTCTGATGAAAGTTAACGGCAAAGCATATCGAACCATTTGGCCCTCAAAAACTGAAGAGTACGTTGAAATTATAGACCAAACGCGATTGCCGTTTGAATTTGTCATCGTAAAACTTGCCAGCCTTGATAACACCGCCAGCGCGATTACCGAAATGTTGGTACGCGGCGCACCGTTAATTGGTGCGACTACCGCATGGGGAATGTGGCTTGCGATGCTCGACGATAATTCCGACAACGGACTAGCACAAGCGCAGGATCAATTACGTGCCACACGCCCAACCGCAGTAAATCTTCAGTGGGCGTTAGCGAAAATGGAAGCGGCGTTACGCCCTGCCCTACCGCCAGAACGCGCTGTCATCGCCTATGCTTTAGCGCAGGAGATCACAGATAACGACGTCAGGCTATGCTCTGCGATTGGTGATTACGGCAGCAGGCTAATTACAGACTTGTATAAATCTAAAGGTAGTGACACCGCAATTAACATCCTCACACATTGTAACGCTGGCTGGTTAGCCACTGTTGATTGGGGAACAGCACTAGCTCCAATATATAAAGCCCACAATGCTGGAATTCCTGTTCACGTTTGGGTTGATGAAACCAGACCACGCAATCAAGGAAATTTTCTAACTGCCTGGGAGTTACACCAGCACGGCGTCCCTAACACGGTCATAGTTGATAATGCTGGAGGACATCTAATGCAGCACGGAAAAGTCGATATATGCATCGTTGGAACCGACAGAACGACGGCGAACGGTGATGTATGCAATAAAATTGGAACCTATCTAAAAGCTCTTGCTGCTAACGACAACGATATTCCATTTTATGTGGCAGCGCCCTCTACCTCAATTGATTGGACTATTACCGATGGCCTTAAAAACATCCCGATTGAACAAAGAGACAGTCTTGAGGTTTCGCGTATTTCAGGTAAGTTAGACGATGGCACAATAGGCACAGTACAAGTAATGCCCGATGGGTCTAATACGCGGAACGATGCCTTCGATGTAACACCTGCCAGGCTTGTAACTGGAATCATTACTGAACGAGGTGTCAGTAAAGCAAATCAGCAATCGTTGTCCAAGCTATTTCCTGAATTCATCTAATCTGGCCTTACCCCAAAATGTTCGAATTAAGCTTCACACTTATCGCATTTCTCACGTCTATGTTAACGGCGATTATTGGTCTTGGTGGTGGCCTTTTACTGATCGCACTTATGCCAGGATTTATACCCGCAGCTGTAATCATTCCGATCCACTCAGTAGTTCAGCTAGCAAGTAATGCCAGCCGAGCAGCATTTGCCTGGCATACCATCCGTTGGGAATACTTCTGCGCGTTTGCGATAGGCTCAGTGGTCGGTGGTTTAATAGCTGTGCAATTTATAAAGCTAATTGATATTGAGTACATCTCACTATTTATAGGTTTGTTTATTTTAATGAATGTATGGACTCCCCAGGTATTCGAATGGCTAGGCAAACTTAAGGGAGAACTCTTCACTATAGGCGTATTGCAAACCGGCCTAGGTATGATAGGTGGCGCTACTGGCCCGCTTGGTCAAGTCAGCTTAATGCGCCGCAATTTAAACAAGGATGAAATTGTTACGACAACTGCGTTATTTATGAGTTTTACCCACATCACTAAACTTGCAGCATTTGCCATACTTGGCGTCAATATCATGATTTGGTGGAAGCTGATGCTGGGTATGGTTCTAGGTGTTGTTCTTGGCTCGTGGGCTGGAACGCACGTGCGTACAAAAGTGAATGACAAAATATTTAAACAAGTGCTTTCAATTCTTCTTAGCGTACTCGCTGTTCGAATGATCTATATTATTCTCTTTGCAAATAGTTAAAATACGATTCGAACACTACAAGAACTGGTGTCATAGGTATTCCGGCATATCGCCCCAACTGATAAGCTGACGACTGGTATGTCTACGCAGAATCTCAAATGAGCAACAGCACCTTACTTTCTGTTAGCAATGTGTCAAAAAGCTACGGGTCCAAACAGGTACTTGCGGACGTAAACCTAAATATATCTGGTGGCGAAATCGTCGGGTTAATAGGTCCAAATGGGGCGGGTAAATCAACTTTACTCAAAGCAGTGCTTGGGCTGATAGGAGTAGATGGGGATATCCGCACATTGGGATACAAGCCAACTTCTTCGCGAGCAAAAATGTTAGAAAAAGTAAGCTATATAGCCGATGTAGCCTCGCTTCCAGAATGGATCACAGTTAAGCGGCTACTCGGGTACATGCAGGGAGTGCATTCTGAGTTTGATCTTGCTAAAGCGAACCGCTCACTCGAAAGTACAGAAATCACTTTGGCCCACAAAGTAAGCCAGCTATCAAAAGGTATGAAAGCTCAATTACACCTTGCACTTATCCTCGGGGTAGATGCTGATCTGCTAGTGCTCGATGAACCTACGCTCGGTCTGGACATAGTCCACCGTACAAGTTTTTATAACAACCTGATCAATAATTTTTTCGACCCACAACACAGCATAATCATCACGACTCACCAGGTCGAAGAAATCGAAGATTTACTGACTAGGCTGGTGTTTATTAATAGTGGCAAGATCACGCTAGATATTCCAACTGCTGACCTAAACGAATATTTTATAGCAGTTGACATGGCCCCAGATAGTAATGCCGGCTTTACAGATGGGCTTATTTACGAATATAAAACACCTGCTATGCGCACATTGATTTTTAAAGACCTTCCAGCTAATGCACTCGCTTCTGTTGGCGCAACCAGGACTCCCAGTTTTACCGAGTTGTTTTTAGCCTACAATCAAATAGATAAAAATAGAGGCGGGAATGTGCAATGAGTCGTTACTTTATTCTGCTAAAGAGAGAATTATGGGAACATACCAGCCTGTTTAAACTGCCTGCCGTGTTCTATCTTATCGTTGTACTTGGAAACCTAGCATTTGGTAACTTAATTCAATATGTCGAGTTTGCTCCGGATGGCCTCCAACGAGGAATATTACGCAGCGCGTTTGGTACAGTAAATTCCGTCGCGTTTATTGTTTTCGTTTTTTTGGCTGCATTCTATTTGCTCGATTGCCTTTATACGGAACGTAAAGATCGAAGTATTTTATTTTGGCGTTCGTTACCTGTGTCTGATACCCAGACAGTCTTATTCAAACTAGTCACAGCGGTTATCGTTATACCTATCATTCTTTGGATAACCTTAGTTAGCGCTCACATTACGATTCTGATCCTGCAGAGCATATTAGGCACTGATGGGACGGGCGGCTTCTTAGGGTTGCTCAGCTTGGGGAGATATTGGCTAAACCTAGCATTAGTATTATTAGTCACCATGCTTTGGAGCTTGCCACTTCTATGTTGGTTAATGTTCTGCTCATCATGGACAAATAGAACACCGCTTATAACTGTAATTGCAATTCCTATAGTCCTCTCAATGATTGAGTTGTTATTACCATTTGAACTAAACCTGGGAGGCCATATGTTATCGCGCCTACCGTTTGGGTTTGGAAACCAGGGTAGCGGACTGGATCAGCTTTTAGGTATTAGCGCCCTAGGCACTAGCGACTCAAACGACTTGTTGCGCAACATTGCTGAAGCTCTAAGCCGTGTCGATGTGTTAATTGGCCTGGCAATATCAGCAGCCTTGGTTACTTTAACTATTCAAGTTCGGCGCTGGCGGGATGTTTCCTAGAACACTGCTGCTAATAATACTACCTCCATCTAAGTGTGTACTTTTTTGCTACACGGATGTTTCACGGCATTACCTTTTTCGAAGCATCTATTTAGTTATTTAGTAATAGTTACTTAAGTATAGATACTTATACATCGAAGCTAAGGGCCCGTTAAAAGGCAATATTTTGCGATGTCGCCCTATCTATGTCGTGTCATATTAATATTCCCCGCGTAGGCTCAGTAATGGACGCGTTTTAGATTTCAAATTCGCTACTACAGAGAGTACCTGTGTCCATCTATTTTCCAAACCGGCCACATCCTCACGCACCGGACTTACTAAAGATCGTAGCCATACAAATATCTACGATTATTATCAATAAATCTACAGTTTACCCGGCTGTGCGGTAACCAGCGTTTGCTGTTCGGTCTCCCTTGGCATCGAATCACGACCATCCAAGGTTGTATTCTGGGAGCCTGACGGAGTATCCCAATCAAAATTGTCGATTGAATTTACAAGTGCCTGATAAATAGCCAAACTAACAACAACCTAGGCTAGATTTGTAGATTCTTTGGCGATGGATCGATGAGACACAAACGGAACTACATTCGAGTGCTCTGAAAAACCTCAATTTCAACAACGCTTTACGCCTCCGAACCTTTTTCAGTAGCTACAGCTGCTAGCTTACCAATATATTCGGCAGACATGCCGCTAATCTCAAGTTCGTCGCACAAATGGGCGCAATGTTACGAATACGGCTCGGAAACTAGGCATCATTCCGGTAACTATATATCGAAAACTTAACGGCGAACCACCATCTAGTAAAGCCTGAACGGACCCCTATTAACGTACTTCGCTCATACTTTAGGTTTTTCCAGCAAACTGTAAATTTAACCGCGCCGATATGCTCTCTCCATATAGTGGTAAACGGCACTAAACACTTTAGGTAAGATTAGAATTCGGCTGCAACGCAATTTAGTATTAATCCATGAAACTTAAAGATAAATTAGAAATCAATCATTATCCGAAACTGCACGACGTCCACGCTTCAATTGTGAACGCTTTGATTTACTGTCGAGCCGCTTGCGCACTGCAGACTTTTTAGGGTGGGTAGGCACTCGCCTTTTTGGCACATGTAGCGATAGCAATACTAGTTTACGCAGCCGGTCATACGCGGCTTCACGGTTTCTAATAAAGGTTCGGTATTCCTTACTTTTAATAAGTACCGTACCGTTAGATAAAATACGCCGATCGCGAATCGTCCGCAGTTTGTTCTTAACCGCCGTGGGTAACCCCGAAGCCTCGATATCGAACCGCAAGTGGACAGCGCTTGATACCTTATTAACATTTTGGCCGCCGGCGCCGGTTGCACGAATTTGCTGAATACTAATGCTTTCCGCAGCGATACTAATACCGGGCTTAATCTGCAAACAGCCTGAATTCAGATCTTGATTTGATTCTAACATAGACCTAATCGAATTTAATTTTACACCTAAACCGCAAAAGAGACTCTACCTGGCAAACGAGAGTAGCGAGTCAAATACGGCTAGCGGGGTTACGTTTACAACTGTCAAATGAATTTTTTATCACCTATACCAACATACTGAAGATGAGGAAAATCATGCCAACGATAACAGTGAAGCTTGACCCTTTGACCTTTTAAGAGTTAACGGGCAATATTGAATTCTACCTAGAACAAACCAACGGAGGATAAATGGATAATAACACCAAGAAAAGCACTCTAAGAAGCATGTTAGTTGCAACTGTTGTTGTAGTAGTAATGATTTCTGGCAGTGGAACCGCTGATGCTCAAATTTTTAGCATGAAAAAAGGTAAAGGAGGTAGTGAGGCGCAGGGTACTGCAGGCCCTGGCGGAAGTACCGGAGCTGATGGTATAGAAAAATGTGCCACCCCTATGGGTGCCATGGCCGTTATTGAGCCCCAGTCACAAATAGTCGCTGCACTTTCTCGCTATAATCTATCATCTCCAACTGGAATTATACGCATGATGATCCAACAGTCTAACTGCTTTATTGTTGTTGAACGCGGCCAGGGTATGTCAAATATGCAACAGGAAAGAGCACTAATGGATTCAGGGGAGCTACGAGGCGGATCAAGTATGGGAGGCGGACAAATGGTTGCAGCTGATTTCGTACTCACCCCGTCAGTGGTGTTCTCGGATGGCAATGCAGGTGGCGTTGGTGGTGCCTTAGGTGGTGCCGTAGGAAGCCTTTTCGGCAATGCTGGAAGACTGGTAGGTTCGATAGCTGGAGGCGTAAAATTCAAGGAAGCCCAAACTAGCATGTTAGTTTCTGACACTCGGACTGGAGTTCAAGTGGCCGCTGCCGAAGGCAGTGCAAAAAAGGCTGATCTTTCTTTAGGTGTTGGACTATTCTCTGGTGGCGCTATCAGTGCTGGCGGCTATCAAAGCACTTCTGAAGGAAAGGTAATCGCAGCAAGTCTAGTAGATAATTACAACAGCGTTGTAGTTGCCGTACGCGGGCAATCCAGTTTGCATCGCAATGTCGGAACCCTACAACAGGAAGTAGCTGCGGGGGGTCAACAATCATCTGGAGCCGCATATAATGCCGGGGATTCTTTGTTCCCGAGAATTAATAATCTAAAACTATATTCCGGACCCAGCTCAAGTAACTCAGTAATTTCACAACTCCCTAAAGCCGAAGAATTGGTTTACATGGGTGAAGAAACTGATGGCTTTTTGCTGATAGAAAGCGGCCAAGGCGGAGGCTGGGTGCAAAAAATACTTATTCAAAAGTAATATAATTTTCTACTCAAACTCATAAAAAAGGCTCCTTAATAAAGGAGCCTTTTTTATGAGTTTGTATTAAACGAAATTCCGGCATAGCCAATCTATTAATTTTTTGGCGGCAGTAAGTAATATCAATTACAACTTATTTCTACCATTCGCATTGTTCGGGTGGCACTTGCAATCGAAGTTCTTGACCACTAGCACTATAAGTAATTTCAAAACAGTTACCCTCGAGACCCCTAAGCATATGTGACTCCTTAGCATCACGAGTTGTCGCATCACTGACAATTTTTTCACGATAGATGACTGTAGGCTCGACTGGCGCGCTTCTATAATAACGAGTACTACTAGTCGAGAACCCGTTGTTATAATAACTACCACGGTAAATATTGTTGTGTCGGTTGATGTTGTAACCTTTATTATAATTACTGTTCGAATACCGACTCGAATAACTACCATAATAGTAAGGGTCATAAAGGTTATAGCTACCTAGCCTACTGCCTAGAAGAAACCCATCTGTAAAAAATGTACCTGAGCTTAAACGCCTACTTCCATAGTAACTACTATTCCGGGAACTATAATTTCGCCCTGAGTTATAGCGATAATTGTTAGTGTAGTTATTTGAATAGTTGTTGCGTAAGTTTCTGCCATTACTACTTGTACGCGTCTGGTGACTAGACATAGAAAACCCCGATCCTCCACGACTAAAAGGCATAGATATAGAACGGCTAGTAGACGACGCCAAACCAGAGCTTGTACGGTTTGAGTTTGCACTTGGCCGACTAGCAACACCCGATTGAGTGTCAAACTTCTGCATGGCGCTATTTACGGCCGCACCAACTCTAGGGAGCTCAGCCATTGTCGACGAACTCCATGAGGCGCTCATAATATACACGACAGCAGTCAGCCAAACGTATGGATTGTCAGATTTTGAATCAACCATTGGAATCCCCTCATATTAAGTAAGATTTATCTACATGAAAGCACGTTACATATAGCGCAAGTCTCGTCAGCTTACACCTATTCGATGAAAACTAACTGAATTTAAGTCTATGTCGAAGCAATAATTTCTATGGATAATCGCAAGGAGCCTCGATAAAATAATTTCAAATGTAGGCACCTTTAACCTCTACGCCAGGTATGAAATCGTTGTACCCAATTTAATAAGCGCTCAGGCTGATGTGCCCTTTTCCACACACCAGCAGCATACTTATTAGATTCTGCAAAGCTCGGGTATAAATGAATCGTTGATAAGATATCGCTTAATCCAAGATTATGCTTCATCGCTAACACAAACTCTGTAAGAACCTCTGCAGCGTGATGACCAACAATCGTAACCCCTAAAATCCTATCCTTGCCCGGCACAGTTAAAACTTTCACAAAGCCATAGGACTCACCATCAGTTATCGCCCGATCCAAACCATCGATCCCATACCGGCTAATCTCAAAAGGCACAGCCTGTTCTTCTGCATCTTGCTCAGACAGTCCGACGTGAGCCACCTCTGGGTCAGTAAAGATTGCCCAAGGAATCACCCTGTAATCTACCGAAAATTTTTTAAAAGTTCCAAACAAAGCATTGACACTCGCGTACCAAGCCTGATGTGCCGCAACATGAGTGAACTGATATGGCCCTACCACATCGCCACAGGCATAAATACTCTTAACCGAAGTCCGCATATATTTATCTGTCTTAATCGCTCCGTTTCTTTGAGTCTTTATTCCCAGAGCCTCTATACCCGTATTTTCTATATTTGCGCTTCGCCCAACGGTTACTAATATTTTATTGAACGGCACTTCTACTTCACCTTTTGGCCCCACACATACTAATACTTTTCTGGCTCCTTCCTGTATCACACGAGTAGCCTCATGCTTTGTCAAACACTTTACACCGCTCTTCATTAGCGATTGCTCAATAACTTGGCCCACTTCAATATCTTCTTTCACCAATAATCGGTCAAGCCTTTCTACGATCGTTACCTCCGAACCCAACCGTGAAAATGCTTGACCCAGCTCACAGCCAATTGCCCCCCCACCAAGTACGACAAATTTTTTAGGTAATTTAGTCAATGACCAAACAGAGTCAGAAGTTAGGTATCCTGCTTCCGCTAACCCTTCGATAGATGGCACAACAGGACGCGCGCCACTAGCGATTATGATCGCACGGGCGGTCAGCAACTTGCTATCAACCTGAACCTTCCAAGGAGAGATGATTTTTGCTTCGCCCACAATACAATCAACGCCTAACCTAGTATATCGATCAACCGAATCGTGGGGCTCAATATCAACCATCACCTGTTTAACTCGGGCCATCACTTGTTCAAAGCGAGGTTCAACCTTTACCTGCGTCAAGCCGAACTCCGGTGCACGCCTCATATATTCAGCAATTTTTGCACTCCGCAGTATTGCTTTACTGGGAACACAACCCGTATTTAGACAGTCACCACCCATCTTGTGTCGCTCTATCAATATGACTTTAGCTTTGACCGCTGCTGCGATATAACTACTTACTAAGCCAGCGGAGCCCGCGCCTATCACAATTAAATTAGCATCAAAAGAAGTTGGTTTTTTTTTCATTTTCTAAATTCTTCGCTTTAAACTACGTATCACTTTTTTGACTAATATCGGAAATATGGCCAGCAATATAAATGCAAATAATAATTGAGGCTCAATAATTCCAGATAATGAATCAATATCAGCCAACCTTAGCCCAGCGTTAACATAAACCATCGTTCCTGCCAGCATCCCTATCTGACTCACCAAATAAAAAGTCCAGGACCTCATCGAGGTTAACGCTATTAGAATATTAACCAAAAAAAATGGGAATACTGGAACTAAGCGAAGGCCCAATAAATATAACACCCCATCTTCTTGAATTCCTTTCCTCACAATAGTTAGCTGTCTAGAAAACTTTTTTTGAGTCACGTCTCGAGCGAGTAATCGAAATACCCAAAATGCTAGCAGAGCACCTATTGAACTCGCGAATGAGCTAATTAACGTCCCAACAAAAAAACCAAATAATGCACCGGACCCGATGGTAAGAACAGCCGCACCTGGTATAGAAAAAGTTGCAACCAATAAGTAAATAAGAAAATATACTAAAATGACCAAAGTCGGCGATTCTGTATACATTGTGTGAAAGTCAGCTCGCTGCTGCTTAAGGTATTCAAGGCTTAAAAAATCACCTGCCCCATCTAACACGACCGCCACAAGCGGTACCAATATTATAGTGACCAACATCCATTTTATTTTCATTTAACAATCTTGTACTTTATTACCCCATATATAACCGAATTTATCGAAGACATATTACAAAAACTAAATCACTGCGAAGAAGGATGCATGAAGTAACCACGCGCAGGGTCATAATCGATGCGGGTACCCCAATCAAAAATGAAACCACTTGTACACGGTAATGGCCCATCCCAACAACGAATATCCGGATAAGCAACGTTAATAGAAAATCCAGCATCACTTTTATTCGAATAAAAAGACGCTTGCGGTACTTTGGGAGGGGGAGAAAACATTTTGCTACTCACCAATACCCCAACAAATAATCCTGCTGTCAAAATTAAAGGTAATTTTTTCACCGCCTGTAAGCGCGAAAAATCGACTTTACAAAGTAGAATGAATAAAAGCACAAGAAGGATCACCCACATGAACGGTAAAAATAATGCATAACGCAACGCTGGAGCAACCGTCCACCAATAAAAAGTATGCAGCGCTAAAAAACACCAAAGTATAATATATCTGTCTAAACGTGGAGTACGTCGGAATAGACCTATTAATAACAATAGTGTGCTACCGCAGGCCCCAATAATAATTCCTAATGTATATGGCGAGCTTTTGTTAACAGACCACCAAGTTAAATACCAATCCGGCATCTGGCCTAAAGCAAGAAATACTCCAGGTGGATCATCTATTGGTACGCGTGCGTGGTTAAGAATAATTCTTAACTCATATTGAGCAGCTCCCCGAGTAAGAGCTTGTGGCTGGTCTAGCAAAGGACAAGTAAAGTCAGCCGGGTAGAGCCAGCAACCAGATACTAAATAATTGGTATACAGCCAAAGAGTGCCCAACAACCCGCAAAATAAAAATATAACTAAGCCACTCCTAATAAATTCTTTACGTAAAAATTGCGATAGCCACCAAAAAATAAAAAATAAAAACAAAGGGGCAGAACTCACTTTTATTGTGCACGTAAATAAGGCTATTAACCCACCCACAATAAAAATCCTGAGCCTCTCATCAATACTTATACCCTCATCACTAGTCGATAAAACTAGTATAAATAGGCAAATATATGCCATAGAAGTGAGAGCAAAAGAGGTAAAATCAGGGACCCCTCTATCAAGAAAGATCATTGTCCCACCATCAACTATAAACAGTACGGAAAAAGTTAGTAGGGTACAGAAGCAAATGCGGGAGTCCGATTTTGAAAAGGTCTCCAGTAGAAATAAAGCAAAAATCGCTAAGACAATATCATTCAGCACATAGAATGCGAAATTCCCTACTCCCGCAGACAAAAATAGTGTATGCCAAATATCTGTTAAGGGGTTAAAACCAAAGCGAGTATTCAGTAGCGCTAAGCCAGTAATATTTTCAGTCTGTAAAAAGTGTAGGCCTTTACTAATATGATAAAGCCCTGCATCCCAACCCCATTCGCCAGTATTAAAAGGAATCAGTAGTACACAAACCAGCGCTAAATTTTGTATGTCCTTTGAACTTAGCAACTGGGGTAATTCCTTTTTATGTTTTACCCAGCCAAAAAAGCAGAAAACTCCTAACGAAAATAGCCCAAGCCAAGGTACCAAACTAATATTTAGCGGTCCAATCAGCCTACCGATAATGCCAAGACAAGAAATCAGCCAGAGTCCTACAAAAATCAGCACTGTCGGTCCAGGTCGAAAGCGTTTCACCGTATCGTTAACAGAACTCAATAAATACCAGCATGCAGAGCCTGTGAACAACACAAGACTCAGTGCGGAAAATTCAATCAGTAGATGTTGGACGTAGCTTTCGAGCATCATTATAGGTGCACATATGCCTACCCTCTTCAGAACTTATTCGTCGTAGGGGTTAGCGGCGTAAGTATTTAGTAGAATCTGAATTCTATCCCAGTGCTGCGTCGCCTAACAGAAACAAATGCTTACCAAGACCTGGACGCGATAAATTCAACTGACAAACTAATGCTAAGCTTATTTGTAGGCATCCAGGCGTAAGTTTTGCTAGCAACTATTTTAATCACGAAACACCCTATCTGGATCAAGAGATAGTTTTGACTAAAAATATTATTTGCCTACTAAGTTAGCAATAAAATTCGCCAGCGCTAACGATGCAGTGAGACCGGGTGACTCAATACCATATAAAGCGTAGACGCCCTGACAACCGGTTTGTTCTGGATTGTGAACAATAAAGTCGCCAGCCTCGTCCCCTTTGGCAACAACCTTTGGACGAATCCCGGTATACCCTTCACACAGATATTCCTCTTGCAAAGCTGGAAAATAATTTTTAATGGAGGCAGTAAAACTATCAATTGCATTACCCTCAAACGAATAATCGACCTGCTCAATCCATTCCACGTCAGGGCCAAATCTTAGTTCGCCACCCATATCCATAGTGATGTGAACGCCTAAGCTAGCATTCGTCGCCAATGGGTACACAAGATGAGCAAATGTTGATTTACCTGTATACCGATAATATCGGCCTCTTGCATACCGAATGATAGGTGTACTTTCAGCAGCGACTCCCAATCTTAGCGAAACATCGCCAGCAGACAAACCAGCGGCATTGATCACAGTGTTTGCAATAAACTTGTAGCCGTCACTAGTTTGCAATTCGGTTCCAACATGCGTGCTACACCCACTCACCACTTCTGTTCTATAGACTACCTGGCCAGCATATTTTTCTAAATCATTAATCAAAGACAGCATATAGCGATGACTATCAAGAATACCGGTATGTGGAGACCATAAGGCTGCCACCCCTCTAACATCTGGCTCTCTCACTGACAGCTCGTCTGCACCAATAATATCTAAGCCCTCAACGCCGTTTTTTTGTCCTTGAGCTAAGTATGTCCGTAGCCTATCTTCCTGCGCCGGTTCAGTGGCAATAATCAGTTTACCCATACGACGAAAAGGAACCGATTTGATTTGACAATACTCATACAATGCAGCTGCGCCTTGCACGCAGCTTAGCGCTTTTAGGGAACCCGCTGGATAATATATACCAGAATGTATTACCTCTGAGTTTCGACTACTGGTTTCGGTGCCAAAGGAGGCAGCTTTTTCTACAACCAAAACATCTCGGCCATACATAGCTAATAACCGTGCGATTGCTAGTCCAACAACACCAGCACCAATAACCACCACATCCTGTTTATCCATTAGCCTTAGGCTGCGAGCTTCTAGATATATGAAAGATTGCAAAATAAAACCCGGCCACGATTAAGATTTCACCAACAATATGATGCCAGGCCAAAGTCTCTCCCAATAGCACCACTCCAATGACAGCTGCAAAGATAGGCGCCAAATATAAAAACATTGAAGTTAGATTAGGGCCTAGTACATTTACACCATGGTTCCAAAGATAGATCGAAACAACCGAAGGAAAAATGCCGACATAGGCAAGTGCCAGTGTGATTTTAGGTGTTATTTGGAAACCACCATTTAGAAAAAAATCAACCAAATATAAAGGTATCATGATTAACGCCGCCATAATAATTTGCACCAATAGAGACGTTCCTAATGGCAAACGACAGCTCGAGCGTTTATGCAATACAGAATAAATCGACCAGGAAAAAACCGCCACAAACATCCATAAATCGCCAGGATTTAAGTCCATATTTAAAATACGTAAAGGCTCACCCACAGTAATTACGATAATAAACCCCGCAAAAGCAAGCCCAAGGCCAAGCCATTCCATCCGTTTCGGAATAATCCCCAACCAAACCACAGACAGACTAAAAATCAAAATAGGTGTCATTGCATTTACAAGATTCAGATTCACCACCGTAGTGGTATGTGCCGCTAAATAAGCTAAACAATTAAATACGACAAATCCTAAAAAGGCTTGGCGCGCTAAAAACCACTTATATTGCGATATTATCACTTTGTGTTTTAGCAACCCTCGCCAACCTACGAGAACACACCAGCTCATAGCTATCACCAAGCGCCAAAAGGTCAATGCGATTGGCGAAATTTCTATATACATAGATCTACCAACATAATGATTTAGCACCCAAAACAGAACGCAAACTATTAGGCCCACAATCGCCAAGTAATAATCTGCTTGGCCCTTGGAACTCAACTCCATAAGCGCACCATATCCTGATGCTGGATACCTGCATCATCGTATGGCGTACCGCGAGATACAAAACCCTCCGCACCATAAAATTCAACCACACTAGTCTGCGCGGATAGTTGGACATCGTAACGAGGGTAATACTCCGTGCAAAAATCAATACAACGTTTGAGTGTCTGTTTACCCAATTGCTTCCCTCTAGCGGATGGTTCCACTATTACCCTACCAATTGATGGTTCGGGGTGTTTTGTACCTGGCGGCAGAACACGTGCGTACGCAATTAGACGATGCTCCTGATCGCGAGAAAATAAATGGTGAGCGATCAAATCGTACTTATCTGCTTCTTGATAGGCGCAGATTTGTTCTACTACGAACACCGACTCTCTAAGCGCAATCATCTCATGCACCTCGGCACCGCCCAAGCTGTTAAACGATTGCCATCGCCATACAATCTTTGTTCTCTTCACCATTATATGAAACTTACACATAACACGAATACCATATGCAAGTTTACTCCGTAGAATCTTCCCCAAGCTTGCAAATAAACTCAAGTATCTGCGTATCTAGCACCCAACCAAAGCTTCCTCCAAATGAAACCGGTGATAGAAACACCTCTGGATCATCAAACGTAGCCGTCCAGTCCAATCTGGACTGATCCGATCTCAGGGTATACCTTTCAGTAATCGTCATTTCTTTCGTCATCGGTGTACCACCATCGTCGAAATAAGGGTAGTCGATATTAGTGGTTTTAATGAGCAGACTACCATCCTCCCAACGGCCCAATGAATAGCCATACTTGCTAGTTGGACCGGTTTGTTTGCTGCCTTCCGTCATATAGACAATACGCTCAGCACCCCACTCCTCATACCGCACTATAATCTGATCACCCTGATCAACAAATTGAACGGGATAGGGATTATCCAACATGCTTGGCATACCTGGTGCAATACACTTTACAGCAAGATCATCCACTATTTCATCATAGTTCTGTGCTGCCTGTTTTGCACTCTCGGTCAAGGATAGATCAAGCGGGTGTATCGCCGTTGCGGGAAAATCTATTGGAGTCCAAACCCGAAATATATTTGGTGCATTAACGGGTACAACCTCATTTCCACCCGAACTCAAAACTGTGCCAGCATTAGTGCTATCTATGACCTTCATCTGCATTAACTTGGCGATTGGCGCAAACAAGAAGTAGCGTTGATCTTTATGATCTACTGCTATTGCAATCATTTCTTTACGGCCAAACCGTGACACCGGACCAGTTAACGTAATATGGTCACCTTGTTGAAATAAATCTGCGGTTACCCCATCTCGGCTGATGGCGTTTAACGCACCAGCTTCTCCATGCCAGGTATCCAATTCCCCTAATTCATTCTCAACGGTAAATTCCAAAGTTGTATGGGGGTTACGAAAATTCACCGAAACCAAAGTACCAGTCACCTCTTGAATATTGCTCATGTCGTAATGAACAGCAATAGAATGGTGGGCAGCTACTGGAACAATAAAAAAAACCACTTGGGCCAAAATAATAGCCGCTAATACGTAACACCTATGTGCTAATCGATTCATATCACTCATCTGTTGGCAGCTAAACTGAACAGCAAACATATTAACAGATCAAAGAGCTCTGCCATCTCAAATTGCTAACCAGTTCAGCTAATACAGTTGAAAAATAATGCGCCACTAAATACAGTGGCGCAAATACCAGCAATCGGGAGCTTAAATGTTATCTGATTTTAGACTTGACCTAGAATATTATCGCCCTTCTTCAATAACGATTCGTAAGATCTTGTCATCACCTGGACGGGAGTCAAGCCGCCCATCACGATTGGTCGTTCCCAGATATAAAGCACCATCCGGCCCAACCGCTAATGCCCGCAATCGGCCGTAAGTAGACTCTGGAAGAACCCCATCTCGCCAGACCTGAGTATTGAACCAGCGCTCAACACCGGTTACACGGTTTGGGCTATCTGGATCATCAAATTGGACTCGTACCAAGGCTTCAGACCATAGCGCACTCAAAAACAAATCATGGTTATGAAATACCAGATCTCCGGGAGGTACAGATGGAATCCAAGACAATATAGGATCAACAAAACCCTCTACCGCAGGTGCGCCTACTACAACAGGCCACCCATAATTCGCTCCCTTCTCGATGATATTCAGTTCGTCATACGCTCCAATTCTAGGCTCCCACTCGACCGTTGGCCCATGATCGGCGCCAAAAAATGTTCCGTCACCGGGTCGGAAAGCCATTCCCATAATGTTACGAAAACCGGATGCCCAAATAGGATTTCCAGGCCATGGATTGTCAGCAGGAACTTCTCCTTCCGGTGTCAGTCGAAGAATACTACCACCCAAATTATTTAAATCCTGGGCTCGTCTTCGATCACGTGCATCTCCGGTAGCGACATACAACATTCCATCCGGCCCAAAATGGAGACGACCACCATTATGCGTGACAGCACCGGGAATATCGTCGAGGATAATTTGGCGATCAACTCCTCGGCCATCAACCTCACGAAACCGGACAACACGATTTGCAGTTCGGTCTTCGCCACTAACGTACGAATACATCACATATACCCATGGCTGTTCAGAAAATTGAGGATGCAAAGCCAAACCAAAAAGACCATGCTCACGTAGTTCTGCCGTTACATCGCTAATAGTCGCCCAGGGCGTAGGGTCCATCTCGCCACCTGGACTAACGATACGAATTCGACCAGCTTTTTCATTAACAAATAAGCGTCCGTCAGGCGCGAACTCTAATCCCCAGACAACGTCTAGATCTTGCAAATAGGTCTCGACAGTTACACCTTCAGGATGTAGGAAATATTTTTCCAACGGAAAATGAGGTAGCTCACCGAGAAGTGGACGGTCATCTCCATCTTTAGGTAAATCTTGTTGTGCAAGCAATACTGATGGGGTTAGTGTCATCAGTACTAAAAAAGCAATAAGTCTATTTGTACGCATCAATACTCTCATCTTTACTACCTCATAGTTATTGAAAAGTTACTAAATTATATTTTAGAACCAAATTTAACCAACAAAGATACTTCAGGTTAAAACACGTCATTTGCCATGATTTAGTACCCAAAGAGACTCGATAGCCAGATCTAACTACACCATGAGCTGGGCATCCAGTACCATTAAATCTACTACACAAATCTTAGCGATGCCTCTCCTATCCCCCCAATAGCTAGGCTAAGCTGATCTCCAACAGCAGCAGGTACTGTTGGCCCCAGTGAACCAGACAGAATTACGTCGCCAGCATTTAAGCCCGCCCCATATTGACTTAAAGCATTCGCCAGCCATACAACCACATTCACAGGTGAACCTAGCGCAGTGCTACCAGGACCGTTCGCGATACTTGCTACCTCACCATTCCTTGTTAATTCCATACTGCAGTTAACCAAATCAACCCCCTCTATCGGAATCAACTTGTCGCTCAGCACGTACAGTCCACACGATGCGTTATCAGCCACGGTATCTTCATACGCATTACGCCAATCAACAATGCGAGAATCAGCTATTTCGAAACCAGCGGTTACACCCTTGGTAGCACGTATTACATCACCGGCAGTCAGGTTCGGCCCATGTAGATCTTCAGCAAGGACAAAAACAATCTCACCTTCTGCTTTTGGTTGAATCAATTGACTACTTATCGGCACGTCACTACCCGAATTAAATGCCATAGCATCAGTCAAAAATCCATAATCTGGCCGGTCAACGCGCAGCTGCTTTTGCCCAGCACGACTGGTCAAACCAATTTTCATACCGACAACTGTTTCACCATCTTGTTCTCTTCTTGCCAGAATATGTCTGGATATCGCGTAAGAGTTGGCAACCACAATATGCGGTTCACGTTTGCTCAGCGGCTCAATCGTGGTCTGGGTTCGCATCGCATGATAAAGCTCATCGCCTAGTTTCGTAATTAAAGCTGAATTCATACCTTCTCCTAAGGTCTGACCATCAGAAATTTATGAGACATGATGCTAGCGAAAAGAACTCGTTAATTAATTGGCCACTTGTGCAATTTTTTCTACCACGTAGTCAATATTGCTATCGCTAATGCCAGCCACATTAATTCGTGAAGACTCAAGAATATAAATACCGTATTTATTCCTTAACTCAAGCACCTGCTCTACATTGATGCCCAAAAAAGAGAACATCCCCCACTGACTGCCTATAAAGCTAAAATCGGTTGAGGATTGTGCCTGATTCAAGCCATTAAATAATCGTTTACGCATACCATTTATACGCCCACGCATATCTGCTAATTCAGTTTCCCAGTCAGCACGCAGTTTAGCATCGTTCAATATGTAGCCAACAATCCCAGCGCCATGATAGGGCGCCATTGTGTAGCTGCGGCGTGCCTCTGAAAGAGCATGGCTTTTGGCAGCAGCTGTTGCATTGCTCGTGTTCCCAATAAAGATCATTGCTCCGACCCGTTCTCGATATAACCCAAAATTCTTGGAACAACTTGCTGCAACAACGAGCTCGTCGAGCTCTTCCGCCATCTTTCGAACACCATAGGCATCTTCTTGAAGGCCTTGTCCAAATCCTTGGTAAGCAAAATCGATAAAAGGCAAAAGGTCATTAGCCTTACAAAGTTCGGCCAATGAATCCCACTGAGCTGTGTTTAAATCAGCGCCAGTCGGGTTGTGGCAGCAGGCATGTAACAAAACTACATCACCTCTACTAGCTTGTCCCAATGTAGCCATCATTTCATCAAAGAAAATTGTTTTAGTATTCCGGTCATAGTACGGATATTCCGCAATAGTTAAGCCTGCACTACCAACCAAAGGTTGATGATTTGCCCAGGTTGGTGTACTTATCCAAATCTTACCGCCAGGCTTACACTTGTTGATAACTTCTGATGCGATTCGAACGGCCCCACAGCCACCTGGAGTTTGCACCGTTGCTACGCGATTATTTACAGTTAATTTTGCCGCGATTGGTCCAAGGACAAGTTCCGACATCCCAGACAAAAACCCTGGATCTCCAGCTTGGGCAATATAGGCCTTGCTAGTTTGCTCATCAAGCATGATTTCCTGAGCGTGCCGAACAATATCCAACACTGGAGTATTGCCTCTATCATCCTGGTAGACCCCAACCGACAAATTAACTTTGTCGGAACATTTATCTTTAGCGAATACTTGCGATAAACCTAAAATAGGGTCTGCTGGAAGCAGATCAAGATGATTAAACATACTCATTCTCCATTCGGGCTTTTGATTAATCGCCCTAAACTCACACTTTTAAATAATATCAGGTGATTCCTCGTGAAAACTCAGAGCCCCCTAAAACGCCGCTATGATAACGCTATCCGAGAGTTGGCACTATAACTTTACTGAAAAAACTAGCCTATTTCGTCAAGCAAGCAAAGGCGTGGGGTCACGCCAAGTTGGACATAGTGTATCTAGGATGGATCTGGGCTCCTCAAGAATCGGGGCATCAACCGCATTTGCCAACATACTTATAACTAAAGGGAGGTGTTGCAAATAGTGTTCACGCTTATCTCGCTGAGCCAGACGAACAAATACACCTGCGACCCTACTATGGCGTTGACCGGCCAAACTAACGAAGGATTCGATAAACTCAGCATTAATTTTTATACCCATTTGTGCAGCATAATATTGCTGCATGGAATCCTTTAAGGCCCTACTGACCGGTCGCCTCGCATCTTCCAACAGAGATGCTAAATCATACATACGTGGACCGCGAGCAGCATCCTGAAAATCGATCACACCGCAGCGCGAAACTCCCTGCTGATTCTTACGCAGCATTAGGTTGTCCACATGGTAGTCCCTCAAAACAAGAGTAGTATCTTCAGAAACACGAGATAACACAGCAAGCCAAGCCTTCTTATATGCCGCGCGGGTATTGGAACTAACCGTTTGACCGCTTAGTTTAGGAACGTACCAATCCAACATTAAGCATGCGGCCTCGGCCATTTGATCAGGCAAATAATCCGGATAATCTTTTGGGATCTCTTTTACCTGTATGTGCAAACAAACCAGAGTATCTATAGCCATTCGGTAAAGATCATCGGTAATGCTGTCATGAAGGTCACCTGATTGATTCAATAGCGAAGTAAACGTATCACTACCAAAGTCTTCAATGACGGCATAGCCTGTGACTTCGTCAAATTCATAAATAGCGGGAACACCGAGGCCGAGATCAGACAAAAAGTCCGCCACTTTGACAAACTGCGCCAGGCTCTCCAGACCTGGTGGACAATCCATAAGCAGTGATGGCTGCTCTGCCCCTATCAATCTATAGTAGCGGCGATTTGACGCATCCTGATGCAAAGCGTGCATTGAGGCCAAACTATCCATTCGTGCAAGAAAATCTTGCGCGCCTTTTTCACGATCAACCATAAACTAACCCATGAGATAAGCTGATAACCACTTAACGAATATAACCGTTTAAGTATTTAGTGATTATGATAAACCATATCCTAATTGATCTTGACTAGATATTTTCCCGTGCGATAGGCAATTAGTACCAATCGATTACATTTATTATTACTCTAAGGTAAAATAGACGTCCATAAGAATATATTTTCAAACTACCGACTTTATTCGTTAGCTTGCATAGATATAGTCAAGGCTGACTTATTGCATCTCTGGGGTCAGGTAACGTGATAGACAAGTATATATTCAATATTGCATTTCGTAAGTGGAAGTAATTAGAGCAGTCTTTTAAAGGAAATGACAATGCGTTACACCAAGAGGCAATGCAGTAATTACGTACTCGATATATAAAACCAAATTTTACACCGCCAAGCGGTGCTAGGAAAGAATACCGCACTGTTCGTTTTGTAGAAAGGTTAGAACTCATAGAATCAATCTCGGCGGATACTGGACTTACCCGGTGCATTTAGAGGTTCACTAATCCGTGGCATAAAATATTCAACCTTTGAAATTCTGATTCGATCTTGCACACTGGACCCAGTATCCAAATTTGAAGCTATTTTTAGTAACCAAAATAGTCGCAAAAAACTTAGACTATTAATCTTGTTCAACTCATACACTGAATAATCTTATCTGCTAATAGCGCCAAGTCCCCAGCTTGATTTTCTTCGGCAGAGTGCTTACCGAAATCATGGACGGAGCCGGGAACCACATGAAAGTGTACGTGATCGACGGTTTGCCCAGCGGCTATCCCGTTCAACTGCATAACCACAATCCCGTCTGCTTTCATCGCAAGCTTAACTGCGACGCCCACGCGTTGAACGGCGCGGATGAGGTGTGTACAAGCAGTATCTGAAAGATCGAATAGCGTTCTAGCAGGCTCCTTTGGGATTACTAAAGTGTGCCCTGTGGCCTGTGGCATAATATCCATGAAAGCCAAGGTATACTCATCTTCATACACCTTATGACTAAGAATTTCACCGCGTAATATCTTGGCAAATATATTTTCTGAGTCGTAACTCACTAGCCTAACTTCCGATACTGCATACGGCTTGGTTCAGCTTGCTCACCTTTACGGTACTTTAAGTCTTCGTGGTAATCCGTAAAGTTTCCTTCATAAAACACCACCTCGCTATTTCCCTCGAAAGCTAATACATGGCTGGCAACTCTGTCAAGAAACCATCGATCATGTGAAATCACCATAACAGTGCCTGGAAACGCTAATATAGCTTCCTCTAATGCCCTCAATGTCTCCACGTCAAGATCGTTCGAAGGCTCATCGAGTAGCAATACATTGGCTCCTTGTTTTAGTGTGTTTGCCAAATGTAAGCGACCGCGCTCACCGCCGGATAATTGCCCGACAAGCTTCTGTTGATCTGACCCCTTAAAATTAAACCGACCAACATAAGCCCGTGAATTTATTTGATAAGCACCGACTTCAATTAAATCACTACTACCGGATACGGCCTCCCATACTGTCTTATCATTTGGAAGCTTTTCTCGCTCTTGCTCTACGTAGGCAACTTGAACAGTTTCACCAATAGTCACAGTGCCTTCGTCTGGAGTTTCTTCACCCGCAATCATACGAAACAAAGTCGATTTACCAGCGCCGTTACCTCCAATAATTCCGATAATTCCACCTGCTGGAACCGAGAAACTCAAGTTATTGAACAGCACCTGTCCACCAAACGCCTTGCTAGCCGAGCGAAAATCGATGACCTGATTTCCAAGTCGCTCACCCGGCGGTATATAAATTTCATTAGTTTCGTTGCGCTGCTGGTAATCTTTGGAATTTAGCTCATCAAATCGCGCGAGTCTGGCTTTGCTTTTTGATTGGCGGCCTTTTGGATTAGTTCGCACCCATTCAAGTTCTTGCTGAACAGCTTTTAATCTAGACGTTTCCAATTTATCTTCATGTTCCAGACGCTTTGCACGCTGTTCCAACCAACTTGAATAATTACCCTCAAACGGAATTCCTCGACCACGGTCTAGCTCTAATATCCAGCCAGCAACGTTGTCCAGAAAATAACGGTCATGCGTCACAGCAACCACGGTACCTTCAAATCCCTTTAAGAACCGTTCAAGCCAAAATACAGATTCAGCATCCAAATGGTTTGTCGGCTCATCAAGTAGTAACATATCCGGCTTGGATAGCAGCAATCGACACAAGGCAACCCGACGCTTTTCTCCTCCAGACAGTGTATCAATCGAGGCATCCCAAGGCGGTAACCGCAACGCATCCGCTGCTCGCTCTAAAGCGTTAGGAATATTATGTGCATCCCACGCCTGAACAATTCCTTCTAGTTCGCCCTGTTTTTTTGCCAACGCATCGAAGTCGGCGTCTGGCTCAGCATAGGCCGCAAAGACGGCATCTAATTCGCGCAGCGCATTTAATGGTTCGCTTAAACCCTCTTCAACATTTCCACGAACATCTTTGCCGGCATTTAGCTCAGGTTCCTGTGGTAAATAACCAACATTAATATCTGACATCGCTCTGGCTTCACCAACAATATCGGTATCCAATCCCGCCATGATTCTTAACAAAGTAGATTTCCCCGATCCATTTAGACCAAGCACACCAATTTTGGCGCCTGGGAAAAAAGATAGTGAAATATCTTTCAAAATCTCGCGCTTTGGCGGCACTATTTTACCTACGCCGTTCATTGTATATACGTATTGAGCCATTGGGACCTTCGCTACAGACCCTCTATAGGGTCGATAAGTTAGAAATAATTCGGGAGAGAAACTCTATTAGTTGGAGTATAAAGTGTATAGGAATATTAGGTATCCATAGACAGACTAGAGCTACTCATTTAATAAGTTCTCTTCAAGTAAAAACTCATGCACGTAGTTTGCAATTTCCGGCTGTGCATTTGCAGCAGGATGTATTCCATCACTTTGCATTTTGTTAGAGTCGAGTACGATATCTTCTATATACATATTTAGAAACGCTACCTGTTGTTCACGGGCTAACTCAGGAAATAAATTAGCAAAACCTTGCGTATATCTTGGACCGTAATTTGGAGGAATGCGAATTCCCGCCAGCACTACCTTAGCACCAGATTTTTTTGCCAAGCTAATCATTTTATCCAGGTTCTCACGTGTTTTTTCAAGCTGGTAGGCTCTAAGGCCATCATTACCCCCCAACTCTATAATAACCAGATCGGGCTCGTTCAATTCCAACAGAGCCGGTAACCGCGCAAGACCCGTTACGGTATCTTCCCCACTCACACTGGCGTTCGCGACCTTGTGCTCAGCTACCAATAGATCCGCCAATTTAGCAACCCAACCTTCATCTTCTGTAATACCATACCCTGAACTTAGGCTATCGCCAAAAACTAGAATCTGTTTGGCATATGCGGGTGATACAGCTACGGTCAGCGCCAAAAAAAACACACTGAAATAGACAGTTACAAATTTCATATTTTTATTACACAAGTTATTGATATCATCTCACCCTATACAACCCTCACTCAACCTACCAATTCTAGCCGTATGATTACCGCAGATAATGTCAGTAAAATTCTTCCTATAGCCACCGGTGAGCTCACTATTCTCAACCACGTTTCATTATCGGTCAACGATGGTGACAGCCTTGCAATTATTGGCCCATCTGGCGCAGGGAAATCGACCCTACTCGGCTTGTTGGCTGGGCTCGACACACCCTCTACCGGAAGCATCACCTTGAGTGATTATTGTATAACGAATATGAACGAGGAACAGCGCGCTGAAATACGCGCTAAATTTGTCGGATTTGTTTTCCAGACATTTCAATTACTACCTGGATTATCGGCAATCGAAAACGTTTCATTGCCACTAGAACTCACCGGCCGTAAGCGCGCCAGTGAAATGGCTAAAGAATACTTGAGCAAAGTTGGTTTAGCAGAACGTCTTTCTCATTACCCCAAACAAATGTCTGGGGGCGAACAACAACGCGTTGCTATTGCCCGAGCATTTGCCTGCGAGCCTAAAGTGCTATTCGCTGACGAACCGACCGGAAATCTAGATAGCAAAACAGGTGGGGAAATTTCTGATCTACTGTTCGAAATGAATAAAGAACAGCAAACCACTCTGGTTTTGGTAACTCACGAACACCGTTTAGCCGATCGCTGCGACTCGCGCTTGATGATTGATAGTGGAGAAGTGACCGAAAACTCATGAAACCCCGAAGCACTCTGATTACTGATGTAAAAACATCAATACGCATGCTGTGGCGAGACTGGCGCGGTGGACAGCTCAACTTGGTTTTTTCAGCTTTAGTCGTCGCGGTAGCGATTGTCGCTGCGGTTGCAACACTTGCAAACCGGATAGAACAAAGTCTTGAACGTGATTTGGGTACGTTTATTGCGTCGGACCTGCTCGTCCGTAGTGGCCAAAGTGTCAGACCTGAACTTATAGATATAGCAAACCAACTTCAACTACAAACAGCCTTCGTCTCCGAGCTTCGCACTATTGCTTACGCAGGTGACAACAGTACGCTCATAGAACTCAAGGCAGTATCCGAAAACTATCCTTTACGCGGTAAGCTTGAAATAGAAGACTTAATTACCGGTGAAGCGGTAGTCACAACGCGAACTCCAAACACCGGAACTGCGTGGATTGAATTACGGTTATTGTCTCTTCTAGACATTGATATTGGTGACCTGCTTGAAATTGGAGCTCTCCAATTAGAAATAACAGAAATTGTACGTCATGAACCCGATGCCGATACCGGGTTTTCAATGTTCAATGGTCACGTGATGATTAATATCGCAGACCTATCGGCTACTGGTTTAATTCTGCCTGGAAGTCGTGTGAGTAATCGTTTTCTGGTCGCCGGTGAAACAAATCAAGTTGAGGGCTTTCAAACCTGGTTTGATACCAACGGAAGCATTCATGAGGAAGTAAGAACGCCCGCTAATTCGGAACACAGACTCAACCGAGCAGTTGATAGAGGTACGAACTTCCTTCTTCTTGCCGGTGCAATTGGAGTTATCCTAGCAAGTATCGCTCTAGCATTAGCGAGCCAGCAATATGCGTCTCGGTTGACTGATCGTATCGCTTTAATGAAAGCATGGGGCCAATCGGCCAAATCAGTAAGAACCTGGTTATTGCTACAAATATCGATTCTAGGTGCTATAGCGTGTGTAATAGGACTAACCTTGGGATGGTTAATTCACTTCTCACTCGCCACTATCGCCGCTGAGTTGCTTTCGGTTTACTTACCTGAACCTACCGTTCAACCCCTCATATTGGCATTGTTAACCGGCTTAATTAGTATCATTGGCTTTGCACTGCCTCCTTTATGGAACCTGCCCAAAATAGCTCCTTTACGAGTGTTACGCCGCGATTTGCCTAGCGCGTTAGCATCCAATTCGATTCGAATAACTATTGGTATAGTAGTGATTGGGGCACTAGTTTTTTGGTACAGCAGTGCGATTTTCGCAGTTACTTTTCTAGGCGGCACACTCGCAGCGGCTATAATCTGCGGAACGGTATCAATTACGCTACTAGGCATAGGCCGTAAATTTAGCCATTGGAGCGGCAGCTATTGGCGCCTTGGGTTTAACAATTTGTGGCGTAGAAAGTCACATACCCTGCTGCAGCTAGTGGCATTTTCAATGACAATAATGCTGTTAACTATTATTGTCGCACTGCAAACCAGTTTGATTCAGGACTGGAAAGAGCAGATCCCGGTAGATGCACCGAACTATTTCATTATGAATGTTGCAGAGCCCGATCTCGATACCGCAAAAGATTTATTAATTGAATACAACGGCTCCTCTGAAATTTCTTGGTACCCTATGGTTAGGGGACGGTTTTCCCACGTCAATAATAAACGGCTAACGCCCGAAGAATTGGACGATATAGAAGATGGTGATCGCGAGATAAATTTTACCTGGTCAGCAGATCTACCTGATGGAAACACCATAATTGATGGGAAGTGGTGGAACTCCAAAGCCGGAACTTTACAGGCGGGTTATGTATCGATAGAAGAAGAAATGGCCGGGGATCTAGGAGTAGGGCCTGGGGACACAATACAATTCAGTATTGGCGGGCTGCCCCTAACAGCGACCATCGCGAGTATACGTGTGGTTAACTGGGACAATATGACTCCAAATTTTTTCTATATTTTTTCTCCCGGTACACTCGACGAATACCCATCTACTTGGATTAGCGGTGTCCATTTGCCCGATGACCGTGGTGAATTTGCCAATGCCATGGCTCGTCAACTACCCACAGCCGTTACCATTCAAATCGACGAGATCCTAAATCGAATTCGAGGGCTCATAGAACGACTATCTAGCGGACTGGAACTGATGGTGTGGATGATTCTGGCATGTGGGCTACTTGTTTTGTTTGCCACGATCGGCAGTTCACTAGATCAGCGCAAACATGAGTCGGCCATATTACGTACGCTTGGCAGTTCACGCACGCTTATTATCGGATCTCTTTCAGTGGAGTTTTTAAGTCTGGGAATTCTGTCAGCTGTGACCGGCATAGTGTGTGCTGAAGGCGTTATTGCTGTACTACAGGTTCAGGCTTTTGAGTTAGACGCACGTCTTCATCCTGAATTGTGGCCTGCGGCCTTAATCGTAGGCGCCGGGATAATCGGGCTGTTAGGTATTGCGCGCAGCTTACCGGTAGTTACCACACCTCCACTACAATCTCTTAGAGATGTCTCTGCCTAAAATCGTATGTAACCCTGACCCGCGGTGATCAGTTGTCTATACAGGTGGGAACTATCCGCGAAATTGATCTTTTAATTCACGCGTGCGAGCAAAAACATCGACTACGGACCCTTCTAGCCCGATTGTTTTTTGCAAATTTTCGCTATCGGGCCGCAAGAAAGGGTTAGTTGCTCTCTCATCACCTAACCTAGAAGGAACCGTTGGAAGATTTTTGTATCGTTGCTGATCGATCCAATCCATTCGTTGTTGCAATCGCTGATTATCCGGTTCAACCGTTATCGCAAAACGAGCATTTGCCTGTGTGTACTCGTGAGCACAATAGATCAAAGTATTGTCATTCCATCGCATTATTTTTTGCAAGGAATTCCACATTTGAGCTGGTGTACCTTCAAATAATCGCCCACAACCCAAGGCAAATAAAGTATCTCCAACAAACGCGATATGCTCCTCGGCAAAATGATAAACAATATGCCCACGCGTATGACCTGGGGTGTCATACACAGTCGCTGTAAATCGACCGAACTGAAAGTTATCGCCATCACTAAGTTGCACGTCTATGCCCGGTATTCGGGCGGCATCAGCACGTGGCCCAATTATTTCGCATCCAGTCTGTCGTTTTAATTGTTGGTTACCCCCAGCATGATCGGCATGGTGGTGCGTATTCAAAATATGGCTTAATTGCCAATTCTGCTTAACTAATTGACGATTAATTTCGTCGCCATCCGGGGTATCAATTGTCGCGGTTAATCCGGTTTCAAGATCATGAATCAAATATCCATAGTTGTCCGATAGGCAAGGAAACATATGCACAATAAGCGAATTTTCAACCATGAGAGAACCTGTTTGTCTGACCGGGATGTAAGCATATCGGCGAATTTAAGATATTGGAAATTAAAACAATAGTAACGACAATGCGGAAGTACTACCGACATTTTAACAATACTTAAATAGCCAAACGACTATCGGCAATGTGTGTTGAACGCATTTTCATCATTATTCTGCCAAGTGGCACACCGCTTGGCTTGCAACCCGCCAAATTTACGAATCCAGGGTTCGCTTAGCCCCAATCCATGCACAGCCACCTCTGCATCACCTTGTAACTCAAAGCTATCGTAAAGAACATAAAACCACGTCTTATCATTACTTACCGTTTCGAGAACATGTGCTTTAGAAATAGCCAAGTCATTTCCACTCACAAAATTATTAGCGGCAACCAAGCTATTAAAACTGCCCAACTGCGCGGTAAAGCCAGCTGTGGGCTGCCCAAATAGCCAAGTATTTCCATCACCCGAAATTGCTAATTCCAATCCTTTGTTAGCTGATATATCACTCCCCATTGCAGATGGAGCAGACTCAACAACACCTGCATCGCTAGAAGACGCTGCCGTGTTAATGTATTGATCAAGCACAGCATTATTCGCAACAGCTATTATTTGAATATCACCTATTGCAATGTCTACTGGGGTTTCCTGTATAACTTCGGCGCCTACATCTAACTCTATATGATCTGCGATCAGATTTTGATCTGAAAGCAGAGCTGAGTTTATCCCCAAATCATGGTCCGAACCCTGATCCGCGAGCTCAACTGGTGTTGCCCTATCTGGTACAAAAGTAATTCTAAAAGCTGCTGGTAACAATATTACTCCTGCCTCTCTTTGCCCGTTGTCTACGGCCTCTCGTGCTTCATCCATCGGTTCAAATAGTGTGTTCGACAAAGGGTTATCTACGATCTGATCAAATCGACTCGCAGATTTGTCAGTAGGATCTGCGAATACTGTTGTCAAATTGTTAATCCCTGGGATCAACTCTTCAGCCGTTGTACCGCCAGCTGCTGCTCTAGCAATAACTAACCCAGCGGTGCCTTGAACTACCTCACTATTGCTTACCGCGACTGTATTCCCATACTGAACACCACTTGCGGTGGGCTCTGCATCATCTGCAGTAGAAAATTGAGGCGCAGAGCGGGTATCACTTTGGCGATCTAATAGTATCCCCAAAGTGGTTATCCCAAAAAACAAAATAAGGGTCCAGGAAACGGCGTACAACACAAAAGTGCTCGCTGTAAAGCCTCTAAAATGATTAAAATTCCAGCGCGTTATCCCGCATGATGTACAGCGATATTTATCAAACAGTAGCACTACTTGAATCAAACGTTCCAAACCGGCGTGCCATACCTTACACACCTGTCCCTCCTGGCAGGTGTGGCATATCAGAGTATCGTAGACATCCCCCACAGCATTACCTGGCTCAGATAAGCATTCGGATAAACCCTCCAAATAGTCGTCGTCACCCCAAGCTCGCTGGCGATGAACACCTTTATTCCCTATGCGCATTACCTTATCCTTACATCAGCTTCCCAACTTACGTCCAGCCACGTTGGCGAGAATGATTGAATGCAGATAATTATACATCTATTTCAGATACTTACAAATATTTTGCTCTGTTAATAATGTCTTGCTTCCATGCTCCTCAACTATGAAATATTATTTTATATAACCCATTAGAAGGTCATATTTATTAATACCCTTCCCAAAAGACTATACGGCTAGTCCGCAAAATATTAATACCAAGATGCGAAATTCTCAACGGTATTTGAAATCACCAGATCAACAACCTGGCAAAGTTTCGTCCACTATCGAAGCTGTCTAGTTTCAGCTTCCCAGCGAATCGGGAAACTCTTGGATAGCATGTATCGAACACCGAAATTAACTAAAAAATAGAAAATAATGCCGAAGTCTTCAATGCTACAGCTTTAGTCAGTTAAAAAATGATACATACCGAGAACATTCTCGTCTACCCAGTCGAAGCCCTCCATTTCGCTATATTTTTCCATTTTTATATTTTGCTGCATCTGTGCTAACGACTGGCCTGCCGCAATTCTGGATTCCACCTCAGCCCGTAATTCCTCCAGATACTCCCGCCATACTGTAACCCCTTCCCAAGTACCCACAGGGCCATGTCCGGTAGCAACAAACTTATATTTCTTTGCTTCTTCCTCTGTTGTCCGGATCGCTGTCATCCATCCCTGGAATTTCCCAAGTTCATAATCCATCTCACGATTAGGAAGTCTGAACGAAATATAATCCACGATCAGCATAACATCATCGTCTGGAAAGGTAATCAAACTGGTATCGCTAGAGTGATTCATATCTCCAACCCACAGCAGGTTTACCCGTTGGCCGCCAAGGCTAATCTCAATTTCGTCTGTGTAAGTAATATTTGGCGGATAAACGTAGCTAAGCGGCCCACGTACGACTTCTGCTCCACTGAGCACTTGATCTTTGTTAGCATCAAATCCTTCAAAAATGCTTTGTTTTGAACCGGGAAATCGTTGCACATCCAAGGGCACCTCGCTCAACTCAACCAGTCCACTTCCATCTACATCCAGCGCAGCGACTGGTTCATATTGCCCGACAACTTGCGACAATGTCGTAGATTCGGATGGGAGTTGTAAGTACGCAGGTAAATTTGCGTGACCAACAAACTGCGCCGTATCCGCAAAAACTTCTCCACCAGAAGCATGATCCCAATGATAATGGCTATAAACAACATATTTGACCGGCACACCAAATCGACTAGCAAACTCGCCTTTTAGCCAGGTGGCAAACTCCAAGCTCAACGGATCCGCCAAGATGATGCCTTCTGAAGTTACCACAAACACTGTGCCGTGGGCATTGGTAGTTGCCCGATAAGCACCTCCACTAATATGTTCAATCGTCCACTCGGGAACTTGATCAACGGGCGTGCGCCGCAATGCTGGAGCCTGAGCATATGTTACTGATACCAATACCTGTGCTGCAACCAAACCCACAAGAATTCTACTGAATATATTTACTCGCATTGTTACCCCTCATTAACCTGTTAATGATCAACTATAATCTACGTGGCCCTGAATCCAATCGCCACCAACCTCGGTTCAATGACGAATCATGAAATTCATATTAGCTGATAGGAATACCGCAAGCAATTCAATCAGACCAGCGTTGATAAAGAACCAACTGGCTACCGCAACGTCAATCCAGGCATTCCTAAGACAAGCAACCTGCAAATTAAGTTATTTAATCGCCTGTGCGTTAATTGGGGAACCGGTCCCACGCGAAATCACTAATGGCGGGGCTGATAGAAAGAATTCATAAACTCTATCTTCAGCACAATCGGCAACTAATTCACGTAAATACCAAATCTCACCATGAACGATGCCTATATAAGGAATCGTCACCCAATGCCACGGCTGATTAGTACCATCTATAGTTTCATTCGGGCGCACTTCTATACCCCAGGTATCAGAACAGATACCCGCAATTTGCTTTTTATGAATCCAATCGACAGTATCAAATACCAGACCTGGTGCATCGCCACCGCCATATCCACCCCACTCACCCTTATCCAGACAATCGGCCTGCTGACCGGTATTAACAATAACGAAATCACCACGCCGCACCTCTACACCTTGTGATTCCGCCGTCCTATCTAAATCCTTGACAGTGATGCCATAACCATCCGCCAAGCGACCTTTATTTTTATACCTCGCCACATCCAACAACACGCCACGACCAACCATTTTATTTGCAAACTTTTCAATCCCATTCTTATGCGCACCTCTGGAGTCGACCAAAGTTGCCGGATAACCATTCCACATTTTATCTTCAGCAAAAACATGTGAAAGCGCATCCCACTGGCTTGCCGCCTGAGTCGGAAGATTAATTATATCGTCGGCATAGCGTAAACCAGTGACCGAATCCTGTAACCCCTGAACCGCATCCGTACCGGTAGCTAACATATGGTGCAGTGGGTTGTAACGGCCACCAAACAAACCTTTTTGCGGGCCATTTTCATCCAACTCGAGCCCAAGGCGAAAAACTTTACCTTTTTTAACCAATCTCGATGCTGCAATGATGTCTTCTGGCATAATGTAATTTAGTACACCTAATTCATCGTCCTTTCCCCATTTACCCCAATTACATAACTGTTTACCCTTACGGACCACATCCGCCTTAGTCAATCCTTTCTTACTGGTCTGCTCCACCACCGCTTAACCTCCACCGTATAGATTTATGTTAGTGTAAGTCGCCAATTTTACCGAGTCGAGTAAAACAGAACAAAATGACTCGCCGCCGACAACAATATTGAATATACATCATGGTTGACTGGATAGACCGGCCCCTTGCCGAAATCGCAACTGCTCTAAAAGACTGCTCACTTTCGGCAATCGAACTCGGTGAACAAAGTATCGATTGCCACAATCGGTGGAATGCTCTGTTTAAAGCATATAAAAACTGGCAACCAGAAAAAATTAAAGATCAAGCCAGCATAGCTGATGCTGCCTTTAAGAAAGGAATCCATCTTGGAGGACTGCAAGGTATCCCGATTTCTATTAAAGACCTCTACGGCGTGCGAGGCTACTCAGTGTTTGCAGGTTCACCAAAGCAATTGCCTGCAGAATACGAGATCGAAGGTCCAATTATAAGTACCATTCGTGATCAGTTGTGCGTTATCTCCGGTAAAACTCATACAGTTGAATTCGCTTTTGGCGGCCTCGGGACAAATCCTCATTGGGGAACCCCAAGAAATCCTTGGGATGCCAAAAATTACCGGGTACCTGGCGGTTCAAGCGCGGGTGCAGGTGTCAGTTTAATCGAAGGCTCCTCCCTAATCGCGCTAGGAACGGATACCGGTGGCTCGGTTCGTATACCAGCATCAATGACCGGAAATGTTGGGATCAAGAATACTCTAAACCGATGGTCGACCAAAGGAATCGTGCCATTAAGTACCACCTTTGATACACCCGGAATTTTGGCAAAGTCAGTTGCAGACCTTGTGTTTGCTTTCGAGTCCATCGATACCCAATGTTCACAAACTAGTTCTATTTCCGCACGTGATATCAACACTATCACCATCGCCACCACCAAGGATTTTTTTTGGGATCAATGCCAGAGCGACATCGGAAACGTTGTTGAAAATGCCATCGCCGAGTTATCGGATGCGAGGGCGAAGATTACAAATATCGATTTTCAGGAGGCTTATGAAGCTGTTCGAGTAATGGCTAAAGGTACGATTGCGGCATCAGAAGGATACCAACACCTGTCGAAAAAACTACCAGACTGGATCGACACTCTGGACCCAAACGTGTCGTCGCGCATGGCTACCGGGCGTGATACGAGCTCGTCTGATTATCAAAAAGCGCTCAAGCAATTGAAAAAACTTTGGGTACTGGCCAGCGATCGCCTTAGCGCTGTTGATGTACTTGCAGTCCCAACCGTACCGATAACACCACCTAAAGTTGACGTTGTGGCTGATACCGCAGCCTATTCGGTAAAAAATATGGCCGCTCTAAGCAACACTATGGCGGCAAACGCACTGAATCTCTGCGCTGTAACCATTCCCGTTGGACTTGATAAAGCCGGTATGCCAGTCGGCCTGCAATTAATCGCTAGGGCAAATTCAGAAGAAAACTTGCTCGCTGTCGCGCTAGCTTTCGAAAATATTTTAGGCACACCCCGGGATCGTATAGGCAAACCAGCGCTTGGCGGCGCAGCATCACGCAAGTGACAGTAAGCCAGGAATCAACATGTCATTAAATGTAGGCATCATCGGGTTAGGCATTATGGGCGGGGCATTTGCCCGCAATCTATTAGCGAATGATTTTCAAGTTTGCGGATACGATATTCTGGATGCAAATGTCCAAAAGTTAGTCAAACTCGGAGGCGCTTCAGGCTTATCTCCAAAAGGTGTGGCTATCCAGTCGGATGTAATAATCACCTCAATGCCAAGCGTCACGGCTTTTGGTGACGTCATAACAGGTAAAAACGGACTCAAGGACTCTAACAGAGACGGACTGATCATCGTTGAATGTTCAACTCTACCGCTTGAAGATAAGCAATCAGCCCATGATACCCTAGCCGAAAGCAATATGATTCTGCTTGATTGCCCAATCAGCGGCACCGGCGCACAGGCAGTTAACCGCGATTTGTCGGTCTATGTCAGCGGCAGCAAAGCAGCTGCCGAAACCCTTACCCCAGTATTCGAAGCCTTTGCGAGATCACATTTCTATGTTGGCGATTTTGGTAACGGCAGCCGAATGAAGTTCATCGCAAATCATTTGGTGCATATCCACAATGTAGCCACCGCAGAAGCCATGGTGTTAGGGATGAAAGCTGGCCTCGATCCTGCAGCAATTTACAATGTGGTGAAGGAAGGTGCCGGCAACTCTCGAATATTTGAATTGCGAGGCCTAATGATGGTCAATGACAATTATGATGACGCCACTATGAAAATGGACGTCTGGCAAAAAGATATGCAGATCATCGACGAGTTTGCCGATAGCCTTGGCTGTTCTACTCCAATGTTTGATGCCGGGATAGACATCTACAATGCTGCTATAAGCCAAGGTATGGACAAGCTGGACACAGCCAGCGTCTGTCGAGTACTCGAAAAAATGTCTGGGCTAAAACGAAAATAATCAGAACATAGTTACCAATAGATTACCCGCGCTAGTTTTGCGGAACTGGGCGAAAATAATAATTGAATGGTGAACCTAAAACAGCTGCATTGCCACGCACGATCAGCATCTGCTCTATTGCGTGGGCAGCGGTAATATCTCCCATATCGACGACTTCAAAACCGATTCCGGTCACTAAACTCGCGATCCTCGCTTTGGCTGATGCATCGTTACCCGCTATCGGAATAGACATTGGCCCACCTGCGCTAGCTGGATCTGCCATAGTGGCTGAACCTAAAGTATTAAATGCCTTGACCACCATCGCATCCGGCGCCCAACCCTGAATCATCTCGCCTGTCGAGGTTTCCACATCGTGATAACGTATGCCAGCAGCATCACGACGAACAGCGTTGGTCGGATCAAGGATAATCTTACCCGATAAATCGCCCAGACTTTTGAGCGCTACTTCCGTATCGGCCCACTTTGTCGCTATCACCACTATATCGGCAGCGGCAGCTGCCTCGACCGGGAGCATTGCTGCTGCATTGCCGCTGGAAGACGACACTAACGCCTGAACATCCTCTCGTTCAGGCTCACGAGAGCCATAGATAACATCGTGGCCAAGCTTTGCAAACTGCGGGCCCAAAGCACCCCCAACGTTACCGGTTCCGATAACCGCGATCGTTTCTGCGGCGACTTGAGCAGAACCTGCGAAGGAGCAAAATAAAACCAGTAGCCCTAAAATCAGGCCTCGCGAGAACATACGTTTAAAAGTATTCATAAGATCATCACTCGTTAAGCTATCCATCAGTAGAGTTAGTCGATTAGGACGTGGTTCACACCATAGTATCTGATGAAATTTTGTCAATCAAAAAAACCAGTAGTCCGAAACTATCGACCATTAGTTGTCTGCGTGAGCATTTAGGTTCACCTTGCACTGCTTGGCCGTTCTTGCAAGAATGCCATTCGCCAAAACCATATTGACATCGATTTTTGATTAAACTCAGAACCGTGCCCAAAGCTAAAAAAATTATGCTCAAATCCTTGCGATTTAGATCACTTAGTATATTTCGATTAGCGCTTGCAACTATATTTATGGCATCATTTAGTATCGCTAATGCTGCCTGGCCCGAACGTCCTATAACACTGGTTGTAATGTATGCTCCCGGCGGCGGAACAGATACCGTACTACGTACTCTCGCTACCGAGATGTCAGCTACAACAGGCTGGCGAATCAATGTGGTCAATCGAGCCGGTGCTGCCGGCGCACTGGCTACCCGCTATGTAATGAATAAGCCCAGTGATGGCTACACGCTATTGGGTACATCAAGCTTCAACAAATATTCTCGTGTTGGAGGTGGTGGTGACTCACGATCATGGACTGACTGGTACTATATGCAGGCGGCAACCGCGCTCGGCAGTTGGGCCGTGCGCCCCGATTCACCCTACAAAACTTTTGTCGATATCATCGCAGCTGCCAAGGCGAACCCGGGGAAGTTAACTATCTCCACGTCTGGTGCCGGAGGGCAATGGCACGAGGTGGCGGCCGTAGTCGCTCACTCTGCCGGCATCGAGCTTAAGTACGTGCCTTATGCCAGCGGTCAACGAGCTGCACTAGCGGGGCTAAACGGCGAAGTTGATATTGCCGGAGGAGGCGTTCATGAGCATATACAGTTTGTCGACACTGGAAAGCTGATACCTCTGCAGCAGTCTGGATTAACTGAAATCACCACCAAGAGTGGAAAGACTATGCCGTCGCTAGCAGATATGTTGCCCTCGGTTCAGGAACAATTGCCCCCTAATGGCACATACAATTTAGGGATTCGACGTGACACACCTTACGAGATTATCAGACAGGTTGAAGCCGCATTCATCACCGCAGCAAATTCTGATACGTTTAAGAATATGATGGCGCAGCGCTCATTTGTTGCCGAAGTAATGGTTGGCAACGCCGCGGACCGACGCGCCGCAGAATTAGAAACTGTTTCGGCTGCTAGTTTCGAACGATTAAAAATTCCCGGTGCCAAGACTGCATCCGAGCTTGGATTACCCGATCCTGAGAATTTCAGTCAATGGTGGCCACCAGAGGGCTATCAAGAGCTACCCATGACTCCAGAATAGATAGGTTTGTTGTTAAACCTTGTATAGAAGACGAATAACCGGAGGCAAAAGGATGCGCTACAGAAGATTTAACCTACCCAAATGAGCGAACCGACGACAAATCACCTCGGCTCCGAAGAGACCTCAAACGAAGCTATGGAATTTACTGGCGAAGAAAGCCTCGACAGCCAGATTACGCCGGCGCAGGATCTCGGCAGCGCCTGTGTGATTGGTGCTCTGGCAGTTTTCGTTATGATCATGTCCGTCCAACTCGACTCACCAGGCGACGTATTCACCGCACCTGGATTATTACCTTTCATCATTAGTGTATCGCTATTGCTAATGGCGATACTGCTCGGTTTTAAATCGTTGCAAACCGGCGGCGCTCGGCAATTCACAACCGCTTTCAAGCTAGCCGTTAAAAACTATTTCAGCGACGAACTAGAGCGTCGTTCGATACTATTAATTGTAATTGTGATCGCGTACGTGGTGCTAGTAGACATCATAAGTTTTGACTTTCGACTACCGACTCGGCTATTTATAGTTCAGCTTAGCGGCTATGAAATCATTTCTATTCTGGTGACTACCTTGATTCTGAAGCTATTCTGGAAAAAGTCACTGGTTCGATGTTTCATTATCTCGCTGCTAATAATTGAGGTGTTGGCAAGCATTTTTCGTTATGGATTTAGCATCCTCATGCCAGAGTCATTTTAACAAATAAACATGGAAGTCTGGCCGCAAGTACTGGAACAACTTTTGTTTATTGCGAACACACCCATGCTCTGGGTGGCATGTCTGGGTGGCGTAACACTAGGTATTCTTTGGGGGGCGATGCCCGGACTATCAACCACGATGGCTATGACCTTGCTGATAGGTCTGACTGTTGGAATGTCACAACACGTTGCCATCATATTCATGCTCAGTGTATACACAGGCAGCGTCTTTGGGGGCGCAATTTCCGCCGTTTTAATTAATATACCCGGTACACCAGATGCCGTACCAACGATGATTGAAGGCCACGCGCTCGCTAAGCAAGGGCGTGGAGGACTGGCACTTGGCACCGCGATATCCGCATCTTTTATTGGAAACTGGGTCGGCATTCTTTTGCTCATCGCATTTATTCCCGCTGTACTGTTTCTGGCACTGCAATTCAGGTCGTGGGAAATGTTTCTTCTATCACTTTGGGGTATTGCTATATGTGGCTCAATGTCCGCAATGGGTGATCCCCTCAAAGGATGGATATCAGGGTGGCTGGGCTTGCTAGTGTCATTCGTGGGGCTAGATGCAATTCACGGGGTTTCCCGTTTTAGTTTCGGCTCCTACAATTTGGATGACGGTATCAGTTTTATCCCCGTATTAATCGGCTTGTTCGGTTTGGCAGAGATTCTTCGTGTGTTGCCACAGAAATCCCCATCGGGTATTCCGGCAGAAGTAGGTCGCATACTGCCGTCATTTAGCGCGTTAAAAAAGTTTATTCGCCCTAGCCTAAGATCAGGAATTATCGGCACCGTAATTGGTGCTATACCCGGAGCAGGTGCCAACGTCGCTTCATTTTTCTCATACGACGTTGGACGCAGGCGCGCCGACCCGGAGGAACAGAAGAAATGGGGTAAAGGTAGTTACGAGGCAATCGTGTGTTCAGAGGTCGCCAACAACGCCAATGTCGGAGGATCTATGTTGCCCACGCTAGCGCTTGGGGTACCCGGAAATGCCTCAGCGGCAGCGGTTCTTGCCGCATTGGAGCTAAAGAACGTAGTCGTAGGACCGTTGATTCAGACTGAAAATCCCGGACTAATATTCTATATTTATATCGGCTTGATTATTGCCAACTTTTTCATGTATGGCATGGCGATCGCATTAATTAAACCTTGCGTCAAACTCTTTAGTCTTCCTAAAACGGTGCTCATGCCGCTGATCCTACCGGTCTGCATGATTGGCGCGTTCGCAGTGAACCTGAATTATTTTGATATTTACGTAATGTTGATTTCAGGAATAATCGGGT
>JAQWNC010000009.1 GCA_029246505.1 Arenicellaceae bacterium
GTGTATATAAACGAAGGGTAAATTGTCAGCTCTTCGTTTATTGTGTTTAAGGCACCCCCTAGTTATCGTGAAACAAAACCACCTGATTCGTAACTCAACGCTGGCGCTTGCGCCAGCCGACGATGGCTATTATGCATTCGATATCGAGTCTCGTATATTGCATTGGTATAACCCAACAGCTGCACTTATCATCGAGCTATGTGACGGATCACGTAATCAGAAGGAAATCAGTTTTTTGCTGGCTCAGTTACAAGAAAGCACTGGTGAATGTACTACCTGGATCCAGCAAGCGCTCGATTATGGATGGGTAAAACCTATCGATGCCGAGTTTTTAGATGAATATCCCAGTGCACAAACAGTCGTAGATTTAGCCTGGGATCTTCGAGAAGAAGGGGAATATCTTGCATCTTATGTTTGTCAGGAATACGTGGTTGAGTTACAACCCGAACCGTCAACACACTGGCGCTATTTAGGTGAAATATCCCATATTGTTGGTCGCCGTGAGAGAGCTCTCGAAGCTTACGAGAAATATTTAACATTGAAGCCTTACGATGCTGAGATATCACTAATCGTAGTGGCGCTTAGAGATGAGTCTCCGCCCGAGCGGGCTCCTGATGAGTATATACAGCAAGTCTATACACGTTTTGCTTCTTTTTACGAAGATAACATGCGTGATGAGTTGGGGTATAACGGTCCGGAGCGAGTTGGTAGTCTACTAGATCAATTTTTAGATGATACCGACGGGTTGAATGTTTTAGATATGGGTTGCGGTACGGGCTTATCCGGCGCGCCGTTGAAGTCTAGATCCGAGTCACTGACAGGTATAGATCTTTCAGCCGAGATGTTGAAGAAGGCCGAAACTACAGGCATTTACGATATATTGGAGTGCGCCGAAATAACCGAATGGTTGGCAAACAACAAAAGCTCTTTTGACTTGATCGTGGCTTGTGATGCATGCATTTATTTTGGGGACTTAGGCCAAATTATACGCCCTGCAAACCAGCATCTAAATCCGGGCGGGTGGATGCTGGTATCAGTAGAAAAGGGAGATTTATATCCATTTCGTCTTTCTGATTCAGGCCGCTATTCTCATACACAGCGTCATATTGAAGAAATAGCAACGGACACGGGCTTGGAAGTTTTAGATATTGACGAAGGGTTTTTAAGGAGCGAATATTCAAAACCTGTTATCGCTTTGATGGTGTTGATGCGTAAGCCATTTAAAGCCGATGTTTCTTGTAGATAGACCTCCTCAAATAAATACTCTTCAATAATGGAAAAATAATTTTTATACTAAGTGCCCTACTTTAACCCAGATTAAAGTATCAACCTCTACGTATAAATTTTGGCTACTCATATGTGGGCTTCTAATGGGGTAGCTCATATCCCGTGTGAAACATACAACGCGTCATCTGTAATAGAAATCGATCATTTGAGCTAACTTTTTGCTGGATATGACGGGGCTTAATACAGCAGCCAATGCTGCTTCACCGCCTTTTCGTTCGGTAGCTGCTTCGATTATGCGTACAAATTTTTTTACTAAACATTCACTATTTTTTTTGCGATAACTTGAAAGCAATTCGACTACCTAGTAATAGAAACACTACAAAGGCGTATATTGCGGGTTCAGTAATATCTTTTTTTACCTGCCACCAGTAATGCCATACACCTAAGATAGCTACAATGTAAGCACCGTAATGAATTCGCTGCCAATTTCCCTTGAGTCTACGACGCATGGTATTTGTAGAAGTTGCTGCCATCGCAGTTAGAAGTATCAGCGATATCATGCCTAGCGTAATAAATTGCCGCTCAAGTACATCCTCGACTATATATTTTAGGGCAAGACCTTGATCAAGGAGGAGGTAAACTAAAAAATGCGACAATATATAAGTGAAGGCGAACAGCCCGAGGATGCGCCGGAACTGCCCAAACCATGGTATACGCATTAACTTTTGTAGCGGTGTAACGGTAAGAGCGATAAGAATAAATCTTAAGCCCCATTGCCCTAAGTGGTCCATTAGGCTTTCTATAGGGTTAATGCCGAGCCCACCAATATAATTTTCGAATAGTCCGAAAATTCGTGCGACCGCAATTAATAATGGAATCAGGCAAATAAAAAATACAATTGGTTTAACTACTCGTCGTACAGCAACTATGGGAAGTTGGCGCAGTCCAACCACGCCTCCGGCGTTAAGTATTTGTAGCATGATTTACAGAGCGATTCTGTGGGGTTCTTACACTTATCAATAGCACCTGGAAATCAAATCTAGAAGTTGCGCCTAAGATTTAATCCATTGTATAGATCGGCTACCTGGTCGGCGTAACCATTGAATGGCAGAGTATCTACTTTCGATGCGAAAGACCCTTCACCAATTGGGCGTTCGCGCGCCTGACTCCAGCGTGGATGATTGACCTCCGGGTTTACGTTAGCGTAGAAACCGTATTCGCGTGGCGCCGAAATATTCCACGATGTTTTGGGTTGTGTTGAAGAGAAATCAATGCCAACAATAGACTTGATGCTCTTGAAGCCGTATTTCCAAGGTACTACTAACCTTAGCGGTGCACCATTTTGATTAGGTAGAAGTTCTCCGTACAAGCCAACAGCCAGGATGGTTAAAGGGTGCATCGCTTCGGCCATTGTTAGACCTTCGAGGTATGGCCATTGTAAAATCCGGCGGCGCTGCCCCGGCATTTGCTCGGGATCATTGAGGGTTTCGAAACCGACGTACTTGGCATTAGACGTAGGTTTGTAACGTTTGAGGACATCGGCGAGGGGAATACCGACCCAGGGAACAACCATTGACCAGGCTTCTACGCAGCGAAGTCGGTATATTCGTTCTTCTAATACGTGCGGATTAATAAAATCTTCAAGATTAAAAGTGCCTATTTGTTCGGCTTCGCCAGTAATACTTAAGCTCCAGGGTCTGGTTTGAAAGTCTTGAGCATTCTTAGCAGGGTCCGCTTTGCCAGTGCCAAATTCATAAAAGTTATTGTAGTTTGTAATAGCATCGTATGAATTAGCAGTGGCGCTGGTCGACAGAGGACTTTCAATAACGCCTTTAAGTTTTGCTCTACGCTGAGTTGGTAGCGTTGCGGCTTGAGCGGGGAAGGCTATTACTGCTGTCGCGGCAGCTGATGCGCGAAGCAATTCGCGTCTATTCAAGTAGGTACTGTGCGGTGTAATCTCGGAAGGTAGAATTTTATTGCTTCCAAGGCTGGTATTTCGTTTGATCATTAATTATCTCCCCACCGGTCAAAGCCGGTATTTCCACTACATAGACCTTAGCCAATATTGGTTTGTTACAGTAGCAAAATTACTGATTCGCAATCAATTCAAACAAATATAAAGGCTGCTAATAATGAATTGAACACACCATACCAACTTATAGTAAAGTGATTCAGAAACTATAACCAGCTAGGGCCTTCAAGTGTTTTTTCTATGAATCGAGACAATAGGCCGAAATTTATAAACCCAGTAAACAGAAATCCCCAAATGGCGCCTGTTAGATGCACCATATGGCCGATGTTATCGTTAGTATTTTTGTCTTGGTACCAGGAGTAAACAAGGTAGCCTACGCCGGCCAATATTTGTGGAATGGCGATCACGCCGTATAGATAAACGTTTCTGATTCGCTACTTACTATAAACGCGCGATTAAAGTTGATCGCTTTAGTGATGCTATCTCGATATGCGATTAAGTTTCTCACATAACCTTTGTCAGTAAAGGATTCTCAGTTCAGGCTATTCAGGGTGCACATAGTCACCGATTGGGAAACCCACTGGGTACGCGTCCTGGTAATTCCCTGGGGTATCGTTGTAGCCCGGTTCGCGCCAACGGTACATGTTGTCCCACATGGAAATCACGTTCGAATGAAGCCACCAATCATAGTTTTCGTAGTGGGCGTAATCTTCCATTGTTACCCTTTCCAGAATCTCCTCAATCGTCGCCCCGGGGATCATTTGCGCTAAAACCCTATCGCGGAGAGTCGACACATAGTCTCGAAAATTAAGAAAGCTCTCTTGTGTGGTTGGACCCATATGCCCGGGCACCACAATATCGACATCGTCCAGCTTGGCTAAAATACCAAGTGTATCGATTAAATTTTCTATATGCGCATCACGAAAGTCGGGAAACACGATAGCTTTCTCCGTCCCTCCCCAGGCTAGGTCGGGTGCGATTAGAATCCGTTCTTCCGGAAGGTGAATTTGTATAAGATTATTACTGTGCGTATGGCCAAAGTAATAGAGGTACAAAGTCTTTCCGCCGAGATAAATCTCCATTTCTTGATCAAAGACGATATCTGGTATTGAGGTATTTCGGCCTTCTCTAATAATGTGCTTTCGCGTCTTTGTATGAGATATGGTGGTGGCTGTGTCGTCGAAGATTTGCAGGCCACAAATATGATCTTCGTGATCATGGCTTAGGATAACGTATTTTACCGGCACGTCGAAACGTCGATCCAGCTCAGGTTTGAGCCACTCCGCATTTCCTTGGCCACGGCAGGTAGAGTCTATGACGATGAGCCCTTCATCAGTGACGATAACAGAAGTGTTTGCAGCCATGGGCCGGTGTACAACACGATATACACTTTCGGTAAGCTGAACTAGCCGAGGACTTCCATCCTCAGGAGCCTGTGCCGTTACGGTTTGACAAATCGTCGACGCCAGAAACATTAATCCGGTGCTAAGCTTATTGTATTTCATTTAGTTCTCCGTGCTATTAGGTCGTGTTTAACTATTCGTTGTGTAATCGTTCAACCCGTTTTAGGCGCCACGAGCTATTGGGTACTGGTGGGTGGAGCTTTCCGGAATACTCCAAAGCCCAAGTACGCAAGAACAATAGACAATAGCGGATTGAGGTAGTTAAAAAATGCCCATGGAGCAAATTCCAGCGGTGACATGCTGAGCGCTCCAGTAATAAATGCGCCTGAAGTTGTCCACGGTATTATAGATGTGGTGCAAGTCGCGCCTTCTTCCAGACATCGTGACAACATGTGTTTCTCGAGATTTTGTTCTTTAAATGAGTCTTTGAAAACCTGCCCACCAAATATGATGGAGAGATACCCCTCGCCCATACTCATATTGGCGATGATACAACCACCAATCGTGGTCGCCACCAAGCTTGCGGCGCGTTTAATCCTTAATAGTAGGCCGCTGAGCAGTACCCTAACAAAGCCTGCGTGATCGAGAATACCACCGAGTGATAACGCGATTAGCGCGAGGGACATTGTCCACATCATACTTTGAATACCGCCTCGGGTCAGGAGTACATCAAGACGCTCGAGCCCCGTATTCGCGACATAACCCCCGTTCAGGCTATTGAGCACCTCCGCAGCCGTTCGATCTTGCATCACGACGCCTAATACGGCTGCAGTAGCGACGCTGGCTAACATGCTAATTTCAGCTGGCATTTTTTTTATGCTAAGAACAAGCAGTACCAGCAAGGGTAGTAGAGTGAGCGGGTTGATGGTGAACTCGATTGCAAGGAAGTGTTTTAGTTGCACCAACTCCTGCGCCGACAGTGTTTGACCGCTGTAATTCAGACCGGCGAGCGTGAATAAAATTAGGCAGATGGTGTAGGTAGGCACGGTGGTGTACATCATCGATTTTATGTGTGAGTAAAGGTCCGTATCCCCGCTCATGGCGGCAAGGTTTGTGGTATCTGAAACGGGCGACATCTTGTCTCCAAAAGTCGCGCCGGATACAACCATGCCCGCGACCAGTGGTAGGGGAATGCCGAGCGCCTCGCCAAGTCCCATGAGAACTACCCCAATCGTACCTATCGTTCCCCAAGCGGTACCCGTCGCGACTGACATGAGACTGCACAGCACCAAACCGGCTGGTAAAAAGACGGTAGGATGTAGTATGTCGATACCGTAGTAGATTAGACCGCCAATCGTACCACTCTCAATAAATGCAGCGATCAGAACGCCAATTAGAAAAAAGATAAACATCGCACCCAGGCCCTTCTCGATACCGGAGACCATCGCGGACTTGATCGCCACAAAGCTAAAGCCTAAAGCTGCAGAGTGAATCGCAACCCAGACGAGGGCGATCAATAGCAGGCTATGCAGACTGATGCCTAGCCACAACAACCCCGCGATAACTATCACGATGACGCCACCGAAACAGATCAGGGATTGCAAAAAACCGGGATCTTTTGTAGTTTTCATTAATTCACCTCTTTACGGTTGTACAGTTACAATTAAGCGCTCAGTGATCGCGGTGCTTCTGGTTGTCATGCTCGGGGTTATTTGCCTCGGCAGCGCGTCCAGCATGATTGACTTCTAGTGGCGCACCAAGAATGCGGTGCAGATTATCATCGATGAAGTCTGCATAACTTCGATCCACCGCAATTTGAAAGCCCTCACCATCCGCAAAGGCATCGCGAGATAACAACGCCTTTGTTTCGAATATTTCTGTATACGTCACCGCATTGTGCGGGAATGTCGTTGAATGGGTGTCGAGTGTACAACAGACTGCAATCACTTCGCTTGCGTCGGCCCCGCGAATTGAGAAAAATTGCAGCATATCGGATACCTCGACGATGGAAGTATTTCCTTCCTTAATGTCGCTAGTTTGAAACTCTACAGTGAGCGCGTCCGCTTCAGTTTGCGGTGCTCGTAGGATCCAATGCTGCGGTCCTATCCAGTAGAGCGCAACGTTTCCAAATATCGCTGCGGTATTGGGGGTCTCAGGCGGTACTATTTTAAGCTTAGTGAGAAGGGTGGTAATATCTGTTCTCGACCCTTTGAGGTCGAACACGCAAAAGAGTTCAAGCCGCTCGATATTTACGCAATAAATCATATTAATTCTTCATACGTAATGAGTCGGCATCGTAAAAGCACGGCTGCGTGATGGTTGCGGGTACGATTTCACCTTTTAGTCGAATATGCGCCGTTTGTCCGATTCTGCTGCGGCCGTTAGTCAATAATGCCAGCGCTACGGACCGAGAACTTGCCACGCTCCAGACCGAGGCGGTAACAAACCCTTCAGAAGCTTCCAGTCGTCCGCTGGGTGTTAACGGCGCACCTTCTGTCACCAACCGGGATGGATCGTCGGTGAGCAATCCAACCAATTCACGCCGTGGACTTTCTACGCTGCGACGAATCTCGACGGCTCGCTTGCCTATATAATCAACCTTCTTTTTGGACATAATCCAACTCATTCCAAGGTCGTATGGGTCTGCAGTTCCATCTACTTCGTGCCCTAACGACAAAAACCCTTTCTCTACACGTAAAACGTGATTAGCTTCCGACCCTATCGGGGTCAATCCTAGTGGTTCGCCTAATTCAAACAGACGCTCCCAGAGTTTCAGTGCGAATCGAGATTGTACATTAATCTCAAAACTGAGTTCTCCGGTGAAACTCACCCGAAAAACGCGCGCCTCGATTCCTTCGATGGTTCCCTCACGCATCGCCATAAACGGAAATTCGTCTGCCGAGAAATCGATGTCAGACTCTACTCTTGAAAGAAATTCACGCGCATTCGGCCCGCACACAGTGGCGTTCGACCATTGCGTGGTTATCGGTGTAATCCACACATTCCACTTTGGCCGCTCGATCTGTAAGAAGTGTTGTATATGTCGATGTACCACTTCGGCATTCGCGGTGGAAGTCGACATCAGGTAGTGATTCTCGCCAAGCTTTACGGTCACGCCATCGTCTAGAATTCTGCCATCCTCAGTCAGCATCATCCCGTATCGTCCTGTGCCTACCTTCAAGTTTGAGAACAGATTTGTGTATAGTATGTCAATAAGTTTGGTTGCATCCGGGCCGCAGATATCGAATTTACCGAGCGGTGATCCGTCGTAGACTGCGAGGTTTGTTCTGGTTGCAAGCGCCTCGCGATTCACCGTTTCCTGAAATGTTTCTCCATTTTTTGCATAATAGCCTGGCCGGCGCCAACGCGCTCCTGACTCATACATGGTGGCGCCAAAATCTTTATTCCATTGAGTCATCGGTGTGTGACGGTAAGGTAGTAGTGCACTGTTTTCGCGCCCACCTGCGATCGCGCCGAATTCAATTGGAGCGAAAGGAGACCGATACGTGGTGGTTCCAATATCGCGTAAAGCAACATTAGAGCGATTGGCAACAGCCCCTACAATGTTGATGCCACCTGTTTTACCTTGATCGATTCCCATACCGCCGGTCGTATATCTTTTAACGTGTTCGATGGCACCGAATCCTTCCCGAATAGCTAGGTGAACATCATTGAGTGTCACGTCGTTTTGTATATCCACAAAAGCGTTGGCGCTTGTTTCGCTTGAATTGACCTGCCACAGAGGTTCAATGGAATAGGGCGCTGATGAGGCTGTTGAGGGCACGCTAGTTTCGACACGCTTAAAACCACAATCACTGGCGGCACGTGCTCCTACCTTAATTCCATCTGCAAGAATCTGACCTAACTCGAATTCCCCTGCTGCGGCGCCAACGCATTCGCAGGCCTGCACAGCCTCATGCGGAATAAAGGCCGCCAAGTCGTCGTTGTACCGCAATGTGCTTCTTGACTGGGAAAAAAGATGTATCGTCGGATTCCAGCCGCCGGATACACACAGCAAGTCGCAGGGAATGGATCTAGGGTTACCAGTTTCATTTGATTGAACTACTACCGCGCGCACGCGTTGTCGACCCAAGGTGCTGGCGACGATATGATTTGTCAGTATTTCTATGTCGCCGGCTAGTTCGCGCATAGCGTTACTAGGGCCCGTACGTGAATCAATAATCGATGCGATTTCAATTCCTGCTGCGATCATGTCTACGGCGACTGGGTAGGCGCTATCGTTGTTAGTAAAAATGACCGCTCGCTTGCCGGGTAAGACGGCATAACGATTAACATAGGCCTGCACTGCGGATGCAAGCATAACTCCTGGTCGATCATTATTCGCAAACACTAGAGTTCTCTCGATGGCACCGCACGCGAGAATGACCTGGCGCGCGCGAATTCGCCACGTGCGCTGCAATAGTAACTCTGCTGCCGGTTGACGCTCAGTAACCACTACTAGATTTTGTTCTCGGTAAGCCCACGCGATCGATTCCTGTAAACGTAAAACATTACTCAGAGAGTCGAGTTCATCGGTGATGCTGGTAATCCAATCGCTAGTATTTTTATCATTCACTTTATCTGTTCGATTCAGCAATCCACCACCCGGGTTTGTGCCATCATCGACCAAAATCGTACGTGCGCCACTTCGCGCAGCTGTCAATGCCGATGTGAGGCCGGCAGGCCCGGCACCAATAATCAGGACATCGCAAAACCAGTTTCTCGATTCGTATTGCCCTTTTGTGGGTGCTTGTTTTGGTGCATTCGCCAGCCCTGCGATTCGACGAATACTGGGTTCGAAAAAATGCCAATTCGGCCATTTGAAAGTCTTGTAGTAAAATCCGGCTGGAATACATCTTGTGATTAGCTGGTTGATACTTAATAAATCGTATTTTAGTGAGGGCCAACCACTCACGGACTTTGCGCGTAATCCTTCGCGAAGCAGTACAGTCGTTATGGGTTGGCTGCTAGATGCATCGTCGTCCAATAGTTCCACGAACGAGGCTGGCTCTTCAGAACCTGCCCCCATGATTCCGCGCGGCCGATGATATTTGAAGCTACGTGCCGTGAGGCTTACGCCGTTGGCGATTAGTGCTGACGCTAGCGTGTCACCCTCGTAGCCCTGATATCGAGTACCGTTGAACTCGTATCTAATAATTTTAGAGCGATCAATATCACCACCACTGGCTAGGCGTCGAAGTTGGCTAGTCATGTGTTTTATTGGCGTAATCGAGAATCTCATGCGTTAACGTATTTCGTTGTATGGAGAACCACATTGAACAGCCCATCACATGCCACCATTTCTCTGTTACCGGGCCTAATGGATTGGGCGCCTCGATTAGATAGTCAATCCAGTCAGCATCAGCATATGCATTAGGATTATCTGCTCGTTTCTCTCTGGCTGGACCGCCATTAATAAACTCGCTTTCGTTTCGTGGACCACAAAAGGGGCAGTGAATTACTAGCATGTCGAGTTGCGCTTAATGCGCGGTGGTTGCAGGTTCAAGAACAAAGTCGAGGTGATCAAATCGTTTTAACGAAAATGGTTCGCTCAACGGGTGTTGTTCGTTATTCGCAATTAAATGCGCGAGGGTTAACCCACCGGCCGGAATTGCTTTGAATCCGCCCCACCAGCCTGCGGATACGAACAACCCCGGGATGTCAGTTTTACTAATAATGGGTGTTGCGTCGTGGGCTATATCTAGAGCACCTCCCCATTGCCGCAAAAGTTTGACTCTCTTAAAGGAGGGAAATAGCTCTAACATTGATCGAACAGACTCTTCAAAAACGTTTTGCTTTATGTCTCGCCGGAATGATTGCCCTGAATCTGGCGCGCCGCCGATAACCAGCTCGCCTTTGTCGGACTGACTCAGATAAACGCCAAGGTCCGGGCAATTCACGATGACATCGATTAGCGGCTTAAGCGGTTCAGATACAAACGCGGTGAGGTTAAATGTTCTCAGCGGCAAACGAAGCCCGATCGTTTCTGCCACCGTAGTTGTGTGTCCGGAAACCGAGAGCGCGACTTTATTCGCGGTGATTTTCCCTCGGTCGGTGACTACGCCGGTTATAGAGCCATCGGAACCTCTCAGTAACTTCTGCACCCCCGTGTTTTGGTGAATTTCTACACCACGATCATCCGCGCCTCGCGCATAACCCCAAGCAACCGCGTCGTGTCGGCAAACGGCTGCATCGGTGTGTACCATGCCACCGATAATCGGAAGTCGTGATTCTAGGTCGCCACCAGTGAGCGGTGAGATACGGCGACGAAGTTCGCTGACACCGATGGGTTCGTAGGTGGAGCCATGAAGGTGCATGGCAAGCATGCGACGCTTTAACTCACGCAGCTTCGGGTAGGTCTGAACGACGTCAATCATACCTCGTTTGGAGTACATAAGGTTGTAATTGAGTTCTTGGCTTAGCTTCTCATAGAGTTCGAGTGACTTTACGTAGAATGGAATACTTTCGTCACGCATATAGTTTGACCGAATCGTGACAGTGTTTCGCGCGATATTTCCGCCACCTAACCAACCCTTTTCGAGCACCGCGACGTTTTGAATGCCGTGATTTTTTGCAAGGTAATAAGCTGTTGCTAGGCCGTGCCCGCCGGCACCGATAATGAGGACGTCATAATGTTTTTTGAGAGGTGGAGAACGCCATGCTTGACGCCAATTCTGATGGTTGCTTAATGCATTGCGTGCCAGGCTGAATACTGAGTAGTTCTGCATCGGTTATTATTCTTTGCGCTGGCCTAGAGTAGGGGATTATAATATGTATGCACATATTATAATTTAGATTATGCTTATATGGCAATAATAATTTTTGCAAAACAAGCTTTGATGGAGTCAGGGTGGTAAGAAAATCAAAGGTAATATTAATACTTTTATTTACGCCGAGAACTTAAGCCAATTGTGGTGTCTATCATTTGATTTTTAACTATTGCTCGTTTCCATAATCTTTTCGAGCTTCTTTTGTGCTTACTTTAGATTGGTTAGATCCCGCGCCTCTAACATCTCGCAATCATCGTTGATCATATCTTTGATGCTTGCTGGGTAGACCCTACAATCTTTTGGTCGGTCGTAATAAATGTCACAAGAATATTGAACTTGATCTGGGTCCTTACGCAGCCAAGGGCAAAGCTCTATTTGTTTGCCAGTATCTGGATCCATCCAAATTTTTTCATTTTGAACGTAACGGGATATATCCGGTCTTAAAAGGTCCCATAACGCGACCTCTTCAGCCGATGCTGATAAGCCGCCATTACTATATTTAATACAACACTTTCCACATGAGTTGCAGTCTTTCATAGAATAGATATTTTTGCGGGCACAACAGAGGGGTTGGACGTTTTCATGTTTGCCAGCCTACGCTGCTTTAAGTAGGGTGTGTATATTATTTTTAAATAAATTGAAGTGGCGACCCAAAATTAGTATAGCTGGTGATTCAAGTTTCGCTTATGCTCTAACAGTTTTACAAAAAAAGGATCCTGTATTAGCCACTTTAGAGAGATATTTTTATGCGTATTTTTGTCATTTTATTTTCATTATTTGCTAGTTCTAGTCTTGTCGCGCAAGAAGAGTTGCAATTTACAGTTGATCCAACCTGGCCGGGGCCTTTGCCTGACACCTGGGTTAATGGGCAGTTGGGTGGTGTATGCGTTGATTCGCACGATCATGTTGTGGTGGTAGATCGACGTAATATTACAGAGGAGGAACACCAGACATCTGTACAAGCGCCATCTATGATCATGTTTGATAAAGACGGTGAGATGCTTGCTGCCTGGGGTGACCCTGACGTTGTTCCGGAGTCAATTCACGGTTGTAGTTTTGATACTGATGACAATGTATGGGTTGCCGGAAATAATGATGGCATTGTTCAGAAATATAGCCACGGTGGTGAGTTGCTAATGCAGATTGGCGATCGAGGGCACTTTGATTCTAACGATGATACTGTGCGTGGTAATCCACTCAATGCGAACCCGGAACGCCTGTTTCGTCCTTCTGCTGTAGTTGTGGATCCAACTAACGGCGATATTTATGTGTCTGATGGGTATGGTAACCGGCGGATCGCAGTGTTTGATAAAGATGGAAATTTTTTGCGCCAGTGGGGCCGTCAGGCAACGCAAGAAGAGATTGAGTCAGGTGAGCCGGGTGCTTTTGCCCAAGTGGTTCATTGTGTAATGCTGGGTAACGATGGCCTAGTTTATGTTTGTGATCGACAGGGCGACCGCGTACAGGTATTTGACAAAATGGGGGAATTTGTGCGAAACATATGGGTTAGAACGGGAACTGATACGCTTCCGGATGCTCGCGGTACGGTATGGTCAATTGAGTTTTCAAACGATGCAGGTCAGAAACATATGTACATTGTAAATGGCGGCAACGAGCGGATCCATATTCTAGATCGTGAGAGCGGAGAGATTCTATCTACCTTTGGGCGGCCTGGGCATCAGGCAGGTAACTTTACCCACGGGCATACGATTGCGGTGGATTCCAGCGGGAATATCTATATTGCAGAAACCTCTACAGGCCGTAGAGTTCAGCGATTTAATCCTTCAAACTAGCCGGTCGACTTTAGTACTTGGTAAGACTTGGCAAGGGTAGTGGTATAAAGCAGCAGCCTATGCGATTACATGGCTGCTGCATTTGACCCCGTTATTACTGACCTTGCTTCGCCTTGGCCTCAGCAAGAATCTCGTAAGATTCAGCGATTTTTTCGGTTAACCAACGTTGCCATTCTTCTGGTGCGACCCAAGGGTGTGGATCGCCGGCTTGTCGATTTTTAAGTCGTTCAGCCCGAACAAAAAGATCGTCTGCACCAGCTGGAACGATGTCCGAGTGATTGATCAGCGTCACGTCAATATTTGGAATGGTCTGAATTCGTTCAAGATCGTCAATGAAACGCTGGATTTCTTCAGGAACATCAGTTCGGATAGCCGATCCACCATGAAAGTAGGTCAAATATTCTTGACCGTCGTCAAAAACTGAAAACCTCATGGATGTGGTGCCAGCGGTGTGTCCAGGGGTATGCTCGAAGCTCAAAGTAGTATCACCCAAGGTGAGGCTGGAGCCATCGTCAATAATCATGTCTCGGGCGATAGATTGATCGCCCAAATCACCTTCCATCCGCTCCCAGTCAAGTAATGACATTCCGATAGTTGCGTCGGTCAGCTGAGGTTTTAACTCCCGCAAGCCACCATAATGATCGCGATGCGCTTGCATAACGATGACGTATCTAATCCCCGCAGGGTCCAGACCAACAGTCCGGATATTTTCAAGAAGATTTTCTGTAAAGCCGTCAAAGCCGTCAAGCGTGTCGATCAGTATCAACCCTTCACTAGTTTTGATCACATAGCTTGCTACAGCCTGAATGCCTACAAAATAAACATTATCAAAAATCTGAAATGGTTCAGTTGCTTGAGCACTAATATCGTTTCGTTCAGTACGCGTGAAGCCATATTCATCAACTTGTGCAAACGCGTTACTCAGAGGCAAGACGAGAACGAGTGCAATTAGTAAAGTACTAATTTTTTGTCGATACATAAATTTGTACTCCTTTGTAGGTGCCAGTTTTTGTGGTATCGCTAAGCTAGTCCACACGGTTGTTTACTCTGCGGACTAAATCACCATTTTCATCCCAATCATAACGAATGCGCACTCCCTCTTTATCTAAAATCCCTAGTCCCTGTTGGAAATGACCTTGCGGTGGATAGCCCTCAGGCACTCTAGCTTCAATAATATATAGACGCGCCTCATGCAAATATATACCCACATAACTGCTGGAATTATCGGCATTGGTAATATTTAGCTGGTGCCCTGCAATCCTGTCTATGTGATGCCAAGCGTCGTAATTTACTTTGCCGCCGCGATTGCGATACTTGGTGGCAGCATAATCAACTGATGCAATCACATCAATTCGCCAATACTCATAACCTACCGGCGCATCAGCTTCTGTGGTGTTGGTGCGTGCTTTATGGATATTATAGGCATCGGTATAATCGATAACGGTTAATGAATATACACTCTCGCCCTTCTCTACTGTATAAACGCGGGCCGGAAAGACAGCGTCGTATTCAGAAGCCCAGGTAATTTCTTCCACCGTTGGCTCGATGCCAGGGGGGATGTTGATAGAGAAGAAGTCATCCATATTGTTATACTGGACCCAACTCTGTCCGAAGCCTGGACTTGCAAGGAGTAGCGAATAGACTAGAAGCGAAAGTACAATTGGTAATTTATTTTTTGTACGCATATTATCTCTCCGAATTAGTCCCACATCATTTCTTCGCCATTTGGCGGAGTAACAAACCCTAGCAGACAACCGTTGGTGTTATCTCTTAGTTGGTGGCATCGCACAGAGATTTTGTCACCTACTTTGATGCTATCTTCACTCCAGCCACGCCTTGTGAGTGCGCTGACCCCGCCGCCCTCCATTGCCCAAATAGTATTTTTGCCATCTTCACCAGGCACCGAAACATATAACCAGGCATGTGGATTCATCCAATGCACTTCCGTAACTGTGCCTGATAGGTGAGTGTATTCAGTCATGCGGTAGTTACCATGGGAATGATGTCCCCAGGCAGGTATTAGCCATGCGGTAGCCGCAAGAAGAGTCGCTAGAACAAAATATTTTTTACTACTATTCATATCGTATTGGTACTCGCTAATAAATGGTTAAATATTTTCTTACGCTGATGCTAGCAGCAACGCTAAGCGTTACGAATATTACATTACAAATTTTTAGAGGTCGAATTAAAACTCACCTCCAAAACACGAAATTTATGCCTATTATTGCTTAGTCAGCTTCTGTTCGTAAGCGCCATTGTTGGCGGGCATCGCGGCTAGGGTCACAAACTTCCAGAGTAAGATCACGAATTAAGTGCACCGGTTCGCCACCACCACCGTGACGGCTTGGGCCTTCGCTCGCAGTTGCACAATTGCCCGGTGCTGCTTTTGCCATAACTCGGCCATTGTCTCTATGCTCGAATTGTTGGAGTGCTCCACCATCGCAGGGTTCTAACGCAAACTTGCTTCCGGCGGAAGTGCCCGTAAGCGTCATGCAAAGGTCGAAATCGATGATCCGAAAAATTCCATTCGGGATCTGGTCCGCGTCAAATGCCTGATCGACCGCAAGCTGACCTTGATAGCTATAGCAGCTATGCGTTTGCAGGCCTTCTTCCGGGCGTGCTCGAGTCTGAAAGCCTAACGTATCGAAGCAGAAACCTCGGGCTTCATCTAGTTTGTCTACTAGGGTAACTTCCACCTTGGTTTCAGCCAACACTGATGATGACATTACCAGGCCGATTAACAGCGACCGGAATTTATTGAGTAACCCCATGATTTCCCCATATAGTGTTAAGCGTTGCTAAATATAGCGTGCAGCAGACAATCATATCCCATTCGTGGCGGAAATGTATATGTCGCTTGGTTGACAGCGCTTCTTCGGTCATACTTATTTTTTGATTCCCTAATTAATATGAGGGCGAGAATATGAACAAACGTCAACATTGGGTAGTAGTCTTTTTATGGTTGTCGTGCTCTGTCGCGCAGGCGCTTGACGGAACATTACTGGTGACCAACAGAAGCGGTGGTAGTATTTCGTTTTTTGATTTGGCTACTCTCACAGAGATTGCTCGCGTGCCTATAGGACCGACTATTCCCCATGAAGTGGCAGTATCACCTGACGGAAGACAGGCAATTACTGCGGAGTACGGCGTGGGTCAGAATCACGGCCGGCATGTAATTTTGATTGATATAGCGAGTGCTAGAGTTACTGGCCGCATTGACCTTGGTCCAAATTCCCGTCCGCACACTGTATTGTTTATGCCTGACGGTCGTCATGCTGTAGCCACTATGCAGGATTCTGATCAAATTGCTTTTATCGATCTTGAAACAATGAAGATGATCCGCACTTACCCGACCGGTGGGCGGGAGGGGCACATGATGCGCCTGAGCCCGGATGGATCTCGTGCGTATGTGACCAGTCGCGGAGCCGAAGGCACGCTGTCGGTTGTATTTCTTAATGAAGATCGCGATCCGGTTGTTCTGCAGACTGGCTTGGGTGCAGAAGGTCTGGAAGTAACCCCCGACGGTAAGGAGATATGGGTTGCCGATCGACAGGAGGAGTCGGTCTCTATCATTGATAGCGAAAGCTTACAGGTCGTCGAGCGGTTTAAGGCCAGGCCTTATGCGGGACGAATTGCGATGGCTTCGGGCGGGCGAGCCGTTATGCCTAACGGTGGCGGCGGTGGTGAACCGGTTCCGCAATATTTGCGCCTTTTGGATAGAGCCACGCGCGAGATGGTTGCCGAGGTACCGCTTCGGGATGGCGAACCGCAGTACGGTAACTTCGGAATATTAGTTCATGACGGGTGGGCGTTTGTTAGCGATCCGTACGCGGGTACGATTCAGATGTTCAATCTGGGTACGCTTTTAAATGATGAGCCAGAGCGCGAGTTTATCTCAAGCGATCACGATACACCCGATGGCATGGCGTGGTCGCCAATTAGAGTAGGTGTTATGGGTGATGAGTAAGCTAATTTCGATCAAAAAAGTCGGTTTTAGGCACATTTTAGTTTATCTTGTAATCCTATCTATACGGGGTTGAAATTTAAGCTCTGGTGAGCTGGTGAGCTGGTGAGCTGGCGGCACAGATGTCCGCGCCAAAAGTAGATGATGCGGAGCATTTTGTGACAATTTCGTTCTGGAGGACTGATGATTGTAGTGGCGAGCCAGTGGCCTCCAATAGTTTTCCGGTAGATTACGGCAGCGAGCGTTGTGATAGCTGGCCTGGCCGTTCCGGTTCCAATTCAGCGACAAACTTTATGTGCGCTGCTGATAGTTTTACTTATACACAATGGACAACAATAACCTGCAGCGGCAGCAGGAATCCGCCTGGAATGGTTAAAACAAATTATTCAGATCAATGTACGCAGGATGTGCCGCCAGCACTTTATACAAAAGTTACAGACTTTAGTGGTTGCGAGAATTCGCAATAGGCTAAGCTAAATACCAAGTTAGATAACAAGCTACATTAACGCGTGCATTCGTAGCGCTTGATTTGTGTGCAGGGTGCTCACATCCGATACCCGTTTAGCGTAAACGCTTCCGAATATTACATTGGGTCAGTTACGCTAGCCGTACAGTCTAGGCATGTATCGTTCTCGCTAGGTGCAAAGTGTTCAACATTCACCGATTTGGCAAGGGTACCCCCCAAAACTTTCACGTTGGATCAACTTACCATTTTCATCCCAGTTATAACGAATTCGTATCCGGTCTTCATCCAAAAACCCCAACGACTGTTGAAAATGTCCCTGTGGAGGATACCCCTCAGGGACGCGGGCTTCAATGATGTAAAGTTTGGCTTTGTGCAAATACATGCCCACATAGCTACTAGATTGATCGGCATTGGTGATATTTAATTGATGCCCCGCAACGCGGTCAATATGATGCCACGCATCATAGTTTACGGTACCGCCTCTGTTGCGGTATTTGGTGGCAGCAAAAGTAACCGATGCGATCACATCGATTCGCCAGTAATTATAAGGTGCATCGGCTTCCGTAGTATTGGTGCGTGCCTGATGAATGTTGTAGGAATCGGTGTAATCGATAACAGTTACCGAGTAAGTGCTGTCGCCTTTTTTTATCGTGTATATACGCCCCGGAAAGACAGCATCATATTCTGATGGGTAGGTGATTTCTTCTATCGTAGGTTCGGTCTCTGGTGGAATATTGATCGTGAATCGATCTGTCATGTTCTGGTAGGTGACCCATGATTGTCCATAGCTTGGGTTTGAAAGCAACAGAGTCAAAAGTAAGGTTGTCGAAACTATTACTGATAATATGTTTACTATACGCATGTTATTTCTCCTCATTAGTCCCACATCATTTCTTCGCCATCGGGCGGTGCAACAAAGCCTAGCAGGCAGCCATTAGTGTTGTTTCTTAGCTAATAACATCGCGCAGAAATTCCATCGTCTTGTGAAATGCTATCTTTACTCCAGCCGTATCGGGTTAGCACAGAAACGCCGCCTCCTCTATTTCCCAGAGAGTAATCTTACCATCTTCACCGATAGCACTAGCCGCACGCTGGCTGTAATGATGGGCCCGAAGGTTAAGAGTTTTTTATTCATAGTCGTATGCTACTCAACTAATGGATCCTAATACTACGAAAATCGGCTTCGGTCCGCTGTCACCTTTGTTGGCGTGCAGCACGGCTAATACCAGACTAAAGCATTATAGCGTGCATTCATAGCGCTTGATTTGTGTGCCTGGTGCCCATGTCCAATGCCCGCTTAGCGTAACCGGTTCAGAATAATACATTGGGTCAGTAACGCGAGCAGTCCAGTCCAGCCGCGTGTCGTCCTTGCTAAGTGCGAAGTATTCGACCACGCTAGCCGCAGGGCTTTGTGGTGAACCAACATCATCAAAGAACGGGTAATCGATTCCAGTAGTGGTGACGATTAAAGTATTATCCTCCCAGCGGCCTACTGAGTATCCCATTTGTGGCACAACAAGTTCGGGTGGAGTAGGGCTTGGAGTCATATATATGGTACGGATACCATCCCACTCTTCCAGGCGCATGATAATTTTTTCATTTTCATTAGTGAATTCAAAAGGGTAGGGGTTATCCATGGCAGCCGGTATGCCAGGTGGGATACATTTCAGGGCTGGATCGTCTGTTAGAGGGTCCCACGAATCTTTGGCGGCCTGACCCTCCGGTGTTAATGGCCAGACATATAATCCAGAGCCCGTGAAAGGTCTGGAAACCGGCACCCAAACCCGAAATATTCCCTGTGCAGCTTCCCGGGATTCCTTAATCACATCATCTGCTATTGCTAACTCATTTGCTCGTGAGTCGTTAAAGTTGGGTAGCAAACGTGCAGCAAGGTTCGGGTTAAGAATGACCTCTTCGCCATCGGCAAAATTTATACTTACTGCGAACATGGTATCTAAGCCGTGCAGCGATGCTGGGCCGGAAACACGAAGTGTTTCTCCAACTCGAAGTGTGTCTTTGCCAACACCATTTCGCTGCAAGGTGTTTAACGAACCCGCCTCCATATCCCATATAGTTTCGCTACCAAGTTCATTAGTCACCTTCAATTTGAACCGTATATGCGGGTTTCGCCATACTACCAATACCACCTCGCCTTCCACTTCTACTAGTTTGCTCATGTCGTAGAACGCGCCAAAGGAATGATGCGCATTTCCGACTGCTGGTAGGCACAAAGAACAAACCAATAAGTATTTGAGAGCCGATAGCCACTGTTTCGGTAGGGTTATTTTAGGGGTCAGCATTAAACTTTTCGCAGTATATTGGGTGGTCATAGTTTGATCCGCATATCTAAGGTATTAATTGCGCGGTTAGTATCTATTCCGGTGGCGCTACGCAGTGAAAGTTTTCGGCATTATTTGAATCCAAGTCTGCAGCCTTAAGTCTAGCCACTTGAGGGTAGGGGCACCATGGACGCGATATTCCTCGTTGCTCGTGAGTAGCAAGGATTGAATCTGGTGCTGTACCTTCAACAACCCACTTGTCGATTGCCGCCAGAACAGACTGGGTATAATTATTAGGCCCGTCACCACCCTGGCAATGGCCCATGCCCGGAGCCATAAACAATCGTACATGATCACGAAAATCATCTATCCCTCGTTTCCGGGACACCGTGCTTTCCATCGCGTCGTATATTTCAACAGTAGGATAGGGCGTTACGTTGATATCAGCCCAGCCGTGATACACAATTGCTTTACCTCCGCTTTGCACAAACGGGGTTACGTCCGAATTGTCCGCTCGGCTAACAGTTGAGAAGTAGCTAGAATCCGCAGCGGCAACCTGTTCAGGATTATTAATACTGAAATTGTTTAGTAGATCCATTTCAGGGTTTTGAAACCAGGCACGGCCAAGGTAGTCACACCGCCCAGAACCTGCTTCATTGGTGCAATTCGACTTTAGAAAAGTTTGCCAACCACCTTGTCGACCGCCAGATTCACCACCTGGGACTGCTCCTGGGTAAATCCTCTCACCTTTTTGTGTGACCGGTCCCTGATAAATCGTGCGTACAAAATCTACCTGAATGTCAGTTAAGCAGGAAGCAGCTGAACTTGTTGATTCGCAGCTAAGTTCGGCAGGATCGAAGTTGCATTGACGAGGGTCATCGATGATTCGGTCTGCAAGACCGTCTACTGCATCACAGTTGCTCAAAACAGCCTCCTTGATCGATGCAAGTTGATCGTCGTTTAGTGTCTCATCTTGGTCACTAAGTAATTGTATTTGTTGCCCTTTCCATAGCTGAGACATATTCAATCGAGTCAGGGAGTAGACAGGTGCCCCTGCAACAATACCATCGAAATCATTGGGATAACTCTGCATTGCTCTTAGCCCTTGGCGTCCACCTGTCGAGCAACCGAAGTAGTATGAGTATTCTGGTGCTTGTTCGTAAAACTCGTCGACAAACTGTTTGCCGACAACGGTGGTTAAATGGATTGCTCGATGAGAGAAGTCATCCATGGCTACATTGTTCGGAAGCATGGTGCCGGAGTCAGACTCCTTCATTACCCAGTTCTCTGCTTCGCCCCTGATGCTAGTATGCCCCGTATCAGTTTGACCTGTTGCGTAGCCTAACTGTAGTACGGCATTAACGCGTTCTTCACCCTGGAAGGAGCCAGCGGTGCCACCGTTTCCAACAACCAGAAACTTGCCGTTCCAAGCCGCTTCGCCGGGCAAGCGGATTCGGAATTTAATCTGACTTTCCCCATCTTCAGCATTAGCGATGTTGCCTTCTACCTGGCAATATCCGCCCATTTTATCGATCACATCAGCACTACTGAGCGTGACCCCGTTTGGCGAGTCAGCAGCCAGTTGCTCAAATATAGATACGTCACAATCGGCTGCATAGGAACTCAAAGGCATGAGCAGCAGTAGGGAGGCGTTTAAAAGCTTTTTATTTTTGGTCATAGTTAATTTGTAGCTATTCCGTATAAGTTTGTATTTAGGTTAATGTTGTATTGCTTAGGCCTTTGATTTTTCCGCGCGTTGTTTGGCGCGCTCTTTTGAGATAACAGAAAGGGATTCCAGCACAACTAGTAGTGAGGTGATTAATACCACGGCGTTTATCACCATTAGCAAATAGTTACCTTCGCGCAGGAATTGCATAAAGATGATCGCAGATGCGATTACTGACATACACAATACAAAAACCATCGGGACTAAGGTAACCATAGCAGGGCGTCTTTTTTTAATTAACATGACCGATAGTACTAACAGGGTCATGCCGGCTAATATTTGATTAGTAGAGCCAAACAGCGGCCAGATAGTCATTCCACCGTTACCTTCAAGGCCTCCAGCACCAAAGGCCAATACCAAACAGGCGCCAACGGCTATACCCGTGGCAACAATGCCATTGGTGATCCACTTAATATTATAGATTTCACCCCATTCCTGAATTATGTAGCGCTGCAATCGCACCCCGGAATCCATGGTAGTCCCGGCAAATAGCGCTACCATCGTCGCGAGTAGTGTTGAGGCAAGCCCTGCTGATATTCCCCAACCACTTTCTATTAGATTAGCGCCACCCTTAATAAATGCACCAACAGAACCAGCTCCAAAATGTGAATAGGTTTCGTGCCACTCCTCTGGTGTCGCAGCAAGTGCTACGCCAGTGACGGCGATAAGGGTAATTAAAGCTAAAGCACCTTCGCCCAGAGCGGCAAAATAGCCAACAAATCTTGTATCGGGTTCTTTATCGAGCTGTTTTGATGTAGTACCGGAGGCAACAATTCCGTGGAAGCCGGAAACTGCACCACAAGCGATGGTAACAAACAGCAACGGTACTAAAGATGGCGTGCCTTCAGCGAGTTGATTATTAAATGCCGGTGCAGTTATTTCCGGGCCAGAGATAAGTACCGCGCCGTATAACAGCAACAAGCCTACGGCAAGTTGCATGCCATTAATAAAGTCGCGTGGTTGAAGAAGCATCCACACCGGCAGCATTGAAGCGATTGCCGCGTAAACAAACAGAATAACGATCCAGGTTGCAGGAATGCCCAGACCCGGTAAACCCGATGGCAGGCTTAATGGCATTTCGCTTCCCGCATAAATAGAAGCATAAAGCACCGCAACACCGATAGCCGTTAGCACGCCAAGCTTCATCATATTACGATGTAATAGCTGGCCGATGACCAGAGCAACTACGATTGCCGACCAGGCCGGTAACACCGAACTCGGCGTGCTCACAAATGCGTTGGCTATAACTACGCCGAAAACAGAATTCACCATTAACAGTACTAAAAATACCACCACCATGTATAGCGCACGGGTACGAGGTCCAATAACATTTTCCGATAGTGCTCCAATCGATTTGCCCTTGTGTCGTACACTGGCCCACAGCGCGCCCATATCGTGTACGCCGGCGAAAAATATGGATCCAAAAATAACCCAAAGAACAGCGGGCACCCACCCCCAGTAAACAGCGATCGCGGGGCCAACTATCGGCGCAGCACCTGCTACCGAGGTGAAATGATGTCCCCATAACACATATTTATTGGTAGGAATGTAATCAACGCCGTCTTCGAGTTCATGGGCAGGCGTTTCAAAATCGGGGTCTAATCGAAATATATGCACAGCCACATACTTTGAGTAAACGAACCAGCCGAAACACAGGCCAATAATACCAAGAATTAGAATAGTGATTGCGCTCATGCTGCGGCTCCTTAATTTAAGCGGTTAGGCTTGGTTTAATTTAAACTTTATAGACCTTTCTTATGGCTGAAGTGACGCAATATACGCTGAAATCGCAATAATATCATCTTGAGTAAGGCGGTTTACGGCCAATTCCATCGTAGCCGCCATAGCACTATTTCGATTACCTTTCTGCATATCATACATTTGACGGCCAATATAACTTGGTTGACGGCCAGCAATAGGCGGTGCTATTGCAGTTCCTCGTAATTCTGGACCATGACAGGTTAAACACTCGACGCTAACGTCTCCACCAGTGGTAACCAGCTCCTCACCACGTGCCAGACTGCCGATAGGAGCGTAAGCGATCATTCCAGATCGGGGATTGCGAAGATAATTGGTGTCATAGGCACTTTTAGGCAGTTCGATTAGTCGTTGCCCAAGTGGTTCTGTCTCATCACCTTCGTTTTGAGTAAGCAGTCCATTACGTGAGGCAGAGAATTTTGGAACGGTGTCAGACTCTACGACTTCTACCCAGTGTTTGAATGGTATCGAAGAGTAGTATTCAGCCGCTTCTCTTGCTTGTTCCGGGGTTAGCGCTCTTGCGATTGCTGCCATTTCAAAGCCGTTAGCTTTGTGCGGGTCTGACGTCACTCGTTTACCACTGGCTAAATCGTCAAGCTGTTGCAAGAAATATTCGACCGACAACCCAGCAACCGGCGCATTTTGCATCAAACCTTGACCATTAGGTAAATGACAGATGGCGCAGGCTCTTAAGCCAATTTCTTCGTTCCCGTGAGCCACAATTTCAGGCATTGGCGGGTGGTCCCCAGGGAACCAGTCAGCCGGAGTAAAAGGTGAGGTGATAACCGCTAGAGTAAACTCCAGATCACTGCCTTCAACCTGTAATAGCTTATTGGTTGGATCCTTGGGCATTCCTCCAGGTCGGTCACAGTCTCTTGGTCTGCTACCCATACAACTTTGTGACCAGTCTTCAGGTGGTTCTGGGGGCGTGATATAGCCGTATGCCCAAAGTGGGAAATCAGCTTGATGAGAAGGAGCGACTGACTCCTGTGCCTGAGTAGCTATGCTACCAAGCAAAAGGCATATCACAATAGGGATCAACCTGTTACTACACTTGGTCATTATAAATCTCCGTGCTCGCTGTTTGCGGCCCAGCCAAAAAGTTAGGCCGCATTCAGCATGGGCATTAGTACTTATTCACGTTCAGTTAGATACGATCCATCTGGTTCTCGCAATCCCATTCTCCAATGGCGATTTCGGGGCGCCAGATAAAATAACGGCTCAGTTCGAACGGTTCAGTGAATGTTTCAGAGTCAGTAAACGCAATGCTGTAGTTGAGTCGTTGCTCATCTTCACTCAATGTGAGTCGTTCAGTGGTTTGAATATTATCGGTCTGCGGGGTACCGCGGTCATCAAATTCAGGCGCATTTATATTCGTGGTTTCAATAACCAGAATATCTCCTTCCCAACTACCTCGTGAATATCCAAGAAAGGAGAAAGCTTCAGGAGGGCTATCGTCATTCATGTGAATAACGCGTTCGGTATCATCCTCTTCAAATCGAATCACAATGTCATCGTCGCGACGAGTTATTTCTAACGGGATCGGGGTGATCATCAGAATTGGCATTCCTTTTTCCCAACAACTCAGTAGTTGGTCAGAAGATGGATTCCAGTCGGCTTTGATCTGTGCCGCTTTTGCTGTCAGAGGGTAGTCACCTTTAAACATAGGGAAGGAGTCGCGGTCAGTTAATACGGTAGACCAAACACGAAATATTCCATCGGCGTTAGCACGTGCCGCTTCGGAAATTTGGTCGTCGAACACCGGATCAAGCATCTCTCCAGTAGTCGAGACGGTAAAGTAGGCTTCTGATCGGGTGGCAAGCAGTACCTCTGTCCCATTAGGCAATAAGACATTTCTGGCCCACATTTCTGGTTCACCATGGCGTGAGGGGTGGCCATAGATTTTTATTCGATCGCCAGGTTGCATAAAATTCTGATCCAGACCACGCGATTTTAAAACGCTCAACGCAGACGCTTCGATCTTCCACTCTTCGGTAGTGCCGTCGGCAGCCGTCACATCGAGCGTAAAACGAATATGCGGGTTACGCCAAGTAATATTCGTTAATACCCCTTCGACTTCTGATCTTTCTTCGGGGTTGAAAAAACCAAGAGTGCTATGGTGCGCGCGGGCAAGTCCACTTACTAATAGTAATAGAACGAACGGTAGATATCGGTTCATTATTGTCTCCTCAAAAATAGGTTTTTAATTTTAACTAGTAGAACTGTTTAGTTGTGACTTCAATGCTAATAGTGGTCGTGTGGGTATTGACCACTGGCGATAGTGAATATAGCGCCAGGCTGAAGAAAAGCGGTACAAATATGTGCATGAATAGACAGCCCTAAAATTAAACAGCGTCCATTCTGCCGGAATGGAGGTGCAATGGCTAGGTTCGATGTTGCAGTGCTGGCGCGCCAATCGAAGGCTTGGAGTCGTCAGGGTTTATTGCCCCAATGGTCTTCGTCAGATTACAGCGCTTGTTTGATCATTTCTGAAGCAGAATGGTTGTGTGCGATTAAAGCGTCAAGATCGTGGCGTATATCGAGAGACTCTTGAATCATTTTATAATCATGAGAGAGAAACGCGCGCGCCATATTTTCAGCATGAGCCTCATCCATACCCAAGTTTTAGAGGGCTTTTCTTCCCAGCGCTAAGCCTCCTCTAACGGTGATCCATTCGGTGCAGTCGACCTACGCATCAAATAAATCGTACAGGTGATTTCGGTTGCGGGCGCGGGCCAGAACTTTGGCTTTTTCGATAGCGGTACGATCAAGCAGGTAAACGCGAGAAATATAAAAACCGATTGTAGTAACCCGCCATCTATAATTTATAACCTAAAGTTAGCTATACACGTGATCGAGACAGCTACTAAAACCGGGTTGCATGCGCAATCCTTCCAATGTAATACGCACCATGCGAAAGGAATACCGGTGCAGCGGATACTCGTTTAACGAACTGGAGGGGTACCAAACTGTATTGTGTGAGAGTTACCCATTACGCGCATATTATTGGTTGAAGAGTAGAACGCTTCCAGCAGTCGGGTTTCTCGCACACCACCAATAAGAGCAGGCACGAAGCTCATATCGGTAAGTATCTTAGTTACCCAATTTACTGCGGCTTCATCGCCGGCAACACTTACATGGTAGTTAAGCCCTAGCGTCTCGGAGAACTCCATAAACTCCGCGGGGATATGGTTTAAGGTTTTGGCAAAAAAAGCATTGGGCGCTATTTTTTTAAATTTCTCAGTGCTTGATTCCAGGCTAGGCGGAACAGATAAACCGGCTTCATTAATATCTCGCGGGTTGGTTGGGTCGATTACAATCTTTCCAGACAGATCGCCGAGCCCAGCTACTACTTCTTCCCCTACAGCCCATGGCACCGCTATTACCACTACGTCTGCACCGACAACCGCTTCCGCTGGAGTTTTGGCTGAAGCATTTCCGCCAGTGGCTGCTACCAGAGCTTGCGTCGATTCTCTTGCAGGGTCGCGCGAACCGTAGACGATAGTGTGCCCACGGTTACTCCAGTTTTTACCTAAGGCGCTACCCACTGCGCCGGTACCAATCATTGCAATTGTATCTGCGTAACTTATCTGGGTGAATGTGGCTGATAAAATAAGGGCTAACGTGCCTAAAAAACCTCGTGCATAGTAAGTAACCATCTTGCGCATTTCTCTCTCCAAGTTTGTTTTGTTGCGATTTTGAGGCTAGCTATATTACCCTGTGTAAGTGCGGCGAGTAAGCACGGGTTTTATACGATCATGTTTGTGGGGCTATACTCAATCGGCTGTAAGGTGCAATTTTCAATAAAACATAGAATGTGGGGAATCAAATCGTGGAAGAAATAGCAGCTGTAAATAGTGTGGCCGTCATAGTTGGCACAGTGGTTTCGTTTATTATTGGGTGGTTTTGGTATAGCCCAAAATGTTTTGGAACCAAGTGGGCGCAAGGTTCTGACGTTTCGCTGGAAAAAGCTGAAAAAATTCCAATGTTCCCTATGGCCACGCAATTCATTAGCTCGTTTCTATTGGCACTAGTAATCGGTGTTACCACTAATGCAAATACCCTGACCACAGCAATATTAACGATTTTGGCTGCTGCCACATTTGCTGTAAGTAATGGCGCCTGGACTAGAAAAAGTAGTTTTGCACTAGCCGTCGATTTCTTTTATATAGTCGTTTCTGGCGCGGTGATGATTGCCGCACAGGGTATCCTATAGAACACCTGACTCGGTTTTCAAGTAAGCAAATGTATAGTTGCTCCGTATGGCGAAAGTGCAGCGCAACTAATTTTTTAACCTATTTTTATCTCCTTTTTTACTTCGGATTTATTACTCAGTAAATGACTCCGGCTCAAAAAGCCTTTAACAGGCTCAAAAACTTTCCTCTTTGTGGCGCTGGCTGTAATACAGCAGAATTAAAGCCAGGCTCGACATCAACAAAAACCCACCAGTGAGAGGCATTACCGTCTTGTTGTAAAGTTGGCCAATGGTTGTGCCAATAATAATCGACATCATGGAAGAAACCGAGCCAATCACGGCGGCAGCGATACCGGCTACATGCCCCATAGGTTCCATCGCCATCGCGTTTAAATTACCGAATACCATCCCAAGGTTAAAAAATAAAATAAGCATATAGGTCATAAACATCCAAAGATGAATGTTGACGTAAAACTGAATGACCGTAAAAGCGATTGAGGTTAAAACAATAGCCAAATATGCCCGGCTAGCAAGATGGTACATACCAAGTCGTTCAACAAGTCGAGAATTAAGCATAGATGCTGCACCCAGGGCTAAGGCCAGTGACCCGAAGTACAGGCTAAACATTTTACCAGTTTCAAACTGCACCTGAAATATCTGCTGTGACGAATTCAGGTAGCCGATAAAACTACCAAAACTAAGCCCGGTGGCAAGCGTTATGCTGATAGTGACTCTATTGCTTACTACTTCTTTGAAGCCAGCGATAAACCCGTCAACGGTGAATGGAATGCGCTGCTCTTTAGGTAGGGTTTCAGGTAATCGAATATTTATCCAGACCATAATAAGTAGTGCATAAAACAGGTATACGGCAAAGATGCCGCGCCAAGGTGATACAAACAATACGGCTTGCCCTAGGATCGGCGCGAAAGCAGGGACCAAAACAAAGATCATCATAACCAGCGACATGATTTTGGCCATGCCACGGCCCTCGAATTTATCGCGCACCAGCGAGACGGAAGAAACGTACGGCCCTGCGCAACCCAAACCTTGAATAACTCGGCCTATTAATAAGGTAGTTATATTGCTACTAAAGAAGCAAACAATAGTGCCGAATAGGTATACCACCAGCCCGCTATACAACACCGGTTTGCGCCCCAAGGCATCAGATAGTGGTCCACATATTAGCTGCCCAAGTGCCAGGCCTAGAAACAACATACTGATAACCAGTTGTGTTTGGTTGGCGTTTATTATTCCCAGTTCCTGAGTAATTAAGCCCAATGCTGGTAATAACGCATCAATCGATAACGCAACAATCGCCATTAGCGTTGCAACAAATATTGAAAATTCTCTGGAGAACATGCGGCGTGGATAATTGGCGGTGGGCAAGTATTGGGTATTATGGCCAATACTGCGTAAAAATGCTGAAGATTTTCTGAGTGATTATCTAAAGATTACTTGTTAGATCCCCATCAAATAGGGAGGCGGACGAGCGTATTAAGCTGTTGCCTGAAAGCTAGCTAGCAGCGTCGCTGGAATACGTTTCCATTGTCCCATGAATCCAGTGGATTGGCTTCGCGTATTTTAAAGCAATACATTTTATCGCTAATTAAAAATCTCTCCTGTCTTCTGCCGCCTAGCAGTTTTTCTGATTCGACTCGCATTGCCTCTGGTTCGACAAAATTAGGTTCTGGGTCTGAGGCGAATAGATCGCCCAAGTTGATAAGGCTTCTGCGTTTAGCCGTGACAACATTTTCTTCTAAAGGTGCGCGTTCTGGTTCTTCAACTTCTTCGATGTTGCTCTGAACATTAACAACATAGGCGTCCGCCTCTTCGACCTGCGATTGCGCTGAGAAAGAGATAGATGTTAGAAAAAATATTGCGCTGAGTATGAAGAATACCGGTTTGGTGACCACAGGTAAATTTGAGGTTTAGGGTTACGCCAATAATTAGGAACACCAGTTATTGGGTTAGGGTAGGTACTCTTTTGTGACCGCACAATCTGATTAATATTAAATTAACTCCATTGAGTAGCCGCCTAATTCCTTTTAGTTTTCATTGTATTTGTAGAGCTACCGATTCCCACTAATAGGTTAATAGCGCTAGAATAGCCAACCCTATATCGGGACTGTATATATCCGGAATTCATAATGACCACAATCAAACAAGCCGACCTTATCGATAGCGTCTTCGACGCTTTGCAATTTATTTCGTATTACCACCCCAAGGACTTTGTGGATGCGATGCACGATGCGTATAAGCGGGAGGAGTCGCAGGCGGCCAAAGATGCAATTGCCCAGATTCTGATTAACTCTCGTATGTGTGCTGAAGGGCATCGGCCAATTTGTCAGGATACCGGCATTGTTACGGTGTTTGTTCGGGTCGGCATGTATGTGCAGTGGGACGCCGAGATGAACGTTACCGATATGGTTAACGAGGGTGTGCGGCGAGCGTATTTGCATCCAGATAACGTACTTCGTGGATCTATTTTGGCTGACCCTGCCGGTGCGCGAATAAACACCAAAGACAATACGCCAGCGGTTATTCATTACGAAATAGTTGAGGGCGACACGGTTGAGGTTGATATAGCCGCCAAAGGTGGTGGCTCTGAGAACAAAGCCAAATTGGCGATGTTGAACCCCAACGACGATATTGTGAAGTGGGTGCTTAAAACGGTACCCACAATGGGTGCGGGTTGGTGCCCGCCAGGTATGCTGGGTATAGGAATTGGCGGTACTGCAGAAAAAGCGGTGGTAATGGCCAAAGAAGTATTAATGGATGCAATAGATATTCAAGAGCTGATTGCGCGTGGCCCAGCCAATCGGGCGGAAGAACTGCGTATTGAGCTTTATGAAAAGGTAAATAACCTTGGTATTGGCGCACAGGGTTTGGGCGGTTTGACGACCGTGCTGGATGTGAAGATTAAAGATTACCCAACCCATGCTGCAAGTAAGCCAATCGCAATTATTCCAAACTGTGCTGCCACGCGGCATGCTCATTTTGAGTTGGATGGTTCGGGGCCTTCTTTGCAAACCCTACCGAAGTTAGAAGACTGGCCAGAGATTACCTGGGAAGTGGGACCGACCGCCAAACGCGTGAACCTCGATTCGATAACGCCTGAAGAAGTGCAAACCTGGACGCCGGGGCAAACTATTTTACTGTCTGGTAAATTGCTTACTGGTCGCGATGCTGCACATAAAAGAATTCAATCTTTGCTGGAAGCAGGCGAGCCAATGCCAAATGGAATCGATTTTAAGAATCGGTTTATATATTACGTTGGGCCAGTAGCCGCGGTGCGTGATGAGGCCGTTGGGCCAGCCGGGCCAACCACTGCAACCCGAATGGATAAGTTTACTGAGATGATGCTGGGTGACATGGGTTTGCTTGGCATGGTGGGCAAGGCAGAGCGTGGGCCGGGCACTATCGAACAGATTAAAAAGCACAAGGCGGTCTACTTAATGGCGGTAGGTGGTGCTGCGTATTTAGTTAGCAAAGCGATTACCAAGTCTACCGTGGTCGCGTTTGCAGAGCTGGGTATGGAAGCAATTCACGAGTTTGAAGTGAAAGACATGCCGGTTACCGTTGCCGTTGATACTACCGGTGAGTCGGTGCACACCACCGGGCCTGCAGAGTGGAAAGAAATTATTTTTAAGAAGCGGGCCTAGTACGCTTGGCACGGAGAATATAAATGAGCGATTCCAACGTAATCGAGCTGATTATTGAGCCGGGTGAGAAAGATCTTGGTGAATTTACGGTACGCCGTGCTTTGCCATCAATTAAGCGAAGAATGGTTGGGCCGTGGTTGTTTTTTGATCATATGGGGCCAGCGGTATTTGCGCCGGGTCAGGGTGTTAGTGTGCGGCCGCATCCGCATATTAATCTGGCTACCGTGACGTATTTGTTTGACGGTGAGATTTTGCATCGGGATTCACTGGGCAGTGTGCAGACGATTCGGCCGGGTGACCTAAACTTGATGGTCGCTGGCAAAGGCATTGTTCACTCAGAACGTGAGCGGCCAGAAGTGACGGCGGTAGAGCACGGTCTGCATGGTTTACAGCTGTGGTTAGCCTTGCCAGAGAAAGATGAAGAGGTAGAGCCTGCTTTTTATCACTACCCGAGTGATGTATTACCTGCGATTGACGTTAAGGGTGTTTCGGTGCGAGTAATGATTGGGGCTGCATATGGGCAAACATCGCCTACTAAAACGTACGCGGACACTTTGTATGTTGAAGCGGATTTAAAAAAGGGCCAGACATTGGTGCTACCCGAAGCTGACGAACGAGCGTTGTATCTAGTGGGTGGACAGGTTGAGGCGCAAGCGGTCGGTGGGGGCGGTGAAACTACTCAATTGGAAAAATTCAATTTAGCGGTACTTAAAGAGAACGCTGACGTTCAAATTACTGCACTCGAAGATAGTCGACTGGCGTTGATCGGTGGCGAAAATGTTGGGCCACGCCATTTATTCTGGAACTTTGCCTCCAGTAGCAAAGAGCGAATGGAACAAGCAGGGCAGGATTGGAAAGACGGAAAGTTCCCTAAAGTTCCTGGAGACGAAGAGGAATTTATACCGCTGCCAGAATAGAGACCTTCGCACGATTATTATTTTGTCCTCTGCCCGCGTTAAAAGCGTACCCAATCAGTCCAATTATGTAATATAAACTCCCTCTTTCCGTTCATTTTTGCCTTGTCAGAGAACAAAATCTTTGCTCCTGCGAAGGCCTCTAAGGCGCTAATCTAAAACAGCCAGCATCTCTTCAACAGTGAGGAACTTTTCTCGTGGCTTGTCGCCTTTGGCACGTGCAACTTCGGCATCGGATATTTTTGTCCAGTCGGCAAAGTCTATGGGGCGTTTGCCCTCGCGGACTAACTGCTTTCTTAGTGCATCACTGCTACGGTTTGGTGCAGCATTCAAAGTTTCAACATCTTCTACTATCTTGGTGATTGTTTCTTTACTGTCGACCTTGTTGGTACCGATAACGCCACTCGGGCCACGTTTGATCCAGCCGCTGGTGTAGAGGCCGGTCTGCACTTCGTTGTCGACGATCACACGGCCTTCCACATTGGGTATACCCCCCCATTTCTCATCAAAGGGAATACCTTCAATTGGTCTGCCTCGATAGCCGATGCAGCTAAACACCAATCCGCATGGGATGGTTACGGTTTCGTCAATCGAGTTAGCTTTGCGCGAGCCAGCGGGGCCACTTAAACGATTTGTTTGCAGGGTGATTTTTGCTACTTTGCCACTGCCTTCGCCATCGTCTTCAATAGAGATCGGGCTACGCAGGAAAAGGAATTTTATGTGGTGCTCGGCATTAGTTGGCTGATCAGCATAACCCTCAAATACCGGCATAAATTTACGGGCGTGGCCGTGGTCTTTGAATTCCAGTTCTTCAAGGTCTTCGGCGTCGAGGGCCATGGCATCATCGTTGATATGGAAAGCAGTATTTTCCAGGTGGTCAAATTCACGAATCTCTGGTGAAGTGAAGCTGGCCTGTACCGGGCCACGACGACCCGCGATGTAAACTGTTTTTACATTACTGGCGGCCAGTTTGTCGATGATGGGCGTTGCCATATCGGTTTTAGCCAGTTCCTCGGGGGTATGCGCAAGAATGCGCGCAATATCCAATGCAACGTTACCGTTACCGACGACTACGGCGGTGTCGCTAGAGAGATCAAAGTCCTTAAGTTCAATCGCCGGGTGTGCGTTATACCAGTTAATAAACTGCTCAGCGCTATAGCTGCCTTCCAGTTCTTCGCCAGGAATACCTAGTCTTCGAGGTTTCTGTGCTCCAGTGGAGATGAGTATGGCATCGTAATACTCACGCAGCGTATCAACACTGACGTCGGCACCCAATCTGGTATTACCGAAATAATTGAAGTGTTCTTCGTCACCAGTTTTATCAAAGCGGTTGATAACTGTACGCATTTTGGGGTGGTCGGGTGCTACGCCGTGGCGAACTAAACCATAGGGGCAGGGGAGAGATTCAAACAGGTCGACTTCGCAATGAATGTCGTTTCGTAACAGAAGTTCTGCTGCGTAAAATCCTGCTGGCCCCGCTCCTACAACGGCAACTCTAAGCGGTAAATCGGACGAACCTAGCTTCGCCATAAGTAGAAATCCTAAAATATTTTAGTTATTGTGTGACCAATTCTAGCGGGGAAATCTCAAGATTACGATAGCCTTTTTGCAAAAAGTGCGTACAGCTAATCTTTTAAGTAGTCCGTTAGTGGTGGGCAACTGCAAACAAGATTTCTATCGCCATATACATTATCGACCCGGCCAATCGGTGGCCAGTACTTATCTACCGGATTAGCCTGTTCGTCCGGACTAAGTGCCTGGCGAATAGAATATGGGCGATCCCATTCCATAACGCTTTCCAACGTATGGGGCGCGTTAGATAAGGGGTTATTGTCTTCGGGCAGTTCACCACGTTTAATTGCTAGGTATTCATCGTGGATAATTAACATTGCTCGGCAAAAGCGTTCAATTTCTTCCAGCGATTCGCTTTCGGTGGGCTCTACCATGAGTGTGCCCGGTACCGGGAAAGACATAGTGGGTGCATGAAAGCCAAAATCGATTAGGCGTTTGGCAATGTCGTCAACGGCTACATTGCCATCGGCTTTCATGGGGCGAGTGTCAATAATACATTCGTGGGCGACTAAACCGTTATTGCCGATATACAGCACGGGGTAGACGTTTTTAAGGCGGTGCGCAATATAGTTGGCATTTAATATTGCGACCTGAGTTGCTTTTTTTAAACCTTCGGCACCCATCATGCGGATGTACATCCAGGATATTGGCAGGATGCTGGCACTACCAAATGGTGCGCCGCTAATGGTTGCACCAATACGTTCTTTGTTCAGGGCATCTTGCGGTAAGTAGCGCGCCAGATGCTCTGCAACTGCGATTGGACCCACACCGGGGCCACCGCCACCGTGCGGAATACAAAATGTTTTGTGTAAATTTAAATGCGATACGTCGCCACCAAAATGTCCGGGTTTGGCTATCCCAACCATTGCGTTTAGATTTGCACCATCGATGTAGACTTGCCCACCGGCGTCGTGAACCTTGCCACATACTTGCGACACATGGTCTTCGAATACTCCGTGAGTCGAAGGGTAGGTAATCATGATGGCGGCAATACCGTCTTGATGCTCTGCGATGCATCGATCAAGGTCGCCCAGATCCACATTACCGGCGTCATCGCAGGCGACTACCATAACTTGCATATCCACCATTTGTGCGCTGGCCGGATTGGTTCCATGCGCCGATTGCGGAATCAAACAAATGTTTCGTTGTGTATCGCCATTGGCAATATGGTATTGACGTATCGCCAGTAGGCCCGCGTACTCGCCTTGCGAGCCCGCATTGGGTTGTAGCGATACCGCTGCGTAACCCGTGCAAACACACAGCATTTCTTCAAGCTGTCGAATCATTTCGCGATAGCCTTGCCACTGTTCGGGTGGTGCGAAAGGATGAATGCTGTTTATTTCTGGCCAGCTCACTGGCATCATTTCTACCGCTGCATTGAGCTTCATGGTGCAAGAGCCGAGCGGGATCATCGATTGATCTAAGGCAATATCTTTATTCGATAAGCGCTTTAAGTAGCGCATCATTTCAGTTTCGCTGCGGTATTGGTGAAATACCTGCTGACTCAAAAAGGTGTCGGTTCTTAACAGCGAGTTGTCTATGCTGATGCCGTCAGTGCTGTTGTTGCTATCACTTGTAAGTTCAAGACCCAATGCGGTAGCTAATTGTTCGAGATCATCTGCAGACGTGGTTTCGTCCAGACTGATGGATAACTGATCGTCATTTAATTTACGCAGGTTAAAACCGGCAGCGACGGCGGCCTTTAACAGGGGATCAGTATTTTTGCCGCTGTTAAAACTCACGGTATCGAAGTGTTGTTCACCAGCTATTACATAGTTCCCATCGCTGAGCGCTTTTTTAATTTGTTCCAGCTTGGCTTGGACACTGAGGGCAATTGCCTTTAAACCATCTGGCCCGTGATACACGGCATACAAGGTGGCCATAATGGCAAGCAAAGCTTGTGCGGTACATATGTTTGAAGTCGCCTTTTCGCGGCGTATATGTTGCTCGCGGGTTTGTAAGGCAAGCCGGTAGGCGGGATTCCCTGCCGAGTCAATAGATTCACCCACCAAACGACCGGGCATGGTGCGTTTTAATTTGTCCTTAATCGCAAAAAAGCCAGCGTGTGGGCCGCCAAAACCGAGAGGGACGCCAAACCGTTGTGAGTTTCCGACGACCACATCGGCACCAAGTTCGGCAGGCGACTTTAATAAGGTCAGCGCAAGTAGATCGCTGGCGACGATTGCGATTACACTGTTCTCATGTGCACTATTGAACAGTTGAGAGCAGTCAAGAATGCGTCCGTCAGTAGTCGGGTATTGCACAATCAGTCCAAATACCTCATCCCAATCCAGTTTGCTTTGGTCATTTTCGCTTTCATCAAAGTAAGCTAGCTTGATGCCAATAGGTTCCGCACGTGTGATTAATAATTCGATCGTTTGTGGGTGGCATAATGTAGAAACCAAAAGTGTCGATTTACGACCTTTTGCCTGGTGGTGAGCGAGGGTCATCGCTTCGGCTGCTGCTGTTGCTTCATCTAAAAGAGATGCATTGGCAATGTCCATGCCGGTTAGCTCGGTGACCATGGTTTGGTAGTAGAAGAGTACTTCTAATCGGCCTTGTGAAATCTCCGGTTGATACGGCGTATATGCGGTATACCAGGCTGGGTTTTCAAACACATTGCGTTGGATAACAGCAGGTACCAGAGTATTGGAATAACCCTGTCCAATTAAACTTTTTAATACAAGATTCTGGTTGGCAAGAGCTTTTAACTCCGCTAGTGCCTGATGCTCGGTGGCGGCCGGGGCAAGTGCTAATTCTGAGTCATCCAAAATACTTTTGGGCACCACTGCCTGGGTTATATCTTCAAGGCTTTTATAGCCCAACGCATCAAGCATGGTTTGAAGGTCAGATTCGCGCGGGCCGAGATGTCTTTCGCTAAAAGCACTCATGATTATTTCCCTACTTGGCTAATACCGTTTTTAATGAACGGTACTGGCACAATACGTGCTGCGACGGGTTTGTTGCGAATTTCTACGCTACAATTATTACCGGCATCACCTGTGACTCGCGCTAGGGCAATTGATTTCTCCAGACTTGGTGACCACGTGCCACTGGTGATTGCACCGCGTTCTTGTCCATTGATTAGAACCTTTTGGTGACCACGCAATACACCGCGATCTTCAAGCACTAAACCGACTAGTTGTTTATGCGAGGATTGTATCTGATCTTCCAGCGCTCGTCGGCCAATAAAGTTACGGTTTGGGTCTTGTAGCGAAACAGTCCAAAGTAAACCAGATTCGAGCGGGGTGTGTTGTTCATCAAGATCATTACCGTATAAGCTTAATCCTGCTTCAAGTCGCAAGGTGTCGCGTGCACCCAGCCCGCACGGTTGAAGGCCGACGTTTATTAACGACTCCCAGAGCCCTGCAGTATCCCGGTTAGGCAAAATAACTTCTATGCCATTTTCGCCAGTATAGCCGGTACGACCAATAAACCAATCGCTAATCTGTATGGAGCAAAATTTTTTGAGTTCGTCTACTGGTTCCCCAACTATTGGCCTTACTACCTGATAAAACTTTTGCCAAGCATCGGGCCCCTGTACGGCAATGAGCGCTAATTCGGGTTGTTCGATTACGTTGACGGTGAAGTCGCTGGCTTGTTCGAGTAGCCATTTTTTAACTTTTTCGCGTGGCCCTGCATTAGTAACTACTCGGCAATGGGTGTCGGATAAATAATAGGCAATCAGATCGTCGACTACTCCACCATTTTCATTCAGTAAGCAGGAATATATCGCCTTGCCTGGTGTATTACTGACACGCTCGATGTCGTTGGCGAGTATTTTGCGTAAATAGGGAATGGTCTCATCGCCTTCCACATCCCAGACTGTCATGTGAGAAACGTCGAAAATACCGGCACTTTTTCTTACTGCAAGATGCTCTTCTATTTGGGAACCGTAGTTGACCGGTAATTGCCAGCCACCAAAGTCGACCATGCGCGCCCCGAGGGACACATGTTGATGAAATAGTGGGGTTTGCTTGGGGTCAGTGGCAGGCTTACTATTCGTCGAGGAGCTGGAAGTCATAATCTGTGAGCGAAAAGTTCGCTGTCTCAGTAGCCGTGCTGTTAAAAGGGTCAAATATTATGTGCGACAGCAATAATTCGCCATAACACGATATTTGCCCCTCTGTCCGGTTACCTGAGAGATCTAGGTGCGTGGTAAATCAATTGATTAATCACGCACCTGCTACCCCTTCGGTGGATTGCTTATTTCAGCTTTTAATCAACCACTATTAGATTAGCAGTTAACGAATAAACTGAAATCAATTCGCTCTCCAGAGACGGTGTATCAAATCTGCGGTCCTGATTGCCTGAGCGGTTACGGGCTCGTTGCGCCTTCGGCGGATTCTTTGCGCTTTTATTGTATTACCAATAGTGCAGTGCAAAGAAACTCTCTCCCGCAGATTGTTCACCATGACGCTATTATAAACCATTCGGGATATTCGCGAGAGTGAAACTTGAAAAATGAGAGGTTTAAATTTAAGGCTAAAAAGTTAGCCTTGCGCTAGATATGCAATTTTTTTGGTTTGATTAGCTAGCGGACAGCTAGTGTTTATATAAATGTGTAAGTAATAGATAAAAAGTAAAACTTTAGTGAAATAATTTTCCGTTTATATAGGTCTATATGTTTGTATGTTGATTCTTTTTGTCATTTTGGGGTTTGGTACCCTCATTATTAATAGTCAATAGCTTCTGTTATCGACTATTAATGCTTGGCGAAAAATACGGGTTACATATAACTCCCTATCGTAGCGAGTCGGAACTTCGGTTCTGGCTCGCTATTTTTTATCCTGTGAGCGCACTTTTTTTATGATGCTACTTATACGACTGGCTGATCTTTATAGAAAAATAACCCAAATAAAAAATGCGAATAGCATGAACTTAATTACGTAGTATAGTTTTCGATTAAATAGCTTCAGTTTTTTTGCGACAATACGAGTGTAGTAAAGCACTCCGAATACGCGGTTTAGAAACCCGACAGATTCGTTGGCCTCATTTTTTGCAGCACTCGCTTTGACCATATGAGTGCTCACCCAATTGTTAATGCAGTCAGCCCAGGCATAGCGCATAGGGCGGCTGATATCGGCAAACAAAATAATGCGCTGTTCCTCAGATTGATTGCTAGCCGTATGAATAAAGGTTTCATCAAAGACTACGGCCTCACCATCTTGCCACCAGTGAGGTTGACCATCGACATTTATGTAGCATTTTTCTGAGTTTGGTGTGATTAGACCCAGGTGATATCGCATTGAACCGGCAAATGGATCGCGATGCTCAGGCAACGTTGCGGCGGGGGGTAATGAAGCGAACATGGCAGCTTTCATGTAGGGAATTTGTTTTACCAGTTCAACTGTTCGCGGACAGTGCTCAAGTGCTGAAGGCATAAAGTCGTCATACCACTTTAAATAAAAGCGTGTCCACCCAGTGCGAAAGAATGAATTAAAGGCAAGATCGTCGTAATTGTCGGATGCCTTGATGTGCTCAGCCTTAGCTAGAGCGAGGGCCTCATCACGAATAATTTCCCAGTTGTCTTCAAGAATTTTTAATTCGGGATAATATTTGTCAACTTTGGGGAATGGGACATTAGGAACTTTTGAGAAAAGGTAGATAAAAACATTAAATGGCGCGGTTAAATTCGTGTGGCTCGTTAGCTGCCGCGCGAACGAATACCTGACATTGCCGCGGAAATGAATAACCATTCCAGAGCCAACCAAAATCGCTAAAATTATGATGCCTATACTCATGCTGCGTATTGTAGTCTCACAGGACTAAATTTGTCCCGCTAGATTGTGAAAATAATCTCGAATTGATGCTTTTTACGAATAAACTTGCGCTGACTGTAAACTTATTACCTAGTTTGAATGCATACCTGAATTGATGAGATTGCTACCTCAAAAAAAGTTTCCTTCACCGATTGAACGGTTGGAGGGTTCATTGTTTCCTAATGTCGGCGTTGATGTGTGGGTGAAGCGTGATGATTTAATTAATCCTGATGTATCGGGCAATAAATGGCGTAAGCTTAAGTATAATATTGAAGCGCTGTCACCCAAAGCGCATGTGCTCACTTTGGGTGGTCCATATTCAAACCACGTTCGAGCGGTTGCTGCGGCAGGTAAATATTGTGGTTTTGAGACAAGCGCCCTTATACGGGGCGAATTGGTCGAACCGCTGAACTCGGTGCTTGCATTTGCCGCTGCCCAAGGAATGAAGCTTTTGCCAGTGAGTCGTGAAGATTATAGAAACAGGCATGATGCTGAATGGCTGGAAGCGATGAGAAAAGAAACTGGCGCCACCGACGTTTGGCCTGAGGGTGGTAGCAATGCGTTGGCAGTAAAAGGATGTAAGGAAATATTGGCTGAAGTGGAACAACACTTTGACGCAGTCTGCGTTCCGGTGGGTACGGGTGGAACGCTTGCCGGATTGATCGCTAGTGGTCGACAAAACACATCGGTAGTAGGAGTGTCTGTGCTAAAAGGTGGCGAGTTTCTAATTGATGATGTACGTCGATTACTTGCTGATGCTGGCGAAGTAGAGTTGTCACGATGGAGCATCGAGCTAGATTACCATTGTGGTGGGTACGCGAAGTCGACCGGCGAGTTGCATGCCTGGATGGTGGATTTTTCAATGCGTTCAGGGGTTCCGTTAGAGCCAGTGTACTCAGGTAAATTGTTCTATGCTGTTTACGATATGATCGCCAAGCGCAAATTTTCGGCAGGTTCTCGAGTGCTTATTGTTCACACTGGTGGCGTATATTAAGGAGTAATTTAGAAAATGAGTTATTATCTATCGTTATGAAAACCCCCCTGATAATTGGTCACCGTGGAGCTTGCGGGTATCGACCTGAGCATACTGCTGCTTCGTACCGACTAGCGGTGGAAATGGGTGCTGATTTTATAGAACCTGATTTGGTGTCTACAAAGGATGGGCATTTAATCGCGCGGCATGACAATGTGCTTAATTTGACCACTGATGTCGCAAAATGTCAGAAATTTACCACTAAGAAAACGACCAAGATAATAGATGGCGAGAGCATCGAGGGCTGGTTTAGCGAAGACTTTACCCTGCAAGAAATTAAGATGCTAAGAGCGATAGAACGCATGCCTGAAATACGGCCCGAAAATACTGAGTACGATGGTCAATTCGAGATTCTTACTCTCGATGAAATTATTGCGCTGACAAAAGATTTGGAGCGCGAGTTCGATCGTACCGTTGGGCTTTATATAGAAACAAAGCACCCGAGCTATTTCACTTCCCTAGATTTACCTCTGGAGCCACCGCTACTTGATGCTTTGAGTAAAGCTGGATATACGGGCAAAGATGCACCGATTTTTTTGCAGTCGTTTGAGACAGAAAATTTAAAGTGGTTGAGACGTTATACGCAACTGCCGTTAATTCAGCTTCTATGGCTCGAAGGTCAACCTGCCGATATACCACTTCGGGGTGGAAGCCTGAGCTATGATGATATGGCTACTCCTGAAGGGCTAAGGGATATTGCTTTGTATGCAGATGGAGTTGGTCCGGAGAAAAGTCATTTTATATTGGCTGCCAATGCTAAAGGTCAGCTCGACCCGGCACGCGCTAGTAGTTTTATTGCGGATGCGCATGCAGCGGGATTAGCTGTGCACCCTTACACATTTAGGCGAGAAAACGCATTTTTACCGGCAGATTTGCATTCCCCTGGTGGTGACGACAAGCCGGGCCAGCTAGAAGAAGAGATGCTTTTGTTCATGGAACTAGGCGTGGACGGCGTGTTCACTGATAACCCCGATATTGGTTTACAGGCCAAGCAGAGGTTTTTGTAAGGTTGTATACCTGTTTCCCGCTTACATTAACAATTGCGCGTTCATTACTACGCGTTGTTAAGCTAATTTGAAAAACTGGTCTGAAATCGCGCCTTAGTTTGCTTCAGGCCCGGCTGGCGGTCGTCGGTCAAGTGTTTTGAATGCAGAGGCTGTGGCGCTCTGCATCACCCTATCGAAGTAATCTGCGTCGAGGTTGCTTGCCAGTCAGCATACTTTATTGAGAGTTCTTGTTTTAGGGTCTCTGATGCGGCTGCTCTCTCGACAGGGCCCGAGATGCACCGAAAGTTTTGTCGCTGGATTTTTGTGTAAAAGACTTATTTGTTAATTAAGGTCGTTTTTACCTCGACTGTATATTCCATCTAAATAGTTCATCTATTTACTTGAGTGGTAATTCTCGTTACCCACAAACCGAATGCGCGATATTAGCCCGAACGTTTTGCCCAGGAATCGCGCAGTGTAACGGTTCGATTAAATACCGGCGTTTCCGTACTGTGATCTACTGAGTCGGCAGAGAAAAACCCCAGCCGCTCAAATTGATAGTTCGCACCTTTTTCGGCTAATAGCAGCGATGGTTCCAGTTTACATTGGGTGAGCACTTGCAGTGATTCGGAATTCAAATGCTCAGTAAAGTCATCGCTCGCTAACGGGTTTTCTACACCGAACAGGCGATCGTATAGCCTAACTTCGGCGTCGACGGCTTCGGTTGCTGATACCCAATGAATAATACCTTTAACCTTGCGTCCGTCTGGCGTTTGACCACTCCCAGTTTCCGGATCATAGGTACAACGCAGTTCAATTACATTGCCCGTATCGTCTTTAATAATTTCATTACAGGTTATGCAGTAGCCATAGCGCAATCGCACTTCTCGGCCTGGACCAAGGCGAAAAAACTTGCGTGGTGGGTCTTCCATAAAATCATCTTGTTCTACGAAAATTTCACGGCTTAAACGAATTTCTCTGGTGCCGAACGAATCGTCTTTAGGGTGATTACGTGCGGTCAAGGTTTCGCTGCTGTTCTCTGGGAAATTCGTAATCACGAGTTTAAGTGGTTTGAGCACTGCAAGCGCGCGCGGTGCTTTGCTGTTTAGATCTTCACGAACCGAATTCTCCAGCACACCCATATCGACCATACTGTTATTTTTAGTTACGCCAACACGTTCGCAAAAGTCCCGAACCGCATCAGCGGTGTATCCGCGGCGACGTATTCCAGAAATGGTTGGCATGCGAGGATCGTCCCAGCCGGTCACGTGGCCTTGTTCGACCAACTGAATTAGTTTTCGTTTGCTCAATACTGTGTATTGCAAATTTAAGCGTGAAAACTCGGTTTGTTCCGGCCGCGACGGTGAGGTCAAGGTTACATTGTCGAGTACCCAGTCATACAGTGGGCGATGATCTTCGAACTCAAGTGTACAAAGGGAGTGAGTAATGTTTTCCAACGCATCTGATAAGCAATGCGTATAGTCATACATGGGATAAATACACCATTTATCGCCGGTGCGGTAATGATCGAGGTGACGAATTCGATATAGTACGGGGTCGCGCATATTCATATTAGGTGAGCTCATGTCGATACGTGCGCGTAATGCATGCGCTCCATCTTCAAACTCGCCACTTTTCATACGTTCGAACAGGTCCCGGTTTTGTTCAATTGTGCGGTCGCGGTGTGGGCTGTTCTTGCCAGGCTCAGTTAGTGTGCCCCGATATTCGCGCATTTGTTCCGCGTTGAGGCTATCTACATAGGCAAGGTTTTTGTCGATGAGTTCAAGTGCAAATTGATACAGAGCATCAAAATAGTCAGATGCATATCGCAATTCGGTCCATTTGAAGCCGAGCCAACTTACGTCTTCTTTTATTGAACGCATGTACTCGTCGTTCTCTTTTTCCGGATTGGTATCGTCGAAGCGTAGATTGCAGTGCCCGTCATACTGCTGTGCCAAGCCAAAATTGACACAGATGGCTTTGGAGTGCCCCAAATGTAAGTAGCCGTTTGGCTCTGGCGGAAACCGTGTGTGTACTCGTCCGCCATGCTTATTATTGGAGATGTCTTCCGCAATTAAATTGCGGATAAAGTTGCTGGTGGGTGCGTCGCTAGTCGAGGTGTCTTTGTTCATGAAAACTGGTGGTATCCGATTCTTGGCAAAAGCATCAATTTATAACGCGAATTTGGTTGAAGTGTGCTTGTTGTTATTAGCAAAGATTATACCTTAGAGGTATTGTGAACTAATACCTCAATTATTCCATACCTGACTACCAAACCTCGTGGGCCTGCGTAAAATAGGTGTATGTGGTATCAACGACAAATTCAACTAACAAGCAGTGGTAGAGAAACGATCGATATTACCGATAAGGTTTCTAGTTTGGTTCGAGAATCTGGAGTGCAAACCGGATTGGCTCATGTGTTTATGCAACACACCAGTGCGTCGATAATGTTGTGTGAGAATGTAGATTCTGCGGTGCGTAAGGATTTAGAGACCTTGATAGTGCGAATAGCCCCGGATGGTGATCCTGCGTATCAGCATGACTATGAGGGTGAGGATGATATGGCTGCGCATGGCCGATCCGTGTTCACCACCAATGATATTAGCTTGTCGATTGCAGGTGGGGAGCTGGCGCTTGGAACCTGGCAAGGATTATATATGTGGGAGCATCGTTATGAGCCGCATCATCGGAATATTATGGTTACTGTTCAAGGTGAATAGCCCGGTTAGTTTGCGGGATGTACGGATATGGATAAAAAGAAGATTTTAAATCGGCGTTTTTCCGTCGCGCCAATGATGGATTGCACTGATCGTCACTTTCGATATTTGGCTAGACTGATCTCTAAACAGACCCTGCTGTATACCGAAATGATTACTTCTGCTGCATTGGTTCATGGTGATCGTGAGTATTTGTTGGGGTTTGATGTTAGTGAACACCCCTTAGCGTTGCAGCTTGGAGGAAGCAAGATAGATGAAATGACAGAGGCTGCCGAACTCGCCGAAACATACGGGTTTGACGAAATAAACATTAATTGTGGTTGCCCAAGTGATCGAGTGCAATCTGGCCGGTTCGGTGCGTGTTTGATGTTGGAGCCAGAGCTGGTAGCGGAAAATGTGAAAGCACTCCAAAAGGCATGTAATTTGCCAATAACCATAAAGTCTCGAATTGGCGTAGATGAAAATGATAGCTATGAAGAGCTTGTCCATTTTGTCGTGAGTAATGCTGTTGCGGGCTGTAAGACCTTTATTGTTCATGCTCGGAAAGCCTGGTTAAGTGGTCTCAGTCCAAAGCAAAATCGTCAGGTGCCACCGCTCAACTACCAGCATGTGTATCGCTTAAAGCAGGATTATCCTGAATTAGAGATTATTGTTAATGGGGGTATAAACTCACTTGCTGAAACCGCTGAGCATTTGAATTATGTTGATGGCGCTATGATGGGAAGGGAGGCGTACAGAAATCCGTATATTTTGTCTGAAATAGATGCACAGTTTTATGGTGGCGGCGGGGTAGTCACCCGTGAAAAAATACTCCAACAATACATGGAATACTGTGTATACCAATTGGCGTCGGGTACGCGGATGCACCATTTGGCAAGGCCCGTCATTGGCCTGTTTCATGGCGAACCACGCTCACGTTTGTGGCGGCAATATATAAGTGAACAGGCGCACAAACATAGCAGCGGTGTAGAAGTGTTAGAGCAAGCTTTTTCACGAATGGAGCTACTGGCTACTTGATGATTTTTAACCGCGAGAAACCTAGCTGTAATTTTAATAAAGTAATTACGCGGCGCGCGTTAAACTCTTATCGATATATTTTGAAGGGCATGAAAAGATGATAAAACTATTTAAAGTACTGGGTTGGTTGGTCTCGACACTGTTCGTGTTAATTTTACTTGCAATAGCAGTGTTACCACGGGTTTTTGATCCGAACGATTATCGAGATGAATTGGTCGACTTGGTTAAGGAGCAAACTGGGCGTGAATTAAGTCTCGATGCTGATCTTTCGCTTAGTGTATTTCCGTGGCTGGGTGTTAGTACTGGTGCGGTGTCCTTATCTCAGCCAGCAGGTTTCGATGCTCCTGATATGTTAAGTGTGACTGCGGTCGACCTGCGAGTTAAGCTAATGTCCTTGCTGCAGTCGAAGGTAGAAGTCTCGACGATAATTCTGAACGAGCCACGGGTGCATATGATGGTGATGGCATCAGGCTTAACCAGTTTGGATGGCTTGGCCGGAGAAGGTGCCAGTGAACAGGAATCCAGTGATGATGCAGCCGGTGCTGCTGTTGCATTGGCTGTTGCGGGGGTGGAATTAACCGATGGTAGTCTGATTTTTGATGACCAACAAGCTGGTCAGAGGTACGAATTAGATGATCTGCAAGTAGTCACCGGTAACTTGTTAGGTGGCGGCCTTGAGGACATATTGGTTAGCGGTACACTGATCGATAGTGCGCAGGCTGACCCGATTGAATTTAGACTAGAAGGTGATGGGTCGATAAATACGGAGAGTTATTCTCTTACTATGGCGGGACTGGCAATCAACGTTGCCCAAGGCTTGGTTAGTGCTGAATTAGACATTGGTAGACTCGAATTCGCTCAAGAAACTGGTCAGGCGGAATTATCGGGGGTCTCTGCAACCGTTAATATGTTACCTGAGAGCATTGAGTTTAGTTTGCCTGCCGCGACATTGGATTTGCAGGCGCAAACCCTGGAGGTGCCGGAGCTAATAGTCGCAATTGGAGATATGCAAATGGCTGCAAGCACATCAGGGCAGCAGATAATTAATGCCCCGGTGTTTAGCGGAAATTTAAATGCAGCCGAATTTGACTTGCAGGCTTTGCTTGCTGGTTTGGCAGTGGATTATCAAACTAATGATCCTGATGCTATGCGGGCAGTAGCACTAAACGCGGATTATCAAGCTACATTGGACAGTGTGTCGTTAAGTGGATTGGTTGCCCAATTAGATCAAACGAGATTGGAAGGTTCATTCTCGGCACAAAACTTTATAGCACCACAATTGACGTTCGATCTTGACATGAATGTCATGAATATTGATCGGTACTTAAGTCTGGATGTCGAAGAGGAAGACTCTGAGCTAGCTAGTTTGGCCTTGGTGTTACCAATTGCCGGATTGCGTGGTCTAAATGCCAATGGTTCTTTTGATGCAACGTCTATGACTGCGGGTGGAATGAAGCTCACGGACATTAATGTCAGTGTGGTAACCGTTGGTAATACGATGACAATTACTCCCAATGCTGCTCTCTACGGCGGTGCTATTCGTGGTGAAATAAAATTTATCGACCAACAAACTGAAGCCCTGGTAATCGTCAAGCAGGATATTTTTGACGTTGATTTAGGCGCGCTTCTTGCAGATACCGACGTAACTGATCGCTTGAGTGGGAACGGAACCTTAAATATAGACTTAACCGTAATTGAAAATGCAGCAGGTCTCAGTAATCAAGGATCGATTAAAGTTTTGGCTCGTGATGGTGCCTTAAAAGGTGTTGATATTAAGGCTATTCTTGACCAGGTCGCAGAATTGTATGCGCAAATTAAAGATAGTGAGGCCAGCGAAGACGTCGAACAAGAGCCTGAAAGCAGTGATGAAACTAAATTTTTTGAATTGACAGGGACTTTTAATATTGATGATCAGTTGATTACTAATAACGACTTTTTGATGAAAGCACCGTTGTTTCGTATGCAAGGTGAGGGCGAGATTGACCTTGCGAGCGAGTCGTTGAACTATTTAACCACGGTGGCTATTGTTACCAGTAGCGAAGGACAGGGTGGCAAGAACAGATCAGACCTGGTTGGGCTAAATATTCCTGTGCGATTTTTCGGCAATTTATTGGCACCATCCTATAAGATTGATTTTGGCGAAATGCTTAAGCAATTCGCTCGTTCAAAGGTGAAAGAAGAGGGAGATAAGATAAAGGAAAAGTTGGGTGAGGAAGCTGGAGAACTGTTAAAAGGGCTATTCAATTAACTGTATGTAAATAGATAAAGCATCTGTGTAACATCTAGGGGTACACTTGGTATGAATTGGTCAGGAGTAGGAGAGATATGAAGTTGAATAAGCGCTGCGGCTTGTTGCTTAGCTATTTGCTATTGATGACGGTTGCTCATTCAGTGCACGCGGCCAAAATTATCAATGGCAATGTCGATCGGAAAGATGGAATTTTTAGTGTGGACTACATTGCGGAAGTAGATGTGAGCCCACAGGTACTTGCGAACGCTATATTAAATTATGAAGAATATGTTCGTCTGTCGCCGCTAGTTGAGGACATTAGTTTTAGTCAAGCGGCCACCGACTTTCCCCGAGTGAACGTTAAATTACGTATCTGTATATTGTATCTCTGCCGTTCGGTTAACAAATTAACAGATGTAATAGTCCGGTCACCTCGTGAGTTTGAATTTAGAGGAATTGACGGCGAGGGTGACTTTAAGCAATCGAGGGAAATAACAAAGATTATTGATATAGACGGCAATCCCAGTAGGGCAATTTTTGAGTATTCAGCAAAGTTAAACCCTAAGTTTTTTGTGCCACCATTTATTGGAAGTTGGATAGTTGGACGCCAGGTGACAAGGGAGCTTATGGGTACTTTGCGTCGACTGGAAGAGGCGCAGGAACAACAGTAGTGAGTTGTATAAGCGCGAAGCCTTAATAGAGTTGCTACAATTTTTGAGCGCTAAGCGCTAGAATCGCCGGTTCGTTTTCAATGTTGATTAGTAGCTAACAACTAACCAGCATTTAATTTTTGATTGACCAGTAAACACTTTTTTTAACAAAAACCGGTTTAACTATAATTATATTCAGCAATGGCTCAGATTAATAGATTTAGTTCTCGGGTAACTCAACCCAAGTCACAAGGAGCGTCACAAGCTCAGCTTTACGGCACTGGAATGTCTCGTGAAGACATGGACCGTGCGCAGGTAGGCATAGCAAGCATGTGGTGGGAAGGAAACACTTGCAATATGCATTTGAATGATTTGGCCGCAGAGGTAAAAGCTGGTGTGACTGATGCAGATATGGTCGGCATGCGGTTTAATACGATTGGTGTGAGCGACGGTATTGCCAACGGTACTTCAGGTATGTCGTATTCACTTCAATCAAGAGATATTATTGCTGATTCAATTGAAACTGTTGTATCGGCACAATGGTATGACGGTGTGATCACTATTCCTGGGTGCGACAAGAATATGCCCGGTTGTATCATTGCCATGTCACGACTCGATCGCCCCGCGATCATGGTTTATGGCGGTTCAATCAAGCCTGGACTATTGGGGAAAATTTCGCTGGATATAATTTCTGCATTTCAGGCATATGGCGAATACTTGTCTGACAAGATTGATGATGATGAGCGCATTCGGGTAATACAAAAATCCTGTCCTGGCGCTGGCGCCTGCGCAGGAATGTATACAGCGAATACCATGGCTAGCGCGATTGAAGTAATGGGCATGAGCCTGCCTTATAGCTCGTCTATGCCCGCTATTGATCTAGGCAAACTCGATGAGTGTCGGCGAGCGGGGGCGGCGCTGAAAAATTTATTGAAAAAAGACATCAAGCCTAGTGATATTTTGACTCGTGCATCATTTGAGAACGCGATGGTTTTGATTACGATATTGGGCGGTTCCACCAATGCTGTGTTGCATTTACTGGCAATGGCACGTGCTGCGGGGGTGGAACTCAATATCGATGATTTCCAGGCGGTCACCGATCGAACCCCGTTACTCGCTGATCTTAAGCCTAGTGGTCGTTATTCTATGTTGGACCTGCACGAAAAGGGTGGCACACCAGCAGTGATTAAATTTTTACTGGCAGAAGGTTTGCTCGATGGTAGCTGCATCACCGTAACCGGGAGAACTTTGGCTGAAAACGTGGCTGATCTCCCAGGCTTGGAGGCAGGTCAGGGTATTATTCGACCAATAAACGATCCAATCAAAGCCGAAGGCCATATCCAGATACTAAAAGGAAATTTGGCCCCTGGAGGCGCAGTGGCAAAGATTACCGGCAAGGAGGGCGAACGCTTTGTTGGCCCTGCTCGAGTGTTTGATTCGGAAGAATTGATGCTTGCTGCGTTGGAGCAAGGTAAGATACTTGCTGGTGATGTTGTGGTTATCAGATATGAAGGCCCGAAGGGCGGCCCGGGCATGCCTGAAATGTTGACTCCGACGTCTGCTGTTATGGGCGCCGGACTGGGAGATAAAGTCGCGATGATGACCGACGGTAGGTTCTCCGGTGGATCACATGGTTTTATTATTGGTCATGTTGTTCCAGAAGCTCAGGAAGGTGGGCCACTCGCGCTTATAAATGATGGTGACGTAATAACGCTGGATGCTGTAGATAATCGTATTGATGTTGATGTTTCAGATCAGGAGATGGTTGAACGACGAGCAAATTGGATAATGCCGGCCTACAAAGCAAATCGCGGTACATTGTTTAAGTATATTAATACTGTAAAAGATGCATCGAACGGTTGTGTAACCGATGAATAGATTGATTTTGGAGATTAGATGAGAATATTACACACGATGTTGCGGGTTGGTGATCTGGACCGATCTATAGCTTTTTATACCGAAATTCTTGGAATGAAGTTGATGCGTAAGGATGATTACCCTGAGGGTAAGTTCACTAACGTATTTATCGGTTATGGTGATGAAACGACTGATGCTGTGCTTGAATTAACGCACAACTGGGAAACGTCTGAGTATGATATTGGTTCAGCTTATGGGCATATCGCAATTGAGGTCGATGACGTGTATCGAGCGGTTGAAGATATACGGAAACGTGGCGGCGAAATCTCGCGTGAGGCGGGCCCGATGAAAGGTGGAAGCCGTGTGCTGGCATTTGTACGGGACCCTGACGGATATGCCATAGAGTTGCTTGGAGTAGAATAGTATTTATTGGATGTGAATTTATTGAAAAATTCGGTTAAATTTTATTCATAGTTAATAGTGGCTGCCCTTTGCCGCAGGTTAAACTGACGTTACAATACCGTGTATAAGTTAGGGGAGTCACAGTATTAGTGATTCGCAAATAATCTATAGAGGAAAAAATATGAAATATGCACTTTCAATGTTAGCCATGGCGGTTTTTACAGCACCTGCATTTGCACAGGACTTGTCTGCGCCACCTTCTGATTTAGTTGAGATTGTTGTTCCTGATCTAGCGGCTGCTTGTGAATTATCCGAACCGCCTGCCGCGATAGAAGACGGCGCTGGTTACGATGCTTTGGTCGCTGCTCAAGGTGATGTAAAAAGCTTTCAGACAAGCGCAGAGGCTTATCGTGAATGTCTGGACGGTGTGCGTGACGCGCCTGATTTGACTGAAGGTAACGAGATTGCTTTAAATGCGCTGCATGACCAAAGTGTTGATTTGGAAGAACAAGTTGCTGGTAGATTCAACGAAGCAGTAAAAGCTTATAAGGCTGCAAATCCTGATTAAGTCTAGCTTGTTCGTGACTTTATTTTAAAGTAATACCTGGTAGTAGGCTTGAATACTGAACTTAGAGCTGATTGCCTTAATAATTACTTGCCTTTTTAACTGCGAAATATAGCGGAGTGAGCTATAGATACTCGACCGCTAGCAGATAGAATGCGGCCCAGTCACCTCGACGAGGTGACTGGGCATTTGCATTTATTGGGTGAGGGAAAGCCTTTGCGCAGGGTCATTGAGGCCGGGAAATTACACTCAATGGTGTTTTGGGGACCGCCGGGCACCGGTAAAACTACATTGGCCAGATTGCTGGCGAACCATACAGAGGCAGAATTTATAACCTTGTCTGCGGTGCTCGCGGGGGTGAAGGATATTCGATTAGCCACTGAAACTGCCTGGGCTCGGCAGCAGGCAGGTTTGGGCGATACGGTTTTGTTTGTTGATGAAGTACACCGCTTCAATAAAGCCCAGCAAGATGCATTTCTTCCGCATATTGAAGATGGCACGATTATATTTATCGGCGCTACGACTGAAAACCCGTCTTTTGAATTAAATAATGCCCTGCTATCCAGATTACGTGTTTACGTACTTAAATCGCTTGATGGAAATGAGCTGCGATCGTTGATTAATCGCGCCCTTAAAAATACAGAGTGTGGATTGGGCGGCTCTGATCTGAGCATAGATGAAGGGGCTGTCTCCGCGTTAGTGAATTACGCTGATGGCGATGCCAGACGTGTTTTAGGTGCATTGGAACTCGCAGCTGATTTGACTCTTGATGGAAAAATTAGTCTACAAGTGTCGAGCGAGGTGCTGGCTGGAGGGTCGGTGCGCAGGTTTGATAAAGGCGGCGACGCATTTTATGAGCAGATTTCTGCGTTGCATAAATCCGTGCGGGGCTCATCACCCGACGCTGCACTTTATTGGCTATGCCGAATGTTAGATGGGGGTTGTGACCCTCTATACGTTGCACGCCGTGTAGTCCGAATGGCGTCAGAGGACATAGGTAATGCGGATCCACGCGGTTTGGCTTTAGCTTTGGATGCGTGGCTGGTACAGGAACGATTAGGTAGCCCTGAGGGTGAATTAGCAATTGCTCAAGCGGTGGTTTATCTGTCAGTAGCGCCAAAAAGTAACGCCGTTTATGCGGCCTATAAGGCGGCGATGGTAGATGCGAAATTATATGGATCGCTTGAAGTGCCAATGCATTTACGAAATGCTCCGACCAAACTAATGAAGGATATGGCACACGGAGAAAGGTACAGATATGCTCATAATGAAGAAGGTGGATATGCTGCGGGCGAAAATTACTTTCCTGACGAGATGGAGCCTGGAGTCTATTACCATCCGCTTGACCAAGGGTTGGAGATAAAAATTGCTGAAAAGATGGCTCGTTTGAGACAAAAAGATAAGGAATAGCGTTAAACCCTACAATTGTATAGTGGGGTATGAACTGTATAAAAATTGGAGTAAAGCATTCCGGTTAGTGGCAAACTTAACTGTGTAATAACAGGAAACAGGGTCTAACTTGAGTAAGCAATATTTTAAGAATTTGGAAACAGCTGAAGTCGGTGAGCAACGCTCTGTAGATGAACTAGTTGATAATATTCGGTTTAATGAGCAGGGGTTGATTCCTGCTGTTTCGCAGGACATCGTTACTGGTGAGGTGTTGATGTTGGCCTACATGAATATTGAAGCACTTAAGAGAACGCTTGATTCCGGGCACATGACGTTTTGGTCGCGTTCTCGCCAGACATACTGGCGGAAAGGGGAGGCGTCTGGGCACGTACAAAACTTAATCGAGATGCTTGTTGATTGTGATGGGGACGCGTTGCTTTGCAAGGTTGAACAGAGCGGGCCCGCGTGTCATACCAATCGGCGAGGGTGCTTTTATTTAAGAGTTAATGGAGATACTGCCATCGTCGAAGTTATGGATAGTATTTAGCAGGCCAGTAGCTAGGTTTGGCTTTCGCAGGCGCCGCATAGGCCGGTTATTTCAATAGATTGTCGGTTGGCGTTAAAACCAGTGGACGCTGCAGTGGCATCAATTGCTTTAATGATTCTTAGATCCTCGATTTCCGCAACACTTTTACATTGGGTACAGATTAGAAACTGACCTTGATGACCTTCATCTGGTGCGGGGCAGCCTATGTACGCGTTTAGCGATGCCAGCCTATGAATTAGTTTGGCATGGACCAAAAAGTCCAAAGCTCGGTAAGCAGTTGGCGGCGAAGGTTTGTGGCCTCGTGTCCGTAGTTCTTCCAAAACATCATACGCGCCAACTGGTTTATGGGTTTGCCAAACTATTGTTAGAACTTCTTTTCTTAGTGCAGTTAGTTTGAGGCCTTTGCCGGCACAGCTCACTTCAGCTTGTTCAAGGGCCTCCTGAGTACAATGTGCGTGGTTGTGCTGCCCGAAAAACGGGCTGATAATTTTGTCACTCAATGGGTCACCTTTTTGTTATAGTATTACATAACAGTGGTCGGTGCCAAAGCTGATATTAATGGGTCTCAAACCTATTGGATCAGGCGCATGTTCTATACTTTTACCTTATTGGTTGTATTATTTTGAGTGCTCAATTTTCCCGCCGTTTAGACAAACTAGCTATCATTTTTGCAGGACTATGTCTGGTGCACTGCCTGTTGTTGCCGCTAGTGCTGACCGTCGGCTCGATCGCAAGCGTTGGATTTATGGGGCATGATCAGTTCCACCAATTTATGTTATGGATGGTTCTTCCCGTGAGTTTAATAGCACTCGGTATTGGCTGCGCACGGCACCGGAATGGCCTGGTTGCGGGAACCGGAATATTTGGTTTATGTTTAATTGTGTTGGCATCCGTGACCCAGCACGGCTTGTTGCCTGAGCCTTTTGAATTAACTTCGGCGGTTGCAGGTTCTTTTCTGCTATCGATTAGTCACGCGCTTAATTATCGTCAGTGCCGCACTAGCCACTGTTGCGAGCATGACCCAGGTGTGATTGGCGAGTAGTTACAAGTTTAGAAGGGTCTAAATTAAGGCAGACTTTGATTGGGGGTTGGGGGTTGCGCGTTACTTAAGCGCAGTAACGGCTTGCTGGAGTGTCTCTTATTTTTTGAATATTCCATCGGCGGCATCGATTTGCACGCACTACACTAATATTGCGAACCCAGGGATTGACCGTCCCCAACTCTCGGGCTTTCTGCAACGCTTCGATTTGCGTTCGATAGCTACCATATAATAAATAAGCCTGAGCATGTCTGATGCTGGTATGGGTAAATTGCTTAAGCAATGAATCTCCAGAAAGTCGATTTTGTACTAAGTACTGCGTGAGTCCAGCTGGTGTTTGGAATTTGGCTAATTGAATCGTGAAGTTGCCGGGTTGTTGAGCAAACAGCCAGGTATCATCCTGTGTGGCTGCGAATTTGGTTGGTGCTGGTGCGTCGGGTGCGCTTAGTGCTGCAACCTGTGTTGCGGGGCGGTTGGGCAGTGACTGATTTGAAGGGGGTGCAGGGCAAACGGATGCAGCTATAGGGGCGGGTGCACCACTATGATGGGCCAGAACCCAACCTGTAAAGTCGCTTGGAGAGGTGATGAATGACCAGTCGCGACCAGAGCACTGGACTCCAACCGCTTCACCATTTTGTAGGTAACCAAGTTTATTGGTGTCGTTTATTATGGGAGTTGCACGGACGTTGACCGAGTCGCCAGTGATGCGTCCGGCATCGGTAGTTGTCGTCCGTAAATACCGTGAACTTACCCACATAGGTATTCCGGTTCGACGGCGAATTTTCAGCCAAGGACCACTTTTCTCTATAACATCAACGCGTTCGCTGGTTGGTAATATTCCCAGGGTATTACTGTGTGTATCAGAATCCTGATAAATAACCATGGCTCGATCAATACTAAAGGTGTCGATTAATCTATTTGACGAGCGGGCGCTACTGTTCGAAGCGGCAACGGCTATTGTATTTGTTGCCTGACTAGTTAAGGATAGTCTGGCGCGAGTTGTTGGCAAGCTTGGTGTGGTAACGTTTTCTTGGCTGGCGGTTAGTCCACCTATCGCCTTATTCGCTAAGTGCAGCGGTACTGTAGTTTCGTCATCGAGCTGGACGTTTGCAGTTTCTGGCAGCGGTGTAGGCTCGACTGCGGGTGCTGGCCCAGCTGCCAGTAGAGGGGTTGGTTCAGGTTCCGTTGCCAGTGAGGGGGTAGTTGGCTGGGGTATTGGTGGAGTTTCAGCTACTGTTCGTGTTGGCTTCGTAGTTGCTGTATTTGAATCTGTTGTAGCAGGGCCGGTTTCGGTGTTCCAACCCAGTCGATTAACCAATGCCAGCGATCGAGACTCACCTTGTTCAGCTGCTGCAACAAACCAGCGTTTGGCCTGATTTTCGTCCTTGGTCGCGCCGATACCCATGTAATAGGCTCGGCCTACGTTAAACTGGGCTAATTCGTCGCCGGCCTCGGCAGCAGATGTCCACCAGCGCACTGCTTCTGGCTCATCTTTTTCTGCGCCACTGCCAGACATGAAGGCATGTCCTAAATTGTATTGTGCGGCAATGTGATCCTGGCGAGCAGCCTGAAGGTACCAATATACGCTTTGTTTAGGGTCTGGAGTAATGCCTTGGCCTTCCCGAAACATCGTACCAACTTTAAATTGGGCCTCCGCTTCTCCCTCGAAAGCCTTGATCATCCACGCATCGAGAGCTTCTTTGTGTTTCCCTTCTTGGTAGAGCAATTCGATTTCGTCAGGGTCTGAGGTGAACCCGTCGGTTTGGCCATGCGCGTTGTCGAGCATTACAGCCGATAGCACGATAGTGATAACCATAATTGCGCTGAGCTTACCCAAGAAGTTAAGCGGTAGTGGCGCCGTTGCTGTGGGAGAAAGATCTTCATGTACCTCCCCACATACCAGAGCCATTTCTGTTTTCGCTCTTCGCCCCATATCTACCAAGCTTCGCTCCAAGTTAACGGACTACTTACAATTGTTAAGCCAACCTTTATAAGTGAATTCGTACGATTGTAATTTAAGTGTTCGATTTTCGCCACACAAAAAACACTAAGTTGTGTGTTTTGTTATTGCCTTACCTATACATATAGTGAAATATACGCATTATGTAGTTGGTCTAAATTTTCGAGGAGATACTTGGTATGCGTGATTTGTGTAAGTTTTTGAATTTGGTGTTGTTGGGTTTTGTGCTTTTGCCATCGACAGTCATGGCCGAAGGCAGAGCGGTAGGTTTAAAGGTGTCAACTTTGGGCGTCGGAGTTGAATTGGTGCAATCGTTCAATAAACACCTCAATGGTCGGTTGTCTGCCCAATATTATAAGTATAGTGACGACTACTCTTCTTCCAGTGTGAATTATGTTGGGGATCTGGAGTTGAAGTCGATACTTGGCACTCTGGATTACTATCCCTTCGAGACAATAGCCCACTTTAGTGCTGGCGCTTTACTTAACGGCAACAAAATTAATATACGAGCGAGGTCTGTCAATGGCGTCTCGATTGACAATAGTTTAATCGCGGCGCTATTTGGTGACCTAAATGGTGAGGCGACGCTAAATATGGTTGCACCTTATGCCGGGATTGGTTTTGGCAACCCGGTCGCAGGCGATGAGGTTGGTTTCAAGTTCAAGGCGGATATTGGTGTGGCCTTCCACGGCAATCCGACCGCATCGTTAACTTCGAATGGTTTGTTATCTGGGACGCCTCTCGGTCAGGCGCTGATTGCTAATGAAGAAGCTGAACTACAGGAAGATGTAGATGGATACAAATGGTATCCAGTAGTTGGTGTGAGTTTGTTGTATCGCTTCTGATCTAGCATGGTTAGCGACGGAAGTTCGGTCTGCCTACAGCCTTGGGCGATGCGTAAAAAAATATCGAGCGCCTCAAACCATAAAGATTAAAAAACTGTTAAAAAAGTCTTGCACTTTAGGCGGCATCCCATTATCTTTGGGGTACCAGTTGTTGAAACCACAACATGTAGTGGTTGATAGTAAAAGTCTTGAGAATCAATTATATCCCTATTACTTTAAAAGTAATTTGGTAGCCACACAGAATAAGCTAAACCCATTTGGCAAGTTTCAAGATTGAGGTGGTCATTTAAATGCGCGGAGGAAAACTATAGTTATGCAGTCCGAAGAATCAGTAGACCAAACTAAAGTTGCTACTTCGACCGTAACATCGGTCGAAGTAGATGCAAATTCAAGTGAAGAATCATTGCAGGGTGACCCCAGTGCGGTCGCTGAAGTAGCTGCAAATCAACCAGGTGCGATTCGGGTTATTCGTCGTAATGGCAAAGTTACTTTATTTGGTAAGGATAAAATTTCGGTTGCGGTAACTAAAGCATTTTTAGCGGTTGAGGGTGGAACTGGAGCTGCCAGCGCCCGAGTGCGAGAACATGTAGCCAATATTACCGAGCGCGTTGTGAACGCAGTCACCAGAAATTTAACCAGTGGTGGCACTATTCACATAGAGGATATACAGGACCACGTAGAGCTAGCGTTAATGCGTGGTGGACACCATAAGGTGGCACGAGAATACGTATTGTATCGTGATGAGCAATCACGCAAGCGTCGTGAGCAAGCTGCGTCTGTGCAAGTTTCGGAAGTAGAGGCAGAAGCTACACGAGTAATTAATGTTGTGTTGCCTGATGGCTCACGGCAAGCGTTAAATGAAGGCCGATTACAAACTCTTGCATCAGAAGCCGCCGAAGGGCTAGAGGGGCTGGATTCAAGCTTGGTGTTTAACGAGACCATTCGTAACCTGTTTGATGGAGTAGCTCTAGCCGATGTGAATGTAACGTTGGTAATGTCTGCTCGTACTTTGATAGAGAAAGAGCCGAACTATTCTTACATGGCGGCTCGGTTGTTATGCGATTCATTGCGAACCGAAGCTTTGACCTACCTTGATCTGAAAGCGAATCAAGCTACTCAGCATGAAATGGAAGTGATGTACGGTGAGGTATTTCAGGCTTATATAGGCAAGGGCGTAGAGCTAGAATTACTTGATTCTGAATTACTAAATTATGATTTGGATCAGTTAGGCTCGGCGCTAAAAGGGGAGCGTGACCAGCAGTTGACTTATCTTGGGTTACAAACTTTATACGACCGTTATTTCATTCATACCGACGGGGTTCGTATAGAGTTGCCGCAAGTGTTTTTCATGCGCGTAGCCATGGGCTTGGCGATTAACGAAGAAGACCGTGAAAGCCGGGCAATCGAGTTTTATAACTTGTTGTCATCATTTGATTTCATGAGTTCTACACCGACATTGTTCAATTCAGGGACTTTAAGACCACAATTGTCGTCTTGTTATCTGACTTCTGTGCCTGACAACCTGGATGGTATTTATGGTTCTCTGCGTGATAACGCTTTGCTATCAAAATTTGCTGGCGGCTTGGGTAATGATTGGACCAGGGTCCGTGCAATGGGTGCATATATTAAAGGTACCAATGGCAAGTCTCAGGGAGTAGTACCGTTTCTGAAGGTTGCGAATGACACAGCGGTAGCGGTGAATCAGGGCGGTAAGCGCAAGGGTGCGGTATGTGCCTATTTAGAAACCTGGCATCTGGATGTAGAAGAATTTTTAGACCTGCGAAAAAATACCGGTGACGATCGTCGTCGTACGCACGATATGAATACTGCTAATTGGGTCCCTGATCTGTTTATGAAGCGAGTGGCAGAAAAAGGGTCATGGACTTTATTTTCACCTGATGATGTCACTGATTTGCATGACCTTTACGGTTTGGATTTCGAGCAGGCTTATGCGGGCTACGAAGCGCAGACTTTAAATGGAGAGATTAAACACTTTCGAACACTGCCGGCGGTTGACCTATGGCGCAAAATGCTCGGCATGATTTACGAGACTGGTCACCCATGGATGACATTCAAAGATCCGTGTAACCTGCGTTCGCCACAACGACATGCGGGCGTGGTGCACAGTTCAAACTTGTGTACCGAGATCACATTAAATACATCAGATGCCGAAATTGCTGTATGCAATCTAGGTTCGGTAAATTTGCCACAGCATATGACCGAAGAGGGGCAAGTTGACCACGGTAAACTTGAAGCAACTATCACCACGGCAATGCGCATGCTCGATAATGTGATTGAGTATAATTATTACTCAGTCCCTCAGGCACGTAACTCCAACTTGCGTCATCGACCTGTAGGTTTGGGTGTGATGGGTTTTCAAGATGCTTTGTATATTAAGCGCTTGGCCTACGGAACCCAGGAAGCCATTCAGTTTGCCGATGAGTACCAGGAAGCAATTAGTTATTACGCTATTCAAGCGTCATGTCAATTGGCCGAAGAGCGAGGTAGTTATGAAAGTTATGAGGGTTCTTTGTGGAGTCAGGGCATTATGCCGATCGATTCCATTCGCTATCTAAAGGAATCACGTGGCAAGTATCTGGATCAGGACACCAGCTCCAGTATGGATTGGGATGACTTACGTTCTGCTGTTAAAGAATATGGGATGCGTAATTCTAATACCATGGCTATTGCACCAACGGCGACCATTTCAAATATCTGTGGTGTGTCGCAATCAATAGAGCCGACCTATCAAAACTTGTTTGTGAAATCTAATTTGTCTGGTGAGTTTACTGTTGTTAACCCGTATATGGTGCAGGATCTCAAAAAGCTGGGTTTATGGGATGAGGTGATGGTGGATGACCTTAAGTACTTTGATGGGTCTTTGCAGCCTATCGACCGCATTCCAGAGGAAATTAAAGTTTTATATGCGACAGCGTTTGAGTTGGATGCTCGTTGGTTAATAGAAGCGGGTAGTCGCCGACAAAAATGGATTGATCAGGCCCAGTCTTTAAATTTGTATATGGCTGAACCCGATGGTCAAAAACTCGATAATTTATACAAATTGGCGTGGATTAAGGGGCTGAAAACGACTTATTACTTGCGCACCATGGGTGCGACGCATGTCGAAAAATCAACCGTGGCAGACACTGGACGATCGAACTCGTTGAATGCAGTTGGTGGTGACGCCCAGAAAGTACAATCAGCAGGCAGTGAGGCCCCACAGGCTTGCTCTATTTTAGATCCGGAATGTGAGGCATGTCAGTAGCGTCTATAGGCGTACTGATTTAAATAGAATTGATGTTGGCCGTGGAGTTAAAGCATTTGTGTCACAACAAATGCATTAGCAAGTACTTCCACAAAACAAGTGACAAGTATCGTAATGAAGCACTAGGTTTAGTACTGACAACGATCACTCTGCTACATAAAGGTAACTCATTGTGAGTAACCACCTAAAATATAAGAGGATAGTATTATGTTGAATTGGGATGACCCATTGGCTGCCACCGATAATAAGCAAAAGACGCCAGAGTCCTTAGCACCGAATATAGTATCGAATACTTTGCAAGCTGACGCACAGCCCCATACAAGTAGTGATGGGGTGCCGCGACCTGGAGATGGCTTACAAACAAATAGCGCAATAATGGCAACGGCGGGTGCAGCACCTATAGTTAACCCAGACATAAGCGCGGATGTAAGCTCAGAGCAGCTGGATGAGGGAAGTTTGCGATCTACTGGTCTGGAAACTATTGAAATGGGTGCCTCGCGCATCCGTGTGGATGATAAGGCAATTATTAATTGCCGAGCTGACGTTAATCAGTTGGTACCGTTTAAGTATGAATGGGCCTGGCAAAAGTATTTGGATGGTTGTGCAAATCACTGGATGCCACAAGAAATTAATATGACAGCAGACATTGCGTTGTGGAAAGACCCGAATGGTCTGACAGATGATGAACGCACTATCATTAAGCGGAATTTGGGGTTTTTCTCTACCGCTGATTCATTGGTAGCTAACAATTTAGTATTGGCAGTTTATAAGCATATTACTAACCCCGAATGCCGCCAGTATTTGTTACGACAGGCGTTTGAAGAAGCCGTGCACACCCACGCATACCAGTATTGTGTTCAGTCGTTAGGGTTGGATGAAGGTGAAATATTTAATATGTACCGCGAGGTACCGTCTGTAGCTAGAAAAGCAGAGTGGGCCTTGCCATTTACTCAACATTTGGCAGATCCAAACTTTCATACCGGCACGCCGGAGACTGATCAAAAGTTACTGAAAGAACTTTTTGCATTCTACGTAATATTTGAAGGTATTTTCTTTTACGTTGGTTTTACTCAGGTTCTTTCTATGGGACGGCGTAATAAGATGACGGGTGTCGCAGAGCAGTTTCAGTACATTCTGCGTGATGAATCGATGCACATGAATTTCGGTATAGATGTATTTAATCAAATCAAAATAGAAAACCCACATTTGTGGACAGCAGAATTCAAACAAGAGCTGATCGATATTTTACTTGAAGCGATTGACTTGGAAATTCAATATGCACAAGACACTGTGCCGCGAGGAATTCTTGGCTTTAACGCACAGATGTTTGCTGAGTACCTGCAGTTCATCGCGAACCGTCGTTGTTCACAAACTGGCTTACCGGAGCAGTATCCAGGCGCGACTAACCCGTTTCCGTGGATGAGTGAAGTGCTTGACCTTAAGAAAGAGAAGAACTTTTTTGAGACTCGGGTAACCGAATACCAAACTGGTGGAGCACTTAATTGGGATTAGAAGCGATTTAAAAATTCTTTTATCAAGAAGTAGTGGAAAGTACTGATGATTAGGCGGGATATGGCCAGGTATTAAAACCTGATAAGCGTTACTTACAACCACTAAGTAACGCCATTAAGCGAAAGATTACCCTACATATAATAATAATCTTGTGAGGAGAGTGATGGGGTCATGGATGGCCTCTTTTGGCGCCCCCTTGATTGGGGGTTTTTATTTTGCAGATTAAATTTGAATCATACATGTAGAGATTGTGGTGAGCGGATTTTAGGATCGGACAAGCTTAATCGATGCCCGGTATGCAATTCTATGTATCTGATCCCTCAGAATGATTCGGAAGATTAATCAAACCAAGGCAGCAGGCATACTCAAAGTAGTTCGTACAGCCAGTTAGATGACTTTCCGGGTTCCGGTAGAAAAATTACGCTTGGCGAGCGCTGGTGGTGCGCATTTTGGGCTTCTTACTTGGCTGCTTAACATTTTTTATTTGGTTAGTTGAAATCTCCATTGTCGCCGTGATGTTGGATGGTTTATCTGCGGTCGAATCTTTTGAAACCGGAATCACATTATCAATAGCGATTGGCTTTGTTTTAGCGGTAATCGGATTTGCGATAGGGGCAGACCGATTCGCCGACTATATGGGGTTACTGTTGGGTACTAACAACGGCCCTGATAGTGATCAATCGGGTGGCGGTTTGTTAGCGGGCTTAATTCGACTAATCAGAATCGCGTTGTTCGCAGGTGGTGTTATCGTGTTCATTTACTATCTGGGAGTGCGTGGATAGTAATGGCACAAAATGTTACCAACAATAGGGATATCTGCTGCATAATGCGTCAAAATTGACACATTAAGAATGGGCATAACAAATGAGTGACAACAAATCAGGCTTGATTGCGGTACTTCTGAAAAAGGCTTCGCAGATAGAAGAGAACGAAATTAAAGCGACCGTTATGTCGTTTTTGTTTGTTTTTATCTTAATGGCGGCATATTACCCGCTCCGCAACGTTCGGGATGCGATGGCTAGCAACTGGACTGATCCTGAAATTAGTTGGTTGTGGACGCTGAATTTTTTCATCAGCACGCTGATTGTTGCTATTTACGGCTTTGCTGTTACTCGAATTCCGTTTAAGAAGCTCGTCCCCAGTATTTATCTTTTCTTTGCTGCAAGTTTTGTTGTGTTTTTTGTTGTAACGGTTGGGGAAGAGAGGACGGTCTTTGTTGATAAGGCTTATTACGTCTGGATAAGTGTTTTTGCCTTGCTCCACCTTTCGGTTTTTTGGAGCTTTATGGCTGATATCTACAATAAGAATCAGGCAAGTAGGCTTTTTGGGCTTTTTGCCGGTGCGGCTAGTTTGGGAGCGATTTTTGGCCCATTAATGACTGCGACTTTGGGTGAAAGCCTTGGAATTGGTGGGCTAATGCTGGTTTCGGCGGTCATGCTGTTAATACCAATTCCGATTATTCTGGTTTTAGATCGGCTCAAAGTTACCGAGCTTGGTAATGCCGCGCACAACCTAGATACCGAACAGGCCAAAATAGGTGGTAATCCACTAAAAGGCTTTTCGGACTTTGTTAAAAACCCCTATCTATTGGGTATTGGAGGCTTTTTAGTTCTTTATACCGGTATTGGTACCTTTGTCTATTTCCAGCAAGTTGACCTGTTGAGGGCTATTGAAGACGAGGCCCGGCGTGCGGCGATATATGGATATCGAGATGTAGCCGTAAATACTCTGACCTACCTGCTTGCCTTCTTTGTTACTGGTCGCTTAGTAACCAAGCTGGGAATGCCTTCGGCACTGATGTTAGTGCCTGCGGTACTTATTGTTGGCATGGCTATTCTGGCCTTTACGCCTGTGTTGCTGGCAGCGGTGACTATGCATGTTGTATTGCGCGCCGGCAACTACGGTTTGACTCGCCCATCTCGTGAAATGTTATTCACCGTAGTAGATCGTGAAGAGAGATTTAAGGCCAAGCCTGTTATCGATATCGTTGTCTATCGAGGCGGCGATGTAATGATGGGTTGGTTCTATACGCTATTGAGCACTGGCATTGGTTTAGGATTGGCAGCGATTGCTGGTGTTGGTGTATTGGTCGCAGCGCTCTGGGCTTTTGTTGGATATAAATTGGGTAAGTCTTTCGAAGCTAAAGACGTAGCCGTTAAGTAACAAGAATCAGGAGAATAATTTAACTTCTTGTTTGAATTCTACGGGTTAACTCTCTAGGTTCAATCTCTGCTTTAACCGCCGGTCATATTCATAAATCGAATAATGTCGGTTTTATTTGCGTCGAAATGATGTTTTTCGGGTTTGCGAGTTATTGCATCTCGAATGGCGATTGGTAGATCAACCTCTGCATTGGTGTTATCGCGCACGATTTCTCTTAAATCCATAGAGTGTTCGTTGCCGAGGCAGAGTAATAATTTCCCTTCGGATGTTAGTCGTACTCGATTGCAGCGGCTGCAAAAATTATCGGTCATTGGCGAAATAAAACCAATTCGGCCGGTGTACCCGCTAACCTTTTGATAGCGCGATGGGCCTTTATTGGATAATTGGTTTGAGTTTAAATCGAGATTGTTTTCTGGTTCGAAATCAAACTTTTCTGCCAAACGCTGAGCGAGGCTCAGGCTTGCAACCTGTGTATCCTTGCGTTTATGTGAGCTAATCTCGCCCAGAGGCATTTCTTCAATAAAGGAAATGTCAAAGCCACGAACTAAGGCAAACTCCGCAAGATCTATTACTTCGTCGTCGTTCACTCCAGCAAGTACGACTACGTTCAATTTAATACGTTCGAACCCAGCGTTACCCGCTGCTTCTATACCACTTAAAACATCGGCCAGTTGCCCGTGACGAGTAATTTGCTTTACTCGCTTAGCCTGTAGGCTATCCAGGCTAATGTTGAGCCGTTTAACGCCAGCCTTCGCTAAATCGTTGGCATGCTGATCCAGTAAAACACCGTTAGTGGTCATTACCAGCTCATTCAGCCCATCAAGCGATGATAGTTTTTCGCATAGGCCAACGATACCTTTACGAACCATTGGCTCGCCACCCGTCAGTCGAATTTTGTTCACACCCAATCCAACAAATGCCTTAGCGATAGTTTCTATTTCCTCTAGACTGAGGAGCTGTTCGCGGGGCAAGAAAATCATATCTTCAGCCATGCAATATACACAGCGCAGATTGCAGCGATCAGTGACCGAAATTCGCAGGTAGTTTACCGTGCGACCAAAGGGATCGATTAAAGCGGGTTGAGCGGTAAGTTTATGGTTCATTACTTAATTAATTGATTTGGCTATATCGAACTATCTATTTCAAACTATTTAAGTAGCGCGGCGAATGATAGAAATTCCAGCGGTTGACCTTTTTTAACAGGTTTGCCGGGTGGTTGTATCGCCAAGCCATCTGCCCAGCCTGCAGATGACAATCGCGCGCTGGATTGATTATTAAATAATTTCAGCTGATTGTCCTCTATCTTTACACGTAAATACTCTTGTCGCATGCCAACCTTGCGATCAAAATTGGCGGCAACACTTATGTTTTGTTCTGCAATGTGCGATCTTCCTTGCGCGGTTCTTAAATACGGACGTGCCAATATAAGAAAGGTAACCAGGCTGGAAACCGGGTTTCCGGGCAGACCGAATATAGGCATTTTGTTTGCATGCCCAAAAGCGAGGGGTTTCCCAGGCTTTATCGCCAATTTCCAAACGTTGAGTTCACCAAGCTCATCGATGGCATTTTTAACATAATCTTCTTCACCTACCGACACACCACCAGTAGTCAATAACACATCGCATATGTCACTGGCGTGAGAGATCGCAGCAATTGTTTCGCTATGGCTGTCGCCGATAATTCCGAGATCAATAAATTTCATGCCCATATTTTCGATCAAGCCTTGTAACAGGTAACGCGAAGAATTATAAATTTTACCGAGATCTAATGGCATGCCTGGTTCCAGTAATTCATCCCCAGTAGACATAACTCCAACGCGAAGCTTTTTGAATACGGTAATTTGAGCAAGTCCGTGGGTAGCGCAGATGCCTAATAGAAAAGGGTCGAGTCTGGCTCCAGCGGCAACAACTAGATCACCTTGAGTTACCTCTGAGCCTTGTAGCCGGATATTTTGCCCATCGATGAAGTTGTCCCCTAACACTATTGATTCCTTTGTAGCCGTTACATTTTCCTGAATAACGACGCAATCTGCTCCGCGGGGAACAGCTGCTCCAGTAAATATTCGCGCCGCCGAATCCGGGATATGCTGGTTTGGAGCCTGCCCAGCCGGTACCCGTTGTTTGACCGGCATAGTTCTTGAATCGGGGATTTCGTCAAACTTAACTGCGTATCCGTCCATTGCGCTTTGGTCGAATGGAGGTATGGACAACTGTGCAGTGATATCGTTTGTCAATACGCGGCCATTAGCAGATTTTAGAGGTACCTCCTCGGTCTCAACTATGCGTTTCGCATTTGAGAGAATCTGATCCAGTGCTTGTTCGACACTTAGCATTTACTATTTTTTAGCAGCTAACGTGTGTGATGTGAAATTACAAGGTTTGTGCCGGCTATCCAGCTGCTCCTGCAGAACCCCTTCCCAAGCGGTTTTACATGCGCCAGTTGATCCTGGAACACAAAATACCAGTGTGTGATTGGCGATGCCACCAATAGCTCTAGATTGAACCGTTGATGTGCCAATATCAGCATAGGAAATTTGCCGAAACAGCTCACCGAACCCGTCGATGTTCACATCAAATAATGGTTGCAGAGCTTCCGGGGTACTATCTCTACCGCTAAATCCGGTGCCGCCGGTAGTAATTATGCAATGAACCGCAGGGTCAATAATCCAGGCGCTCACCCTCGCTCTTAGAAGGTAAATATCGTCCAACACAATATCTCGATCAGTTAGCGTATGCCCGGTCTTGAGCAGGGCACTTTCCAGGTAGTTACCTGACGTATCGTTGTCTCGGGTACGTGTGTCGGATACGGTCAGTACTGCGATACCTAGTGGAATGATTGAAGTGGTTTCAGAGGACATATTAATTTTACGAGGGTGTAGTCAATTTAGGGTTTTCGTTCCAGCGCGAGGCTCGTTTTATATCTGATGGTTTTGAGTCTAGCCATTGTTCTCCGTCGGTGGTAACTTCCTTTTTCCATAAAGTCGCCCTGGTTTTTAGCTGATCCATGAGGTATTCACATGCAGCGTATGCATCGCTACGATGGGTTGAGCTAATACCCACAAACACAATTTGCTCCGTAGGTTGTAACTCGCCGACACGGTGAATCACTCGTGGTTCATCGATATTCCAGCGCTGTGTGGCGGTATCAATGATTTGCTGTATCACGTTCTCAGTCATTCCGGGGTAGTGCTCTAGTAGCATGTGTTTTAGTCCCTGCTCGGTATCACGCACCAGCCCTACGAATGTGACAATGGCACCGGTATTGCTGGCACTCTCAAGCAGCGCTGCATATTCAGTAGCAATATCAAAATCTTCTTCTTGAATACTGAGCACGACTAGCCTCCGGACACCGGTGGAAAGAAAGCTAATTCGTCTCCGTCGTTTATTGTCAGGTTATCATTTGCCAGTGTGTGATTTACTGCAATCCGTATCGTTGGGTCGTCAAGCGCCGGGTGGGTGGAAACGATCTGCTGGCGCACTGTTTCAAGCAAAGCATCGCCATCTGCGAGATCCAGTTCTGCTTGTCGTAAGCCGACGACATCAGCGAGGCGGCCAAAGTATAGAATTTTAATACTAATAGTCATTTAGTGATCATAACTAAAACCGTAGCAAATGGTTATTTAACCGCGAGTCTCGTAATACTTGGTTTGCTTTTGTTTGGTTAGACGGTTTAATCTAAAGCGATTCCAAACGTCCGATCTCTTCCGCAACATCATCTGGCATATTGCTTTTTCTACCTGTGCTGCTGTTTATTACTACCATTGTAGAGGTGCCTGTTGCGGTTATCAATTCACTATGCTGGCTGATTATGTCGTACTTAAATGTTAGCCGGTCTGGTTCAATTGATACTGCTGAAATACCCACTGAAATAGTATCTGGAAACTTTAGCGGGGCTTTGTAACGACAACCCTGGTCTCTAACCACTATAGTAAGACTAGCGCTCTTCAAGCGACCCAGAATATCCAACTTTTTAAGGTAAGCCATTCGAGCGTTCTCAAAATAGCGAAAATAGTGAACGTTATTAATGTGATTGAACATGTCCATATCGCCCCATTGAAGGGTTTCGGTCCACACTACGGGATAATTTTCCAATAAGTTTTGCATTGAAGTTTTCATTTATAGTAGGGCTGGCATGAGAGTGTAAATCAAAGCCAATTTTTCATCATCTTTTCAATGCAGATAATGCTGTTGGAGACTAATTTTGTGTACCGGTGTCTTTTCAATAATAGAGAGTTCAATTCGTCTGAGCTGTGTCACGATATGGATGTATACTTTTCTAGCAGGTATCAATTTGAAACTCTTTATAATAGCTTGAGACATGAATTTAAATTGTGATCTTGGTGAAGATGTCGATGGGCAAGGGACTGAGCATGATGCACAGCTCATGCCGTTTATTGATCAAGCTAACATAGCTTGCGGATTCCATGCTGGCGACGCTTGGGTCGCGAGTAACGTACTGGATATGGCTGCCAAGCATTGCGTTACGATTGGAGCGCATCCATCTTACCCGGATCGCAAAAATTTTGGCCGAAAGTCTCTGCAATTAAAGCCGCAGGAGCTTATTGCCAATTTACACTATCAGATTGGTGGCTTGGATGCTTTGGTTAAAGGCAAAGGTTTGGTGCTCAGTTACGTAAAGCCCCATGGCGCCTTGTATAACGACATGATTATTGATGCAGACTTACGCTATACAGTCATGCAAGCTATAGCTTCATACTCAACCGATTTGTCGCTTATGATGCTGAGTACCTCATCTTTTGCGGAACATAAAGTGGAGGCGGATAAGCTTGGTATAAAATTGTTGGCGGAAGCTTTCGCGGATAGATGTTACGACGACGATGGCCATTTGCTTAGCCGTGAGCATGCTGCTGCTGTACACGATGAACCTGCGATATTGTCGCAAGTTCGTCAACTTATAGAGAAAGGGTCTGTGCTGACGCGAAGCGGTACGGAACTTTTCTTAGCTGTAGATTCGATTTGCATGCATGGCGATAACCCAGCGGCTACAAACACCATCGCTCGTGTAAGCGAAATCGTCCGTAAAGGGCTAGAACAATAGAGTCAATTACATGCGTGTAGAAGATACTGGTGAAAACTCTGTTATCGCCTGGTTTGCTGATAAAGCTTCTGTAGAAGTTAACGAAAGTGTAGTTGCCACCTGCCGGAATCTCGAACAGAGCATGGGGGATACCATAATCGATTTGGTTCCTTCATACGCCTCTTTGCTTGTAGTTTTTGATCCATTTAAAACGCATCATGCTGAGGTACACGAGTGGTTGTCTGCCGCCTTTGAATCGATTAACCCCACGGAAACCATAACCAAGGTTATAGAGCTGCCGGTCTTGTATGGCGAAGCTTATGGCCCGGACATCAAACGAATTGCTGACAACGCCGGGATTACTGAGTTTCAGGTGGCGCAGCTCCACCAGTCAATAGAGTATCGTGTTTATGCGATTGGCTTTGCGCCCGGATTTGCCTATCTTGGTGAGATAGATTTGAAGTTGGCGACGCCAAGATTGGAGATACCCCGACAAAATGTGCCTAAGGGAGCAGTAGCCATCGCTGATCGACAAACTGCTGTCTACCCGTCGGAATCACCTGGTGGTTGGAATTTGATCGGCCTATGCCCAACCCGATTAATTGATCCGACGGAAAAGTTACCTATGCCGATAGCGGTCGGTGATTGGGTACGATTTATTGAGATTGATGAGGCGCAGTACCTCAATTTGGGGGGTGAACTATAATGTTAAAAGTTCTCCCTGGCTTTAAGATAATTCAGGCTGGTCCACAGAGTGTATTGCAAGACGATGGCCGATTTGGATATCAGAGATTAGGCTTTGCAAACGGCGGTCCGCTGGATGCCGAGTCTTACTATTGGGCTCAGCGGTTGTGCGGTAACAATACGACAGCAACGGCAATCGAAATTCTTCTTGGCGGGGTAGTTTTGGAGGCACTCGCAGACACGGTAATTGCTATTACCGGAGCTGAAATGCCGGTTACCATCAATGGTGAAAGAATAAGTTTATGGCAGTCCCATCGCATTAATACTGGTGACAAATTAGAAGTAGGGTTTACCAGTGTCGGTCTACGGTCGTATTTAGCCGTTTCAGGAGGCTTTAACGTGCCTGATATTCTTGGGAGTAGCGCAACGGTAATTCGAGACGAAATTGGAGGTCTCGATGGTAAAGCGCTGCAAGTTGGCCAATTGTTGAATATAAACAATCAGCTCAGTCATAAAATATTGATGCTCGCGAAAAGTAGCCGGCCCAAGATCAAGGCAAGCTCTGCGGGTGGTGCTGCAGAAATTGAGTTGCGTTTGTTGCCTGGGTATCAGTTCGAAAGATTTCCGGAAGAAAAACGCCAGCTGTTTTTTAGTTCAACGTTTAGGGTTAGCAATCGTTGTGATCGCATGGGCTATTGCTTGAATGGCCCTGACGTATCTTCGGGGGTTTCCAGCTTGCTATCTGAAGGCATTTGCCATGGAGCCGTTCAGGTCCCGCCTGATGGGCAGCCAATAGTATTACTTAATGATCGTCAGACAATAGGTGGATATCCTAAATTGGGCTCGGTTGTGTCCTGTGATACCGGGAAGCTGGCGCAATGTGGTCCTGGGTCACGAATCCGTTTTAGTAAAATATCGGTGCGGCAAGCGCATTCTGAAATCTTGCTAGCTAGCGAACGACGAGAGCGGACACTGTTAATCAGCTTGAATTCCTAAAACGACACTGTGCAAGTTCTGCGTATACGGTATTATTCATTTCTGTCACCCCCTTCGTTTTAAAAAAACTTTATTTTTATCTGGTATGTGGAAGCTTTAATAATGTCGATAGCCTATTTAAATGGTGAGTTTCTTCCGCTTGAACAAGCGCGTATATCTCCGCTTGATCGAGGGTTTTTATTTGGTGATGGTATTTACGAATACATCCCTTCATATGACGGAAAATTGGTGGGTTTCCGTTTGCATATCGAACGTTTGCAGCGTGGGCTAGTTGAATTAAAAATTGAATTACCTCGTAGTGTGGACCAATGGCGCGAAGTATTTGAAGAAGTCATTGCACGCAATGGAGGAGGCCATCAGTCTTTGTATCTACATATAAGCCGTGGAGCTGACAACAAACGAGAGCATGGCTACCCTAAAGGTATCGAGCCTACAGTATTTATTCTAGCTACTGTTATTGATCCGCCACAGGTTGCGGACCCAGCCTTAGCGAGAACTTATAAAGTAAGCACTAAACAAGATCTTCGTTGGGGTCGGTGCCACATAAAGTCCACAGCTTTGCTAGGCAATATTATGCACAAGCAGTCTAGTATTGAGGATGGTTGCGACGAAGCATTGTTATATAACGAGTTAGAAGAAATTACTGAAGGCGCTTCAAGCAACGTAGTGGTGGTTAAAGATGGGAAGCTGGCAACTCCAATGTTGGACAATCAAGTGTTGCCCGGCATCACCCGTAGTGTTTTGCTCGATATTTTGGCCAAATATACTCAAAGAGGTATTGAGCAAAGGGTTATTACCCTCACCGAGGTACGTAAAGCAGATGAGGTATGGATGACCTCATCGTCCAAAGATATTGTTCCGGTAATAGAACTAGATGGCAAGCAAGTGGGTCATGGAAAGCCAGGGCCTATATGGCAAGAGATAATGAAATTATTCGCTAAACATCGTTTTGACTATTAAGTAGTCTAGTTTGCTCTAGTTTATTTCCACCTTTTATCTAACTGTCATATGGCCAGACCAAGCAAAGCGATAATAAATCTAACTGCGTTACGGCATAATTTTTCTGTTGCGCAGTCTTTAGCGCCAGTGTCAAAATTAATTCCGGTAATCAAGGCGAATGCCTATGGTCATGGCGCGGAGCGATGTGCCATCGCGCTCGCAGATGTGGCTCCAGCCTTTGGAGTAGCCTGTATAGAGGAGGCAATACAATTACGAGACGCAAAAATTAGCCAGCCAATATTATTGATGGAAGGGGCTTTTGAGGCATCTGAACTTCAAGTCGCACTGGAAAATAATTTTTATCTAATGGTTGAGAATCAGAGGCAATTGAAAATGGTACTTGAAGCAAAAATTTCTAAACCGCTTAATGTTTGGCTGAAAGTAGATAGTGGAATGCATCGTCTAGGGTTTGCTCCACAACAAGTTAGCGCGGCCTGGCAAGTGCTACGCGGGTCAGCAAACGTAGCAGAAAATATAGTGCTCGCCTCACACTTTTCTTCGGCTGAAGACTTGCAAAGCCCGGCAACTCCAAAGCAAATTGCACTTATGAAAACACTAGCTGATGAGTTGGGTACAACCAATATGAGTCTTGCGAACTCGGCAGGTTTAATCGCATGGCCTGAATCACACAGTGCCTGGAATCGTCCGGGTTATATGATTTATGGCTGGAATCCGTTGCGTGAAAACAATCTTGATCTAAAACCTGTGATGAAGTTTGTATCCAAAGTAAGTTCAGTACGTACGGTAGAAGTCGGTAGCTTCGTCGGTTATAACGGTGTCTGGACCGCTCAGCGCCCAACGATAATAGCCACCATTCCAGTTGGTTATGGTGATGGTTACCCTAGAACAGCCAAGGGCGGCACACCAGTATTGGTAGATAGTGTGCGGGTACCATTAGTTGGGACCGTTTCGATGGATATGATTTTGGTTGACGTGACCGATGTTGAGAATGTTCAAATCGGTAGCAATGTTGAACTTTGGGGTGAAACTATAACGGTTGATGAGGTTGGTGAGTGCAGCAGTAGTAATGGTTATGAAGTTTTAGCCAGAATGCCAGCTAGAGTATTACGAGAATACCAAGATTAGGGCTGTCTCATTAAACGTAAACTGATTACAATACGCTGCTTATTATGAGTTGAAAGACTATGCGCCCGTAGCTCAGCTGGATAGAGTACCTGGCTTCGAACCAGGTGGTCGGGAGTTCGAATCTCTCCGGGCGCGCCAAATAAATAACCCGCCAATAGGTGGGTTATTTATTTGGCGTCTCTGGCGGGTCGAAGAGAACTACTCAGTTCGACAACCTCGACCGGAACGAACTTGAGCAGACGGAGGCTGGCCCAAAGGTTAAAATACAAGGAGGTTTTATAATCTCTCCGAGCGTATGGAGAAGGCCTATGGGGTAATATTTTTATTTTCGTTCCAGTATGTTGTTTTAGAAGCACTCTTTACGCACCTTGTAGACACCACCTATACTCGTCGGACTCCAATAGAATATTGGGAGTTAGCGACGCGGATTTTCTGCGAAACAACACTCATTTATATACGGGAGAGAAGCATGCCAGACACTATAAATCGACTGAATATTGCGCGCGCACTCACGATTATTGGATTCGTGATCGGTCTGCGTAGTGTAGGTTTCACCTGGGATCATATCGGTAGCGCCGGATTCTTGATGACACCGGAGAGCCCCCTCGCTGTGGAGCACAGCTGGCATCATTTCTTCCGCGAAGTTTTCGGCGACGCGGCGTCGATGATCGTTGTATTAATTCTTCTATACGTTCCACAGCAGTTGCGCCAGCCAGCAGTGTGGTGGTCAATGTTGATTCTCCTCCTTGGGTTTTATGCGCCGTTCTGGGTTGGTGTTCCGTTCATGGCCGAACTCGCAGCGCCGAGTATGGTGGCTGAGGGTCTGCATGTGAAGATGGCCCTACCGCCGATGATCGGTGTATTCTTATGCAGAAGTTACTATCACCAGAAGGTTGCCTAGCTGCGTTTACGTTGGCGTCCGCAGTGGCCCTCTAGCGCGGGCTGTTTGCCGCGGAAGAGGCTTTCAGGGTCTATAGATTAGGAGATATACAGTGATAACTATTAGAGGGTTTGGATCAAAGCGCGTTGGGAAGCTATTGGCTATAGCCGGTTTTTCTCTGGGGTTTTCGCTGTCTTCTTTAGCTGCAACTGCAGAGATAGAAGCCAATAAAATGGCCGTAACGCGCTTAATACACGCTATGGGTATCCCCGCAGAATTCTCAGGAGTGGCTCTTGAGGTATTTGCCGAAAACGACAAGCAGCTGCGCAACGAATTTGAAAACTTGGTTTATAACGCTAAAGACCCGGTGTTGTCAGAATTAGCTTTACCCCCTTATGAGGCAATCACAAATCGAACTAATACTATCACTCGAATTTTGGGCGAGGGCAATATGGTGGCTGCATCTATTCGTGTTCAGGGCACACATTCTGGTAATCTTTATGGGATTCCTGCCACAGGAAAGACATTCGACATTGAATCTGCAGCTGTATTTAAGTTGGCGAATCGGAGGATTGTCGAAGCCTGGTATATGGCTGATGAGGCTACATTGCTTCGCCAATTGGATGTTCGCCTGCCAGTTCGGCAAGATGGTTTGATCAATCTTCCACCGGGCCGCGGCGATGTCGGTACTTTCGATGACGCATTAGCTGAGCATATGACCAATCCTGTAGACACACCAGAGTATCGCCACAGCAAACTATTACTCGCATATAAATCTGAGAATAAACCAGTAGGCTACAACTTTCCTGACAGGCCTTATTCTAAACTCCTCCGCAGTAGCATGGAAAAAATTAATAAACGTGGAGCAGAACTTGGGTTCGAAGGTAACCATAATGCATCGATGAGCGGTAAGCATGAGCTACTCGGCAACTTTATGTCCGAGGGCGACCTAGCGATGTTTAAGTTTCGACTCAGCGCGGTTAATAGCAGCCTGCTATATAGTGTTTCTGCTTCTGGTAACACTTTGAATAATTGGAAGCTCGGCTTTGCTGAGTTTGATGGCGATTCGTGGACCAACGCTTGGTTTATGGCAGATGAGCTTGGGTTTTTGCTAGCTATAGGTAATCAAGAGGCGACGGAATTCTTGGTGGGTGATATCGGCAAAATATACCCCTAGGTTGTTGGGTGATAGCCAAACTATACCGAATATCGAGGTAACAGATGAATTTACGTAAGTATTTTGCCATAGGCGCGGTTGTTTTGATTTCAAGCCAAGTGTTATTTGTGTATGCGCATCATTCTGATACTCCTCATTTTTTTATGGATCAGAATGTTATTTACGAAGGGGTTGTTACTGACTTCAAGTTTGTGAATCCACACGTCTACGTTTATTTTGATATGGCGATAGAAAATGGGGGTAATGAGGCCTGGCGTTGCGAATTACCGGCGGCGATTACTTTACGCCGTCAAGGGTGGTCGCCGGAGTCACTGACTAATGGTCAATTAATTAGAATTGATGGGTCTCCTGCACGCCGTGAGGCTCGGCACTGCTACTTTAATGCCTTTGTGCTTGACGATGGAAGCGTTGTTGAGCGCGCGGACGCGGGCCCGGTGCTCGTTGCGGAGGGTGCGGCTAAAGACCGGCAGCTGCAATTGGCTGGTGCTCAGCCTAACATTAGCGGTCACTGGGTTGCCCGGCCACGCTCGGGAAGGCGTGAACCTGTTACACAGACAGCCGCAGCGCTTGCCGCGGCTGAGGCCTATGAATATGAGTTTGACCACCCTGCATTACAATGTAAGAGTGTGGGGATCATTCACGGGTGGCCATTTAGCAGGTTTGTGAATCAAATTATTCAATCGGATACCAAGATAATAATCTTGTATGGGTACATGGATTTACGGCGAACAATTCATTTAGATGTTGCCGAACACCCTAAAATTATGACTCCTAGCGTGGCGGGTCATTCAATTGGACACTGGGAAGGTGAAGTATTGGTGGTCGATACTGCAGGCATTTCAGCGGGGGCGGTATCTCCGCTTCGAAAAGTAATGCATAGCGACCAATATCATGTGGTGGAGTATTTTAGCTATGATGAAACCGGTCAAACGCTTATACGTGAATATACTGCAAATGATCCGCTGTATTTTGAAGCGCCGTATAGTGGCCGAGATGTCGCAGATATTTCTGCGCTAGCTTACCAGCCCTATGATTGTAAGGAGCTTTCGGGTTCTAACAATATTCGCCCGGGTACAAAGACAATCGGTGAGCGCCATATCGAATAATCGGGCGCCGGCTAGCATTCTACTCGTCTCGCCTATGTAAATCGCTACTGGTTCAGTTTGGTTTTCAGCAACTGATTGACTTTCCCAGGATTGGCTTTGCCCTTAGATGCTTGCATTACTTGCCCGACAAAAAACCCAAATACCTTTTCATTGCCGTCCTTATGCTGCTGAACTTGTTCAGTACAACGGGTAAGGACTTCATCAACAATAGATTCAATAGTGCCTGAATCAGTGATTTGCTTGAGACCCTGTTTTTCAATTATATCGTCTACTTGGCCTTCCTTTTTCCATAGCGCGGTGAATACTTGTTTGGCCATTTTTCCAGACAATGTGTTGTCTGCAACACGGTTTAGCAGGGCTGCAAATTGCTCGGCACTTACTGGTGATTGTTGAATTTCCAAATCGTTATTATTTAGTGCGGCGAATAACTCGCCGGTAATCCAGTTGGCAGTAACTTTCGCATCGGCCTCAGACAAATTAACGACCTGTTCGTAATAGTCCGCAATAGGGCGAGTGGAAGTAAGAAGCGTTGCGTCTTCTTCATTCAGCTTGTAGTCCTCGACGAAGCGTATAAATTTTGCTTCTGGAAGCTCGGGCAAACTTTGTCGGATATTATCGATAAAACTCTTTTCCAAAATCATCGGTGGTAAATCGGGATCAGGGAAGTAACGATAATCGTGTGCTTCTTCTTTGGAGCGCATCGAACGAGTCTCATGCTTATCCGGGTCGTAGAGGCGTGTTTCTTGCACTACCGTGCCACCATCTTCTATCAGGTCAATTTGTCGTTCGATTTCGTAGTCAATGGCACGTTCAACAAATCTGAACGAGTTTATATTTTTCGATTCAGTGCGGGTTCCTAATTCTTTTTGATCAACCGGGCGTACAGACACATTTGCGTCACATCGAAATGACCCTTCTTGCATATTGCCATCGCATATTTCCAGATAGGTCACTAGTGAATGTAACTTTCGTAAATACGCTACGGCTTCGGCTGCTGAGCGCATATCGGGTTCCGAGACTATTTCCAGTAACGGGGTGCCAGCGCGGTTTAAATCTATGCCAGTCATACCCTGAAAATCTTCGTGCAATGATTTACCAGCGTCTTCTTCTAAATGAGCCCGGGTAATACCGATAACTTTTTCGCCATTGGCTGTGCTGATAGTCAGCTTACCTTCACCCACTATTGGCAGATCCATTTGGCTGATTTGGTAGCCCTTGGGTAAATCCGGATAAAAATAATTTTTACGCGCAAATACATTGGTACGATTTATATGTGCATCGATTGCTAGCCCAAACTTTACTGCCATGCGAGCGGCTTCGAGATTGGCTACCGGTAGAACGCCAGGTAAGCCGAGATCGACAGAAGAAGCTTGAGTATTTGGTTCTAATCCAAATTCAGTGCTCGCACCTGAGAAAATTTTACTTTTGGTCTTTAATTGCGTGTGCACTTCCAGACCGATAACGACTTCCCAGCCAGGGTAATTAATTACTGAGCCCATCAGGCGTAGTTCTCCGGAAAAGCACGGTGGAAATCGGTGTTTAGTTGAAACTGGTGCGCAATATTTAACATTCGGCCTTCTTCCAGATAAGGGGCAACCAGATGCAAACCAATAGGCATACCTTGTGGGTTCAACCCTGCAGGTAATGATATTGCGGGTAGGCCAGCGAGATTTGCGGGAATGGTGTAAATATCATTCAGGTACATTGCGATGGGATCATCAGTTTTGGCATTTTTATCAAAAGCGACACTTGGTGTGGTCGGGCTGAGAATTATGTCGCATTGCTTAAATGCAAGGTCGAAATCATTGCTGATTAGCCTACGAAGCTTTTGTGCTTTTGAGTAATAGGCGTCGTAGTATCCAGAAGATAGGGCGTAAGTGCCGATCATAATACGACGTTTTACTTCATCGCCAAATCCTTCTGATCGGGACTTCTGATACATGTCACCAAGGTCATCATATTCCTTTGCTCGATGCCCAAAGCGAACGCCATCAAAGCGTGACAGGTTGCTGGACGCCTCGGCAGGGGCAAGAACGTAGTAGCAGGGGACGGCAAGCTCGCTGCTTGGGAGATTTATATCAACGATAGTTGCGCCCATTTTTTCGAGTGTTTTGATTGAGGTATCGATTACATCGCCGACTTCGGCATCTAACCCCTGACTAAAAAATGATTTGGGTAAGCCAATTTTTAAGCCCTCAATCGACTTATCAAGCTGAGCGCTAAAATTAACCGGGTCTTGACGTAATGAGGTGCTATCGTGCTCATCAAACCCGCACATTACATCAAGCAGTAACGCAGCATCTTCGGCGGTGCGAGCCATCGGGCCTGCCTGATCGAGAGATGAGGCGAAAGCAATCATGCCGTAACGTGATACTCGCCCGTAGCTTGGCTTTACTCCGGTAATACCGCAAAAGGCTGCCGGTTGTCTAATAGAGCCTCCAGTATCGGTGCCAGTTGCCGCAGGTGCTAAACCTGCCGAAACAGCAGCGGCAGAGCCTCCCGAGCTACCTCCGGGAACCGCATTGGTATTCCATGGATTGGAAACCACCCCGTAATATGAAGTTTCGTTAGATGAGCCCATTGCAAACTCGTCCATATTCGTTTTCCCCAAGGTGACCATTCCAGCGTGGCTTAATCGTGATACGACTGTCGCATCGTAGGGCGAAATAAAATTATTTAATATTTTAGAGCCGCAGGTGGTTAGCAAGCCATCGGTGCAAAAAATATCTTTATGCGCGAGCGGGATACCGGTTAGTGCTGAGCCTAAATTATCTTTGAGTGCAACATCCGCCTGCTTTGCTTGCTCCAAAGTGCGTTGTTCATCAACGGTTATAAAAGCGTTTAGCTGATCGTTTGCTTCAATACGATATAAAAAGTGCTCAGCTAGCTCTTGCGACGAACAATCACCATTACTTAGGCAAGATTGAAGCTCTGTAAGGGTTTTTTGGTGTAGATTTTTCATGCGTTGTGACTCCAGCACTTAGTCGAGCACTTTTGGGACAAGGTATAGTCCATCTTGAGTCGCTGGAGCAATGGCTTGAAACTTATCGCGTTGATTAACTTCGGTTACCGCATCTTCGCGTAAGAGTAAAGCAGCATCGAAGGGGTGGGTCATTGGCTCGACGGAAGTAGTATCGCAGGCCTTGAGTTTTTCCACTAAGTGAAGAATTTTTTCTAACTCATCACTAAATTTAGTGGCTTGTTCTTCGCTAACTTCGAGTCGTGCGAGGCGCGCTATTTTTTGCACGTCTTCGTTGCTAATCGTCATATCGGGTTACTGAATGGATGAATTGAATTAAATTATTGGTTTTAAACCGCTTTTAACGATGCGGGACGTTACCATAACGGTTGAATAGATCAAGGTGCATTGGTACAGTATGCCCAGTAAATGATACCCTCCCACTAGACCATCTTCCCGCGGTAATTATAGATGTTAAAAGCCCTTTTTGGATTGTTTTCCAATGACCTGGCGATCGATCTTGGCACAGCTAATACGCTGATATATGTTAAAGAGCGTGGAATTATTCTGAATGAGCCGTCGGTAGTAGCTATCCGCTATGATCCGCATGGCCGTGGAGGTGGTAAAACCATACTTGCAGTCGGTGGAGATGCGAAGAAAATGCTTGGCCGAACGCCGGGGTCGATTCAGGCGATTCGCCCGATGAAAGACGGCGTAATAGCCGACTTTACCGTCACTGAACAGATGCTGAGATATTTTATACGCAAGGTTCAGGAAACTCGTTTCCTACGACCAAGTCCGCGAATAATTATTTGCGTACCGTGCGGATCCACCCAGGTTGAGCGGCGCGCAATTAAAGAATCAGCTATAACCGCTGGTGCGCGTGAGGTCTATTTAATTGAAGAACCTATGGCTGTCGCGATAGGAGCTAATCTGCCTGTGGCTGATCCTACCGGGTCGATGGTAGTAGATATTGGTGGCGGTACTACTGAAGTAGGAGTTATGTCTTTGGGAGGCATGGTTTATAGCGCATCACTTCGAGTTGCGGGTGACACTTTCGATGAAGCAATCGTTAACCATGTGCGTCGCAATCACGGTGTGTTGATTGGTGAAGCAACAGCGGAACGTATTAAAAAGTCTATTGGTGCAGCCTGGGAAGATTCTGAAAATCGTGAAATTGAAGTTAAGGGCCGTGACTTATCTGAGGGTTTGTCCAAGAGCGTTATACTTAGTAGCGTGGAAATTTATGGTGCTCTAAAAGAGCCGCTCGACGCGATAACCCGTGCAATTCGAGCTGCGTTAGAGCTAACACCACCTGAATTAAGTGCAGATATTGGCGAACGAGGCATGGTGATTGCTGGTGGTGGTGCTTTATTACGCGACATGGATCGTCGTATTATGGATGACACCGGTTTGCCGGTGGTGGTTGCAGACGATCCGCTTACCTGCGTTGCGCGAGGTTGCGGTCGTGCTTTAGAAGAGATGGATATGCTGGGAGATGTATTTGCTACTCAATAGGATTATATAGTGCTTAGGGGCTCCACTTTAGCGGTGAGCTTAACCTCTAGCTCTTGCAACTTGGTAATTTTTCGCTAGTTTTACAAAAACGATATGCTGGGAACAATGTTTGATGCAACCGTACCAACCGTGCGTTGGTTTGTAGTAAGTTGTTTGGCGGGAGCTATTCTTATTGTCGATAGACAGACGGATTGGTTGGATAATGTTCGCACATTGTTGTCGTTCCCCCTATCGTTGGTTTATGTGGCTGCAGAAGCCCCCCAAGCGATCTATCAGGGGGTGAACTGGGCGCTTGAACCATCGATTGATACTGAGGTAGCGTACCAAAAATTGCGGGCTGAATATGCTGGACTGAAAGTAGAGACGCTAAGAATAAGAGCACTTGAAAGGGAGAACAATGAGTTGCGTAGCTTGCTGGATGCGTCGAAGGCAACGCGGATGGAAACCAAATATGCTCGCGTTAAAGATATTAGTGTTAATACTTTTCGCCAACAAGTTGTAGTTGATAAGGGATTGATCGACGGTGCCTATGAAGGTCAGGTGGCTATTGACGAAATGGGCATTGTAGGATTAGTAACAGAAGTTATGGCTAATAGTGCGCAAGTAAGACTGTTGACCGATGGGGATGTGGCTATTCCGCTGATGTTTGAACGCAGTGGTGTGCGGACCATGGGGATTGGACAAGGTGGTTCAAACTATATCCTCAAGCTACCGTTTTTAACGCGCAATAGTGATATTCGCGAAGGAGATCTTTTAGTGAGCTCCGGCATGGGTGGTCGTTATCCCGAAGGTTATCCTGTGGCGATAGTCGAAGATATTGCTGAAATTTCCGCGCATTCATTTTTAGAGATCACTGCTCGACCTATCGTTGAGCTAGAAAAGCTTGCTCATGTTTTGCTGCTATCGGTTAACCGGGATGTTGAGAAGTGAATTCGTCGACTAACTCTAGCTTGACGGGTACACTTCCTATAGTGGTGTCTATATTTATCGCGATGGTGCTTGTTGTGATGAAGCTTCCGCAATCATTCGAAGCATGGCGGCCAGATTGGGTTGGTGTTGTTGTCATTGCTTGGGCAATTTTTGTACCGAGAGTTTGCGGGCCGGTATTCGGAATGCTTGCGGGGTTGGCAGTTGACGTGTTGATGGGTGAATCACTCGGTGTGTATGCTTTGATTTACGCTATGTTAGCCTATATGGCTAACGTGATTAATTTTAAAATGAAAATGTTCAAACTTTTTCAACAGGCCTTAGTTGTGTTTGGTTTGACTCTTATGGCACGGTTTTTGCTGGTTTTTTTGGTCGAGGTTAATACCGAAATTTTCACAGATTGGCTTTATTGGGCTCCACTTATCGTGAATATGATTATTTGGCCGTGGGTTTATCTTGTAATTTGTAACAGTATGTATGCGGTCACATAAGCTTATTCTCACGATTGATATTTACTAGAGATTGCCTGTTTGGAAACCACACAAATTAAGGATTACTTGCGTGAAACAGCGTTAGCGCGGCAGCGCTTGTCCATAGCGTCCGGCGTAGTGTTAGTAATGTTCATTGGTTTGTTTTTTCGAGTCTGGTTTTTACAGGTGTATGAATACCAGAGATTTGAGACCCTCTCTAATGATAATCGAATTCGGTTACAATCAGTCGTACCTGCTAGAGGGGAAATACTTGATAGGAATGGGCGTTTATTGGCCGAAAATAAACTCATTTATTCAGTTGAGATTCTACCGTCGCAAGTGGATGATATGGGTGCATTGCTCAACCAAATTGCCCGGCTGATACATTTAGATGAAATCAGTGTTGAGCGGTTTATGGCGCAGGTTAAGTCTCGGCCCTCTTTTGAGCCGCAAACGCTTAAATTAGCGTTAAATGAAAGTGAGGTCGCGCGTTATGCGGTGCATCAGCATAAATTTGATGGCGCCAGCTTAAAAGTTCAGGTGGTGCGTAATTACCCCTATGGAGAGGAGACAGCGCACGTAGTTGGTTATGTTGGCAGGATATCTCAGGATGATTTGGCAGTTATAGATAGGGAAGCATATCGAGGGATTCGATATATTGGGCGACTTGGCATCGAGGAGATGTACGAAGAGCGTCTGCGTGGACAGATAGGATTTGAACAGGTGGAAACTAACGCTCACGGCCGGAATGTGCGGATTTTGGAGCGGCAGGAGCCTGTGTCCGGTGAAAGTTTGATTTTAGGGTTGGATATCGAGCTGCAAATTGCGGCAAGGGAGGCACTGGGTGATTATCGAGGTTCGATCGTAGCTCTGGACCCGGCTTCGGGAGCTGTGTTGGCATTCGTAAGTAATCCGGTCTACGACCCAAATCTGTTTGTAAATGGAATTAGCCAGGAAAAATACGGAAAGCTAAGGGATAATTTAGATAGGCCATTGCTAAATCGAGCATTGAATGGACGATACGCTCCTGGCTCTACTATCAAGGGTTTGGTTGGGTTAGCTGCTTTGGAACGTGGGTTCTCTCCGGCACACACCGAGATTTGCCCGGGTTGGTATTCGCTGCCTGGTAGTTCGCACCGTTATCGATGCTGGAATCATGGCGGTCACGGTGAGGTGAATTTAAACACTGCGATAGCGCAATCTTGTGATATTTATTTTTATTCAGTGGCAAATCAACTAGGAATCGATTATTTGCACGATTTTTTGACTGAATTTGGTTTAGGCCGTCGAACCGGAATTGACCTGCAGGGCGAGCCAACTGGCCTGGTGCCCTCCAAAGAGTGGAAAGAGCGGGCGAGAGGTGAAATATGGTATCCGGGAGAAACGGTTATTACCGGTATAGGCCAGGGCTTTATGTTAGCGACGCCAATTCAGTTAGCAGTAATGGCCGCAACGCTAGCTAATAACGGAACGCGGATGGCTCCTCGTTTGGTGACTGCAGTTGATGGTACCGGGTACGAGGCTTTTAAGGAGCTACCGATTTTGATTAAGCAGCAAGTTAACGTATCTAATCCCAATGCCATGGTATTAATTAGCGAGGCAATGCAAGAAGTAATGCATGGGCAGCACGGCACAGCCCGAGCGGTTGGCGCTAATGCTATGTATCGAATGGCCGGAAAATCAGGCACCTCGCAGGTGATAGGGATAGCTCAAGATGAAAAGTATGATGCAGATAAGATTGCTGAGAGATTACGGGATCACGCGATTTTTGTTGCTTATGCACCGATAGAAAATCCAAAAATTGCGCTGGCGGTTATTGTAGAGAATGGTGGTAGTGGGAGTGCTACAGCTGCACCAATAGCGCGTGCGCTGATGGACCAGTATTTGCTGAAGGATATAAACGAAAACACTGAAAGTGAAGCTGATAAGCGTTTAGCCATCGCTCGATGAGAGCTAAAAGGCGTTGGCACCTTGATGGTCCACTAATAGTTTTTTTAGTTATTCTGTGTCTGTCCAGCTTGTTTATTCTCTACAGTGCAACGGGCGAGAACGATGCCGCGATGTTACGCCAGGCTATTCGAATATTAATATCTTTCGTGGTGCTTGCGATTGTTGCCCAAATCAGCCCACAAACCTGGCATCGGTGGTCGCCTTGGATGTATGTAATCGGCTCGATGCTATTGGCGGCAGTATTATTACTGGGCATTGTTGGTAAGGGTGCACAGCGATGGCTTGATCTTGGTTTTTTTCAGTTTCAACCGTCTGAGCTAATGAAGCTGGGTGTACCGATGATGGCCGCTTGGGTCGTGAGTAGCAGGTCTTTACCATTGTCCTTCGCCATGACCTGTTTGGTTTTGTTGGTAGTAGTATTTCCAGTAGCTTTGGTGTTATTGCAACCTGACTTAGGGACTGCGATATTGATTGCTGTCTCCGGATTTATGATCGTTATTCTTGCGGGGTTGCGATGGCGGTATATGCTTGGTTCTTTAGTCTGTTTTGTGGTTGCCGCACCCTATCTGTGGACTTACCTGCATGACTACCAGCAGCGAAGAATATTGACACTGATCGATCCGTGGTCAGATCCTTTAGGTGCGGGCTATCATACAATTCAATCGATGATTGCTATTGGGTCTGGAGGCAGCGGCGGCAAAGGTTGGTTAGCGGGTAGTCAATCCCAGCTTGAGTTTATTCCTGAACGGAGCACTGATTTTATTTTTTCTGTTTTTGCTGAAGAATTTGGATTAATGGGTGTTGGTGCTTTACTGGCTATATACATGTGCATCGTATTCCGATCATTGATGATAGCGTATGCGGCCCAAGATACCTGGTCTAGATTACTGGCAGGTAGTTTGTCATTAACATTTTTTTTCTATGTATTTGTAAATATTGGCATGGTGTCTGGCATGTTGCCGGTGGTTGGGGTGCCTTTGCCGTTGATTAGTTACGGAGGCACATCGATGGTGACGCTTATGTTTGGTTTTGGGATTTTAATGAGTATTCATTCACATCAATCACTAATGGATCACTAAAAGAAATTTGTACGACAAAGCTGACAAGTCGAAATTAGATATGGTGTTAGAGTTTAGATAAACGAGGGTTATTAATGTATGTAAGGTTAGTGAGGGTGTTGAAGGAATGCAGAAGGGAATTGGCGCGCTGTGTATCGCAGCTAGCTCGCCTTGCGGTAGGCTCAGTCGTGCTGACTTCAATATTAATCAGTCTGACTACTGAGGCGATGGAGATGCGAGATTACCCGGAGCTGCTGACATTGGCGGAGCAGATGATAGACCAGGGTTATGATCGTTCCGAATTACAGCGTTTATTTGGTGCGGTGGAGTTTAAGCAGAGCATTATAGATGCGATGACTAAACCTGCTGAAAAGTCTATGACATGGAAAGATTATCGCGGCCTATTTATAAAACCTGAGCGTATACAACAAGGTTTAGAGTTTTGGGAAACTTATCAGCAAGAGCTAGCCAAGGCTTCTACTCAATATGGAGTTGCCGAGGAGGTTGTTGTTGCGATTATTGGTGTTGAGTCGAGATTTGGGCAGTATCGCGGTAAATATGGAGTGTTTGAATCACTGGCGACCTTAGTTTCTGGGTATCCACGCCGTAGCGCATTTTTCGCGGGCGAGCTAAAGGCCTTTCTACAGCTCTGCAATGAACAAGGGTTCAACCCTCTTGAAGTTAAAGGTTCATATGCGGGCGCGGTAGGTTATCCACAATTTATTGCCACTAGTTACCGAGCATACGCGGTTGATTTTAACGCTGATGATCGCGTTGATTTAATTAATGATCCTGTGGATGCTATAGGGAGCGTTGCAAATTACTTTGACCGGCATGATTGGCAGGCTGGTGAGCCAGTGATTTCTGAACTTTCGAACTATTCTGATGAGCTACTGAAATCAACTACTACTAAATTAAACGTAGATCGTACGGTGGCTGATATAGAAAGGACCGGAGCCAAGTTGGTCGATATATTGGCTCCAGATCTTAAGGTGGGAGTAGTTGCCCTAGATAGAGACACTGCGCCGGTAGTTCGAGTTGCGCACCATAATTTTTACGTAATAACGAAGTATAATCGAAGTACGATGTATGCAATGGCGGTGTATGAGCTGAGCCAGGCAATTAAGGCGGCTATGCTGGAGGCACGATGAGATATGTTTTTATAATCGCTGTTTTGTTTCTGAATGCTTGCGGTGGGGGCAATAAAGGTGGTTATTTCTCTAAAGACGGGCCACCGCGAATGAGTGTTGAGCGTGCGGGAAAGGTACCAGATGCGATTCCTAAAGATGAACCACTTAGTGAGACAGGTAACAGCACTTATAGCGTATACGGGGTTATGTATCGGCCAGTTAAAGATGCCAGAGGCTATGTCGAGCAGGGTGCGGCTTCCTGGTATGGGAAAATGTTCCATGGTAGGCGGACCTCCAGTGGTGAAATATATGATATGTATGCAATGACGGCTGCGCATAAAACTTTACCTTTGCCGAGCTATGTTCGGGTGACTAATACTCAGAATCAAACGAGCGTGGTGGTAAAGGTTAATGATCGTGGCCCATTTTTACATGGCCGTATAATTGATTTATCGTACGCTGCGGCGGCCAAGTTGGACATGATCAAAACTGGTACGGCAGATGTGGAGATAAAGCTGGTAACTGCTGCGGATACTACGCGTACTAGTGTGCCTGTTCGTGATGCTATCAATGACCCATTGGCTAGTGCGCCCGCGCCTGTTTCCGCCTATGCTCCAAGCGTTAATGCGAAACCTATCGTTCGCTCTTCAGAACTGGATGAGGTCGCTACTAGCGATCAGCGAGTTGACAATACCGATACTGGTATTTATCAACCTACAGTATTAGCTGGGGCTGCTAGAGTGGCGCAAATTACTGGTACCCGATTTCAGGTTGGGGCTTATAGTATTGAAGAAAATGCCAAAGTTACCCGAGACCGTTTGAGTGAGGCCGGATTCTTAACGGTTAGAATTATATCTTCTGAAGGGGCTGATGGCTGGGTTTTACATAAGGTACTTTTGGGACCATTTACTGAGGACAGCGCAACTAGCGTTAAATTACGGTTAGAGCAAGAGGGTTACCAAGCTTATGAGGTTAAAGAGTGATGAAATTGGTTAGAATAATAAGGAGTTCTAAATAGTGAGAATAAAGAAGTATGCGTTAAAGGTTAGCCGGGTAACTTGTCAGTTTGTAGCGCTCGTAGCATTATCTATCAGCCACGATGTGGCTATGTCGCAAATGATTTCGGGCGCGGCCCTCAGTAATCTTCCTAGTCCGGTGCTCGAGGCGAAATCCTGGATATTGATTGAGCACGGGACTGGAACAATTCTTACACATCGGGGTGCTAATCTTCGGGTGGAGCCTGCAAGTTTAACCAAACTTATGGTGTCCTACATTGTATTTGATCGTCTTTCGAATGGCTTAATGGCTTTGGATGACGAGGTTATAGTGAGTGAGAAAGCCTGGCGTACTGGTGGATCGCGCATGTTTATAGAAGTTGGAAAGCGAGTAACGGTTCATGATTTGCTTAAAGGTTTGATTATTCAATCTGGTAACGATGCTGCGGTGGCTTTGGCCGAGTATGTGGCCGGGACGGAAATTAACTTTACCACTGTCATGAATCATAAGGCTCTTGAGCTTGGTATGACGTCGAGCAATTTTACCAATGCACCTGGGCTGCCCGGTGAGGAGCACTATTCAACGGTTTACGACTTAGCCTTGTTATCTCGAGCACTGATTAAGGACTTTCCCGAATTTTACACATGGTATTCTGAGCCAGAATTTACGTTTAACGATATTACTCAAGGGAATCGGAATACATTGCTGGCTAGAGATCCATCGGTTGATGGCATTAAAACTGGCTATACAGAGGCTGCGGGTTATTGTTTAGCCGCATCATCAGTAAAGAATGATATGCGTTTGGTTGCCATTGTTGCTGGTGCGAGTAGCCCTGCTGCTCGCGCCGAGCAGGTGGCAAGTTTGTTGAATTTTGGTCATGCTAACTATATGCCTTTGCAGATTCTAAGAGAATCTCGACCAGAGAATACCTTGAACGTTTATTACGGTGAGGTAGATGAACTAGCTTATGGTATGTTGGCTCCAACCACTCTGGTAATTGCGAAAGAGCTTCGCGATTCATTAATGTTTGATTACCGGGTTCCAGCTCATGTCGAGGCACCGGTAGCCGAAGGTGATGTAGTTGGGAGTGCTCGTGTGTTGGCTGGTGATGAAGAGCTTATAAATTTTGAGCTGGCTAGTCTGCATTCGGTGGCGGAAGCTGGTTTGATAAAGAAAATCGCTGATTATTTTCGGTTACAGATCGCCAGTTTTTAAGGGACTACTGGAATCTACTAGTTGTGAGCGAAAACGGAATAGTTGACGATGGCTTTGACTTACTTGAATACCCGTGCGCCTATACTTTTAAAGCGATGTGTCGAAACAAGCCATCTGCAATCTTAGCCGTAAAGACTGTGTTTTCCGCACGTAGTGGCGGGGCTAGTTTGGATCAAATTGTATTTAATATCACGCCATCAGGTAAAGGAACCTATGTGTCGGTATCGGCATTAGTTACCCTGCAAAATCGGCAGGAATTAGAAGGCATTTACCAACGATTACACCAACACGACCAGGTGTTAATGACGCTTTAAATTCTTTCTTAGCTCTAAGTGAGGTCTGTGGTAAGAGTCTTTTTTGGGGTCATCTGGATTGCTATTTGATATGACTCAAAATTCATTTACTGGTTTCGAAGTTCAGGATCGTGGGATAAAGGGATACCTGGAAATACAAGCTGAAATGCAAGCATTTACCGAGTCGCGCGATAAGGATATAGCAGACCAACTTTGGTTGCTTGAACACGTTCCGGTGTATACCCAGGGGACATCGTGTAAGGAGGGAACTCTTGGCCCAAGTGAGATTCCTGTGGTGCAATCAGACCGTGGTGGCCAAATTACTTATCATGGGCCAGGGCAATTGGTCATTTATTGTCTTATTGATCTACGTCGGCGAGGCTGCGGCATAAAAACCTTGGTAAGCACTATTGAGAAGGCAGTTATAGACTATCTGGGCACCTGCGGATTGCCCGCAGTTAGACGTAAGGGTGCTCCAGGTGTGTATATTGATGGCGATAAGGTCGCTGCGCTTGGGTTAAGAGTACGTAAAGGGTGCAGTTACCATGGTCTTAGTCTGAATGTAGATATGGATTTGGCGCCGTTTAAAAATATTAACTCTTGCGGATTTAAGGGCTTGCAGGCGGCTAGCTTGCGCGCTCTGGGCATCAAACAAAGTATGTCGGAGATTAAGTTCGCTGTAGCATCTAATTTGGTCCATGCGTTCACACAGATAACGGATCATCAAGTTGACTAGTCATTGGTTGGAATAGGGCCACTAAATCAGCGATTATTTTATAGTAGGCGATTAGAGGTTTTTTTGAAATATTGTTCCTATTTTGTTGCTACTACATTATTTCTGGAATCACCTTTATAGGTATGTGGCTTTGTTAGCTGAACTTTTCATGGCCAACAAGGAATATAGAGCGGAGCATATTCCGAGCTGATTATGGTAGTAGTTGATTGACCCGTTTCAACCTTTCAGGAGTGCCAATATCGAACCATTGACCTTCATGTAGAGAACCCCAAAGTCTGTCTTTACTTATCTCTTCTCTTAATAAGGGTCCTAGGCGTGAGTAGCCTTCATTGAGCGAGGCAATGAACGATTTGTTATACAAGCCAATTCCTGTATAGGTCCTTCGTACTTGCCCATCGCCTGGTTTACCCAAGCTAAGTTTGCCAGACGCTTCCAAAATGAAATCACCATGAGGATGGTGCGAGGGGTTTTTTGTCATAAGTAAATGGGCGATATCAGGCTGATATTCTAGAAGCGAGCGAAAGTCAAAATCACACCAAATGTCAGCATTCAGTAGCAAGAAGTGCTCACTCTGTATGTTATTTAGTGCGTGCCGAATGCCACCAAGCGTTTCAAGCGCGCCCTCGTGCTCAAACGAGTAAAAGATATCTAGCCCAAAGGATTGGCCATTACCGATAGTATCAATGATTGATTGACCCAAATGAGCCACGTTTATGATGACTTTCCGAAATCCTTGCACCGCAAGTCTTTGTAAATGTTGTTCAAGCAAGCTTTTTCCTGACACATTTAATAGTGGTTTTGGGGTAATGTCGGATAATGGACGCATGCGTTCCCCGCGACCTGCCGCTAAAATAAAAACCGTAGTATTATCTGGGTTTACGGTAAATTTAGTCATCAAAATTGCGTATATTGAGTCTGGTATTGGCGTTTAGGGGATATCATTGGCTGTAGTTAGCTTAAGCGATGGTGAAATTAGTTTAAAAATAGTATTAATGATTGGTGTGTAGCCGTTTCACAGAAAGCGTATACCCCATATAATCAAGCTTACAGGTTTGCAGGGGTTTTGTGCAGAAGGGTAAATACTTATCCATCTCATTGCCAGTCTTGTCGACCGTAAAGTGTTTTGAATACTCATGAGGAATAACCAATGCCGTTAACCACATCTCGAAATACTAGTTTGAAATTGGAAGCAAAACTATCTGAGGGTGGATTGCCTAAACTGCTTGCCACGGTGTTTGCGTTATCGCTAGTTCCGGCATGGCAAGATGCCAATGCTGCTTGCGATACTAATGGTGCGAATTGTAATTGCGAACCCGACGTTATTCCATTTCTAAACTCAGAATTGGAGCCTGGCGAAAATGGTCAGTTGCCAATCTCACTTGAAGGCGATGAAGTGGAATCAATTGGTGACGGCTTGGTGGTATTGCGTGGTAATGCGGAATTGGTTCAGGGTCGACAACGATTGACTGGTGATGAGTTGAGGTATAGCCGAGCGACGGATGAAATTCAAGGGACTGGCAATGTTGCGTGGCGTTCGCCTGCTGGTGATTGGTTGAAAACTGACTCTTTGACGGTTCAGGTTCCAACGCAAATGGGTGAGGCAGGCAAGTCAGAGTTCAAAATGGCTGTGCGAAATGGTATCAATGATGGGACTAAATCAGTTGCGGTACAGGCGCGAGGTACTGCTGATCAGGTGTTTTTGGAAGGAGATGGCGTAACGCGGCTGAAGAAAGTGTTTTATACCACTTGTGCTGAAGGCCAGGACGATGTCATGTTGTCGGCATCTGAGTTGGTGTTGGATCAGAATACCGGGCGTGGCGTAGCAAAGAACTTGGGTGTGCGATTTAAGGGAGTCCCAATATTTTATTTCCCGGCGCTTAGTTTTCCTATAAATGATAAACGTAAAACTGGGGTACTATTTCCTGAGTTTGGAACTGAAACAGGTTCTGGATTCGTACTCGGTGTACCTTGGTACTGGAATGCTCATGAACAGCTGGATGCGACTGTTACCCCAACTTTGTATACCGAAAGAGGCGCGCAAGTAAGAGGCGAGGTCCGTTATATGGGTGAGAATGTTAAAGGACAATTTAATGGAGAATTCCTGCCAGGCGATGACAAGTTTAATGGCGAAGATCGCTTTTTGGTGGAATTTGAGCACGAACAAACATTTGGTGATAATTGGAATTTGAAAGGCATATATAACGATTTGTCGGATCCTGAGTATTATAACGATTTCTACAGTGACATCGATTATTACTCAGTATTTTTTGTTGATCGGCAGGCGTCATTAAATTATCGCGGTGATTGGTTAAACTTTGGCGTACGGTCCTTTCAATACAAGGCAGTCGATACCGGATTCACCGAACCATATGAGCGATTGCCTGAAGTAACAATTTCAACGAATTTTGATGAAGGCCCGCTTGATTTGGAATACGGTCTGAAGGGTTCTTTCGTTGAATTTTCGCATGAGTCATTCCTTAAGGCGCAACGATTAGACGCTACGCCTTTTCTTGAATTACCGTTGGAAAATACATGGGGGTTTTTTAGGCCTCGTTTAGAAGTTAGACATACTCAATATAAATTGGATGGTGATAATCTTCAGATTCAAACATCTGACGCATTTGTAAATGCAATGGGACAGATAGAAATTCCAGCTACCTTTGCATCTTTTTCTGAGTTAAATGATACCAGCCCGAGTCGAACCGCGCCGGTAGTCTCGTTGGACGCGGGGCTATTTTTTGAACGCAGAGCCCGTTGGTTTGGTGTGGATGCCGTTCAAACACTGGAGCCACGAATATTTTATGCTTACGCACCTGAAGTGGATCAGTCAAATTTACCTTTGTTTGACTCTTCCGAGATAACCTATAATAATTTTGGTGAGATTTATCGGGCAAATCGCTATTACGGTGCTGATAGAGTAGGCGATACTAATCAAGTGACATTTTCATTGACTAGCCGAATTGATGATTCAAAAACTGGTGATCGATTGCTAAAAGGTAGTATTGGAACCGTGTTGTTTCTAAAGGACCGCAAGGGGCTGGAAGGTATAGACTCAAGAACTGGGCTTCCATTTGCCAGAGCTGATAACACCGATGGTGTCGCAGATTTTCTGGGTGAAGTGCATATGCAGATAGGAGATAATATTTCTACTTATGGATATTTACAGTGGAATACAGATGCGAATAATGTTCGGCAAGGGCAGTTTGACCTAAATTATAATTCAGACGGAGGTCGTTATATCGGGGTGGGTTATCGCTACACAGACCAATGGATCGAGCAGATTCATGTTCGGGCGCGATTGCCGATAACTACCCGTTGGGCCGTGTTTGGGGATGATCGCTATTCGATAAAGGATGAAGAAAATATCGAAACAGAAGTTGGCTTCGAATATAACGGCTGTTGCTGGCGTTTACGGGTTTTTTACCAAAACCGTGTTCGCACGACTAATAATGACCGTCAGTCATTTTTGGCTGAGTTTGAATTAACCGGTTTAGCACGCATTAGATCCGGGCTTTAGTCTTACGGCAGGTCATTTTTATGATTTATCGATTATTTCGAATTCTCGGTGTTTTTATGGATATGCGGTCTTCTAGATTGCTATTTTTGATAGTGGCGTTGCTGCCTGTTTCGCTTTCAGCCCAGGAGGTTCAAGAGGACTTGCGCGAAATTGATCGTGTTGTTGCGGTAGTAGATGATGACGTTATTACTAAAGGCGAATTTGATTCACGTATTAGCGCATGGCGGGGAGAGCTAGATATGGCTCGAAAAGGGGATGAAAGCTTGCCTATGCCTCCTGAAGAGTTGCTCCGCGAGCAGCTAATGGAGCGGCTGGTTGTTGAATCACTGCAACTACAGCTAGGCGATCGAATGGGAATTGATATACCCAATGAACAGGTTTGGGCAGCTGCTGGGCGGATAGCCGAATCAAATAATTTGACCGTTGAAGAGCTAGAGGCCGATTTGCGCGGCGAAGGAATGTCGATTAATTCTTTCATAGCGGACTTGCGGCGACAGATGATTATTCGAGAAGTGGTTGATGCTCGTGTTACCAGCCAGGTTCGAGTGTCACCAGAAGAAATTGATGAATTACTGACTCAACTTGGTGGTAGAAATCTGGAAGGGGAATATTTGTTACGGCATATTTTGATGTCATTTCCTGAGGATGCGACAGCGGGTCAATTAAGCTCTATCGATCGTTTGGCAGAAGATGTTGTTCGCCAGATCCGTTCAGGGTTGCAGTTTTCGGAGGCTGCGGTTACCTATTCAAATGCGCCCGATGCGTTGGAGGGAGGTAGTTTGGGCTGGAGAAAGCTAGGTCAACTACCGTCTTTGTTTGTTGAAGCATTAGCTAGTATGACAACTGGACAGGTAACGGATGTGTTACGAAGTTCAAATGGTCTTCACATATTAACCTTGGAAGAGAAAAGAGGGCTTGCTACAGAAACTATGACTAAAACGCGCGCGCGTCATATATTGATATCGGCTGAAAACCCCATCGCCCGTGAGCAAGCCAAGCTGCAGCTAGAATCTGTTAGATCACGAGTAAATGCGGGTGAAGATTTCGCACAGATTGCTGAAGCTATGTCTGATGACCCTGTATCTGCGACCCAAGGCGGGGAGCTTGGTTGGTTGTCACCAGGTGAAACGGTAGCATCTTTTGAGCGTGCTATGGATGCGTTACAGCCAAATCAGTTGTCTAATCCAGTTGATAGCCAGTACGGAGTGCATTTAATTGAAGTTATGGAGCGAAAAGATGAAGAAGTCGGTGATTTGCTGGTTCGTAGGCAGGCGGCAGACCAGATCCGGAATCGGAAGTCTGATGTTGATTACGCTGAATGGGTTAGAGAGATTCGTGATGAAGCTTATGTAGAAGTGTATGATGAACCCTAAATAAAGCGGCCGAGTTTACCCGGTATAGGGATATTTTGGGTCACTGTGATGTTTTAGTGTGATTCTAGTTTAAGCTTATAAATTTCGTTAAAAAAAGCCCACTGCACCTCACCAGTACGCGGGCTATTACTTTTAGCACCTTGTTATATTGAAGCTACAACGGGCGGTTTAGTTTTTGCCTTCAGTATAAGGTTGAGCAGGCCAATATTAGCTCATCTGGCGCTCTTTAATTTCGTTCAGAGTCTTACAGTCAACGCACTGTTCGGCTGTTGGGCGAGCCTCTAGGCGGCGTATACCGATTTCCACGCCGCAACTCTCACACCAGCCGTAATCATTGTCATTAATTCTTAGAATAGTCTCGTCAATTTTTTTAAGTAATTTTCGCTCTCGATCTCGATTACGTAGTTCCAGAGACATATCGGTCTCCTGACTTGCGCGATCGTTTGGATCAGGGTGGTTTATATTTTCATCTTGTATGGTATGTAAAGTACGTAAAATATCGTCAACTAGGGTTTTGCGCCAAGCATTGAGAATAGCGCGAAAATGATTACACTGCTTTTCATTCATGTACTCTTCGGATTTCTTGGCGTTATACGGTGTTATGCCGTAGATCATTTTGTCTTCTGCTATCGCCATTTTGAGTTTGCCCCCTTAAATCGTTTGGGTGTAATTTAGTAATCACATTGCTAGCATAAAGGCTTTCGATCACGCAGTTTTTACCTCTGGTTAGCAGATGCTAAATATTTGAATTATTTAATAAAAACTAATATGTTTTGGTTAATCGGGATAATGATTCGATACACTGAAAAAAATCAGGCGGACGGTATACTACAATCGATCTTTAGGCGCAAATTAAATGACAAATAATTTACCGCTGGGCGTTAAGACCTTAGTTATGTTTAGGGCAAGAATTTTTAGGGGTCTTCTATTGTTAGGTTGATTAGTGTTTTCGTTTTAGTCGATTGTTTATGCAGTGCAACCCATATAGAACATGGAGTTTGTGAGTAGACACGGTTAATCGACGCACTTTGATGTGGCTATTATTACATCATATGTAACGCCTAAACCTTGATGAAAAATGTTGTACTCCCGATGTGTTTATTAGAAGTAAAAATAGATTGGAATAAGCGTGCGTAAATATGAGATTTGTTCAATACCTTATAGCTATAATTATTTTATTAACCGTTTTGGCGTGGGTTACCGGTTGGTTTGATGATTTGAATAAGCAGTCAGAAATCGATAACGTGATGAAGTCTGTTAAAAATGCAGCAACCTCCGCTGTCGATGCGGTTACAGAAAGTACCGCTAATGCGCTGGATGCTGTTGATGGTATGGCCTCTGATACCACCACAGGCACTGGTGATAAGATTTCCAGGGCAATTGGTGGGGTGGAGGATGTAACTGAAGCGGTGGATAGTACTGTTGGGGGAGCGACTGAGGGTTTGGTTCGAGAAGAGCCGATACGACAGGCACAGAATAAGCTGTGATCATTACTAAATAGCTATCTAAAGTAGTTAATAGTTATAGGCTTATTCGTTGTCCTGGTTTTGTCAGGTAAACATCTTTTGTTGTATTAAAAAAATAATTCTGCAGTTTTTTGCCAGATTCCGACTCTCCGTGCACAAGGTAAACAGGTGGTTTGTCTTTGATTGTTTTATACCAGCGAAGTAGGTCTTGTTGGTCACCATGGGCCGACCAGCCTCCTAAAGTGTGTACTGTTGCTGATACATTAATTTCTTCACTATGAATTTGTACCGAACGATCATTATTGATTATTTTTTTTGCCTAGCGATCCACGCGCTTGTTAGCCAGTAAAACAATCTGTTTATTGTCGGTCGATAAACGTTATTTAAGGTGGTGCAATATGCGGCCGCCATTACACATACCACTGCCAGCTATTATGATTGCTCGTGAGGTAAGCCTATTTATGACCTTTGATTCTCCAGCTGTGCGAGTTAAACGAAGGTTAGGTAGTGCGAGCATTGCGTTAAATTTTGGCACTAAACGAGTGGTTTCGCCATCGTAAAAGTGTTCGCAATCCCAATATATTTCACTGGCACTGATTGCCATTGAGCTATCCAGAAAAATTCATCAGTTGTCTAACCCTCGTTTTTGATAGTTTAAACCAAGGTGATAGAGAATTTCCTGGCTTCTGCCAACGGCAAATACAGGCATTATGATATTTCCGTTTAATTTGTAAGCCTTAACAATAATTTCGCCCAACTCGGGCACAGTTTGATCGCGATTACGGTGAGATCTATCTCCAGAGGTGCTTTCCATTAGTACAATATTGGTTTGTTCCGGTACAGAGGGATTATTAATTACAGGTGTGTCGTATTGTCCAAGGTCGCGGCTAAATAGTAGTCGTTTGTGCGGTTTTTACGCAATAAATGTTACTGAGACAGATACAGAGCCCATGATGTGTCCAGCGTCGTAAAAACAAACTTCAATGTTTGGAGCAGGTATAAATGATTTCGGTAACGATGACCTACTAGCTGACTAATTGCCTGAAATGAATCTTCCTTGGATTACAGTGGTTCAGTCTGCTCCCAGCGTGATATTGAGCCGCATCTTGCAGCAGCATATTACAAAGACTAGCCGAGGCATTGTGGGTGTGAATCGGCCCGCAGTAGCCACGCTTTACTAGTAAAGATAGGCGTCAGCTATGGTAAATATGGCGTGGCTCAGTATAACCGCATCAATTTCATCGACATAAAATGGAAATGGGTCGGCATTGCGAGTTACATCGGAACGGCGACCCTGGATCACGCCGTAGTCGAGCAGGATAGTATAGCCACCAGATCGTGCGATATGGCAGCTACCAGTAATTTCGCGAGCAGCGCCGAAAAATTCGATTTCAGCCCTACGTTCTCTTTAAGTCAACGGTATCCAATAATTGAGCGATTACTATACAAGAGAATGCCATTAAATATATACAGCAGATCATATAGCTTCTACGCGAAGCATTAGAATTAGTGATCGAGGTCCCAATCAGTCAGAAAGACAGAAATTAGCACTTGGAATTAGACCGTATGTTCATTACTGCGGGCTACAAATACTGAGATAAAAGATCGGATGCGCAAGTATTTGAGTCACAAAACTGTCATAAAGGCGAACTAGAATAAGAGCCTAATTTTTCTACCTCAATTTATTTGGAGCAAACGTGAAAAAAGTAATATGTTCAGCGATTCTTGTCGCTTCTGTTCTAGCTGTATCGACTGTCGCAAGTGCGCGGGATTATATTTCAATTGTCGGCTCTTCTACGGTGTATCCATTTTCCACAGTAGTTGCGGAACGCTTCGGCAAGACTACAGATTTCGCTTCACCTAAAGTTGAGGCTACTGGATCCGGCGGGGGACTTAAGTTGTTTTGTTCAGGTGTTGGCGAGTCCACGCCAGATATGACGAATTCCTCTAGAGCGATTAAGTCTAGCGAAGTAGAGCTTTGTGCTAATAACGGTGTAACACAAATCAAGGAAGTTTTGGTTGGCTATGATGGAATCGTTATTGCGAATGCTAATGAAGCTGCCGCATTTTCTCTAACTAGAAAGGATGTGTTTTTAGCGTTAGCGAAACAGACTCCTAATGCGAAAGGGAAGTTGGTTGATAACCCATACACTACCTGGGATGAAGTTAATTCCAGCTTGCCTGCGATTAAAATTGAAGTGCTAGGACCTCCTCCGACGTCCGGTACGCGAGATGCTTTTGTTGAGCTAGCGATGGAACCGGGCGCGGCGATGGTTGACTCATTGGCTCAACTTAAGTCGGCAAAAGCTGGGCCAGAAACCATGGGCATGCTGATGACATTGGGTATCGCCGCTGGCGTTGCTACTACTTATGAGGAAAAAAATGGCAAAGCACCTGCGGGTCTAAATATCTTTACTCAAGTTGCCCATGCGATTCGTGAAGATGGAGCGTTTATTGAAGCCGGAGAGAATGACAACTTGATCGTTCAAAAGTTGGTTGCGAACCCTTCTGCGTTAGGCATATTTGGGTTTAGCTTCCTTGAGGAGAACGCTGACAAAGTGAAAGGAGCCTTGATTGATGGAACTCCCCCTACATTTGAAGCTATTGCATCTAGTGAATACCCTGTGAGTCGCCCTTTGTATTTCTATGTTAAACAGGCGCATGTTGGTACCATTCTAGGAATGCAGGAATATGTTGATCTTTTCCTAAGCGATGCGGCATCGGGTGAAGATGGGTTTTTACTTGACCGTGGATTGATTCCGGTTGATGCGGGAGAAACACGGGTTCAGATCATCAAGTAAATGCGGTTACTTTTGCAATCAAATAGAAATCCCCGTTTCACATAATTGATTGGGGACAATATGAAGAGTGGCTCGTTAGGAATAGCCAGGCGTTTTTTCAGCGAAATACACATTCATATTGAGCTGTTTTGATAACCAGATAAATTACGACAGTGTTAGAAATTTAGGGTAATTATTAGAATGGACTTGTCAACATTGGTTCTTGTGTTAATTGCGGTCACCGTCGCCTCTTATTACGGAGGAGTGATGCGTTCTCAAGCACTTGCTGGACCGTTAGGCGGCATCAAGCATTTGGCAGCCTTGCCTTCATATTATGGCTTTATGGCAGTAATTTGGACGGTAGTACCTGCGCTAATTCTGCTCTTAATTTGGACCTTTACTGAGTCTTCGGTAATTGCCAATATGGTGATTGCCTTGATGCCGCCTGAAGCGGCTAATTTAGGTGAAGGTGAGCTTAGTTTGCTTTATAGCCGTGTTGGAAATGTGGCTTCCGGTATTATGGAGATGGATACGCTCGGTGAAGCCTACCGACCTGCAGTTGAGCGATTAGTAGAGTTGGATTCTTTCACCGCGCATTTTAAACCGTTACTGGTAATTACTCTTGCCGTTACTGGTGCTTTGTTGGCTTTAAAAATGGCTAGCGCCAAGTGGAACGTACGCTATCCAGTAGAACGTACATTTAATATTTTGTTGTTTTTGTCTTCCGGGATAGCAGTATTGAGTACGGCTGGAATCATTTTTTCGGTGTTATTCGAATCAATACGATTTTTTCAACAGATACCGCTTTTTAACTTTTTGTTTGGCACAGAATGGAGCCCACAGATTGCTATTCGTGCCGATCAAGTTGGTGCATCAGGTGCTTTCGGTGTGGTTCCTTTGCTGGTGGGTACGTTGCTCATATCAGCTATTGCGATGCTTGTGGCGGTGCCAACTGGATTAATGTCCGCGATTTACCTCGCTGAATATGCGAGCAAAAAAACCAGAGATATCGTCAAGCCGTTGCTGGAGATACTTGCAGGTATTCCAACTATTGTTTATGGGTTTTTCGCTGCTATTACGGTTGCGCCTGCAATACGTAGAGCCGGAGAAAGTATTGGATTAGAAGTCGCCTCAGAAAGCGCGCTAGCAGCGGGACTAGTGATGGGAGTTATGATTATACCGTTTGTCTCGTCCTTATCTGATGACGTGATTACGGCAGTACCTCAGAGTATGCGTGATGGCTCTTATGGTTTAGGGGCCACGCAATCTGAAACTATTCGTAAAGTGATATTTCCTGCTGCGCTGCCAGGAATTGTGGGAGGCGTGCTACTGGCGATATCGCGAGCAATTGGCGAGACAATGATCGTGGTTATGGCGGCTGGTTCGGTAGCGAATCTTAGCATTAATCCGTTGGAAGCAGTAACGACAGTAACCGTTCAAATTGTGACACTGCTAGTCGGCGATCAGGAGTTTGATAATGCCAAGACTTTAGCTGCTTTTGCATTAGGTCTAATTTTGTTTCTGATTACTCTAGGGCTTAATTTTATGGCTTTGCATATAGTTAAAAAATATCGCGAACAATATGACTAATATTGATAAATATTTCATTTGTAGTGGCGATATTGTCAAATTGGGACACACGTAAATGAGCAATTTAATACGCGAGATGGTGCGTAGCAACCTTAAAAAGCGTTACCAGGCCGAACAACGTTTTCGTTTGTATGGGTTGGCTTCGGTTGGCTTTGGCTTACTTTGTTTAGCGCTTCTATTTGCCGATATTATTTATAAAGGCGCTGGTGCGTTTCGTCAAACAGTTGTGGAAGTCGAATTATATTTCGATCCTGAGGTTTTGGGCTTGAACATCCCGGTCGAGACGGATCAAATTCGCTCTGCAAACTTCGATGGAGTCATTCGATTAATGCTACGGGAACGGTTTCCAGAGGTGACGACGCGTGCTGATAGACGTGCTCTCTACGGGCTGTTAAGCGTTAATGCAGTATATGACCTTCAGGCCCTGGTAATGGCTAACCCTAAATTAATCGGACAATCTCGAAAAATTTGGCTGCTCGCTGATGATGACGTCGATATGTATTATAAATATGGCCGTGAAGGAGAGCAGGTTGGAAGATTGGCCGAGATTTCTCGTATTTGGGTGGAGCAGTTAGCTGATGATGGTGTTGTAAAAACACAATTTAATACCGGGTTTTTCACTAATGGTGATTCTCGTGACCCTGAAATTTCTGGTGTGAAGGGCGCGGTTATGGGCTCCTTTTTTACGTTAATTGTAACTTTTATCATTTCATTTCCGATCGGAGTCGCAGCGGCTATTTATATGGAAGAGTTCGCACCGAAGAATAAACTTACGGATTTCATCGAGGTTAATATAAATAACTTGGCAGCTGTGCCGTCTATTATTTTTGGTTTATTAGGTTTAGCCGTTTTCATCAATTTTTTTGGCGTGCCGAGGTCTGTGCCTTTGGTTGGAGGTTTAGTACTATCTTTAATGACGCTGCCAACGGTTATCATATCTAGTCGGGCTTCAATAACTGCCGTACCTCCATCAATCAGGGAAGCCGCGCTTGGCATTGGTGCGTCCAAAGTTCAGGTGGTATTGCACCATGTGCTTCCATTGGCAATACCGGGAATGTTAACTGGTGCAATTATCGGAATGGCGCGGGCCTTGGGCGAAACTGCCCCACTTTTAATGATTGGAATGATTGCATTTATAATTGACCCACCATCTAGTGTATTGGATCCAGCTACGACCTTGCCGGTGCAGATATATTTATGGGCAGATAGTCCGGAGCGAGCTTTTACCGAGCGCACGTCTGCTGCAATTATGGTTTTGTTAGCTTTTCTTATTGTGATGAATAGTTTAGCTGTATGGTTGCGCCGTCGACTTGAAACTCGTTGGTAGAAATATTTACGATACGGCCAGATTAGAATGAAGGGAAATAAATGTTAGGTATAAACAAGATGGCTGGAGAAAATCGAACGCAAGAAAGTGCTGAACCGTTAGCTCCGGTTAATGTGCCAGGGCCGGAAACGATCAATGAGAACTACGAGACGGTAGGTTCTCCACTCGTTGACAATCCGCTGGTGAAGTGCAGAAATGTCAACGTTCATTATGGTGAAAAGCAGGCAATATTTAATGTAAACATCGATATAGCCAAAAATGAAGTAATCGCGATGATCGGCCCCTCGGGCTGTGGGAAATCAACTTTTCTGAGATGTATCAATCGTATGAATGATACGATTGATATTTGCCGAGTTAAGGGTGATATCGAATTAGAAGGACAAGATATCTATAATCGATCAGTTGATGCGGTAGAGCTACGAGCGCGAGTTGGAATAGTTTTTCAGAAACCAAATCCCTTCCCAAAATCTATTTATGAGAATGTTGCCTACGGCCCTAGAATTCATGGGCTAGTTAATCGCAAATCGGATCTAGACGATATTGTCGAGAATAGCCTCAAGCGTGCTGGACTTTGGGACGAAGTGAAGGATGATCTTGACAGTTCCGGAACGGGCTTGTCGGGCGGACAGCAGCAACGTCTTTGTATTGCCCGAACAATAGCCGTGAGCCCAGATATTATATTGATGGATGAGCCTTGCTCGGCGCTGGACCCAATAGCAACCGCGCGGATTGAACAGTTAATTGCTGATTTAAGTAAAAATTATACGATAGCTATCGTTACACACAGTATGCAGCAGGCCGCAAGAGTCTCTTCCAGAACGGCGTACTTTCATTTGGGTAAACTAATAGAAGTCGGTGAAACCGAAGTCATTTTTACCCGTCCACTGCATTCACTTACAGAAGCTTACATCACCGGGAGGTTTGGTTAATAAGCCAAACTGGCAGATCGCTATGAACGAAAATTTAAACTTACATAAGCACATCTCGAGTCAATTTAATGATGACCTCGAGCGGGTAAAAACGAGCGTCCTTGCGATGGGTGGTTTGGTAGAGGCCCAAATAAATGATTCCATCACTGCCCTTATTGAAGGTGATTCTCGGCTGGCGCAAAAGGTGCGTGACAAAGAGCGGGCGATTAACTCTATGGAACTCGATATTGATGCAGAATGCGCGACTATTCTGGCATTAAGGCAGCCAGCCGCATCAGACTTGCGTATGTTGCTTGCAGCGCTTAAGTCGATTACTGATATCGAACGTATGGGCGATGAGGCTAAACATATCGCTTCTTTTGCACTTAAGTTATCGGAAGACGGTGAAGCAGGAGCTGGGTATGAAGAGTTTGAAAAAATAGGTAAGCGGGTCCGTAAGATGACCAGTGATGCTTTCGATTCGTTTGCCAGGTTCGATGTAGAACTCGCCCGGTCTGTGGTTAATCAGGATAGAGGGGTCGATTCGGCTTATCATGCGGCAACCGAGAAATTATTGTCGAAAATCTCAGATCACCCTGAGAATTTGGCACAAGATATGAACGTGATGTGGTCATTACGCTCTTTAGAGAGAATCGGCGACCACTGTATAAACATTGCTGAGTATGTGATTTATTTGGTGGAGGGTGATGATGTTCGCCACTCTGGCTCTAAGGATAAGAAATAAGGAAAGTTTTTGTTCCGAAAAATTCACTTTTAGGGATGAAGGCTAAAGCCCAATAACAACGGTTCTGTCTTTGGGTCAGTTCTTCGTTCACCGACTATCCAAGCATTTGGTAAGGAGGTATAAGGAAAAGTAATGGATAAATGGGACTACTTAGGCTTTTAGTCGAGATGCGTCGGGTTTAATCTCAATTAGCCTAGAATCAGGAAATGAGCAGCGGAAAGTACTTCCAACCTGGAGTTCACTTTTAATAGCCAGTGTCGCCTCATGCCGCTGCAAAACGTGTTTGACGATAGCTAGACCTAAGCCAGTACCACCTTTATCCCTTGATCGACCTGCATCTGCTCTATAGAACCGTTCGGTTAAGCGTGACAGATGCCGCTCGGCAATTCCTGCCCCATTATCAATAATCTCCAAGTGCCCGCCAGATTTGTTTCTATACCAATGCACTTTGATCAATTCGCCCGCAGGTGTGTACTTAACAGCATTGACTATTAGATTGGTAAACGCGCTTCTAAGCTCATCACCAGACCCCTCAATCATTAGATTGGGGTTTACATCAAATTTGAATATGTGTTTTTGGTTACCACTTACGGTCTGGGCAACTTGGTGAATTTCGGTTATTAGCTCCGCCACTAATACTGGTGAAGTGCCAGTAGGTTCGGGCTCATGTTCCAATTTAGATAAAAACAGTAAGTCTTCAATTATCGCGTGCATGCGATTACTGTGTTCGGACATTACCGACAACGCTTTCAAAGATTGCTCGTCAAGGTTTTTGTTATCTTGCAGTACCTCAACATAGCCTTTAAAAACTGTTAAAGGCGTTTTTAGTTCATGGGAGACATTCGCTACAAAATCTTTACGTATCGTGTTGGTATCTATCAAGCGAGTAACATCGCGCGCAATAAGTAAATACAGGCCATTCGCATAGGGCACGATTGACGTGCTCAATACTAAGCGTTCGTCGACAGGTGCGGGAAACTCGGTGGTCGACTGCTCAGGCGTTAATTCGGAATCACTTGAATACACCTCAGAGAGTAGGTCAGTAAAACTGGGGTGACGTATTAAGTTACTAATTGGCGTTTTTATATCGCCTGGCCAATGAATGCCGAGGTATCTCTTTGCAGTGCCATTTAACCATTCAATTTGGCCTTGACCGTCCAATATAACCAAAGCATCGGGTAACGCCGATGCGCCACGTTGAAATTGACTCATATATTGTTGGAGTCGCTTTTTACGTTGCCGGTTACTTTTTTTAAGCCGATCAAATGCACTGCTAATATCGGAAATCACCCCAGTTGTGTATGGCATAGGGTTTTTCTTCGGCTGTCTAATCCAGTTGTAAAGTAACCTGAAGCGATTATATTGCCAAAAAATAATAGCGACCGCACCGATCAGTAAACACAATAGCAGCTGATTCAGCATTAAGCCGATTGCAGTAGCGATGCCACCGACTAAAAAATAGCGATAAATTTCTTCTTTCACCAGTCGATTTCCACTAGCCAAATTCTTCTATTTTTTACCAGCCCTATATTTCACTTGTAGAGAACCGATACCCCACGCTGCGAACCGTTTTAATATAACTCTCGCAATTGTAGCGCTGAAGAACTTTGCGTAATCGGCGAATATGCACATCAATGGTTCGTTCTTCAAGGTAAATATTTTCACCCCACACGTTATCCAGAAGCTGTACACGCGAGAACACCCGTTCCACGTGCGACATGAAGAAATGTAGTAATTTAAACTCGGTAGGGCTGAGTATCAGCAATTGTTTATCAACTGTGACTTGGTGGGTCACGATATCAAGCTGTAGCCGTCCACTTGTTATAGCTTCGCCAGGGTGTGGTTCTACTAATCTACGTAAGAGGGCATTAATTCGAGACACAAGTTCGCGCGTGGAAAATGGTTTGCTAATGTAGTCATCTGCACCAATATCCAGTCCGCGAATACGGTCATCTTCATCGTTTCTAGCCGTTAGCATGATGATGCCAATTTGACTAAGCTGGTTATCATTTTTGAGTTTGCGCGCAAAATCTATGCCACTAACTCCAGGCATCATCCAGTCCAATAAGATGATATCTGGGTGTTGTTCTGCAATTACAGTTTCTGCCTGGTGAGCGCTTGCAGCATCGAGTACTTTAAAATCTGCGTTTTCCAGTGTCATGCGAACCATATCGCGAATCGCGCTTTCGTCATCGACAATTAGAATAGTTTTTTTCATCTACGAGATTTAGCCACTTATTTATGACAGGCACGTGACGGCTTATGTAATTAAACCCTAATTTTTCGAAGCAATATACTGGATTCATGAATATTACATTGTTAAAACACAAGCGAGCAATCAGGCGGTTACCTTCGTAACTCACATCGCATAGAATAGCGCCAACATGAAAACCTACGAATTCAACAAGTTACAAAAGCGCTTACGCCACAATGTTGGAAAAGCGATTGGAGACTTTGGCATGATTGCCGAAGGTGATCGAGTAATGGTGTGTGTATCGGGGGGGAAAGATTCATATACGATGCTGGAAGTGCTTATGGGGTTACAGAAGACAGCGCCGGTAAACTTTGAGTTGGTGGCCGTTAACCTTGATCAAAAGCAACCTGGATTTCCTGAACATGTGTTGCCGGAATATCTAACCTTATTGGGGGTTGAGCACCGTATTGTTGAGGAAGACACTTATAGTATTGTCAAAGAAAAAATTCCAGAAGGTAAAACCACATGTTCTCTATGCTCTAGATTGCGAAGAGGCATTCTGTACCGTGTTGCTAAAGAGTTGGGAGCTACAAAAATAGCGTTAGGTCATCATATGGACGATATGGTTGAAACGTTGTTTCTGAATATGTTTCACGGAGCGCGCATGAAAAGCATGCCTGCCAAATTGATTAGCGACGATAAGCAGAATATCGTGATTCGCCCGTTGGCTTATTGTAGGGAAAAAGATATTGGCACATTTTCGGCCATTCGGAAGTATCCGATTATTCCGTGTAATTTGTGCGGGTCGCAAGAAAATCTTGCTCGCAAAAAAGTTAAAACAATGTTGGCAGTTTGGGAGCGTGAGCAACCTGGTAGAGTTGTAAACGTTTTTCGAGCTATGCAGCGTATTACTCCGAGCCACTTATTGGATGCTGATTTATTTGATTTTGAAGGCTTGCAGCTAGAGCTAGCTGACGAGCTATCTGATTTGGATACTGCCTTTGACTTTGAGTTGCCAGCAGCAACACTGGGTCTAGATGCAGGACAGAAAATTATGAATTTTACTCGTCTAAAATGAGCGCCGAATTAGATGTGAAGTACTTTGAGCAGGGCTTACTAGATAAGCAGGAGGAGCTACTTGGTGTTAGTGAACTGAGCAGGCAAGCGTCCAGTACAGTCGAGCTAGATCAAACCCGAGTAGGGCGATTGTCGCGTATCGATGCTATGCAAATGCAGGAGATGTCAAAAGCCACCGATGCCCGTAGAAGTGGTGAGTTGCGTCGCGTAACGGCGGCGTTAGCCAGAATAGACAGTGGAGATTACGGATATTGTGTTGAATGTGGTGAGACCATACCTGCTGCACGTCTAAAGATTGATATGGCTGCAACACATTGTGTTCCTTGTGCCTCTACTACCGATTAAAATCTTTCAACGGTTTGAGTTTAGAATCGCAAAACGCAAATTTATTTGGTTCTAATAAGCTCACGGCTATTGATAATCCAATTGCTGTGAACTACCATCACTTAGTGCACACGGTTGCACCGGTGTGGGCTATGGTTAAATCAGAATTAACCATATTCTAAGCTTCCACCATTACGCAAGTTATTGCGTTTTAGCAGCATTACCAAATGATAGGAACAGCGAGGGGTATGTTTTCTCGCTGTTCCTAGCCGGCTAATAGTACGTAATTTAATAGAGGAAGAAATTATGAAATTTTTAAAGTTTGGGCTACTAGTCCTGATTGTTCAATCAACAGCTGTTTTTTCGTTGAATGCACAGGAGGTGCCGGACCAGATTTTTACCAACGGTAAGATAATTACTGTGGATGACTATTTCTCGATTCAACAAGCAGTTGCTATAGCGGGAGATAGAATTGTTGCCGTCGGTAGTAATGATGAGATCAGTGATTTGGCAGGCCCTGAAACACAGATGATAGATTTGTCGGGAAAGACCGTAGTTCCAGGCCTGATTGATAACCATAATCATGTGGTGCGAGCAACCGAGTATTGGCCGAATGAGGCACGTTTGGATGGTGTAACTAGCCGGGCGCAAGCGTTAGAAATTGTTAGAGATAAAGTGCAAGATCTCGCAGATGATGCTTGGTTAATGTCACTCGGCGGTTGGCAGGAGAGTCAATTCACGGATAGCCAAGCGGATTTTACTCTGTCAGAAGTAGATGGCTTAGCTTCTGATCGGCCAGTTTTTTTGCAGTCTAATTATCACCACATTTACGGAAATACCGCGTGGTTTGAGGCGATGGGGATACCATTGTCGGTTTCCCCGGGGTCTGTTGACGAACTCGATGGTTTAGCAAAGTATGTCGCGCGAGATGAGAACGGCAATATTACCGGTCGATTGAACGGCGGGTTTCCGATGATTACTGAGGCGATAAAGCGATTTCCACCGGTTTCGGCTGACCAGCAAGTAGATGCTATCAAAATTGCATTTAGCTATATGAACAGCATTGGGTTGACCAGCGTGTTCGATCCGGGTGGCGTTGGAATAAAACAGGAAAGTTATGCGCGTACAGAGGCATTGGCAAAATCCGAGGGAATCAATGTGCGAATTTTTCATACGTTAAATGCAAATGTTCCTGCTACTGCGGAAGCGGCAGATCTGCTTATTGACCGGATTCGTTCGACTAGGCCTTTTCAGGGAGACTCTACATTTGACTTAGTCGCCATGGGAGAGATTTATTATGGCCCATTTCATTGGGATGGTGTTTTTGATCCGGTTGTACCAGAACCGGCTGATATTGTAGAAGGCCGTAAAATATTGACAGCTGCCGCCGAAGGCGGCTGGCCAGTGCAAACGCACGCGATGCAGCCTGAAACTATGGATATCTTGTTGGATGTAATGACTGATATTAATGAAGAACACCCTATTCGCCAATTGCGCTGGTCGATTACGCATGCTGACAATATCGGCGCTTCGCAAATTGAGAGGGCCAGGCATCTTGGTATGAACCTACAGATGCGTAGTATTTCTGTGTTGGGTAACCGGAAGCCAGTGGTTGAAAAGTTTGGAGATGCTGCCTACGACATGCCGCCATTGCGCTTGGTGCAGGATAGTGGAATACCGTTTGGGCTTGGAACCGATGGAACAAAGGCGAACCAAATCGCGCCATTCGTCACATTGTGGTGGGCGGTGACTGGCAAAGCATTGAGTGGTGAGTCGGTTATGCGGCAAACGCTGACTCGAGAAGAAGCTTTGATCGCACATAGCCGGTCAAATGCTTATTTAATGTTTCAAGAGGCAAATCTAGGTTCAATAAAACCTGGATTGCTGGCTGACATGTTAATTCTGGATCGGGATTATTTAACCGTTCCAGAAGATCAAATAAAAGATATTCGACCAGTTGCTACAATTGTAGGGGGACGTCTGGTTAGCGGTGAATTTTAAATCAGCATAAGACCTAAGCTCTAGAGATAAACATACACCCTGGCTGCAATGTGCTTGGGTTTATCGTTAAAACAATAAATTTTTACTACAGGAGATTCACGGAATGCGTAATGGTTTCACAGCACTTTTAATTTGTTTCGGCCTCACGGCCTGTGTTGGTATGGAGAAGACAGGTGAAAGTAATTCACTAGATGACGGACTGGCTGCTTTTCAAAAGCCAGTTGACTATATCCCATCAGCATTGGGGCCGCATTCATGGGCAGTGACAAGCGCCAACGACATGGCGCAAAATTACTTTAATCAGGGTCTGCAGTTGCGTTACGCCTATAGCGTTGATGATGCGGCTAGAAGTTTCCGTGAAGCACGCCTCGCTGATCCTGCTTGCGCGATGTGCTACTGGGGTGAAGCCTTTGCATTGGGTGCATTTTTGAATGGTGGTATGACCGCTGAGAAAGCACCTTTCGCACATCAAGCAATTGAAAAAGCGGTCGAGCTTTCAGCAAACGCTACTGAAATGGAGCGAGATCTTATTATGGCTGCTCGTGATCGATACCCAGCTGATTTTGATACCGACAATGCGGAGCCTATAAATCAGGCATTTGCAGAGCGAATGAAGCTTGTTTACGAAAAATACACTGATCATCACGATGTAGCATTTGTCTATGCGGCTTCAATTTTCTTGCTTGAGGAGCGAAGGGGTCGACGCGATATTGAGGAACCGGGTTTGATCCATTTGCATGGGGTACTAACAGGTATTTTGACTGAAAATATTGCTCATCCGGGCGCCTGCCATTTATATATTCACGCGACGGAGTCGAGTCAGCAGCCTGAATTAGCGTTGGAATGTGCAGAGTATCTTAGCGATGCAATTCCCGTGGCAAGCCATATTCAACATATGCCTTCACACACCTGGAACGAAGTGGGTTATTGGGGTAAATCGGTGCGGGCTAACATAACTGCATACCAGTCCGATCTTAAATCCAGAGAAAACCAGGGTTTTGCTTACGCGACTATGCACAATTTACATATGTTGCTATTTGCAGCCTCAATGGATGGCCAAAGCGCAATAGCAACGCAGGCTGGTAAAGATTATGCTAAGGAGACGGGTAATAGTATGTACCAGGCTCTTACGCTTCTCCGCTTTGGTCGCTATGACGAAATACCCGCTATAAGTTCAAGACCTAGCGGTGATATTGAAGGTGGCTTTTGGGATTTTGCTCAAGGCTATGCAGCGTTAAAAAATGGAAATCAGAATGAAGCCAGACGTTATCTCAGCAAGGTGCAGGACCTAGCGGCTACGTCAGAGGCTGAGTTTCGCTGGCATGATGCGGAGCATTTAATGGGACTATCTGCAGCCATTCTTGAGGGTGAAATACATCGGATAAATGGTGAGATGGATGAGGCAATCGCAGCCTTTCGTCGAGCAGTAATGTTTGATGATGAGCAACCTTATGATGAGCCTGAACCGATCCCCTATGCTGCTCGACATTGGCTTGGGGCCGCACTTCTTGAAACAAAACAATACGCAGAAGCAGAACAGGAGTATCGTACTGAACTCGCTGATCATCCACACAATGTGTGGTCATTGCACGGATTGAAGATCGCTTTATCCGCGCAAGGTAAATCCGATGCTGAAGTCGACGCAGACTATCTTGAAAGTAGTGCTCGTATGGATGTTTGGATCACAAGTTCTGTTATGTGATCAAATGTATTTTTAGACTGCTTATTGTTCGAAAGAGATATTAATTAATACCGTTAGGAGATTTTTTATGAATGTAAATCTAAGACTTGTGATTACTGGTTTACTACTAGTATTACCACTATCAGTTTTTAGTCACCATTCTAATTCAGAGTTCGATCAAAGTGTTGATACTGAATTTGAGGGCAAGGTTGTACAGGTGCTATGGAGAAACCCGCATATCTTGATAGATGTTGCGACCACAGATGAGAGCGGAGTAGAAACAGTCTGGCATCTTGAAGGCTCTGCGGTTAGTGCGCAGCATCGACAGGGTGTAGAAGCGGGGCTTATTCAAGAGGGTCAGCAAGTTCGTATTGCTGGGTGGGCGTCCACCCGTCGAGACAAACATTTACTTGTTAATCATGTGCTATTGCCAGATTCAGTTGAGTTGTTGGTTGGCAATGTTCGGGAACCACGCTGGTCACAAACGGGCCTTGGTGAAGAGCGATTTATGGGACTGGCGGCGTCGCCCGAACAGCCGCTCGATGAGTCTTTAGGCGAAGCCGAACGGTTATTTCGGGTTTGGGTTCGTGCTACTGGTTCGTGGTATTTTAAGGGCGCCGATGCTTACCAGTTGACCGAGCAAGCCTTAGTCGCAAAAGCGGCATGGAATGAATTTGAGGATAATCCCTTGCTAAATTGCACGCCACCAGGAATGCCTGCAGTTATGGGTAATCCCTATCCGATGCAGTTCGTTCAATTAGATGACACTATTGAGCTACGCTTCGAGGAGTTTGATGCGGTTCGTACGATTCATCTTGACGATGCTGCGGTGGTTGCCCAGCAGCCACTGTCTCATCTTGGATATTCCGTTGGCCACTGGGAAGAAAATACCCTAGTTGTTAAAACCAATAGAATCAATTGGCCTTATTTTGATCGAGTTGGGGTTCCGCAAAGTGATGCAGTTGAAGTGGTAGAACGCTTTACGGCGGTTGATGTCGATAATCAGGACAAACTAATTTATCGGTTGACTATCAGTGATCCCGCGACGCTTAACGAACCATTCACCTGGAATGGTGAATTTGTTGGAAAAGATGGGGAAGTCGTAGAGCGGTACGAATGCGTTTTAGAAGAATCAGTGGCGCAAAACACTCCGCAACCCTAGCAAACAGTTAGCTAAGAAATTAATCCGCGTAGAGGGTTAGGTATCGTCTATGTTGAGTATTTGAGTTAAATCAGCATCGCCAAAGCATCGTTTAAGCAAAGCATCCAACTGTTGTTTAGCCGATGCACTAATAGATTTTGCTGGTAAGCGAAGATGATTGCTATCAATTAATCCGCGTAGACGAAGAATTTCTTTTCGAATCGCCGTTCCGGGCTGCTGCTCAAATACGATTAGCGGCAGGTACTTATGGTAAATGCTCCATGCAGTATCATGGTTGCCCGCATTAAATTGATCAATGATCGCGCGTAGAATTTCAGGGAAAGCAAAACCGGTATTGAACCCGCTGGAACCGGATTCCAGATCATAAATGCCGTAAAGCGCACCAAGCCCGGTTAACATAGTGATGTCCCGGCCGCCAAAGCTATCCTTCAAAAGGGCGATACGCTGAGGGCTTGGCAATGCTTCGGCCTTCAGGCACTTGATGCTTGGGATTTCACTTACCATCCGAATGATTAAGTCCGTCGACATATTAACCGCGGTGATTTGCGGATGGTCTTGCAATACTATTGGCAAATCTATGCCGTCTGCCACCGCTTTTATATACTCAAACAGGGCCTGTTCGTTTGGCACAGGCAACTTAACTGGCGCGACCATGAGTGCTGACGCGCCAGCATTTTTCGCCATTTTTGCAGTTTCGATGGTTCCTTGTGTTCCGGTGTGAGAGACCGTTGCAATGACGGGCAACCTTCCGTCGGTTGCTTTGACTGCTGTAGTGATCAAAGACTCTTTTTCAGAGTCTACAAGTCGATTGGACTCGCCCAGCAGCCCGCTTACTGTGATCCCATCAACCCCCGATTTTTCGATGAATTGAATCATCTTTGTGAGCGAGGCCAAATCTACCGATTCGTCATCTTTAAACGGCGTGGCAAGAATTGGAATTACACCTGAAAAATTCATTTTTTTAGGTCCGGTGTCTTAATATGCAGTGGTAAGTCCGCCGTCTACCAAGACGGTTTGCCCAGACGTATAGGTGTTAGCCTCTGAGCACAGAAACGCAGCAGTCCGGCCAAATTCAGCAGGATCTCCGTAGCGACCGAGCGAAATACTCTTTTTTGTGCTGGCCTTAATTTCATCAAGTGTTACTCCCATCTTTTCCGCGCGCATACCATCTAAATAAGCGATACGATCAGTCCAGATTCTTCCTGGCGCTAATACATTGATGCGAATATTATCGCTACCAAGTTCATTACAAAGCGTTTTACTCAACCCGACCACGCCCATTCGGCAGGTGTTCGAAAGAATGAGATTTGGCAGTGCTTGTTTAACTCCTGATGAAGTGCAGTTGAGTATCCAGCCTTGGCCTGCTTTTTTCATATGCGGAACAACTTCACGAATGCTGCGGATGTAACTAAGTAAATTCAAATTAATCGCATTTAGCCAGGCTTCGTCATCGAATTTGTCGAAAGTACCTGCTGGAGGGCCGCCGGCATTATTGACGAGAATGTCGACGCCGCCAAATTTTTCAACGGTGCTATTGACGACGTTTTTGATGTCATCGTAGTTGGTAATATCAGCTGCGGTGTAAGCGGGTTCATTGCCTGTTTCCTTAGCAAGTTCTGCCTGAACTTTTTTGAGCTCGTCCTCTCGCCGGCTACTAATCATTATATTTGCGCCTTCTCGGGCAAGTTCGGTAGCGACTGCTTTGCCAAGTCCGGCACTTGATGCCATGACGATTGCTGTTTTGTTTTTTAGTCCTAAATCCATAATATTGCCTGTAATTAATTTGGTTATTGTTTAAGGTCAACTACATTGTTGATCAGTGGTTCAAAGCCGTCTATGTGACATTCAACTACATCACCATCGTGAATGTGAACGGCTCCGGGGGTGCCCGTTGATAATATATCCCCAGCCAGCAGGGTCATAATATCAGAATGATACGAGACTAGATGATCTGGAGGAAATGTCATATTCGATACAACATTTTCTTCATGAGTTTTACCGTTGATAACGGTTTTAACGAGAAGGCTGTTCACATCGGTTACCTCGTCGGGAGTGACTAGTATAGGGCCCAAGCTCATGAACGTATCAAAGCTTTTCGACTGAGTCAGGTTTCTGGGGTTTCGCCTTAAAATATCTTCGGCGGTCATATCGAGAATTGCGACGTATCCGCAAATGGCGCTTTGCCAATCTTGTTTTGAGACGTGTTTACATGTTTTTCCGAAAACGATTCCTAACTCAGCTTCAGCAGTAGTTTTCTCGGAGATTTTTGGAATCTCAATGGTATCGCCATAACCGATAATCGCGGTATCTGGCTTCATAAAACTTGCGGGTTCAGTGGTAGGTGATTTCTCTGCTAAATCTGCAGCATGTGCGAGGTAATTGAGTCCAATTCCCCATATTTTGCGCGGCCTGCGTATGAGTGGTGCGAATTGAACTGCATTCCGTGAAACAATTTTATTGCCTAAGGCAGCTAACTGGGTGTTACCGCCGTTTTGATACCAAGCATTAATTTCATCCACCGTTTCAGTCTGGATAAGTTCGAACATATCGCTAGGCCAAGTTTGATCGAACTCGCTATTGGCCAATGCGATAGGAACCAGGCCTTGTCCTACGATGATTGCAGCGACTTCCGCATCATTATAATTAATAGTGGCTAGTCTCATTTTGTGCCCCTCTATTTTTGCCGGCTACTTTAACCTACAAAGCTCAATTTCAGGCTGACTAAAGTTGGTTTTATTTTGTAGTGTTATATGTGACTGAAAATGTATAGTTTGCAATAGAATAATGGTTCGAAGATGCGCCTTAGGATATTATCCCATCGATAGTATTCGATTGATCATTGGGTGCATAGTGAAGTTTGTTTTCGGGTAATAGGGATCGACGAATAGAATAAATGCATTTTCAATTAGTCTGGTAAAGCCCAGACGGTTTTGGAGCAAAATCAGGCAATGTCATCTACTATTTCAGCTAACGGTATTTCAATTAATTATCGGTTTGACGGTCCTGAAGATGGGCCTGTGGTTATGTTTAGTAATAGCCTAATCAGCAACTATACAATGTGGGATGACCAGGTAGAGGTGATAACCAGTGCCGGCTATAGAATATTGCGTTACGACTCAAGAGGTCATGGTGGAACTGACGCGCCGGACATCCCTTATTCCATAACTATGTTTGCAGCCGATGTGACTGGCTTGCTGGATGCGCTAGGTATAGAAAAGGTCCATTTTGTAGGTTTATCAATGGGCGGGTTCATTGCCCAGTTATTGGCTGCCTACCAGCCGGATCGAGTATTGTCTTTAGCATTGTGTGATACCGCGTGTACCATGCCGACCGAGCAATTATGGAACGATCGAATTGCAGAGGCACAAGCCGGTGGAACCGCTGCCCTCGCTGACGCAACGCTCGGCCGCTGGTTCACCGCGCCGTATCATGAGTCTAATCCGAAAGAAGTTGGCCTCGTCCGTGAGATGATTAATGCATCAAATGTTACCGGCTATATTGGTTGTGCCCGCGCGATTCGTGATATGAGTCAATGCGATGTGCTCGCCGAGATCAAGACACCCACAATCATTATCGTCGGTGAAAGCGATCCGGCGTGTCCGGTTGCATCAGCCGAGGTGCTTCATAATGGTATCGAAGGGTCAAAACTGGTGATAATCAAAGACTCTGCGCATTTGCCTAATATTCAAAAACGTGGCGAATTTAATTCGATACTGCTCGACTTTCTTGGCACGCACCGATAGGTAAAATTAGGACTTTAAGCAAATATGAGTCAGGGCTTAATCAAAAACCATATTGGGTAAAAAAGTAGAGATAATTGGTACGTAGGTAATGAGCATTAAGGCTGTCAGTAACAATAATAGCCATGGCAAAGCTGCATGGATCATTTCGACCAACGTTAAATCAGTAACTCCGGAGGTCACAAATAAGTTTAGCCCCACCGGTGGAGTGACCAGTCCAATTTCCATATTAATTACCAATATAATTCCCAGGTGTATAGGGTCTATACCTAAGCTCATCGCAATCGGGAATATAATAGGCACGACGATTAATATGACCGAGGTGGGATCTATAAAATTGCCTGCCACAAGTAAAAGCAAGTTCATCACGAGTAGAAACAACCATGGGCTCAAGCCCGAGCTAAGAACTACATCTGCTGCAGTTTGTGGTATTTGTTCAGTCGTGAGTACAAAGGCAAAGACATAAGCGTTCGCGATAATAAACATCAAAGTTACAGATAGCTTTGCGCTTTCCGTGAGTACTTTGGGAATCTCCTTCAGCTTTAAATCTTTATAGATAAATACCACTACGACAAAAGCATAAACGGCACTTACTGCGGCGGCTTCGGTAGGGGTAAAGATTCCTGCGTATATTCCTCCCATAATGATAATTATTAGCATTAACCCCCAGAGAGCTTCTTTACCGGTTCGCAGTACTTCCCTAAAACTGGCTTTCGGGAAATAATCGATATCCATTTTTCGGGTCACAATATAAATTGCTAGCATCATCATCATGGTCAGTAGTATCCCAGGAACTACTCCGGCCATAAATAATTCCCCAACCGACGTTTGGGTAACAGATGCATAAACCACCATAACAATTGAGGGCGGAATAAGTATTCCCAGAGTGCCGGCATTGCAGATAACGCCTGCGGCAAACTCTTTGCTGTAACCAGATTTAATCATCGCTCCTATTACAATCGGCCCGATGGCTAACACTGTGGCCGGTGATGAACCTGATACGGCGGCGAACAGGGTACAGGCTAACACTGAAGCCATTGCGAGCCCACCTCTGAAATGTCCAACGCTGGCGATCGCAAAATTAATCATGCGTTTAGCGACACCCCCAGTACTCATTAACGTTCCAGCCAGTATGAAAAATGGAATCGCCAATAAGGGGTAGACTTTCATGGTGTGGGCAAATTTGAGCGCTAAAGACATCATCGATTGATCAGTCATTAGCACCATAACAATCGCGCTTGATAGGCCCAGAGACATAGCAACAGGAACGCCCAGTAAAAGGAATACGAGTAAACCTCCGAGTAGAACAAGCGCCGTCATTCGTCAGTTCCCATTAAAGTAACTTGCTCGTTGCCGGCGCCTATAGATTTTTTTTGACCGCCATATATCTGCTTGGCTAATTCCAGCAAACGCAAAAATAACAAGAAGAACCCAAGTGGTAATCCACTAGACAGAATCCATTTAGGCACCGGAATGTTTTGTGCATGTATTTCCAGCAAATATAATCTTTCAATATAAATATAGGTTCCGTACAGCATGGTTAGCGTATAGATCAAACCAAGAGTAACGGATACCAATAAAAGTAAGCGTTTGGATTTGCTAGGTAGCCATGTAACCAGTGCATCTACCGCAATATGTGAGTTGGTGCGAACACCGTAGGAAAGTCCTAATAAGACCATCCACAAGAAGGCATAAGAAGTTGCTTCAAGCCCCCACACAATTCCACTGTCAAATACGTAACGTAAAACTACTTGGAGGCAAGTAATGATAACCATAATCGCCAATAAGCTTCCGATAAGAATCTCTTCCAGTTTATTCCAGCGTTCTAGCAATTAATTCTCCCTGTACCTGGTGGGTGTGGTGTTTTTTAAGGGTTATTTGCGGCCAGTGCAGCTTCAATGACTTCTTCGCCTATTTCATCTTTAAACTCATCCCAAACGGGTTTCATGGCGGATCGCCATTGCTCGAGTTGTTCAGAAGATAAACTTATGATTTTGTCCGGATCATCTTGGACAACTTTTTCTCGATCACTTGCATTTATTTCTATCGCCATAATCATCACTGCGGCATTCACTTCATCGATGATTACAGTTAATTCGCCCTGTATATCTTGAGGCAATCCTTGCCAAAATTCTGTGTTTATCATCCAAATGTAGGCCAGCAAATTGTGATTGGATTCGATTATATAATCTTGAACTTCGTAAAATTTTTCAGAGTAAATATTTGACCAGGTGTTATCTTGCCCGTCGATTGTGCCCACCTGGAGTGCTTGGTATACCTCACCAAAAGCCAACTTTTGTGGGTTGGCATTCACAGCCAGAAATTGGGCTTCTAATACATCCGATTCTTGAATCCGAAATTTCACTCCTTTTGCATCGGCAGGTTCTAACAATGGAGTATTCGCGCTTAGCTGTTTGAGGCCGTTTGGCCAGAACCCCAAGCCCATAAAGCCCTTATCTTCTAACACCGCTAATAATTTTAGACCTTCAGGGTGTTTTAAAAACCGTTCAACGGCATCCATGTCATTGAACAGAAACGGTAGATCGAAGACTTGTAGCTTTTTGGTAAAACGATTGTATTTAGACAATGACACGGCGGTCATTTGAATTTCGTTGAACGCTAATGCTTCTAAGGAATCATCGTCGCTCATTAATTGACTAGAAGGATAAACTTCTACAATAACCTTGTCGTTTAAGCGCTGCTCTACTTTTTGTTTGAATAACTCTGCAGCGAGTCCCTTGGGCGTATTTGCCGCTACTACATGGCTAAACTTAATAACGTACTTTTTGTCTATAGGCTGACCGCTACAGGCGCTGAGCAAGATCAGCATTAAAATACCGATAAAACTTATTATACTTTTTTGGTGATTCATTTGATCCTAACTCGGTGGCCGTACTTCAGTAGAGGGCAGTCTATTTTCTGTACAAATAGAGAGTATGAATAGACAGCTTGTTTGCATTAGACAAGGGCGGTTCAGGTCTTTGAATACTATTTTGGTACATAGACTAGCTCTCTGGTTTCTGCTGGGCCATGCATTCGATGAACTCATCGTTTAGAAAGGCCGCCGGAAGAGATTCCAGGTAGGCTAAATAACCCTGACTATTAGCCATGCCTTTAAAGATCATTTGACGCGATTGCCACGCTCCTTACGAAAGCGTACCAAGGTGATACTGAAAGTATATGTTTTCTAATCTACGCAACATAGATCCCATTAAGTAGTGACCTTGAATTTGTTGGTTGTTGGTTGTTGGGTAAGGTGTTGGGAACGACTAGATAGCTCGTAGATAACTGAGCAGTGACCGGGTCTGCGCCTACTGCAAGCAAGAATTCCTGGTTCATTGTGGAGGCGGCTCGGATACTGGCCGCCTGAGTAGCTTTGGTTCCATGACGCATCTGAATGGCGAGTTATGCCAAGGTTAATACTACTGCCATGGCACCGATGATTTCCCCAATAGCACCGGTTGCTTCCCTATTCATAACTTCCTATCTTGTTTGATGGTTCTCACACAGTTCAATTGAGCCATGAGCTTACCTGCGTTACAGCCTATGTGAAGCGATTCAGGATTAATAATGAGCTAACTCGCCCCACAGATCCTGTATACGTTGGTCGCGGCCGCAGCTTCGTCGGTAGTAGTTGTATCGGATTGGGTTTTTTTTATAATAATCCTGATGGTAATCCTCTGCCTGATAGAACTGCGAGCGTTGACCTATTTGAGTGACGATTTCGGCACTAAATGGTTTGCTGGTTTGTAAACTGGCGAGTGAGGCTTCAACGATTGATTTCTCTTCAGAAGTCTCGTAATAAATAGCACTGCGGTACTGAGATCCGCGGTCACAAAATTGGGCATCGGCTTGAGTCGGGTCTATAGTTGGCCAGAAGTATTCGACAAGCTCTGCGTAGCTAACCACAGCGGGGTCATAGGTCACTAGAACGGCTTCTGTATGACCTGTTCGCCCTGCAGATACTTGCTTGTAAGTCGGGTTCTCTACCTGGCCATCGGTATACCCAGATTCAGCTTCGATAACACCTGCTAATTTTTCAAAATCTGATTCGGTGCACCAAAAGCACCCGCCTGCAAATACGGCAGTAGCAGGGTCCGCAGCAACCGCTGAACTGTTTGTTTGTAATAGGAATAATACCGTAACCAACATGGCGACAGTCCTAATAATGTGGTTGCCTAGTCGTGTGAGCAGAAAGTTCATATGCAGGTCTCTTTATTAGTGATGTTAAGTATTACAGTAGACTGGTCATATCAAAGCAAGCCTATAATTTAATAATTGGCAATCTAGTGCTTTGCGGTTTCAGCCTCTGCGATTGATTTTAAACGAATTAAGGACGCATCAAGACTTGATTTTATGCGGTTGCCGAACAGCGCAGCACGTAATCTGCCTAGCGGTCCTTGTTCGAGTGATTGATATTGAAAGAATACCCGTGCCTGCGTATTAGCTGCGTTGTTGTAAATGGTAAATTTGTACGAAGCAGTAGGCACATTGTTGATCAGTAAATCACCGGTAAGGAATTTATACGGTACGCCTGTTGTAATTGTTGTGCTTCCGCTCCTTATATCGCCATCGTTCACATTGTCGTCGCTATACAGCCAAGATAGTTTTGCACCTTCATTCTTTGCTGCGCCTGTTGTTTCAGTTTTTATCTGGCTTTGTAAGTCATATACCCATGGTGCCCATAGCGGGTGGCTACTGGGTGAATTAAGTAAGCTATAGATTATTTTTGGCTCGGCAAGAATAATTATTTCGCCATCAGCATCGCTGTTAGGTGGCAGACTATAGCCAATAGCAACCAACATTAGCGGTAACATCATTACAAGCTGTACGATTCGAATGAACTTCATATCAAATAGTTTGTTGAGTAGCGACTGAATGACTATAGTAACCGCATAAATCGTAGATCAACAGTGTCCAACATTAAGGTGTCTACAGCAGGCACTTATTTATTAGTCAGGAGGCTTAAATGTTTTCTAGTAGCAAGACAAATATCATATCAGAGGCAGAAGCGCTACCCGGCCGGCCTATCCCAATAGAAACGTCACATACGCATTTTGTATTTGGTGAACCGATGAAAGGGCCTTTTGAAGGTGGTGAATTATCAGTGATTTTTGGAATGGGTTGCTTTTGGGGGGCGGAGAAAAACTTTTGGCAGTTAACTGGCGTAGTGACGACCGCTGTTGGCTATTCAGCGGGCTTTACGCTCAACCCTACCTATCAAGAAGTTTGCAGTGGCCAGACTGGGCATAACGAGGTTGTTTTGGTCGTTTATCGCCCACAAGAAATTAGTTTTAATGCATTACTTAAAACATTCTGGGAGAGCCATAATCCGACTCAAGGGATGCGACAAGGCAACGATGCGGGTACTCAGTATCGATCAGGTATTTACACAAGTACGGTAGAACAAAACAGCTTAGCTCAAGAAAGTAAACGAAACTATCAAAAGGCTTTGAGCACTGCGGATATGGGGAAAGTTACTACTGAAATACAAGCTGCGGGTGAGTTTTACTACGCGGAAGATTACCATCAGCAGTATCTGGCTAAGAACCCTGCGGGGTATTGTGGCCTAGGTGGCACGGGTGTGGCGTATGCTGAATCTTATTAAATCTAAATCACGGTCGATACTATGGGTCTTGGTGTTGCTGGCTGGATGCGACTCGGAACCCGAAATAATTCAGTTGGCGGATACTAGTCAAATTAATGAGGTACGCACCACTAACAGTGAAATATTGGATGCACGCAAGACTGGTTGCGATGATTTGTTGTCGACTTTGGAGACTAGCGAGATGTCGCAGAAAATGTGGGATAGTTTACAATGCTCGGCATTTTATACCGAGCTTGCCGAGTGGGAAAATCCAGATGTGACGGTGGAATTGGCTGTGCCGGCAGAGCCAGTTCTAACCGGTGTGCAATCTGGTGAAATTGATTTTGGTGGGGCGTTGCAAAACATATCGAAGGTTGTAAACGATAATCCGGCGCCTGACGGTGAAGAGTCTTTGGATAGCGATCCTGGTGGTGAGAATTAGCCGTCATTCAACTAATTGCTTCGAGCTCAACGGCCTCGATAGCCGCAGTAGCGAGCTACTAGCCAGTGCGCTAGATCCTTGTATGAAGTGTCGTCGATTTAACGTATCGCTGCTCATAACAGTCCTACGATCCGTCCGAATTTAATAGTAAGAGGCTACTTTAAATTATGTTCCAATCACGGTAGGTAGCGCCTTGGCAAATACTTCCATTTCTTCAGTAGTACCGATCGTAATTCTCGCCCAATCCTGTTTAATTGGAAATTGTCTCGCCCCAATGATTCCTTGCGCCAACAGTCGTTTATTATATTCTGCGTAGGACATTTTTGGATCGAAAAAGACAAAGTTACCAGATGCACGCACATAGTCGAGGTCTAACTCCTCACATAGTTTGTATACGACTTCGCGGCCTTCTTTATTTTTAATGCGGCAGAAATCCTGCCACTCTGTATCATTTAACGATACGTTCGCAGCAACGACACCCATTGGCCCCTGGAATCTGCACACCTTGAACGTTGCGATTCGTTTTGCGATTTCAGGAGGTGCAATAGCGTAGCCAACCCGCAGCCCGGCTAAACCATGAATCTTGGAAAAGGTTCGTGTCACAACTACGTTCTCACCCGCTCTAACCAGGTCAACCATACTGGCATAATTAAAGTCATCGCTATACTCGATGTAGGCTTCATCTATTAAGGTGATGGTATCTTCGGGCAGAGAAGTACAGAAGTCTCGCAATTGGTTGCCGTCTATCAGAGTTCCGGTCGGGTTATTGGGATTACAAACGTAAACAAGTTTTGTGTCCGCAGTAACGCGAGCATGCATTGCATCAAGGTCGTATTCCAATCCCGAAGTTAGGGGAACCTGTACTACCGTACCGCCCGTCGCAGGTGCGAACTGATATACCAGCCCATGGGTTAATTCCGAGGTCACGGCTTCGCCACCATGAGACATACAGGCCATCATTGTGCTGTATATGGCTTCAGTGGAACCAGAACAGAAAATGATCTGCTCTGGATCTACACCTTCTTTTTTTGCAATATCTTTAACAAGCTCTTGTTGAATACCGTAATTATATCTATTGGCATCAGTTACGGATTGATTGAGTACTTCTAAAACCGCTGCAGAAGGTCCATAAGGGTTTTCATTACCGGATAGATTGATTTTATTACTCGCGGTGGAAGACTGTGCCACCAAGCCGGGGCCAGTACTCGCTGCAGCAAGCCCTGCAGCTATTCCTCCACTAATCTTAAATAACTCTCGTCTGTTCATGGTCATGCTAACCCCCTTACTGATTGTCACATCTGCCACAATAAATTCTTACTATAACTCTATAATGCGAGTGATTGTAAATCAATAAATAGTGATTAAGTAGCGGGATGAATCTATGAATATTAAAGTCTTTACTCTATCAATAAGCCTATTTTTACTGGCTGCCTTTAGCAGTGATACCGATAACAATGCAAACTCAGATATAACTGCTGATAGTCCAGAGCAGGTATCGGCAACAGTTGAATCTGATATCGAGACCTTGGCATCGACACAGCTTGCAGAGCTGGTTGATGAATACTTCGAACGCTATCTGGCATTAAATCCGTTGAGGGCAACGCGTATTGGTGATGATCGTTATAACGATCGATATGCCAACAACCTAGGTTCGGAGCACCGCGCAGAAACCACCGCTCTTAATAATGAATTTCTGGCAAGGCTGCTGGAACTGGATGCGGGTGAACTAGAGGCGCAGGATGTGCTTACGTACGGGACCTTCAAACTGAGTCGGGAAATGGAACTGGAAGCCGATCAGTATCCTTCATACCTGCAACCAATAAGCCAGCGTGCCTCGTTCGTCACTACCTTTGTTCAGCTGGGTGGTGGGGCCAACCTGCATCCATTTAAAACAGTCAAGGACTATGATGATTTTCTTGGCCGCATTGATGATTTCCTTGTGCTTTTAGACCAGGCCATAGCCAACATGAAATTGGGAATGGAGCAAGGTGTTGTACAGCCACGAATACTCATGGAACAGGCCCAGCGCCAGCTGGGTTCGCAAATCGTTAGTAGTGCTGAAGAGAGTACATTTTATGCACCGATTAAAAATATGCCGGAAGAATTCGGTGACGCTGATAGTGATCGTCTAGAGGCGGCGTATCGGCAAGCAATAGAAAATAAGATCATCCCCGCTTACGAAAAATTACACAACTTCGTTAGGGACGAATACATGGAGGGGGCCCGGGAGTCTGTCGGTTTAAATGCTTTACCCAATGGTGAGGCATGGTATGCCTACAGGGTGCGTTTAATAACGACGACAGACCTGAACCCTGGACAGATCCATCAGATCGGCCTGGATGAGGTGTCGCGAATCCAAGGTGAAATGCAAGCTGTTATGCAAGAGGTCAACTTCGAAGGGGATCTACAGGCATTTTTTGAATATCTAAATACTACCGATCAATTTTATTATGATGAACCTGAGCAGTTGATCCAGGGATACCAAGGCTTGTCGGACCATATTACCAGTCTGACGCCAAAATTATTTAACGTATTCCCAAAAGCCGGTTTCGAGGTGCGTCGAGTTGAAGCCTTCAGGGAAAGATCCGCTGGCGGAGCCTCTTACACTGCAGGCACACCAGATGGCATACGGCCCGGTGTGTTTTATGCCAATACCTATAACATCAAGGCAAGACCGATTTGGACGATGGAATCATTATTTTTGCACGAAGCCATACCCGGACATCATTTCCAACGATCCTTACAGCAAGAGGTGGAAGACATGCCCCGGTTTCGACGTTTCGGTGGCTATTCCGTGTATAGCGAAGGCTGGGGATTGTATGCCGAATCTCTCGGCAAAGAGTTAGGTGTCTATGCCGATCCCTATCAATATTTCGGAATGTTGAATGGTGAGTTGTGGCGGGCAATCAGGCTGGTGTCGGATACTGGCTTGCATGCCAAGCGCTGGAACCGTCAGGATGCTCTGGACTACATGTACGCGAACTCAGCGGTCAGTGAGGCCCGTGCCCTGAGCGAAGTGGATCGCCATATAGCAACTCCCGGAGCAGTACTGGCTTACAAGATAGGCCAGTTAAAGATCCAGGAACTGCGCACACGTGCCGAGGAAAGCTTGGGCAATAATTTTGATATCCGGGCCTTTCACACGGCAGTTCTGATCGATGGTCCACTTCCGTTAAATTTGCTGGACGCGAAGATCAATCGCTGGATTGATATGCAATAGTCAAGTTCAACAGGTTAACGAAAGCCACCAAAATTCCACCGGATTTTCCAGACCTTGCCGACTAGGACCTGAGCCGTATGAGCCCGCAGCTACCTACCAGCTGTATCAAGTATTACATAGAGAAGTACGGAATAACTATATTGGGCAATTAGCGGCCATTTGATTAGTGAAACACATGTTTTATACTAAACTTTGGACAGAGAATAATATGAACAATAAGTGCCTTTCGGCCTGGCTACTGTTATCGCTGTTGGGGTTGACGCTACAAGCGCTTGCACAAGACGCACCTGCGCGTGAGATCACCAACATCACGGGAGATCTCTATCGAGTCACGGACAACGCGCACCGCACGATGTTTCTGCTTACGCCGGAGGGAATTATTCTCACCGATCCGATCAGCGTCGATTTTTCGACCTGGCTCAAAGCCGAACTCGAAGAGCGTTACGATGTGCCTGTGCGTTACGTACTCTACAGTCACCACCACGACGACCATGCTTCGGGCGGAGCCATCTTTGCCGATACGGCGATCTTCGTTGGCCACGAAAACATGAATTCGAACCTAGCCCGTGAGGCCGAAAACTCGATTTTCAAAAACGTCCGTCCACCGGATGTGACGTTCACTGATCGGATTGCCGTCACCCTCGGCGGCAAGACTGTGGAGATGATTCACGCACTGCCTAGCCACAGCGACGACTCCGCCATTATTCGCTTCCTCGACGAGCGAACGATCTTTGCGGTCGATTTCGTTAATGTCGGCCGTGTGCCCTTCGAGAATATGGGTGGTGGTCCGGTGGCACCATGGATCGCTGCGAACATGCATATGCAGGCAACCGTGGACTACGATATCGCGACGCTTGGGCATGGTCCCGTTGGTAACAAAGCCGACGTTGGCGACTCGATACGCTACCTCGAAGTGTTATTGTCCGAAGTGACGGCGGGTATCGAAGCGGGACTTAGTCTCGAAGAGATGCAGGAGACCATTCTGATGGAAGGCTTTTCGCACTATATAAACTACGACCTGTGGAGAGAGCAGAACATTCAGGGTACCTACCGGGGGCTGATGGACGAGTAAGTTGAAAACAGGGTTGACGTTAGGGGAGGTTCCTGGTCGCGGCCCAGAGGAGTAGCTTTATATGTTAACGAATGACTACTTTGCGCAAATAGCGGTCGTTCATCGATAAGTGAGCCTAATTACTTTGCCGACTGGCTAGAGAAAATAGTTTCAAGGGGAGAGTGATATGAAAGACTCAACACTGGATCGGGAACGCCTCAGTCGTAGTCGTCGCATGCCGACACCGCGTCTGTTGACGATCTTGCCGTTGGTATTGGCGGTTGCGGGGGCGCGGTGCTGGATGCGCTGGATGCCGCCGAAGTTACAGCTGTCATTTATCCAGCCAGGTCGGTGACTACGAGAGACCCCCTCCGGATATCAACAGTTCGTTCATTGCTCCGCACACGGGCCAACCGGCGATCGTATTACCGATGGGTATGACGTCAGGCAACTTACCCGCTGGGCTTGAGATACTGGGGCGTCCCTTCGCAGAAACCGAACTATTTCGGCTCGCATACGCCTACAAGCAGGCCACGCATCATCGGCAATCGTCGCCGCTATTCCCGGCGCTGGCCGAGTAACGGCTCGTGCCGGTCAGATTATACATACACGACATACGGTAGTCGGTTGTCAAAGCAGAAAGTTACTTACAGAGATATTTAGGCCAATGATCACTTTGGGCGATAAGCACTCGTTGGTTAATAGTTAGGTTTTACAAAGCTTTAACTATGGAGGAGACGAACAGAGTTTTATATCGAGCGAGCCCACAAATCATGCGTATCGGCCTCTTCAACAATTGCTTGTACCCGGTCGCCGGGTTTGTGGTCGAATTCGTCTTCGAGTAGCACCCGGCCGTCAATTTCAGGGGCATCCGCCCAACTTCGTCCAATGGACCCTTCATCACCAATTTGGTCAATTAGAACCTCGATATTTTCACCTACTTTGCTGGCTAGCCGTTGGGTACTAATTTCTGCTTGAGCTTCCATGAATGTGGCATGTCGTTCTTGTTTCACTTCTTCAGGCACATGATCTGCTAGTTTATTTGCACTGGCACCATCGACAGGAGAGTATTGAAAACAACCGACGCGATCGAGTTGAGCCTCATGTTGAAAATCCAATAGCATCTGAAAGTCTTCATCGGTTTCGCCCGGGAATCCGACTATAAAAGTGCTTCTAATGGTCAGGTCTGGGCATTGTTTACGCCACGCATGGACGCGATCCAAGGTTTTTTCGATTTGGCCCGGACGTTTCATAGCCTTAAGTATTTTTGGGCTCCCATGTTGAAACGGAATATCCAAGTATGGCAATACAATGTTATCTGCCATTAACGGGATGACGTCATCAACATGCGGATACGGGTAGACGTAGTGCATGCGAACCCAAACACCTAGCGTGCCTAAAGCTTTTGCCAGGTCAACCATACTGGTTTTAACCGGACGACCGTTCCAAAAGGTAGTCTTATACTTTAAGTCAACTCCATACGCGCTGGTGTCCTGCGATATCACCAGAATTTCTTTGACCCCGGAACCAACCAAACGTTCGGCTTCGGCCATTACTAAATCGGCCGGGCGGCTAACTAGATTGCCGCGCATGGATGGAATAATGCAGAAGCTGCATCGGTGGTTACAGCCTTCCGAAATTTTTAGGTATGCGTAATGTCGCGGGGTTAGTTTTACCCCTTGCGGTGGAACAAGTGGGTCGAAAGGTGCGTGATTGTTTGGTTTAGGTAGGTGTTGATGCACTGCCAACATAACTTCTTCGTAGGCTTGTGGTCCAGTTACGCTAAGCACGCTTGGGTGATGATTGGTGATGTCTTCAGCGTTGGCGCCCATGCAGCCGGTAACAATAACCTTGCCATTCTCGTTAAGTGCTTCTCCAATGGTGTCTAAAGATTCGGCCTTGGCCGCATCAATGAATCCGCAGGTGTTAACGATCACTAAATCTGCTTGATCGTAGGTAGGGACTACGTCATAGCCGTCTGATTTTAGTTCAGTCAGTATCCGTTCTGAATCGACTAAAGCTTTTGGGCAACCAAGACTTATAAAACCAACTTTGGGAGAAGAATTTTCTTGCATGAGGGGTTACGAATTGGCCAGCTGGATAGAATCGAGCATGGGCTTCACATTAGATAGGTTGATTCCGGCATTGTTTGCGCAGGCAAAGGCTTCGTCAGCAGTTAATTCGCCCTGGCCTACTTTGCCTAGGGCCCATAAAATAGTACTACGCATCCCACTGCGGCAGTGTGCCAATACCGTGCCTGTGGCGTCGTCTATTATTGAAGAAACTTGCTCGACTAGCCCATCAGGCAAAGGTTTGCCGTTTTCCATAGGTAAGTAGTGGTATTCGATATCTAGTTCGTCGCAAAGCGCTTTAGCTTCTGTCGAGCTCAACTGCCCGACCTGTTCGTCGTCGGGTCGGTTGTTAATGATGACTGTTATGTCTTTTTCTTTGGCGAGTTTAAAGTCGCCTTCTTGTAATTGGCCAGCGACGAGTAGGTTTTGAAATAATTGCTGCATGGTAATGGTTCTTGCCAGACTAGGTTTACGGGGCGATTATGCCACTATGCTGCATTAAACCAAAACGAAGTCTGGCGAAACAATATATAGCTAGTACAGATTTTTAATGAAAGGAGTATTAAAGAGTATGGGAAGGTTTTTGAGGAAACTAGCTATTGTTACGATGAGTATTGCGCTGTTGTCGTGCGGGGCGAATGGTTTCGTTATTGGCGCTTTATACGAACGACTAGATAACGAGATCGAAAAAACTTTTCGTGAGTATGCCGATTTAACTTCTGAGCAAGAGACCTGGCTAGAAAAGGAGGTTAGTGCGTTCCATCTTTGGCACCGAAGGAATGAACTACCGCGATACAGTGGGTGGGCTCGAAATAGCTTTATTCCGCTGATAAAAAGCCAAGAGCTTAACCGATCCGATGTCGGTCAATTGGTTCACGACGGTTTGGCTTTTAGGCGCACTTTTAACGCTGAGTTTCCGTTAAATAAGTCCCCAGCAATATTGCTAACGGTATCACCAGAGCAGTTAATACAAGCGAGAGAACATGTAGATACAATATTTCTTGAAGCTAAAGAAAGGCGTGATAAGCGAACTCCCGAGGCTAGAGTACAACGGCAAGTTGACCGTATGACCAATTTATTTAAGCAGATTGGTTGGCGCTTATCTTCGGAGCAGATTGTACTTATGACAAATCGTTTTGAGGGGTGGGCTGTCGGTGATGACGATCAGGGAGAAGATTGGGCGCTTTGGCGGAACTGGGTGGAAGAACTGTTTAGCATGTTAGATCAACAGGCTGGGGTAACCAACCTGGCTGCGCTAAAAGAACACCTTAGGCTTGGCTATCAATTAGAGGAGGAGCTAACGCCTGAGGAATGGAAGAATAACGTTAGCCGTTTAGAATCTATGTTGCACGAGCTTTTAGTCGGCATGACGGACGCTCAAAAGTTATCTGTTGAGACTCGCATGATCGCCATCGCTGATGTTCTTGATGATTTATCTAGCAAGGTTGTTAACTAGACAAACAGGTTGGTGAGGAATCAGCGCTAGCCCCAACTTCTATCAATACCACTCTATCGCTAGTAGAAACCTCGCTATAAAGCGTCGTCTAATTCACATGCTATTCATGGGCTCGTTGTATGGTTTGCCGGAACCAATAGCAATCAAGATTCCTATGATACGGCCTACTGACACGATGGCTAGTGCGGCGGTGGTAGTTAAGATTGCTTACCTCAGCTCAATTTTTACAATATGTCTTGTGAATTAAACGATTGACATACTTGTCCTATTTGGATATTACTCACAATGGTTTTTTTGAGATGCAGTTAAACTAAAATAAAATTAAAAGATTTTACAATGACAGAATTCAAATTTACTCGTCGTAGCCTTATGAAATGGGGTGGAGTGTCTACTAGTGCGCCACTTGTAGCAGCGGCATTTGGATCACGTGCATTTGCTCAGGATTTAGGGCCGGGCAATCTTTACGTTGGGGATGTGGCAGGGCGAGATGCAGAAAGGCTATATACCGGGCACCCCATCGTCGGCGGCGGTCAAATGGAGATCCGGCTTAATCAATCTATTTACACTGATGATCCTCATGAGCTTGAAGTTGCGCAGCGAATGCGACCTTTCGATCCCTTGTCTTGGTATGAGGAATGGAATCGGGTTGCAAAGATTAATGAGGAGATCGCTCAGGGCTATGAAGAAAAGGGCCTAAATGTATCGGCAAATCGATTCTATCTACGTGCCAGCCGTTTCCATCGATTGTCTATCCTTTATCAGGAAGATACAGATGACACCATGATGGCGGGGTACAATAAATTTCTCGAATTTTTCGATAAGGCCTATGAAATGGTACCCGCACCATTTGAGCGAGTTACCATCAATGTTGATGGTAATCAGCTAGGCGGATATTTTCGTAAGCCAAGCGGACCCGAAGGAACCCGATTCCCAACGGTTATTGCTTATCAAGGCGCTGACTCACTAGCTGAAAATACAATTCTGGGTGCCGGCGGATATACCTCACGTGGTATGGCTTATCTGGTGGTAGATTTGCCTGGCCAAGGTGCCCCGAAACGACTGCAGAACCTCTACATGCCGCCAGATACCGAACGATTGGTGTCACCGCTAATTGATTACTTGGAGACACGCTCGGATGTTGATTCCGATCGTATTGGATTGCGTGGCGTTAGCATGGGCGGGTACTCGGCACCGAGAGCAGCCAGTGGCGATAGTCGAATCAAGGCGGTTTGGACTACTGCTGGTTCCCACGATGTTCTGTCTGATCTATTTGAATTCTATACGCCTATCCAGGACCGTGTACGTTGGATTATAGGCGCTGATGATTTGGCCGATGCGCGGCGAAAACTTAAGGACTACACGGTGGAACATGTCGCAAAGAATATCGAGTGTCCCATGTTGATAGGTTACGGACGGACAGACCGAATAATGGATCCTGAGGGAGCATATCGACTTTACCAGGCAGCGGTGAACTCCGATCGCCAAATGTGGTCTGGTGCTGGTCACCCGCACCACGAAGAGAAATCTGGAGGTCCTCAGGCCTTGCGTTTGCCAACCGATCAAGATTGGGCTGCTGTACAGCTCGGGGCGGTAACGCAGGCCAACGTTTAGGCTGTGGCTAGGTTATCGGTCAAGATGTAGGTGCCGATAGCCTTTGGTTTGTCTATTTTGTATTAACTGGCAGGTCCTCTTAGGTAGTCGTTGTATGTGTTTGTAGCGGTAGCGTATTTCAAACTCCAAATTGACTAGCCCTGCTGCAGAGTAGGCTTTATTATTTTGAACAACTAATGACAAAATGGGTAATTAAAATATGGGGTATCGAAAATTCTTTGCAGTAGCACGGTTGCTTGCGATTGTAGTGTCGGCAGTGTTGTTGACCAATGGTCAAGTACAGGCACAAACTGGAACTAGTTATAGTTTTGATCCAACTTGGCCCAAAGATTTGCCAAACAATTGGAAAATGGGTGGGGTTACAGGCCTTGCGGTCGATAGCAACGACAATGTTTGGGTATATAACCGCCCAAATGATCTAACCAGTATAGAACTGCATGCTGAAGTTACACCGCCGATAGCTGAGTGTTGTGTTCGACCACCGTCGATGATTCATTTAGATAAGAAAGGTAACGTAATCGGTTGGTTCGACGCGCAACAGGGTCATGGTATGGATGTTGATAGCAACGGCTTTGTTTATCTAGGGCAAGATACGGTTCGTAAATACGATCCGAAAACTGGTGAAGTTGTTGCAGAGGTTGCTCATACACTAGAAAGAGAAGATGGTGGGCGAGTTGGTCTGCCTCCGGCAATGGAGCGAGAGCCTGGTCAAGGGGGCGTCGGCCCGGTTTATCGTTTTTTGCCTAAGCCACCAGCCGATCCAGCAGAAGTTGCGGCTAAAGCAGCCGCACTGGTCGCGTTTCGCGAGAAGTATCCGCCAGAAACACCAATGATTGTAGGTACTATCGAAGAGATCCGAATTGTCGAAGAAGACAATGAGATGTACGTGGCGGATAATTATATTCGCGGTCGAGTCCTTGTTTTTGACCTAGAAACGTTTGAGTTTAAGCGCGGTTGGGGAGCATATGGCAAGCCTTTATCAGAGATTAGCACCGATGATGCTGATCATGCCTACTCACCAAATGGGGACATGCCAAAAGACTTTGCAGGGCATTTAACATTAAATGTTTCCTATGATGGCTTAGTTTACGCTGCGGATCGAAACGCAAATCGTATTCATGTTACGACTAAAGGTGGTGAATTCCTGAAGGAGTTTGTTATTGCTCCAGGTACCGGTGTTGGTGGTTCTACTGGCGGTGTAGCCTTCTCGGCAGATCCTGAACAGCGCTATCTCGTAATATCGAGCCTCACGAATAACCGAATCTGGTTCATTAATCGTGATGATGGCAGCATTGTTTCAGAGATGGGGCATATGGGGGAAAACGGTGGTCAGTTCTTTGGACTCCACATGATTGCAGTCGATTCTACAGGCAACCTATACACCGGCGAAGTATTTGCGGGTGAGCGTGCACAGCGGTTTGTACTTTCCGACTCACCAAAAGGACAACTTCTGCAACAGCTGTCTGATATGTAGCTAGGCTTAGGAATTGGGTTGGCACACTCTAGCCCAATTCCTACCTGAAAACCACGGGCCGGCTGTGTTTGCTCTGGACTTATATTCGTTTTAAGGAGTTTTCATGCTCGTAGAAAGTCTTTATCGTCCTGCGTACCTTATTACTTATTTTGTTTTAATTAGTGTGTTCGCAGAGGTCTCGATAGCTCAGGAGAATCCGTATACCGAAATAGTCGGTTGGATACAGTCTCCTGATTCACGGGAACTGGGGTCTGTAAGTTGGGTGGATGCTGATCCGAAAGGAAATATTTGGATAGCCGAACGTTGCGGTGCTAATAGCTGTATTGATCGCGATGATGTATCCCCAATTCATATGTATAGCGCTTCAGGTGTTAGGCTCGCACATTTTGGAGATGGCATGCTTGTTTGGCCACACGGAATTCACGTAGATTTTGATGGCAATATTTGGGTTACCGACGGTCGTGGTGATGGCCAGCGTGGGTATCAGGCTTTTAAGTTTAACCCTGCTGGTGAAGTGTTGATGACTCTAGGTGAAGCGGGGGTGGCTGGTGATGGTGTTGGGCATTTTAGTAGCCCGACCGATGTACTTGTTGCACCTAATGGAGATATTTTTGTTTCCGATGGGCACGAGCCAGAATCAAATAACCGAGTGCTGAAGTTCTCTGCAGACGGAAAATTTATTAAAAGCTGGGGAGTAAGCGGGTCTTCTGCCGGTGAGTTTAGTGTTCCCCATGCTTTAGCAATGGATTCCCAAGGGAGGTTATTCGTAGCCGATAGAGATAACAATCGAGTGCAGATCTTTAATCAAGAAGGCACTTACCTCGCACAGTGGTCACAATACGGGCGGGCCACCGGGATTTATATTTCTGACGATGACACGCTTTACGTTTCAGACAATCAGTCCAACTTAAAAAATAATCCTGGTTGGCAACGTGGGATTCGAGTTGGAGATGCTCGGGATGGCCTGGTGAAAGCGTTTATCCCTGATCCAACGCTAAATCCTGACATGTCACAGGCAACCGGTGCTCACGGTCTCTACGCTAATTCGTTTGGGGAGATTTATGGCGCTGAAGTTGTTGCTGAAACAGTAAGAAAATTCGTGCATTAGTAACCGCGTTCTGTGCTCGAGTTAATCTGATCTCAGGATATGCTACATTTAATGGTTAGAACAATTGAACATATGACAAATGCTTTTTAACACTAATGTGTGTTTAATATGCTTTTCAAAAGTATTACCAACTACTTATTTTTAGGGGGCAGTATGAGGAACAAGACGGTAAAAAAATCACTAATTAAATTTGCGGTTTTTGTTGGTTTATTTTTGGCGAGTGCAACTTTTGCTCATCATGGTGATGCAGGGCGTTATGAAGATGCTACTACGGTTTTAATGGGTACAGTGGTTACGCTGCAATTCATTAATCCACACTCCAAGCTAATTGTTGACGTTATAAATGCGAATGACGAGTCGGTAAGGTGGCAGGCAGAATTTAGTAATCCAGGCCGCATGAACAGTGAGTTCGGTTGGACTCGAGATATATTGAAGCCCGGTGAGAAGGTAACCTTGACTGGTCGGGTACGCAAAGGCGGTGCGCCGCTCATGAATCTGACCGAAAAAGCGCAGGTAGTGATGACAGAATCAGGTAAGCAAATTTACCAAACAGAAAACTTTGTCGCTGCTAGCGCAGCAGTTACTCCCTAATCGAATCGATGCAGATATTATGAATATTTCAATTTGGTTCCGATTCGGAATTTTCTTTGTATTGTCCTTCGCTGCAACGGGCTATTTGTCGGCGGATATTTCCCAGATTGCGTATATAAAAGCCTCGAATATCAGTGCTAGTGACACCTTCGGTGCGGGCGGAACGGTTGAAGGGGATGCCGTTGCATTAAGTAAAGACGGCTCGACTCTTGCCGTAGGCTCTCCTTACGAAAGTAGTAATGCGTCGGGGATTAATGGTGATCAGGCAGACGAGTCGATATACGGGGCGGGTGCTGTATATGTTTATACTCAAGATGATACTGGCTGGGCGCAACAGGCTTATGTAAAAGCCTCAAATCCAGGTCTTACCGATAATTTCGGCTATATAATTCTATTGAGTGCTGATGGGAATACCATGGTGGTATCGGCTCATTTTGAAGCTAGTGCAGGTCAAGGTGTCGAATCTGACCAGTTCGACGATTCGATTCCGCAAGCTGGTGCTGTGTATGTGTTCGCCCGTGAAGGTAAAGTGTGGACGCAACAAGCTTATCTTAAGGCTTCAAATACGGGGGAACCGACCGTAGGAGAACAGTTTGCAGATGGAGATCAGTTTGGAAGTTCGATTGCATTGAGTGATGACGGTAACACGCTAGCAATCTCGGCTATTACAGAAGATGGTGGCGTGCCCGGTGTGAATGGAGATCAGTCTGACAATTCAGAACAGTCTGCCGGAGCAGTATATTTATTCCATCGCGATGGGTCGATATGGAGTCAGAATACCTATGTTAAGCCGTCTAACCCAGGTGCTGGAGACCTGTTCGGATACGCACTTTCTCTGACGGCAGACGGTCAAAGGTTGGTGATTGGTAGTTTTGACGAAGATGGGTCGCTTGCTGGCACGAATGAGCTTCAGGATGATGAGATGCGCGGTAGTGGGGCGGTGTACGTATTTGATAATGTTGATGGTGTCTGGCAGCAAATGGCTTATTTGAAGGGCGGTAATTTAGAAAGAAATGACGCGATGGGCGTTGCCGTTGCTATTAGCGATGACGGAAACACTTTGGCCGCGACGGCTTTGGACGAAGACAGCATGGCGACTGGAGTTAACAGTACTTCAACTCCAGATTGGGAAGACGACGTGTCGACGGGGGCGGTTTATATCTACGGGTATGACGCTGGCACTTGGACACAGCAAGCGTATCTTAAAGCATCAAATTCTGGGTACTCTGATCTATTCGGTTCACGAATGGTATTGAGCGGTGACGGCAATACGTTGGCAGCAGCCGCTCAGTTAGAGGATAGCGCGGCTCAGGGAATTGATGGTTCGCAAGATGATAATTCAGCGGATGAAGCAGGAGCCGTTTATTTGTTTACTCGAATAGATAATGTCTGGTCGCAATATGCTTATATTAAGGGGTCAAATACCGAAGAATTTGATGAGTTTGGTAGCGCGCTTAGCTTAAGTCGCGATGGGTCTCTGTTGGCCGTCGGTGCCCAGTATGAGGACGGGGCGGGCGACGATGAGGAGGATAATTCAGCTTTTGATTCGGGTGCTGTCTACCTGTTCGGTCGTTGAATATGGTAATGACGAGTACTGAAAAACGTACGCTAACTTAGACAATGTTAGCTAAGTAGTTCTTGCGGTATTGCCAGTTTTTCTGACACAGCTCTAGTGCGGCGTATAAATGCGCGGCAGGTCTATTTGATAATAGTGCTACTGCCAAAACGGTTCCGCTTACGATCAAGTAAAAATTAAGGGTAAGCGATCATGGATGAACTGAGTACTCTTCAATTTTTGATCATCACACTGATATTTGTTTGGTCGGGTTTTGTACGTTCCGGATTGGGCTTTGGTGGGGCAGTGCTATCGCTACCTTTCTTACTACTGATTCAAAGTGATCCGTTATTCTTTCTGCCGATTCTAGCCATTCAATTATTGGTCTTTTCTGGCATGACGGTTATTTATAATTTAGAGAAGGCAAGATCGAAAAAGTTAGCTGCCGATCCTAAGGGAGGTACTTTACGACCAACTGTTGATTGGAGTTACCTTAAGTACGCCCTGATAGTAATGATCATACCTAAAGTGATGGGGGTTATAGGTGTTATCACATTGCCTGAAGATCTAATGGCGGCGGTAATATTCTGTATCGTTGCCGTTTACTCTGTTAGTTATATATTAAATAAACCGTTTGTATCAAACAGCCGTGTGGTGGATGTGATATTTCTGGTAATTGGAGGCTATATGTTGGGCACTTCATTGCTTGGGGCTCCATTTGTTATTACGGTATTTGCCCAGCACGTGGACCGTCGTCAACTAAGAGATACTCTATTTGCACTATGGTTTGTGCTTGTAATTATCAAGTTAGCCGCATTTATTTATGCCGGCGTTGATTTACAACTCGCGCAACAACTGTGGTTGCTTCCGGCTGCCACGATAGGACACTTTATGGGGTTGCGCTTTCACCACTATACTTTGCAGGCCGATACCAAGGTGTTTTACCGAATAATAGGGAGTGTTTTACTGATGGTTTCGATAGTGGGTATTTACCAGATCATTAGATGATCAGTGTTTCTTTACGCTCGGTTTATCCTTCGCTAGAGCGTGGTTATAGCTTCGTGAGGCAAAGCAAGTCGTTGATCGATGTTAAGCAGCAGTGCGAACGGCCTTATTCGTTATCACTATCAGCACTCATGTTATTGACTAGTGCCTGGAAACGCTGACTTTGAACTTGGCGTAGCTTTTCGTATTCGCTTCCATTCAGATATTCTGTATTCGCACCTATTTGTTTCATTAAACCTTGATACTCGTCGTCAAATTCAAGTTTGCTGAACGCTGACCGTAGAATTTCGAGATGTTCAGCTGGAATATCTCGAGGTGCCAGTACGATACGCTGCATCAAACCCAAATCATCATCAAATCCCAGCTCGGTAAACGTGGGCACATCGGGCAATAATCGTGTATCACCCGCGCTGGCCAACATTCGAACAATCCCGGCTTTAACCAGAGGCAGGGCAACCGAAGGAAATGCCGTGCCAACATCTACATCACCTGAAAGCAGCGCCTGTTTGGCCGGGCCGCCACCTTTATAAGGAATAAACGTCATGTGCGCTTCTGCGTCTAACAAAATCCGGAGTAAAGGAACAAACTGGGCGCCCCAATTACCGCTATGGGCCAGAGACAACATGCCGGGATTCTCCTTGGCATAGTCCAGCAAATCTTGAAGTGATTGATAAGGGCTGTCGGCCGACACCAGAATGGAAACCGGTGCGTAATTTGTGCGGGCTACGGTGATCAGTTCTTCGCTTGTATCGTAAGGTAAGTACTCAATGTATTTTTGTAACTGATCGTGATAATTGTCGGTAAATAACAATGTATAGCCATCTGGTTTTGCACGTACAACTGCAGACGTTCCTTTCTGTCCAGCTGCCCCGGGCATCATTTTGAGGATCACTGGTTGATTCAGGTATTTAGGTATAACCTTGGTGAATATACGCGCATTCAAATCATGCGAGCCGCCGGCACCGAAAGGAATCGCCAGAGTAATGGGTTTTAGAGGGTAATCAGCCGCCTGAGAAGTGATGCCGATTAAAGATAATGGTATATACAGTAAGGCTAGCGTTAGCCTACACGCCAAGTATTGAGTATTCATGCGTTTTGCTCATCTTTATTTACGTACACTTTTCTTAAAGAGTTTGTTCGTGAATGCAAATAGTAAATTAGCACCGGCGCCAGTACTAAAATTGAAGCGCTTATTGGGCGATCAAATATTATGAATCCTGCTAAATCGCCTTTTGACATGCTCATCGTTTGCCCGAAAGAATACTCTAGTATTGGGCCAAGGATGAATCCCATTACCATAGGGGTAACATTCATTTTTACTTTACGCGCGATATATCCAAAGGCGCCGAAACAAACCAGAATTATTAGATCATTCGGATCGGAGCGGTAAATGTACGATCCCGCAAAGGCTAAAACGACCGTCAGTGGTAACAGCATGGCCCGGCGAATGGTTACTACTTTTGCGAATAACGGTATAACCGCATAGCCGATCGCCAAAAACAGGAAATTAGCCACTACCATTGCGATTAGTATGGCGAATACTAGTGGACCCTGATCGCTAATGAGTTGGGGCCCCGGGCGCAAACCTTGTGCGACAAACGCACCCAGTAAAATTGCAGTTACATTGTCACCGGGGATGCCCAGTGTCATCAGAGGAACCAGAGTAGGGCCGTTAACCGCATTGTTCGCCGCTTCAGCCGCTGCGACACCTTCGAGTTCACCTTTGCCAAAGGTTTCAGGGTGTTTTGATGCATTTTTCGCGGCAGCGTAGCCCATAAAGGCTGCAACCACCTGACCTACACCGGGAATCATTCCCACCACTGTACCGATACCCGTTGATCGCATGATCGTACGCATGCAGCGTTTAAGTTCATTCAAAGTTAGCCGTTCACCAATACTGGTAATACGATCGCCAACTGTTTTTAATTTATGTTCTGTCGCAAGCAATATTTCAGGTAATGCGTATACCCCAATTAACATAGGTAATAACGGGATGCCCGATTTCAGCTCAAATACTCCAAAAGTAAATCGTGACATACCTCCAAGTGGGTCAGTACCAATCATCGCCAAAAACATACCTAGAACCATCATAAGCAATCCTTTTAACAGGTCCTCAGATGTTGTTACTGCGATGATTAGCAGGCTGACCAATATAACGGCCGCCAGCTCGGGTGGCCCAATTTGCATTGCCAGTAGCGCAATAGGTCCAATGGCGAGAATAGTTATAACGTCGCTGGTAAGGTCACCAATAGTGGAGGAATACAGTGCCATTTCCATGGCCTTGCGTGATTGCTTTTTTCGCGTCAATGCAGGGCCATCAAATGTTGTTGCAACAGATGCCCCGGTTCCCGGCATTGAAACTAGAATTGCAGGTATGCAGCCGCCAAAGATTCCGCCCTTATAGACACCAATTAAAAATGGAATACCCATCAGAGGGTCTAAAAAGAACGATATCGGCAGCAGAATTGCCATCGCCATTACCGTGCTGAATCCAGGTAAGGCACCTACAAATATGCCAAGAAATAGCCCGATAGCCATCATTAGCAAGGTGCCAAAGCTAAGTGCTAATCCAATCCCCTGTACAAAACTATCCCACATTGACAATTTCTAAATTTATTAACATTTTGATTGTTAGAGCTATTACCAAAGGCGCTACCAGAGCAAAGATTCTGGTAAGTAAACTTGAAACGCATGTAAGAATAAAAAATAAATAATGACAGGAAATAACACACTGATGCCTATTCCTAAAGTCCACTGTCTATTACCGAAATATGTAGTTAACGCAAAAAGCGTTAATGTGCTGGCTGTGATGAATCCAATTAGGTTCATCAGCAGGGCGTATGCTAAAAAAAAGGATAAACAAATAAGCGTTCTGGAAAAACCGGATGGAGTAAAATCAAATGACTGAGTTTTTTGTTCGCCCTTCAAACATCTATACAAAAATAACAGGCTAAGCAGTAACAACGCGCCTAGTGCAATATAGGGGAATAGCGACGCATCAAGAGCGGTTAGTGACCGCCCCATAACCAGTCTGGGTTTGGCGATTTGACTAGACACACTAGCTAACAACCCCAATGAGAGAATCGTGAAAAATAGTGCTATGCCTATGTTTACATCTAGCTTCTTCATTATAATGCTTCGCGCTTCACCGGGAACTCATTTGAAACTATCCTGTCCGTGGTGATAGTTTTTGTGGTTTACCAATAATTGTCAATTGGTAAATAGTGCTACTAGCAGGCTTTTTTCTATACGACTATAATTGAATGCAGTCATACACGAGAGTTTATAATATGAAACAAATCAACGTTGGAATTATTGGAACTGGATGGTGTGGCGGCATACGAGCCAATACCTGTGCTACTAATCCACTTGTGAATGAACTGCATATTGCCGAAACACGCCCCGAGCGGTTGGCAGAAATTGTGGAACAAACCAGCCCAACTTCAGCAATCAAAAATTATCAAGATTTACTGTCTAACCCTGATATTGATGCAATCATTGTTTCAGCTACACCAGAGCCATTGCACTACCCAATGGCTCTAGAGTCTATGCAGGCCGGCAAGCATGTGTTTCTCGAGAAACCTATAGCGTTGACGTTAGATGAAGCAGACGAACTCGCAGCAATATCCAGGGAGCGTAACCTGAAGTTCACTATCGGTTATTCTCAGCGCTTCAATCCCAAGTTCGCTTATGTCAAACAGTCGGTCGACGACGGCACATTAGGTGAGCCGGTGAGTGCCTTGGTAAGTCGCCACATTACTCGAAATTTGGGTAAAAAAATTAGTGGCCGAACCAAGTTATCACCAGCAGCAATGGAAGCTACTCATGATATCGATTTCATTTTGTGGTGTCTGGAACCCAGGCTTCCTAAACGTGTTTATTGTCAGTCGGTCTATAAGGTGATGAAAAAAACTTGTGATGCTCCAGATTGCTCCTGGATTACCGTCACGATGGACGATGGCGTTGTGTTTACCATCGGCGCTGGCTGGATACTACCGCCGAGTTACCCTAATTTTTCCAGCACCAACGTTGAGTTTGTTGGGTCGGAGGGTGTGCTGCTGGTCGATAATAGTCATCGGGATGTTGTTCGCAGCACGATGAGTGACGGCATCGTATTTCCTATGTCGACTATGCCGGGCGAGCAAGTAGGTCATGTGTTCGCGGGTGCGATGCATAATGAGACCGTACATTTTATCGAGGCAGTCGCCTGCGACAGAGAAGTTATGGTTACGGCTAAACAAGCCCGGCAAGTAATGGAAGTTTATCTTGCGGCTGATTTGTCGGCGCATCGGGATATGCCCGTTTCCTTGCCGTTAAGCGCAGAAGATGTTCAGGCATCACTCGCTCTATCTGGAATCGAGCCGCAAGAGGCTAAAATTCTGAGTGTTAGCAACGCTTAGAGAGGAACTACACTAAGCTAAAAAAGCCTGCCGAATGGCAGGCTTTTCTTTTATGCGTCTTTGTTAGTTAAAAACTAGTGGTTAGTTTAAAATAGTGCGCTGTGCTAATTGGGCGAAGGCAGTGCATTCCCTGTCATAGGGTTGACTCCATTGTGAAAATTCCCCTGGTCGCGCACTGTGCGAGGTTCACCATTTTCGTCGTAGTGTACCCATGCGAGCCCGTGAACATCACCGTTGCCGGGCATGTCGATCTTCGTTAGTAGTTCCTTGCTATAAACGTCATAAACATAGATACGGCCCTCAGCGTTACTGGTAGCCCACATTTCCTTGCCATTAGGTGAGAGTAACACGTGGTCTACTTTATAGGCGCCGTAAAGGGTCTCTTGAGGGTATCCGGTCTCGGTGTTCATCACAGTGAGGGTGCGTCCCATAAAACCTGCGGCTTCGCCCTTGTTCGCAACCCACAACTCGGTCTCGTCGGCATTTAGTGATCCGCCGTAGGGGCCGATTCCTGTGCCGTTGGTCCAGATTACCTCACCTGTTTCCAGGTTCATTTTCGACGCGTTCCCCATAGTATTTATCACGTAGAAATGTTCTTTTGCAGAATCCACGATCAACCAGTTTGGCCGGTAACCAGGGATTGGGAATTCTTCTTCTACTTCCCAGGTAGTCGGATTTATCTTAGCAACCCAGTATGGGCGCATGGCCAAGAGTTTACCCTGATACATGGCATAAGCAGCGGCCATGCCGGTACCACGGCCCGGCGCGTACCCTGCAGGTTCCATGAGCGCGTAGATATATTCATATTCTCTATCTGACCAAACCGTGTAAACAAATCCGCCAAGATCAATGTCTTTCACACCACCGATGATTTCATCAGTATTGGGATCAAGCAGCATCAGTGCGAGCCCGTTGGGAGCTCTGCCGAACATGTCAAGAAGCAGATAATCTTTGAATATTTGTCCGTGATGTATTCGACCGCCGATATCAATCTGGGATACTGGCTGAAGCGTTACGGCATCAGCTTTAAGAAGTGTTGCTGATGCTTCCAGTCTTGCTAAGCCCGCCACGTCTGAATCAGCTACTCCATCTGCTCGCGCACCGATAATGTAGGCATAGCGACCATCGGGTGAGGTCATTGTAGTGTGTACCGTCGCGCGCAAATTCTTAGGCAACTCATAGCTGGCAACAACCTCGTGCGTTTCGGCATCACCTACAACAATACGGTTGCTTTCTGGCAGAACATAATCATCATGTAACACCGCTGGCGTACTCGCCGTACCGACATTTTCATAGAAATAGGTTTTACCCGGTTGAGGTTCGAATTTCGGTTCTCCCTTATCGAACGTTTGAACGACTTGCGATTGGTAATGGCTGAGGACACTTCCTTCCTTTGATCGGCGGGTCCAAGTGTCTTGCACAGAGGCAAATGTTTCGATGGCTTCTACCTGCAGATCGCGGGCCGTCTTGGCGAATACTATCTCCTCACCCTGGTTCGATTTTACGGCCGCAAGATCGCTTAGCCAACGCTCTGGCAGCTCTTCATCTAGTTCCATGTTTGCTAACGTTCGTATATACATAGAGATCGCCGCGAGGTCTTCGTCGCTAGGGTCCATCTCGCTAACGATCACGCCCATGACAGGATTACTTTCGAGTTGGTCAAAGATATCGACAGGCGATGGCCCGAATAGTAAGCTTGGCCCCACAAGACCCTCGCCTGATTCCGCGTGGCAGATTTTGCAGCCGACATCAGAATTGAATAGTTCCTTTCCCCGATCTACTAGCGCTTCTACACCCTGTGCCTTAACCGGCCCGGCGAGAGTTAACAGTAATGCAATAGATAAATACAGCTTATTCTTCATAATGGGTCCCCAGCTAGTTTTAATCACGATTTCCCCCAAGTTGCTTAAGCAAGCATGGTATCTGCTAACAGCTACTAATGTCTATCCCGTATAGTTGGGTTATATAAAGAGGTATCGCATCGGTTTTATATGTGCGGACATATTATCATAATGAGGCGATTTAATTTGACTGCCTCAAAATAATTATAATAAAATATGATGTGCATATACAATATATCAAAATTGGTAGTACATAAATTCGAGTAATTCGAACAGCCGCTTCCGCGGTATTTGGATACTGCAATATAGGGGTACCGAGCAATGACATCCGAGAAAGAGCCCACGTTAGGCGTGCGGCGAAAGGTCGGCGAGCGCAGTGATCTATTACGATCTGACTGGCATTACATTGAAGCACGCAACATAGGCGACTATACCGTTGAGGATTGGGCGCTTTTGAACCGGCAGCGCGCGGAGTACGAAGCTAAGGAACGTGCAAGACAAGCGCTGGAACTCCTTTCCGCCTCTCGAAGTGCGCCTACATTTGGCTATTTAATCAACAACTACGAGCATTGCTTGCAAACGGCGACTATGCTGCATCGCGACGGACACGATGAGGAAACCATCGTTACCGGCTTATTTCATGACGCGGGATTTATCGTTTGCCCTGAGAATCATGCCAGATTTTCGGCCGACTTAATTCGGCCGTTCATCTCTGAAAAAAATGTCTGGATGTTAGAACACCACGAAATTTTTCAACGCATTCATTTGAACGGTTTCTTTGAATTGAAGGATCCGGATTTCATCAACGCACGTGAGCAATGGCGAGGCCATCCGTATTTCGATTGGACCGAAGAATTTGTCGCACGCTACGATGTTGTAGCAATCGATCCGAGTATCGAGAGTCTGTCGATCGAATTTTTCGAGCCGATGGTGCAGCGAGTGTTCTCCGGCTCACGAACCATTTCTAATACGGCGTAGCAATATTACCAAATCATACTAAAAATTTTGGAATCCAATTGAAGTATGCTGGTTTAATTCCGCCGTACAGTAATTGGGTCGGGAGTAGTTGATGTCAGCTTGGATTAAAATGATTCCAGAGCACGAAGCGACTGGTGTTCTGCGGGAACTGTATGACGAAGCAATGACGCCGCATGGCACGGTTGACAACGTTATGAAGGTGCATTCCTTGCGGCCGCATACGATGCATGGCCATGTGACACTTTATCGGAGTGTGTTGCACCACACGGACATAAAATTGCCATTGTGGTTTCTGGAAGTTGTAGCATCTTATGTCAGTATAAAAAACGATTGCGCATATAGCCTTACCCATCATTTTATGAACGTACGTAGGCTGCTCGACGATGAGCAACGATGTGATGACATTTTGCAATGCCTGCATACTGGAACGCCAGAGGTACAGTTTCAGGATAACTATCTAGCACTGCTTCGTTACGCTGCGAAATTGACAACTGACGTGGCAACAATGAATGCCTCAGATATAGAACCTCTTCGTAGCAACGGATGTACAGACGGAGAAATTCTTGAGGTCAACCAGGTCACCGCCTATTTCAATTATTCGAATCGGGTATTGAATGGTTTGGGTGTTACTACAGAGGGTGATTCAATTGGCTTTTACGATTAGCTTATTGGGTTTCTGAAGCCTTGTCTGGAGAGAACATGTATCTTCGAAATAGCTGGTATGTCGCGGCTATTTCTTCTGAGGTAGTGGCTGATCTGACAGCACTACGGATACTAGAAGAGAATATAGTTTTGTATCGTACCGAGGCTGGCGAGCCCGTTGCCCTCGAAGATTCCTGTCCACACCGACGATTGCCATTGTCTAAAGGTCGGTTGCTGAATGACAATATTGAATGTGGATACCATGGGCTACAATTCAACCCAACCGGACAGTGTGTTGCCGTTCCAACACAGGACCGCATTCCGCCGTCAGCGATTGTTCGAAGTTATCCGTTAGTCGATCGATGGGGTCTGCTGTGGATTTGGATGGGTGATGATGAGCTCGCAGATGATAGCTTGATAATCAACATCGAAAACTATGATAACCCGGATTGGAAAATCACTACTGGCGATGCTTTAACGTGTGGGTGCAACTATCAATATCTAACAGATAACTTATTGGATCCTTCACATGTCGCTTGGGTACACCGTACTTCGTTTGCAGCTGCCGGTACCGAAAATGTGCCGCTGGAAATAACCCAAACTGATAATGGGCTTGTTGTACACCGATGGATATACGACAACAAACCACCGCCTTTTTATGCGCCTTTGGTCCAGTTTGACGGAAATTGTGATCGGCTCCAGTATTATGAAGCGCAGTATCCGAGCACGGCGATTAATAAGTCCATATTTTTCCCGGCCGGCAAAGGTGGGCCGGATTCCCAAGCAGATGAACTAACCTATATGATGATTTCTTATAACTTCATGACACCGGTTGATGCCGATAATACTCGTTATCACTGGCTTCAGCATCGCAACACCGATCCGAAGAATGAGGAAGTAACTTTGACTATATCGTCAGGTGCCAAAGCAGCGTTCCTTGAAGATCGTGACGTACTTGAAGCTGTGCATAGGGGGATTGCCAATGAGGCTACCCGGCATCTAGATTTGGGGTTGGATGCAGCATCTTTGCATTTTCGCCGTAATTTACAAAAAATGATCGATCAAGAAAAATGATTACCCTAGACCACTGGGATCAATCGGTTTATGCTTTAAAATAAAAATCTTAGTAGAGAGGATTCACCAATGAAATTTCGATTAGTTATCGCCCTGCTGACCTTATTAGTTATTGCAGCACCTAGCTTCGCGCATCACAGCTATATTCATATTGACCGCACTACAGTTATCGCTTTCGAAGCGACCGTATTGGACTTTCAATGGCGCAACCCGCATGTCTATATCCGTATCGGCGTAGAAGAGAACGGAGAAATGGTGGAATGGGACATTGAAACCGGGGCCACTCCTATACTTAGGCACAGTGGCTGGTCGCAAGACTCTCTCAAATTAGGAGACGTAATCAACATCCGGGTGCATCCCGAGCACGATACCGGTCGACGCTATGCATTACTGGAGTCTCTAACCACAACTGACGGCATCGTGCTTAGACAAGGGGTAAAGAAATCTGTAGCAACTGATACCACAGCCGACATGAACGGTGTCTGGAAATCACGTCTGGAATCCCATGCACCCTTTGAAGTTGTAAGCGCGCTTTACGCCGAATTTATCACTGTTCCTTTGACCGAAGCCGGTCAGCGATCTATCGACACTTATAATCACGATGAAGATAACCCTACCGCGGTCTGCAGCGGATACGGCCTAATCGCTGGTTTAACGTCGCCGCATTATCTAAATCAAATAGAAATTCTAGATGACCGCGTCATTATTCGCGACGAATGGTTCGATGCTCAGCGCACTATTTATACTGATGGTCGTGAACATTCCGTTGACGGTGAACGCACGCGGCTCGGCCACTCAATCGGTCATTGGGAAGGTGATACTCTTGTCGTCGATACGCAATCATTCGCTGAACACGTTTCACCCTATGGCATTGGCCTCGCATCAGGCATGCAGAAACACATTGTCGAACGCTATACACTAAATGATGATGGCCGTAGCCTCACAGTAGAGTTACTATTGGAAGACCCTGAAAATTTAGCCGAAAGCTTCAGCGGCGCGCTGACCTGGGACTACACGCCTGACTTCGACTTTTACCGCTATGATTGTGACCCTGCAGTCGCGACTCGTTTCGCAGCGCCCTAACACTACTGCGTTGGTTGAATGACCGCTAATTGCCCAAAGCGACATTCACTTAAGCGCTAACACAGCTGCTTTCGGCAGTATGTTTTACCAAATGCTCGGCCACGGTTTGCCGACCAGGAACTCCGGGTTGGCGCCAGGTCGAGGCCGGAATTTTTGAACGCGGCCGTTATTGACAGAAGCCGTATAGAAGTTACCTTCGCTGTCGGTGGTCATGCCGTGGACACCCCACAAACCGCCGGGGTATTCGCCCCAGCTACCCCATGAGTAAAGAAAATGTCCGTTAAGATCGTACCCTAAAATTTTATGGGTACCCTGATCTGCTGCCCATAGTTTTTGATCGCTTGTGACGATGAAGCTGTGGACATCCATCGGCGACTCCCTACGATTTTGGTTCGCATCAAAGGCCCACTCTCTCAGGTAGTTGCCATTCTCGTCGAAGACTTGCACTCGAAGATTCTCACGGTCATTGACAAATACCTCCCGCGTCTTAGGATCAACAGCGATGCCGTGCACGTTGTACCAGTAGCCTGGCCGTGTCTCGCCGCCACTCTCACCCGTTTCGCCCCACTGCTCTAGAATGTTGCCGTTCATGTCGTATTTAATGACGCGCTGGTTGTCGTATCCATCGGCCAAGTACATCGTGTTTGCATCCAAAAAGACCAGAAACGTCGGCCGACGTAAATGCGCGTCATCTTCGCCTGGCTCACCCGGCGTGCCCAATGTCAGCACTAGTTCGCTCATGTCGTTGGTAAACTTACGGACCGAGTGTCCCTCCGCGTCGACGATCCAGATGTGCTTCTCCGGATCGTAGGGGCTAATCTCGATGTCGTGCGGCCGCACCCAGATGTGGTCCCACTGCTCGAAGGTCTCAGAGATGTTTCCCTCGCGATCCACGGCAAAGATGCTGTGCTCAAATCGAAAGTCCACACCCTCGACGCGCCCTCGACGGTCAGAGTCTGGGTCGTACTCAGATGGCACCACCCGCGGGACACCAGCACCTGCCTGTCGAAGCGGCAGCCGATTGATCGGAAAAAGTAGGCCAGCCCCGACCTGCGGAAGGCGGACGGTCCCCATTTCGCTACGATTGAGCAATGGTAATTCGCCCTGCGACGCCACAAGTATCCGGTCAGGACTCTCCGCGAACACGTCCATCGTCACTGAGTATGTCCAGTTCTCGTGGTCGGGCAGACTCTCCGACATCGGCTTTGGCCAGTTTGGCACTACCTCATAAGGACCAAAAACGTCATGCCCACCTTTCAATCCAGGTACTGCGGCAAACCCAGAGCCCGGTTCGGTCTGACCTTGTACGTTCTGATAATAGGCTCCTGATACACAGAAGACTAAAAGGCTAAGCCCAAATACCCAACTTTTTTCACTAGCTTCATTCGTCATGACCAAGAACCTCAAAATTTTTATTCTCTAAAATACTAACATTACTTTTAAACTATGACGATTAATTGCCCAAAGAAGTCATTCGGCTAACCGGACAATAGTTTGTGATTACTCCTGTTTAGTAATAAGGTTAGCTACCTATACTTCATCAAAATCGTCAGGGCCGATAGGCAATTCGATCTCTTTACCAAGTGCTGCTGAGCGGTCCATAGCCATTGTTAATAATAAATTACGGTGCCCATCTGCTGCCGAAGCGTGCGGTGTGTCGATGCCCATCATGATCCGGGTAAACCACGACATTGTTTCTTCTTTCATCGGGCCCCAAAGTTGGTTATTCCAGATGTCACCTGGTGGGTAGCTGGTCAAAAAGTCGACATGACGTTCCATTGGCGGCTGAAAGTCCTGGGTTGTATAGCCAGCTGGCAATGAATCCTCCGTGGCCAATACAAGATCACGGTGAGTATCTTCGACGTCAATCACACCTTTCGTGCCAACGATACCAATCTCCAGGCCGTAGACAGACCCCGGCCAGACCGTAGGTAGTGCCCAACTAATATTCATCGAAAATATTGTGCCATCGTCCATGGTAAATAATCCAAATGTTGAATCTTTGGTTCCGAGTGAGCCGAGCACTTTGTCGGTAGAACGAGCGTATACCGATACGGGCGTTTTCCCCTCCATCAACCACATAGACATATCCAGACTATGCGTGCCAGAAACAACCATCGGTGTGAGGTTTTTGCGCTCTTTGGTTTTTGAAATTGTTGCTATCGGCACCATACGATTCATAAGTGCCCGGGTAATTACTGAGTGAACATCACCGATCTGGCCATTAGTTAAGCGCTCTTTAATAGTTAGAAACCTGCGGCGAAATCGCTGTGTATAGCCAACGCAGGCATCTACATTAGCATCTGTTATTGCTTTTAGTATCTGTGCAGATTCGTGCACGTCGGTTGCCAGTGGTTTCTCGATAAAGATCTTGTGTCCGCGTTCAACCGCGAGTAGCGTTGGTACAGTATGCTGACTCTCTTCGGTAAGAATCATTGCTGCATTCACTTCAGGACGATCAAGTAGTTCACGCACATCGGTGGTGAAAAAGTCAGCGTCTGTATCTTTCGCGAGCTGCTTGCCCAAATCTTCTTTCAGGTCGCACAAACCAAGCCATTCTAAGCCCGGGTATTGTTTCGCAATATTCGCCCGGATACGCCCGATCGTTCCGCAGCCGATCATTGCGAGGCCGATTTTTTCTAATTTATCTGCTTTCATTATGTTCCTGTTTTGAGCTTTAGTGCTTAAAGATGCCGTCATAAAACGTGTAGAGCACAATCAATAGTAATACTGTGCCGAGTTTTCGATCCCATAATACGTTCAGTATTCCCTGCCCTTCGAACACCAGAAGGGCGCGGCGTAGATTTTCGTCAGCGAGCGGGCCGAGAATTATAGCCAATACTATAGGTGCTAGTGGGAATCCGAAGCGG
>JAQWNC010000013.1 GCA_029246505.1 Arenicellaceae bacterium
GGTCTCTTAAGATATCAAAGTGCCCGCATCTCCAGGATTGGGTCCGTCGAAAATCTACGTAATGTTCGTTTGAAGTTCTCAGGAATTGGTCTATGGTGCTTAGGGCGTGCTTGCAACTATTTGTTTAGGAGGGCTGCAGTGAAATTAGTGATGTAACCCTTTGAATAAATGGTGGCCAGGGACAGAATCGAACTGCCGACACGGGGATTTTCAGTCCCCTGCTCTACCGACTGAGCTACCTGGCCACATAAATCTGCGGTTAATACACCGGTTCCTTCTTTAAACGCGCTGAAAGCTACGCTCCCAGTCCTGCCTACTTTCGCAGGAGGGCGAATTAGAATGCAAGCTAGCGTTGGAGTCAAGCGTGGATTGTATTGCGTTACTTTTCCTCTGGTGCTACGAACTCGCCGGGTAATTCAGCGCCTTCGCCGAATAGAAACTTCTCCATTTCGCCGACTACAAACTCTTTTGATTTCGGGTCCATTGGGTTAAGTCGATACTCGTTGATCAGCATAGTTTGGTGGTTAATCCACATGGCCCATGCTTCTTTAGAGATGTTCTCAAAAATTCGTAGGCCAAAATCGCCAGGCCATGATTGAAAATCCAGGCCTTCGGCTTCTTTACCTAATTTCGCGCATTGTACGGTGCGGCTCATATCGTGTATCTGGTATCTATTGTGGGTGATGCTAATTGGATGATTTTAACTCAAAACGATGGGTTGGTTTGCCAACATTGCCAATAATTTTTTAACCGGCGCAGCGTAGCCAACTGCGGGTGGCGCGGATGGGTTGCACCACTGAGTTGGTCTTGGTTCTTCAACGTTGTTATTGCTATTTGGCTTTACTTTGCTATTGATAATGACTGGCGTGATGTCTAGATGGTAGTGGCTGAAAGTGTGACGAAACTGGGAGAGTTGTTGGCTGATCGTAAGCTGCGCAGTCTCATCGGCTTCTGGAAAACACCACAGTCCGCCCCAGATACCAACGGGCGGGCGACGTTCTAGTAATACTTCTTGTTGTTCATTTATGCTGATCAACATAAATGTTTGCCGAACCGGTTTTTTAGTTTTTGGTTTTGGGACGGGGTATTGAGCCACCGCATTTTTAGTTAAGGCGCTGCAGTCCTGTTTAACCGGGCATCGCGGGCAATCGGGTTTGCTGCGCCGACAAAGTGTGGCGCCAAGGTCCATGATCGCTTGGTTGTATTGTGCAGTCTGATCTTTTGGGGTGAGTTCGTCGGCTATTTCCCAGAGTGTGTTGTGAACTTGTGTTTTACCAGGCCAACCTTCTACTGCGCCGTGGCGGGAAAGCACGCGTTTTACGTTACCGTCCAAGATTGTGTGAGTTTGCCCAAACGCAAAACTTAGAATTGCCCCCGCCGTTGACAGCCCAACCCCAGGTAGTTCGACCACTTGGTCTAAAGTATGGGGGAATTGCCCTGCGTGGTTTTTCTGTATTTGTTGCGCGGCTTTATGCAAATTTCGCGCTCGTGCGTAATACCCCAAACCTGTCCATAAGTATAATACGTCGTCGATGGGTGCTTGTGCCAGTACGGCAATATTAGGGAATTGATGTAAAAAGCGTTCAAAGTAGGGGATAACCGTAGTCACCTGGGTTTGCTGCAACATGATCTCCGATATCCAAATGGGGTAGGGTTCCCGATTACGCTGCCAGGGCAGACCTTTGCGTCCATCGGTGGCGTACCAGGCGAGTAATCGTTCTGCAAAATTTGCGGTGCTATTGGGCATGTAAGCTATCGTAATAATTCGGGTTTAGCATGTGGCAGTTGGACGGTATTGGGTTTATAGTCGCAAGTATAAATATTGTTCTCGACTAGTTAAAGTATGACTCTCCAAATACGGTTATTTTTGCTGATACTTATCAGTGCGTTGGCTGCGCCTATTGCGCAGGCACATAATGTGAGTGCGGAAGATATCGCGTTAATTTCCGGACGCAGTGGTTTCGATTTTTTGTTGTATCTGTGGTTGGGTGCCAAGCACATGGTTACCGGCTACGATCATATTCTATTTTTGCTTGGGGTTATTTTTTATCTAACCGGCATGCGGTCGGTGGGTTTGTATGTCACCTTGTTCGCAGTCGGGCATAGCCTTACCTTGGTTTTTGGTGTTCTGAACGGTATTAACGTCAACCCCTATTTTATTGACGGCATTATCGGTTTGTCGGTGGCTTATAAGGCGTTCGACAACCTGGGTGGTTTTGATGCAGTTTTTGGTTGGACGCCGAACGATCGCTGGGCAACGTTTATTTTTGGGTTGTTTCATGGTTTGGGGTTAGCTACCAAGCTACAAGATTTAGGTTTAAGCGAAGACGGATTATTGCCGAATTTACTATCATTTAATCTTGGCGTTGAGTTAGGGCAAATAGCTGCACTATCGGTATTGTTAGTGTTATTGATTTTGTGGCGGCGGGCAGATTCTGAGCAGTGTGTCGGCGTTCCATTTAATTTTGTGATTCTGGCTTGTGGTTTTGCGCTAGCCAGCTGGCAATTTATGCACATGGTGCTCTAACTATTTATTTTTGGGTATTCAGGAGGTTATTATCAGTAAAGCTAAAATGAATTCGTCGCTACTTGGGTATGGTACTCTGGCGGCAGTGGTTATTGGTGTGGTCGTTGGCGTTGTATTGTTTAAAGGCGCGGACGAAACAATAGTTGAGTGGGACTCGGTAAGTGAGTCCGTATCGGCAAGTACAGCTGAGGTTGCCGTGGGCACGCTGGAAGATTTAAATTTTCGGCTAATGGATTATGACAAGTTAGAAGCGTCTGTTGATGACTTTGGTCGTCCAGGGCCCGGGGCTTCGGGTGAGAATATTGTTCGCGCCGACAAACCGTTAAAAACCGAAACGCTTACTATCGCCCTGCCGTTAGATGGGATGATTGAGTATAAAGCGATTATGACAGCTGGCGATTCGGTCGTGTATCAATGGCAATCTGCCTCGAATATTTATTATGACTTTCATGCGCATCAGCCTAGCGAAGTGCAAGGTGCTGGGTTTTTTACCCGTTACGCAGAGGGAGAGGGTAAAGTTGATCGCGGTACTATTGTCGCGCCATACACTGGCCAACATGGTTGGTACTTTTTGAATTTAAGCGACGGGCCGGCCGAAATTAAACTCACGGTAAGCGGCTATTACGACGAGATCGTAAGACTCGATTTAGGTGGTTAGCCTAGAAAAGGAAGCGGTAGAGGAATAGCTAGTGATGTGGTAAACGTGATGGAATTAGATTGTGATGGTGTGCTGATGAATACTGCTATTGTTGCTGCTAGGGACTCAATTCTAATGGCTTCAGCACTGAAACAAGTCATAGAAGCAGGGCGCGAAGCGTTCCTTGCGGGGCGTATGCCTAGGAAGCGTTTTGCTAGCGCATCATCGCCAATTGATGGCACAATTTATTAGTTGTAAATTTCGTACCAAAGACAGTGGCATTGACGGGGTAAAACACGTTAATATCCGCCCGTTTAGGCTGTAAAAAGCTCTACTATTTTTGATTATCTATTAGGTTAATTAAGTGACTAGCAAAACTGAACTGGAATCTGTAGTGATTCGACTTGCCGGCGACTCCGGCGATGGCATGCAATTGATGGGGTCGCAGTTCGTGGCTACCACTGCAAAGTTGGGAAATGACTTTGCAACCTTTCCGGATTATCCGGCCGAAATTCGGGCGCCCGTGGGCACTACTTTTGGTGTTTCGGCGTACCAGGTTAATCTTGGGTCCGTTTCGATTACCACAGCGGGTGATGAACCACACGTATTGGTAGCGTTTAACCCAGCAGCGCTTAAAGTTAATTTGGCTATAATCGCAAAAGGCGCGACTATTCTGCTTAATAGCGATGCTTTTAGTTCACGGAACCTTACCAAAGCTGGTTATACCGAAGATCCTCGCACTTCCGGCGAACTGGACGGTTACAATGTCGTAGAAGCTGATATTGGTCGCTTGACGCTAGAGGCCGTAAAGGAGCTTGGCTTAAGCAAAAGTGATGGCGGGCGCTGTAAAAATTTGTGGGCGCTTGGATTATTGTTGTGGATGTTTGATCGCGACATCAAAATGGTGAGTGAATGGGTTTCCAACAAGTTCGCTAAAAAAGAAGTTATTCGTGATGCTAATCTGGCAGCACTTCAAGCAGGTCATATATATGGAGAAGCCTCTGAGATTTCTGCCTATGTAACCCCAATTGCCGTGAAAGCAGCGACATTTCCTCCTGGGGAATACCGCAGCATCATGGGTGCTGAAGCACTGGCCTTGGGTTTGGCCGCTGCTGCTGAAAAAGCTGACCGAAAAATGATGTTTTGCGGTTATCCGATCACCCCGGCCTCGGCTCTCTTGCATCGTTTATCTCAATTAGGTGAATTGGGCGTAGGAACTTTTCAGGCGGAAGACGAGATTGCCGCGGTGTGTTCTGCAATTGGTGCTGCATTTGGTGGTGCGATTGGTGTGACTGCCAGTAGTGGCCCGGGTATTGCCCTCAAAGCAGAGGCGATTGGCTTGGCGGTTAATACCGAACTTCCGTTGATTATTGTTAATGCTCAGCGTGGCGGACCATCAACTGGCTTACCGACAAAAACAGAGCAATCAGATTTATACCAGGCAGTTTATGGCCGCAATGGTGATACGCCCATTCCAGTGGTTGCGACACGCTCCCCGGGTGATTGCTTTTATGTCGCTATTGAGGCGGTCAGAATTGCCTTGCGTCATATGACACCGGTAATTATTTTGACTGACGGATACTTGCAAAATGCTGCTGAGCCTTGGGAAATTCCCGATGTTGATGCCATTGAACCAATTGCGACTAACGATGCCCCAGCGCGAGATGAAGACGTTGAGCGTCAACAGCAGGCATTTACACGGAATCCAGATACCGGAGGGCGACCGTGGATTTCACCCGGGACGCTGGATCTAATGCATCGTGTAGGTGGTATTGAAAAGGATATCGTAACGGGGCACATTTCGTATGACGGAGAAAATCATTCAGCAATGAGTGATTTGCGCGCCAATAAAGTGAAATCGGTTGCTGATTTTATTCCGCTTCAAGAACTGGAGATGGGTGAAACAAAGGGGCGTTTGCTGGTGATTGGCTGGGGTTCTACTTACGGTCCAATTTATCAGGCAGTTAAAGCGGTGCGTGAGACCGGTGCAGATGTTAGTTACGTGCATCTAACTTACATACAGCCTTTCTGCAAGAATTTAGGCGACATCATTAACGGCTTTGATCAAGTGATGGTTCCTGAAATGAATATGGGGCAATTGAACACTTTGTTGAAAGACCGATTCTCAATTGATCCTATCTCTGTAACACAGGTCACGGGTCAACCGTTCCGAATTTCTAATTTGAAGAAAAAGATTACCGCTGCACTTAAAGCTATGCAGCCTGGAGAAGCAGCATGAACGCGCCGTTAACGCATAAAGATTTCACTACTTCGCAGGAAGTCCGTTGGTGTCCCGGTTGTGGCGACTACGCAATTTTGCGAGTAGTTACCAAAACGCTGGCTGAAATAGGGGCTACTCGTGAGAATACTGCCTTTGTTTCTGGCATAGGTTGTTCATCTCGCTTTCCTTACTATGTAGAGAGTTATGGTTTTCATACGATTCACGGTCGAGCACCAGCGGTGGCGACTGGCTTAAAGCTGACGAATCCAGAGCTTGATGTATGGGTGGTCACTGGTGATGGTGATGGCTTATCGATCGGCGGAAATCATTTGTTGCATGCTTTAAGACGTAATGTTGATTTGAATATACTGCTGTTCAATAACGAGATTTACGGTTTAACCAAAGGCCAATACTCACCAACTTCACGAGTCGGTACTCGGTCGCCGTCTAGTCCTGGCGGTTCGACAGATATGCCCTTGGTTCCTGGCCAGTTTGCAATTGGAGCGGGCTCGAAGTTTTATGCGCGAGCAATTGATACCGATAAAGTTGGCCTGGGTGAAGTATTAAAGGCTTCACATGCGCACAAAGGCGCATCGATGATCGAAATTTATCAAAATTGCATCGTATATAACGACAATGTATTTGGTGGCTTTACTGATAAAGAAAATGTTAAAGATTCCCAAATAAAATTAGTTCATGGCGAACCGATGGTGTTTGGGGCAGAGCAAAATAAGGGCCTTGCTTTTGACATTAAAACGATGGCGATCACGGTGGTCGACGCTAATAAACATGCTGACGAAATTTTGGTGCATGATGAAACTAATAAGGTGATCGCTCAGTTATTGATTGGTATGCCGCGACCGCAATTTCCGGTAGCTTTGGGTGTTATTTTTCACCAGCCGGCTGATCCGTTCGATAAGACCTATTACAACAATCATGTAAGCGGCATGAAGCGCACCGGCAATATTAAAGACGTGTTGCGTAAAACTACAACCTGGAAGGTTGATTAGCCGGTTATAATTTTGAGCTGCTAGTTAGGCGTGTATAGAGAAAATAGCGCAAAGGATTTGCGCTGAAAGGGTTTGCATTGTTAGCCGAATAGAGTCGGCCGTAAAAAACGTCGCTGAGCTTCGGTGTTGATACTGGGGATTTGAAGCTGCAGCGACGCTATAACAACTCTATTCTTTAATTCAATATTCTTTAGTTAAGGGTTAATGTCTGGGCCTGTACTTCTGTGCTAGCCGGCTTTACCTGCGGAGCTTTAATTTGCGCCCTGACGGCTTTTTTATCTGCCCGGCCATTCAGTTTGTATATTTTGGCTATGGTTACAGGAATATTTATGTTGTAGCGTTGAATAGGTCTAACAGAGTCGAATCGAGCACGAATTTCTGACCCGGTGTGAGAAAATGAAACATATTCGGTAAATCTAAAATCATTTTCTTCTCGGTTAAATATCAGCAAATAGGATCTGCCAGGAGAAATATCTACGATTATTGACCGCGGGTCTACATACGACCATCCGTCAATGCCGTAGCGATATATGCCATCAACGCTTTCCAGATTGGGGAAATGATATTTTTCTAGTCCAGCAGTGGTATTGGGCGCTGTGGACGCTATGCTTATTGCGCAGATAGATGTTATTAAACCAAAAGCGATTAGAGTGTATCGCATATTTTTATTACCTCTTTCTTCATTACTAGCCATCACGCGTTCATCCTAGGCGGTATCGCTGAACTAGAGCTGAATAGTCGTTACCAATTGTTTACTGTTCGTTATTGGGCTGGCGAGTCGCCACGTTATGATGGTTTGAGGATGGTCTGCATTAAGCTGCGAATAAATATCCGTGACGATTTATAAGTGCATCTTAAGATTTTTTACACTGCTGATTCTTAGCGTAGGGGTGCAAGCCGACGAACCGTGAGCCTTTACCAGCGATGGTAGTTCGTTGTTTCTCGAGGCCTATTCAATTAGCGACAGCGATTGGTGTTCGTGTTGCTACATACACGATATTGCTTATTGGATGGGTGGAACGGAGGAGCAGCGCTTGGAGGTAAATCCCCGGTTAAAAGCGTGTGTTATCGAAAAAATAACAAACAAAGCGCTCGTATTTTTAATGTATCTAGGGGTTCGTGTGGGTGGCAGTCCTTATCTCAATACTTCATTTCGGTGGGGTTATGGATGGGAATATGCGCGAAAGTATCAGCCATTAACCGTACTTGAGCAGTCACGGTTAGACACCTTAAGGGCAGAAGATCAGGATTCGGTATCAATTTGTAAATAGAGCTTAGCCCATTGAGGGTCTCTAAAGCATCAATGCTATTAAAATGTGATGGACTATTTATATTGTGGAAAATGCTGCGTAGGGACCTAAATAGAACACCACAGTCTGATATTCTACTGTTCTAAATAGCACACAGATGGCTTAGTCGATGTGTGACGGATTTTTTCAACATTTAAGACATATGACAACACTGGCAAAAAGAATAATACCGCGGTCACTTTTTTTTAAACTGGTTCATTGGCGCGACAAGTTAAAAGCCTATGTAATGGGGAGGCCCTATAGAAAGGGGTCTAAATTCGCAGGTGAATGGCAGCCAAGCGAGTTATTTTCTGACGGGCAGTTTTCGAATCGATCGATCGGTGACACCGATAACCCGCTATGGGATTATTTTGAGGCCAATACAGAAGGGTCTGGGATCTGGAAGTGGAAACATTATTTTGAGATCTATCACCGGCATTTAGCCCGCTTTATCGGCACAAAAGTGGATATGCTTGAGATCGGGATCTTTAGCGGCGGAAGTTTAGGCATGTGGAAGTCTTATTTCGGGTCTGGCTGCCATATTTACGGGGTAGATATCGAAGACGTTTGCAAGGCCTATCAGTCTGAAAGTGTATCGGTTTATATCGGTGATCAGGAGGACCCGGTATTTTGGGACAAGTTTATATCGGAGGTACCCTATATAGACGTGTTGATCGATGATGGTGGCCATACGCCGGAGCAGCAAATGGTAACACTGGAGAAAATGTTGCCGCGGATTCGGCCGGGTGGTGTATACATTTGTGAGGATGTACATGCGATTAATCATCGGTTTTCAGCATATGCAGCCGGACTTGTTAGCGAGTTAAATGCGATGGATTATTCGCGCCCCGGAATTGAAGATAATGTGAAAACATCTTCGTTTCAATCTGAGTGCCATTCCATACACTTTTACCCATTTTCTGTCGTCATAGAGAAACATGCGAAACTGCAGCACGAATTGCCAAATTTGCGTCGAGGCACTCAGTGGCAGCCATTTTACGAGTAAACAATTTACCAATTAGAAATATGACATATAGGCTTTCAGCGAAAATACTATTGGTGCTTTGCGCAGTCAGTAGCAATGCGCTAGCCGAGACCGTGAATATTGCGGTAGCTAGCAATTTCGCCTCAGCAGCCAAGGCGCTTATTCAGGCATACCCGAACATCGCCGATGACAAGCTGAATGTGATAACGGGATCTACCGGCAAGCTATACGCACAAATCAAGAATGGAGCACCTTTCGACCTTTTTTTTGCGGCAGACAGAACACGCCCGGGGCTATTGCAATCGGAAGGGTTTGTAACCGATGGTGAATCGTATACTTATGCTCTCGGAAAGCTGGTGTTGTGGAGTCCAACACACCGTGGTTATCTTTCTGTTGATAAACTACTCGCTGGTGATTTTCGACATTTAGCCATGGCCAACCCGCGGCTTGCCCCCTATGGTGATGCCGCTCGTCAGGCACTTGCTGCGCTTGGTTACTGGGATGATTTACAAGGTCGTTTGGTGATTGGAGAAAGTATTGGTCAAGCATTTCAATATGTTGAAAGTGGTAATGCTGAAATGGGCTTGTTGGCTTTATCTCAATTTTCTGGCATCAATAGGGAATATAGCGGGGGTATAGGAAGAATACCGGACGATGTTTATACGCCAATTGAACAGCAGGTCGTGCTATTGACTGATAATTCAGGAGCGCGCGCATTTTTGCAATTTGTAGCTTCTGATGGCGCCAAAGATATCTTACGGCTATATGGTTATGGGGTGCCTTGATGTTGACACCTGATGATATCGAGGCTCTAACACTAACGCTTAAACTGGCGGCTGTATCTACAGTGATTCTTTTGTTGCTAGGTACGCCTTTGGCCTGGTGGCTAGCGCATACGCGTTGGCGTGCAAAATTTTTGATTGAGTCAGTTATCGCCTTGCCGTTGGTGCTACCACCAACCGTACTGGGTTTCTACTTGTTGTTGGCGCTTGGGCCGAATGGAATTGCAGGTGGTAGCACGCTAGCATTTACTTTTTTCGGTTTGGTAGTCGGCTCGGTGATCTACTCACTTCCTTTTGTGGTTCAACCGCTGCAGGATGCATTCATAAATGTAGGCCGTCGTCCTCTTGAAATTGCCGCAACTCTGCGTACTTCACCTATTAGAGCATTTTTTAGCGTTGCCATACCTCTGGCTCGTCCAGGTTTTATAACGGCTGCGATATTGGGATTTGCCCATACCTTGGGAGAATTCGGTGTTGTACTAATGATAGGCGGAAACATTCCGGGTAAAACGCGTGTTGCGTCGATTGCGATTTATGATCATGTCGAATCGCTGGAGTATGCTCAGGCACATATATTGGCCGCAGTGCTGTTGGTTATTTCGTTTGTAATGTTGGTTGCTGTATTTATTCTTAATCGTCGGTTCCGAACGGTGCGATTATGAGTATTGAGCTTCGATTCGATTTTCAGCAGGGAGGCTTTTCTACCAAGCTTGAGCTTGAGCTAGCCAGTAATGGTATTACCGCTATTTTTGGTCCCTCCGGCAGCGGAAAAACCTCGCTGTTGCGAGCAATTGCCGGTCTGGATCATCATCAAGGGTCTTTTGTATCAGTCTCTGGAATAATTTGGCAAGACGGTAATCATTTTGTTCCGGTGCACAAACGGCCCTTGGGTGTGGTATTTCAGCAAGCGAGTCTATTTAGTCATTTGGATATTATGGAAAATATTGAATTCGGGAGAAAACAGGCGGGATTACCAATGGGTAATAACGAAACCAGTTCAATTATTGAGATGCTAGATCTCAGGAATTTACTGCATCGTCGTCCGGCAAACTTATCTGGTGGAGAGCTACAGAGGGTAGCGTTGGCGCGTGCGCTGACAGTAGAACCTGAACTCTTATTGCTAGATGAGCCACTGGCCTCATTGGATGAGAAACGTAAGAATGAAATACTGCCGTATTTGGAAACCTTGCACCGGGAATCAAAAATACCGATATTGTATGTGACCCATTCTTTGAACGAAGTATCACGCTTGGCAGACCAGATGGTAGTGTTGGAGGGTGGGGAAGTTGTTGCAAGTGGTACCGTGGTAGAATTATTTTCACGTATGGATTTGGTCATGGGGCAAGATGATCAAGCTTCAACCTTGGTCGATACCGAAGTAGTCAAGCACGATGATCGGTTCGGTTTGTCGACACTGGTTTGCTCAGGTGGGGACTTTACCGTTGCCAAGTTCGATGCAGCGATCGGTTCTGTAGCAAGGCTCAGAGTTTTTGCACGTGACGTTAGCGTTACATTGAGCAGACAAATGGATACCAGTATTCAGAATATTTTCGATGTAAAAATAGTTGATTTTAAGCCACAAGGTACCGCCCACGTATTGGTGAGTTTGGATTTTTCCGGGCAGGCACTATTTGCTCGACTTACCCAAAAATCGTTTAGTGAGCTGGATTTGAACCCGGGTAAGAAAGTTTTTGCGCAGGTAAAGAGCGTGGCTCTGGTAGCTTAAGTAGAATAGTCGTTAGGAGTTAGTATCTTTCGCTAGAGAATAGAGAAGTGTTGGCTTTAGCCAATTTCAGCATCTTCATCGTCTGCCGCCACTTTAGCTATGTGGCTTGGCGAATTTGGGACGGTGCTGCCTCGAATTCTGTCGGGGATAAGGGGTTGTAGCTACCAAAGTTCCAAAGATGGCCTTCGGGATCGCGGCAGCTGAAGCCAGCGCCGGCATAATCTTCGGCCGTGAGTTCTATTACGATTTCGGCATCCGCATCACAAGTATTATGATAAGGACCTTCGACGTCTTCAACCACGATATAGCAGCTCTGTGTATAAATATTATCGGTATCTGCGGGAGTTTTTTGCAGGGCGTCGAATTCGCTCTCGCGCTGATCGCTAAGCATAGTCATTGAATCACCAAAAACCAGCTGGGCATTAAGAATCAAGCCTTCGTCCGACTCGTATACCGCATGTTGCTCAAAACCGAATGCGCCGCAAAGCCAAACAATAGTCGCTTTCGTATCCTTATAGCGCAACGTAGGAATAATGGGAGAAATCATGAATATTATTCTGGCACGTTTAAAGTTCGATCTGTGATTCAAACTAGAAAATATAGAAGGGTAAACTGGTGCCTTGTAGGACTCTTAGTCATAAACTAGTATGTGTGGTCTGAATTGTAGAATTATAGAAACCATCTAATGTCAGCCACAAAGTACCAAACCGGACGTCACTTCTTGCAAATCCCCGGCCCGAGTAATGTACCTGACCGGGTGTTGCGGGCGATCGACCATCCCACTATTGATCATCGCGGTCCGGTGTTTGTTCAAATGACGGAGCGAATATTTGATGGCCTGGCGAAGGTCTTCAATTGTTCCGGGCCTGTTCTTATTTATCCTGGTTCTGGTTCAGGTGGCTGGGAAGCATCCTTGGTTAACATTTTGTCTGCGGGCGACAGTGTGCTTATGGTTGAGACTGGACATTTTTCTACTGTTTGGAAAAATATTGCGGTAAAACTCGGACTTGATGTTGACTATATTCCCGGTGATTGGCGACACGGTGTCGATACGGCTTTGATCGAAGAGAGACTAAAACAAGACACCGGAAACACAATTAAAGCGGTAGCCATTGTGCACAATGAAACTTCCACCGGCTGTACAACTGATATAGGCCTGATTCGGAAGACATTGGACAATGCCAATCACCCGGCTTTGCTTTTGGTTGATGCGATTTCATCAATTGGAGCCACCGATTACCAACACGATGATTGGCGCGTGGACGTTACTATTGGTGGATCACAAAAAGGTCTAATGCTGCCGCCAGGACTGGCGTTTAATGCTGTGAGTGAGAAGGCACGTGCGGCAAGTAAATCGGCCACACTAGCCAGGTCGTACTGGGATTGGGAGCATGTGATAGCGGCGAATAAAGAGGGATCTTACCCTTATACGCCGGCCACTAATTTGCTGTATGGTCTGGATGAGGCGCTGGACATGTTATTCGAAGAAGGTCTGGACAATGTTTATGCGCGCCATACTCGACTCGCCAAAGCTACCCGCTGTGCGGTAGACGCCTGGGGGCTGGAAAACTTGTGCATTGACCCTGCAGAGTATTCGGATTCTCTTACCACCGTGTTGATGCCCGAAGGTTTCGATGCAGATGAGTTTCGCAACGAGGTGCTTGAGCGATTTGATATGTCACTGGGCATGGGGCTTGGAAAAATTCGCGCCAAGGTGTTTCGTATTGGTCATTTGGGCTGGTTCAATGAATTGATGCTGGCCGGCACATTGTGCGGAGTAGAGATGGGTTTGGGTGTTGCAGGTGTGCCATTCAATAAAGGCGGAGTCGTAGCTGCGATGGATTTTATTTCTGAGACCAGTAAGGATGTTCCAGAGTGAATACTGAAACAGCAGTAACCACTAGCCCAATACTAGCTGTACTGGCCTTCGTGGCGGTGATTTTAATTCTATTGTTTCTAATTGCAAAGTGGCGTTGGCATGTGTTTCTAGCCTTGTTGGTTCCACTGGTTCTGTTTGGCATTATTCCCGGCATCGAGCAAAATAATTTTATTCACGCTTTTGAAACGGGGTTTGGTTCAACGCTCGGTTCGATCGGTGTTGTTATTGTGCTCGGCTCTATAATAGCCGAGGCGCTTCGGCATACCGGCGCGATCCAAACGATTACCAGCACCATGGTGGAGGTTTTTGGGCGAAACCGCATACCTCTGGCGCTCACGTTAACTGGTTTCATTCTTGGGATCGCAATTTTTTCAGATGTAGCTTTTGTTATTTTGAATCCACTTGTACATTCGGCCGCGAAAGCCATGGGTGTTTCGATCAGCGTTGTATCTATCGGTTTGGTCGGCTCCTTACAGCTTACCCACGCAATTGTGCCGCCTACGCCGGGGCCACTGGCAGCGGCTGCTTTGGTAGGTGCGGACGTCGGTAAGACAATTATTTTTGGCGGGATCGCCTGTTTGATCGGGTCCTTGGCTGGCTGGATATGGGGGCAGTTTATTGCGGGCCCAAGAATCAAGACGCTACCGGACGATGAATTTGCTGGCGAACCATTTCTCGATGGAGACCACAAAGGCCTTCCCGGTGCATTCGCATCTTACGCTCCGATTGTAATACCTATATTACTCATTTCCGGGCAGAGTATTTCACGGCTTTTTCTGGCCGAGGATCATTTTATTCGTGCTGGGCTGGTCTACATTGGGTGGCCGGTAACGGCTCTTAGTATTGGAGTTTGGTTGGCGTATAGAAATATTAGGACGGAAGAGCATAAAAAAGCGTCAAAAAATGCCTGGATAGAAGAAGCCTTAAAAGTATCTGCGATGATCCTTGTGGTCACCGGCCTCGGCGGTTCCTTGAGTGCTATTTTGAAGGCAACACCCGCAGTTGACGTAATTAGCGGCTTTTTCTCAACCTATGGTTTGCCAGCAATATTGCTGCCGTTTGTGATCGGAATCATGGGTAATATGATTACCGGCTCAACGACGGTTGGGGTAATTACAGCAGCCTCACTGGTAGCGCCAATGTTGGGTAGCCTCGGACTTTCTCCAGAGGCGGCAATGCTATCTGGGGCTTGTGGATCGGTGATCATAAAGTATGTGAACTCTAGCTACTTCTGGGTGTGTACTTCACTGACGAGATTGTCGGTCAAAGATGCGATTTTTGGCTACGGTGGTGCCACGCTTGTAGGTGGGTTAGCTTCGTTTAGCTCCATTTGCGTTATGTGGTCGTTTGATTTCATATAGAAAATCATGCCCCTTGGGCGAATTGACTATCGACTGTGTAGCTTTATTTTGGCATAGCGCGCTAAACGTATATTAAACTGTTAGTTTCACTACTGGCATAGCTTAATTTATGAGTAACACCAGGCCGCTCGAAACGCGATTAAATAAAGAACTGCATGGCGAGGTTCTATTCGATACATTTAGCCGAGGTCGTTACAGCACGGATGCCTCGATCTACCAGATACAACCACATGGTGTAGTTGTACCAGCGAACGATGATGATGTAGTGAAGGCAGTACAGATCGCGATGGATCACGGGGTTCCGGTACTACCGCGTGGAGCAGGCACTTCTCAAAATGGGCAGGCGATTGGCGAGGCTCTGCTAATTGACACAAGCAAACACTTAAATCAGATTACTGATCTGGATGTCGGAAAACGCACTGTCAGTGTACAGCCGGGGGTGGTACTTGATCAGCTTAATCGTTACCTCAAGCCGCATGGGTTGATGTTTCCAGTTGATGTGTCCACTGCCAGTCGGGCTACCATTGGCGGAATGACGGGCAACAATAGCTGCGGTGCGCGCTCTATTCGTTACGGTAATATGGTACATAATGTGCGCTCGGTTGAAGCTCTGCTAGCGGACGGAACTCAAGCGCACTTCAGGAAGCTTGGCGATGATCGATCAAGTCAGGGCGATCCGGTTTATCGAGCTCTAGTTAGTAAACTATTGGCATTAGGGCAACGGGAAGCTGAGGAAATAAACACTCGATTTCCGGAAATACTACGGCGAGTTGGCGGCTATAACATCAATGAACTTATCAAACAGGTGCCGAATATGGCGAGTTTGTTGGTGGGGTCAGAGGGTACTTTGGCATTCTTTCGGCGGATCCACCTGGATTTACAGCCAATTCCAAAACACAAAGTATTAGGCGTTTGCCACTTTCCAACTTTTTATCAGGCGATGGATAGCGCCCAGCATCTAGTTAAACTGAACCCTACGGCAGTGGAATTAGTCGACCGAACGATGATCGATTTGGCCAGAAATATTCCTATATATGCGCCTACTATTAAAAAGTACGTTAAGGGTGAGCCGCAGGCTTTATTGTTAGTTGAGTTCGCTGGTGAAGATCATTCTGAGCAACTGCAAAACTTGCATGGTCTGGGGGAATTAATGGAATCGCTGGGTTTTCCAGATGCAGTGGTACAGGCAACAGAGGCCCAATCTCAGGTCGAGATTTGGGAAGTACGTAAGTCTGGTTTGAATATTATGATGTCTATGAAGGGTGACGGTAAACCCGTTTCATTCATCGAAGACTGTGCCGTTCAATTAGAAGATTTAGCCGAATATACAAGGCGCTTGAACGATATTTTCGAAAAGTACGGCACCACGGGAACATTTTATGCACACGCATCGGTAGGTTGTTTACACGTGCGGCCAGTGTTGAATATGAAGGAAGAGGGCGGCGCCAAAAAAATGCGGGCGATCGCCGAAGAGACTATGGAAATGATCCGGGAGTATAAGGGTTCCCACTCGGGCGAGCATGGCGACGGTATCTCTCGTTCGGAGTTTCACGAACTGATGTTCGGCCGACGAATGGTTGAGAATTTTGAGGAAGTTAAAGGTAGCTTTGACCCCAAAGGCTTGTTCAATCCAGGCAAAATTGTCAAGCCGCTAAAAATGGATAATCGCGAGATTTTGAGGTTTGCACCAGGTTACGCCGGTCAGCCTATCAAGACTGGGATGGACTGGTCGGCCTGGGGCGGTTTGAATGGTGCGATCGAAATGTGCAATAACAATGGCGCTTGCCGTAAGGCTGACGCCGGCACTATGTGCCCTTCATTCCGCGTTACCAAAGACGAGCAGCACCTAACTCGCGGCCGGGCTAATACCTTGCGCTTGGCGATAACCGGGCAGCTTGGCGAAGAAGCGCTCACTTCTAAAAGCATGTACGATGCGATGGATCTTTGCGTAAGCTGTAAAGGCTGTAAACGGGAATGCCCGACCGGAGTCGATATGGCTAAGATGAAAATTGAGTTTCTTGATCAATATCATCAAAAACATGGTCTAACGCTTAGAGAGCGCTTGATTGCTTATCTTCCGCGTTATGCTGCCGCCGCGATAAAATTTGGCTTTCTGTTGAACTTGAGAGATCAAATTCCAGGTATGGCGAAGTTAACCGAGAAGCTTACGGGGTTTACCGCTCGGCGTCCTTTGCCACGCTGGCGCCGTGATCAATTTGTTCCGGTGCGTCATTCAAGTGCCGCTGCTCAAGTTAATGGTGCGCGCGATGTTGTGTTTCTAACCGATACGTTTAATTCGTGTTTTGAGCCTGAGAATGCCAGAGCTGCTCATGCGGTGTTGGTTGCAGCAGGATACAACGTTATTTCCCCTGAACCTGCCAATAATGATCGGCCATTATGCTGTGGGCGAACATTTTTTAGCGCAGGCCTGCTTAACGAAGCACGCATCGAGGTAGCACGCGTGTTGGATACGCTAAAGCCGTATGTGGAGCGAGGAGTACCGATTGTAGGTATTGAGCCATCGTGCCTGCTGACCTTGCGCGATGAGTTTGTTTCGCTAATCCCTGGCGAGGAGACCCAAGCGTTGTCGGACAACGCCTACTTGCTCGAAGAGTTTCTTGCACGCCAAGCGCGTGAGGGTAAGCTAGAGTTACCGCTTAAATCGATTCAAGCGAGCCGGGTTTTACTACACGGTCATTGCCATCAAAAAGCATTTGCGATTCTGCCTGCGGTACAGCAGGTACTGGCACTAATACCTGATCTTGAAGTGGATACAATAGATTCCGGATGCTGCGGTATGGCAGGTTCATTTGGATATGAGACCGAACACTATGACGTATCGATAAAAATGGGTGAATTAGACTTGTTACCAGCGGTTCGAGAAGCTGACGAGCAAACTTTGATTGTCGCTGACGGCACCAGTTGTCGTAGTCAGATTGAACATGGTACTAATAGACATGCGATGCACGTTGCTCGAGTACTAGAAATGGCCCTGGATATTTAATTATTTCTCGCGTGACGCGCATATGAGTACAATTGTTTTGATCAAGCGTGATCAAATAAAAATGATAAGGCCAGGAAGAATAATTTAAGGAAATAACCCATTAGAGTAAGTTGCTGAAGTTACAACGGGCCTCTCGTCTCAGGCGCGTGAGGCATTGTCAGAATACTCTTACCCCAATTGAAATATGTGCATTTTATTTATCGCAAACAATATTCGGCCTGAGTACTACTTTAATAGTGGCGGCTAATAGGGGTGAATTTTTGCGCACCCGTCCAAAGCGACTCATTTTTGGGACGATATACCTGGCATACTTGCCGGTCGAGACGAACAGGCAGGAGTTACATGGTTGGGCATAAATCGTCAGGGTCAATTTGCGGCTGTTACAAATTTCCGCATTCCCTCTAAGTTCAATAGCATGGCTAGAAGTCGCGGTGACTTAGCAACTAATTTTCTGACGGACGACCCCGAACAAGATTTTTATAACAATTTGGAAACTGATTTCGCTGACTATAATCCATTTAATTTGGTGGTTGGTGATGCGGTAAATTTGTCGGTGTTCAGCAGTGAAGCGCCTGAGTTTCAAAAGCTCACGCCTGGTTGCCATCCGATCAGTAACGGTTTGCCAGATGACCATTGGCCGAAAATGTCTCGTGGGGCTTCTGCATTGCGCTCATATTTAGAGCAAGCACCTGAAGTTGATGTTTCTTATTTGGCTGGCTTGCTACGCGATTCTACCCGAGGCCCACATAGCGAGTTGCCTAACACAGGCATTGGCGAGCAGGGTGAGCATGCTTTATCTTCCGTATTTATAGACACACAGGATTTTCCAGCAGGAAAATACGTTACGCGTACCAGTATAGTGGTGTTGTTTAACCATAAGGAGGTCGACTTTTATGAATACAATTACCAGGCTGATGGCGTATTGATTGGTCAACAGAATTTTAGGGTACCGCTCGATGGTTAACCCGGGCTTATACAGACACTTTAAGGGCAATTCCTATCAGGTTTTTGGGATAGCTGGTCACACAGAAACAGGCGAAGAGTTAGTCGTGTACCAGGCGCTGTACGGAGACCGTGGCTTATGGGTTCGTCCGTTGGCAATGTTTGACGAGACTATTGAGCGAGACGGTAAAATGATTAAGCGGTTCGTTTACCAAGGGCCGATTGAAATAGTGTGAGTAAAAAATGGTATTTCGAATACCTGATAGCTATCGCTTAAGCCGTTATTGGTGATATGGTTCGGGGTCGGTTTTTATAGAAAATTAAATTTGAGGGGGAAATAATGCGACGATTGCTAAGTATTCTTTTATTAGCTGGTACCTTGGTAGCCTGTACACAACAAACTAGTGAACCTACTGTAGAGGCGGCACCGGCGGCTGCGATGAGCCCAGCGGCTTGGGTGTTAGATAACAACGGATCCAGCTTGTACTTTTTGAGTATTAAAGTTGAACACGTAGTCGAGACGCATTCCTTTACTTCGCTATCCGGGCAGGCAGATACTACTAGTGCGACTGTGGAGATTGATCTGTCTTCTGTCGATACCGCTGTCGCATTACGCGATGAGCGCATGCTTGATGTTTTATTCGAAGTTGCTTCGTTTGCCTTAGCGACTGTAACTGCAGACCTGACGGGTTTGGCGGTAGCAGACCTCTCACCGGGAGAAAGTGTTACTACTGAACTGGCATTTAATCTTGATTTGCATGGCGCAAGCAACGACATGACTGCGGCGGTACAGCTTACTCAATTAGCTGATGGTGCCTTGCGTATTCAAACCACCTCACCTGTAAATGTAAATGCAGGAGACTTTTCGTTGGTTGACGGAGTGAACAAGTTACGCGAATTAGCGGGTTTGCCAAGTGTCTCGTATGCCGTGCCTGTAACGTTTAACTTGTTATTTAATCCAGCTTGATGACTCTACGATCTTTTGTGCTGCTTTACTTGATGAGCAGCGCAAGTTTGTTCGCGGCTGAGCAGAGTAACGCTGAGCGAGGAGCTGAATTTTTAGCGGCAAATGCTCAGCGCGAAGGTGTGGTTCAAACTGAATCTGGATTGCAGTACATGATTATCAAGCCAGGTAATGATGTTAAGCCAAGCAAAAAATCCAGAGTTACTCTCCACTATCGCGGCAAAAATCTGGACGACAAATTGTTTGATCGTACGTATAGCGGTAAGCCCGCGACGTTTCGATTGAGCAAGTTAATTAAGGGGTGGACTGAAGGTATTCAGCTGATAGGAGAAGGTGGGAACATAGAGTTATTTGTTCCTGCTAATCTAGCCTATGGGCGGCGGGGTGCTCCGCCTGCGATAGGCAGAAACGAAGTGCTTTTATTCAGTGTCCAGCTACTTGAGGTGCATCAATAAGTAGCGCGTAAATTGTATGAACGCGACGCTGTAAAAGCCCTATAATCGCGCATCGAATTTTAGTCTGTTTGATTTCCATGAATGACTTTATTATCGGCCAACGATGGCTGAACGATAGCGACCTTTCTCTCGGTTTGGGCATAGTAGTAGAGGCAGATCACCGGACCGTAGCGGTCGCGTATCCGTTGACTGGTGAAACCCGGGTCTATGCAAAGCAAGGCTCACCATTAACCCGTATAACATTTTCGGTCGGTGATCAAATCGCCAATACCGATGGCGAGCAGTCAAGAGTTCAGGAAATTGAAGAGTCTTCCGGGCTAATTACCTATAAATGCGTCGACATGGAGGGGAATAGATCACCGGTGTCCGAAGTTGCGCTTGATCCTAATATTCAACTGAATCGACCAGCTGAGCGTTTATTTAACGGGCAGTTAGATGATGAAAAATGGTTTCGATTACGCGTAGACACCTGGCAGGAGGTTGAAGCCCTTGCTAGCTCACCAACACGAGGTTTAGTCGGTGCACGGGCGAAGCTCATCCCACACCAACTTTATGTGGCTAATAAAGTTGCCAGCCGTTATGCGCCGCGCGTGCTATTAGCCGATGAGGTTGGCCTGGGTAAAACTATTGAAGCTGGATTAATATTGCACCAACAACTACTTAATGGCTTAGTTGATCGAGTATTACTTGTGGTGCCTGAGAGCTTGTTGCATCAATGGCTGATAGAAATGCGGCGTCGATTTCAACTCGCTTTTCGACTTCTGAACGAAGATACTTTTTTGGACATCAAGGAAAGCGAGGAAGCTGAAAATCCGTTCTTTGCCAGCCAGCTGGTGCTTTGTTCGTTAGAGTTTTTGTGTGGCCAGCCAGAGGTCGCTTCAAGTGCTCTAGACGGACAATGGGATATGTTGGTAGTTGATGAGGCCCATCATCTGCAGTGGTCTGAGGAAGAGAGTACTTTAGAGTATGAGCTTATTGATGCGATTAGTTCGGCAACACCGAGTGTTCTATTGCTAACTGGCACGCCGCAGCAACTAGGCAAGCAAAGCCATTTTGCTCGGTTACGATTGCTTGACCCCGAACGGTACTCAGATTTTGCAGATTTTGAGGCGGAAGAAGCCGGGTATAAAAAAATTGCCCCGGCTATTCAGGCTTTGCTGGCCCGAGAACAGTTAAGTAAATCACAACAAAAGTTAATTGTGAATCGATTGGTTGATAGTGAGTCTGAGCCGGTGCGACAGGCTTTAGTGACCGATAAACCACTATCCGAAGTGCAGCAAGATGAGGTTGTTGCCGAACTATTAGATCTGCACGGAACAGGTCGTGTGCTATTTAGAAACACGCGAGCAGCTGTTGGAGGCTTTCCAGAGCGGAAAGTGACGCTTGCTCCGTTAGCGACACCAAAGCAGTACACAGCCGAAATTGTGTGCTCACCAACGCCGGATTTAGTATATGCAGAGCTCGGTGGAGAGGCGCCCTGGATTCAGCATGATCCACGAATTGAATGGCTTGAATCGTATTTGCGTGAAGACCGGCATAGAAAAACTTTATTGATAGCGGCAAATATTAATACCGTGTTGGACTTGTACGAATGCCTGCGTGTGCGAATGAATTTGCATGCGGCAATGTTTCACGAAGGTATGAGTATTGTGGAGCGAGATAGGGCGGCCGTATTTTTTGCAGATGGTGAAGACGGTACTCAAATTCTGCTGTGCTCTGAAATTGGTAGTGAAGGGCGAAACTTTCAATTCGCACAAGATTTGATACTTTTCGACTTGCCGGAGAATCCAGATCTTCTGGAACAGCGAATAGGTCGAATAGATCGAATTGGCCAACAAGACCAAATATATATTCATGTACCATACCTTGATTCTGGCGCACAAAATGCATTAGCTGCTTGGTACCACCAGGCACTGAATGCGCTTAACGCACCATGCCCTTCGGCTTTTTCAATTTATCAGCAGTTCCGGACCCAGCTTGCCCAAGTGATGCAGGATAATACCGAGCTTGTTGCATTGATAAAGCAAGTAAGCATAGCGGTGGAACAGGCTAATTTGGAATTGGAGCAGGGGCGAGACGTGCTTTTAGAGGCAAATTCTTGTCGGCCTGCAGTAGCAGCTAAGCTTAAATCCCAGATTGAACAAGCTGAGCTAGAATCCGACCTGCCAGCTTACCTAGACTCTGTTTTTGATGCATTTGGCGTTAATAGTGAGGCGCATTCAGAGGCCGCCATGGTGTTAAGACCATCGAGACGTATGCGAGAACCGTTTCCACATTTATCGGACGATGGGATGACGATTGCCTGGGTGCGGGACAAGGCATTGGCTCACGAGGAAATGCAGTTTGTAACCTGGGAGCACGATATGGTGCAGCAAGTACTGGAGCGTGTAACCAAGGGTGAAAAGGGAAACTCGACGCTTGCTCTGTTGCGGCATCCTGATTACCCTGTGGGAAGCTTTTTTTTAGAGTGCCTATTTGTTGCAAGTGTTCCGGCTCGGCTGCAAAAGTATTTGGCCCGAGCAACGGTACGGTTGGTTATTGATGCAGGTGGTCAAGAGGTAAGTAAAGCGCTCGGATACAATATGTTGAATCGGCACATTGAAAAACTACCTCGCGAATTGGCACGTAAAATCATGCAAGCTAAAACTGCGCATCTTAAAAAGATGTGTGAGCGCGCAGTTAGGCTTTCTGCTCCGGCTGCAAAAATTATTGCCGGCCGTGCGACAGAAAAAGCCTCTACACAGTTAAATGCGGAGATTTCGCGACTCAGGGCGCTAAAGCTTCGTAATCCAAACGTGCGAGATGAAGAGATTGAGTTTTTTGAACAAGAATTACAAATAGCCGAAGATTTCTTTTCTACTTTGCATTTAAATATAGATGCTTTGCGGGTAATTATTGCGGTTTAGCATCCACCGCTTGGCCAAGCGGCGTTCTAGGATTTTTTATTAGGTATAAAGCGGATTATTTCTATCGTGAAGAGCATGCCTAGAACGATATAAGCGGGAACCGGGTCGAACGAAGCAAGCGCCCAATGTGCAAATACCAAAGCCGCTGCAATATAAACGCTGCGATGCAGAGGCTTCCATTTTCGGCCTAGTATGAGAACTGAGCGGTTATTACTGGATAGCGCCAGCAATAAAAAAATTAACAGCGCGATCCAGCCTGTCGCTAATGATGGTTTCAATCCTTCGGTGAGAATTAAGTTTGCTCCCCATTTGCGTTCTAAATAGACGATGGTGTGGTGGGTCGCATAAACGAAGCTTGCTACTCCGATTGCACGGCGATGGTATAAAAGCGAATTAACCCATTTGGCAGAAGTGAAAACTCGACGCAGCGGAGTGATTATCATAGCTAGAAATAGCAATCCAACGCTCCATTGACCGGTTTCGTGGATCACTTTTCCGTAACTTATTGTATCTGTTGCATGGCGCATGGATATGTACGCAAACGGGATCGCAAGTAACCCCCATACTGAATACACAATAATCCGGCGAGAGTGTTTAGGTTTATTCAAAGCTATATTTCCTTTTGTTCAGTCTGTTTGACAGGTAAAATCTTCTTTTTAAAGATCAATGCTACACCTAATTAAGAGAGATCTATAATGTTAAGCAAAGCCATTTTTATTTCTAGTATTGCTTCAAGTTTGTTGTTACTGGCAGCTTGTGGAAATGAATCGACTACAGGGCAAGTCGAAGTAGAAGTTAACGTTCAGCCACAAGTGGCTGCTCAAACTGCGAACGAGCCTCCAGCC
>JAQWNC010000018.1 GCA_029246505.1 Arenicellaceae bacterium
CCATGCCGACTAGTTTGCCGGCGCTTCGTGAACGTGTTGAACGTAAATTAGAGCTGCTACTAACCAGCAGCTCTTGCGAACACTCACTTAATTACTCGATAAATAGTATAGAAAGTGCGCGCCCACTCTCTCCAACATTACTGGCAGCCATGCACTACTCCTGCATGGGTAGTGGAAAGCGTATGCGCGCGCAGTTGGTCTACGGTGGCGGCCAGTGTACTCGCGCTGAATTAGATGCCTTGGATTTTCCAGCAGCTGCTATTGAGATGATGCATGCATATTCACTAGTACACGACGACCTACCCGCAATGGATGACGATGCGCTGCGTCGCGGACGGCCTACATGCCATATACAGTTTGATGAAGCCACCGCAATTCTTGCTGGAGATGCCTTGCAAGCTCAAGCATTGAACGCCGTTCTTGGTCTACCAGCAAGTTCTTTTCTGAGTTCCGATCAGCAATTATTAATTGGTCGCACCCTGTCCTCAGCAGCGGGTGCGGAGGGAATGGTAGCAGGACAGATGTTAGACCTGGAAGCTGAAAATAACGCTGGTATAGATAATCAAATCAGCAATCTTTTGCGTTTACAGAATATACATAAATCCAAAACTGGCGCGCTAATCAAAGCCTCCGTCCGGATGGGGGCACTATGTGCTGCACAATCACCTGATATCGAAGCACTAACGGCGCTAGATGTTTACGGAGAGAAGATCGGTTTGGCGTTTCAAGTGATTGACGACATTCTCGATATTGAGTCCAATACTAAAACTCTTGGGAAGCCGGTCGGCTCTGATCAAGGCCTCAACAAACTCACCTATCCTGTGCTTCTTGGTCTTGAAGCATCAAGGCAACACGCCCGCGATTTGCATGACGAAGCCATAGAAAGCTTGTCTGCATTCAGCGATAATAGCCTACTGGTTGAATTAGCCACCAAAGTAGTCGAACGCACGTATTAATTCACTTGTCCTATCACGTAACTTTAAATATTGATAAGCAACATTGAATAAACCTATCAGCACACATTTTGAACTGCTCTCGAAAATCAACTCACCCGCGGATCTAAGGAAACTTGAACAGGGAGATTTAAAGCAGGTCTGCGAAGAAACCCGTGGTTTTCTGATCGAAACTCTAGCGCGCGTCGGTGGTCACTTCGCTGCAGGACTAGGTGCGGTCGAGGTAACCGCCGCGTTGCACTACGTGTTCAATACCCCGAATGATCGCATCGTTTGGGATATCGGCCATCAGGCTTATCCACATAAAATTTTAACTGGACGGCGTGATCAATTGCACACTATTCGAAAACCAGATGGTTTATCCCCCTTTTTGAAGCGAGAAGAAAGTGTGTACGATACGTTCGGGGCTGGTCATTCTAGTACTTCTATCAGTGCTGCACTAGGTATGGCTGTCGCGGCCGCCAGCCGTGGAGAAGATCGCGACGTAGTTGCCGTTATTGGCGATGGAGCGTTAACGGCTGGCATGGCTTACGAAGCGTTAAATAATGCCGGCGATATGGATGCGAACTTACTGGTAATACTAAATGACAACGACATGTCAATTTCTCCAAACGTAGGGGCGCTTCGAAACTATCTAGCTCGACTGCTTTCGGGTAAGGCGTACACCGGTATACGCAAAGGTGCAAAAGGCGTGTTGCAAAACGTACCACCATTTCAGGATCTTGCACGCCGTTGGGAAGAGCATATGAAGGGCATGGTAATGCCAGGCACATTATTCGAAGAGCTCGGTTTTTATTATATCGGCCCCGTAGACGGACATGACATCGACGCTTTGGTTAAAACCCTACAAAACCTAAAGGCGCTGGACGGACCGCGTTTTCTGCACATTGTCACGCAAAAAGGCAAAGGCTTCGAACCTGCTGAAGGCGATCCACTGGCATACCATGGTGTTAGTCCCTTCAACCCCCAAACAGGCGAGATACAAGAATCGGTTAGTAAACGCACTTATACCCATGTATTCAGTGATTGGCTCTGCGATATGGCGGAAAAAGACACAAAACTAATGGGTATTACGCCAGCGATGCGTGAAGGTTCTGGTCTGGTTAAGTTTTCTCAACAGTATCCAGATCGATATTTCGACGTTGGTATTGCCGAACAGCATGCTGTTACATTTGCTGCAGGCATCGCCTGCGAAGGTCTGAAACCGGTCGTTGCTATTTACTCAACTTTTCTGCAACGCGCGTATGACCAATTAGTTCACGACGTTAGTGTTCAAAATCTAGATGTTACATTTGCAATAGACCGAGCCGGACTAGTCGGTGCAGATGGTGCGACACACGCGGGTTCGTTTGACTATTCCTTTATGCGATGCCTGCCAAACATGCTGATACTGGCCCCTAGCGACGAAGCTGAGTGTAGAAACATGCTTTACACAGCCTACCAGCATCAGGGGCCGTCAAGTGTACGCTACCCACGTGGTAGTGGTACTGGTACAAAAGAAACAACTGAAATGACTGCTATACCTATTGGGCAAGGAGAGATAAGCACCAAGGGTAATAACATTGCAATTTTAAGTTTTGGCGCCTTATTACCCGCTGCTTTAGGCGCCGCATTAAAATTAGGCGCGTCGGTTGCTAATATGCGGTTTATTAAGCCACTGGACGAACAACTTATTCTAGATTTAGCTAAAAATCATAGCCTGCTTATTACCTTAGAAGAGAATACTACCAATGGCGGTGCTGGCTCAGGTGTTAATGAATTCCTCGCAAGTCAGAGTATCACTACGCCGATTATCAATCTTGGCTTGCCCGACTCTTACATCGAACACGGCTTACAAACTGACATGCTTACGGCATGCGGGCTGGATGCTTCTGGTATTATAAAAAGCGCCCATACTGCATTACATAAGCACGGCATAAAACTAACTGGCGTTGCGTAAAAACTTAATCAGCCGAATAATTCTTCACTGTTGTAACAACCCGAACGTTTTTAATATGCGAGTTATTACTATCTCTATCTGAAACACTAAATTGCCCCTGACGCGCCAACCTAATCTTACCTAACTCACTACTGGAATCTTCAGCAAACTTTTGTGCCACTGTCCGGGTATTGGTTATAGCTTGCTCAATCATTGCAGGTTTGGCTGCATTTAGGTCTAAAAATAAATACTGGGTGTAATAATTGTAATCTGCTCCAGTTAATGGCATTCCTTCCCGGCCCAAGATATCCACACGCCCCATAGCTGAACATACAACATCGACATTGCGGGAGTAAACCGTAACATTCTGATTGGCTGTGTAACGATATTTAATATTATCGGCAGCGCCATAATCGTTAGCGAAACTATCAACAACCTGGACGATTGTAATACTGATTTCACTATCGGGTATACCTGAGGCGCGAAGAAAACCCATCATCGTCTTTCTATTTCGATCTACATCTATGTAAAGCTGTTCCAGATTATTACTAACCACCTAACTAAGGAATTGGCCAAATAACCATATTGGCGGGATACTCCTGTTCTACTAGACCCTTATCCAGCACCGTTCGTTCCATCGCACGATAGTTTAAAGCAGCATTCCCTGCGGTGACCCCAAAAGAATTAGCCCTATGACCAAGCCTATTGAAATTATTAGCGAAGACTTTTCCGATATTTCTCTACTCAGCTATGCAAGTATTTAACGTGGCAACAGTTTAAGAGGTAAAAGTGGCATAGAAATACGTTTTTAACGATTTAGCCTGACAATAATGTAATGAATGATTAGCCGGCCTAGCCCTTTAGTCATTAAAAACCTTGGCTAATACTTGCGAAAGATGAGATACAGGTTCGACAGATATTTTCGCTTTTGAACTACCCGACTTATTTGCCTCTGGAATAATAATTCGCTTAAAGCCCAGTTTCTCCGCTTCACGAATTCGCTCCAACCCACCCTGTACTGGCCGAACTTCGCCGGTTAGCCCCAACTCGCCAAATACTGCTAGATCCGCTGGAATAGTACGATCTCGAAAGCTAGATATCACAGCCAACAGCACTGCCAAATCTGCTGCTGGTTCATGTACCTTCACACCACCAACGACATTAACAAAAACATCTTGATCATACATTGACACACCTGCATGACGATTTAACACAGCGAGCAATATAGCCAGACGAGACGAGTCAAGTCCAACGCTCACTCTACGCGGATTACCTAGCGACGATTGGTCAACCAATGCCTGAACTTCAACCAGCAACGGACGCGTTCCCTCTCTGGCAACCAGAATAATACTACCAGGTGAATCTGGTTGGTATCGCTCTATGAACATCGCAGACGGGTTGGTTACTTCACGTAAGCCTGTGTCCGTCATCGCGAACACACCTATTTCATTAACTGCTCCAAAACGATTTTTTATCGCTCGAATCAGTCTAAAACTACTAGAACGCTCGCCTTCAAAGTACAAAACCGTATCAACCATATGCTCAAGCACTCGTGGCCCAGCAATGCTACCGTCTTTTGTTACATGTCCAACCAGAATCACGGTGGTATCGGTTTGCTTGGCAAAACGAACCAGGCGAGCAGCGGTTTCGCGAACTTGAGCAACACTACCCGGCGCAGAGGTTAATTGATCTGTATATAGAGTTTGAATCGAATCGACAATTAGTAATTTAGGCTTATGACTTTGAGCTGTGGCCAATAATTGTTCGAGATTGTTATCAGTCAATAATCCAAGGTCTGTATCTTTTAACCCCATACGCTCAGAGCGCATAGCTATTTGCTGCAAACTTTCTTCACCGGAAACATACAATGTAGGCAACATGGCAACCAAATTAGATGCGCACTGCAATAACAAAGTCGATTTCCCGATACCGGGATCTCCTCCAATTAAAACAACTGAGCCTGGTACCAGACCACCACCCAAAACTCTATCAAGTTCGGATATACCGCACTCTATTCGTGAAACGTTTTCACTTTTTACATCATGAAGGCTAGTAATTTCACGCTGTGGCGTAAGGCCGCTAAAACGCGAAACATCCTTACCTGTCGCCGCCTGAATTTGTTCATGTAAGGTATTCCATTCACCGCAGCTTTGGCATTGACCCGTCCATTTGGGGTGCTCTCCAGCGCAAGCGTTACATACAAATACAGTTTTCTCTTTCGCCATTGCCTGAGCTGCCGTTAGTGTTACCGAAGGCCTAATCTTTGATATTTAAGTACCCCCGAAAAATTGTGGAACTATATGGGTTAATATGTAATTCTCACGTAACGGTACTTTCTAAAAACTATCAGAAAAACTGCTTCCTGCGTAGTTTTCAAATCGTGTGTACTCACCTAAAAAGGTTAGCCGAGTGGTGCCGATGGGTCCATTACGTTGCTTACCAACAATTATTTCGGCTGTTCCTTTAGCATCCGAATCCTCATTATAGACTTCATCTCGATAAATAAAGATGATCAGATCAGCATCTTGTTCAATTGCTCCTGATTCACGCAAATCAGACATTATAGGCCGCTTATTTGGGCGTTGTTCCAAACTTCGATTCAACTGCGATAGTACAATAATCGGCACTGACAGTTCTTTAGCCAGCGATTTAAGCGCCCTGGTGATAGCAGATATCTCCGTCGCCCGATTATCTGAATTCCCGTCGCCACCCTGCATTAGCTGAAGGTAATCAATCATAATGGCGCCTAAGCCATTCTCCTGCTCAGATGCCAATCGTCTTGCACGAGAGCGAAGCTCAAGCGCGTTTAACGCTGGGGTATCATCTATAAATATTGGTTTACCTGAAAGCATAGTCACCACACTAGTCAAGCGTGGCCAGTCTTCATTACTCAAATTGCCGCTACGCAGCTTTTGCGCACTAACACGACTTAAAGAAGCCAACATCCGAGTTGCCAATTGATTACCCGGCATTTCCATACTAAATACAGCTACCGGTTTATTTTGATCAATTGCAATGTGCTCAACAAGATTCATCGCGAACGACGTTTTGCCCATAGAAGGGCGGCCGGCGACAACCACCAAATCAGCCTCTTGCAGCCCGGAAGTCATTTCATCCAAATCAGTAAAACCAGTTGGCACTCCAGTTATCGAATCGCCACTTTCATGTAAAGCCTCTATACGATTTATTGATTCTGCCAGTAAAGGCCCAATACTCTGAAAGCCTTCTGAACCTCTCGATTCCTGACGTGCAATTTCAAATATTGCCTGCTCGGCAAGGTCTAATACCGCATCGGTTTCCAAGCCTTCCGGATTGTAAGCACTGCGACTAATATCGTTAGCGGTTTCTATTAATCGCCGCAACACAGCCCGATCACGGACGATTCTCGCGTACGGTAAGGCATTACCTGTATTCGGAGTATTCTTGGCAAGACTGCCTAAATAAGCCAAATCATTGCCTACGTTATCGCTACTTCCTTCAGCGGAAGTTGACATAGCTTCCGACACCGTCAGAACGTCAATAGGTTCAGCTCGCTCATAAAGAACCAGGATAGTTTCGTAGATTTTACGATGGTCTGCACGATAAAAATCCCTGGCTTCCACCTCGCCACTAACTTCATCAATCAATCGATTATCAAGTAGTAGTGCCCCTAGTAATGATTGTTCAGCCTCTACTAACTGCGGAGGCATACGTAAGCTGTCCTCGTGAGTCCGACCGGGTTGGCCGCTAGCAGAAGTAATCGGAACAGGATCTATCACGGTACGTGTTTTCTCACTTTAAAATAGAAATCGCGTGGATCAATAAGCATACCTCGCAACCCAAAACTTCGCCATGGGAATCGCCACGGATTTGTACGAAATTATAACTTGCCAAAAAACTTAGCCCCATGATGGCACACATTAAAAAAGCGCCCTAGGATTAACCTAAAGCGCTTTTTTGTTCAGTTTAATAAATACTACTAATTTTAGTCGACGAACTACCTATTAAAATTAATTAGGCGCAAGTTTGAATTCTAGGCTTCTGCAACAACCTCAACGACAATATTAAACTGAATTTCTGAATGTACAGATAGTTGCACTTTTAATTCTCCAACCTCTTTGATTGGACCATCTGGCATACGTACTTCGGATTTTTCTAATTCAAAACCTGCGGCGGTCATCGCGTCTACAATTTCTTGCACACCAACCGAACCAAAGAGCTTACCTTCTTCACTTGCGCGCTCGGCAATTACAACTTTCTGACCTTCCATAGCATCTCGACGTAATTCAGCAGCACCCATCTTGCCAGCCGCTGCAGCTTCAAGGTCTTTACGACGCGCTTCAAATGCTTCTATGTTTGGCTCAGTCGCAACAGTCGCTTTACCTTGTGGAACAAGGTAGTTACGCGCGTAACCAGGCTTCACGTTTACTAATTGCCCGAGTTCTCCCAGGTTAGCAATTCTTTCAAGCAGAATAACTTGCATACTCGCCCCCTAATGACTATCGGTGTAAGGCAATAACGCTAAGAAACGAGCCCGCTTAACAGCGGTCGTTAATTGACGTTGAAAACGTGCCTTGGTGCCGGAATTACGACTGGCAATAATCTTGCCAGTGTCACCTATACAACCTTTTAGGATCGCGATGTCTTTGTAATCAATGTAAGTGAAATTTTCAGCTGTAAATTTACAAAATCGTTTTTTACGGCTCTGACGATTTCCACCTCTACGTGGTTTCTGTTTCTGTCGCTGTGCCATTATTCTTTCACCTCATCTTTTTCTTTAGCTGAAGCCTTTTTAGCTGGAGCCTTTTTAGCTGGAGCCTTTTTAGCTGGAGCCTTTTTAGCTGGAGCCTTTTTAGCTGGAGCCTTTTTAGCTGGAGCCTTTTTAGCTGGAGCCTTTTTAGCTGGAGCCTTTTTAGCTGGGGCCTTTTTAGCTGGGGCCTTTTTAGCTGGAGCTTCTTCGGCTGGAGCTTCTTCGGCTGGAGCTTCTTCGGCTGGAGCTTCTTCGGCTAGAGCGTCCTTAGTAGCAGCTGCATCGGCCTCTGCTTGAGCGGCAGCACGTACTTCCTGAGCTTTACGCATCCGGGTTTCTTCAGCGGCGCGTTCAACAGCGCGTTCATCTTCGCGCTTACGCTCTTCTTCCACTTCAACCATCATCTTGGAAACTTCGGTAACGGCAGAATTCTGCTTAATAATCAGGTTTCGTATTACAGCATCGTTGAAGCGAAATAAACTTTCCAGCTCTTTTCGAGCTTCGTCGGTTGCTTCAATATTCAGAAGTAAATAGTGTGCTTTATGAATTTTGTTAATCGGATATGCCAACTGACGTCGACCCCAATCTTCCTGACGGTGCACTGTACCGCCTGCATCAGTGACTACAGCAGCATAACGCTCCAACATACCACTGACTTGCTCGCTCTGATCCGGATGAATCAGCAGCACTATTTCATAGTGTCTCAATTTTATCTCCTTACGGATTAAACAGTTCCCCAACGAAATTGTCGGTGAAACAAGGAGTATCAGAACCTCTTGTTGGTAACATTACCAACACTAAACCCCGAAGCGGCGGGATTCTACATAAACAAGGGCTAAACTGCAAAACCGATTGACTCTTATTTCAGATATAATTGGTTATATTCAACGACTACTAATCAACTTGCCGCCGCCCCATGCTACATAAATTACTCGAATACGCGTTAATGACCGAATTTAAGCTAACGCCTTCTTCATCGTCGAACCCATTTCCGACGGGCTTCTAGTAACATGTACACCGGCATCTTCAAGCGCTTCAATCTTAGCCTCTGCAGTACCCTTGCCGCCAGAAATAATCGCACCGGCGTGCCCCATTCGTTTTCCAGGTGGTGCGGTTATACCAGCGATAAAACCAACCACCGGCTTGCTCATATTATCTTTAATCCAAGCCGCACAATCTTCTTCATCACTACCACCAATTTCGCCACACATGATCACCGCTTCAGTTTTGGGATCATCATTAAACCATTGCATGACATCAAGGTGCTTGGCTCCATTAACTGGATCGCCGCCTATGCCAATACAAGATGATTGGCCAAGGCCTAAAACAGTTAACTGATGCACAACCTCATAGGTTAATGTACCGGATCGAGAAATTACGCCAATTGGGCCTTTCTTGTGGATATAGCCAGGCATAATGCCAATTTTGATTTCATCCGGAGTAATCACGCCGGGACAATTTGGGCCGATCAACTTGGTGTTGCTATTCAGTTTGTTCATACGGTCACGAGTTTTAATCATATCTCGCACCGGAATACCCTCAGTAATACAAATCACCACATCGATTTCGGCATCTACAGCTTCGTCGATCGCCGCAGCGGCAAACTTTGGAGGCACATAAATAACCGATACGTTTGCACCAGTTTCACATTTAGCTTCGGCCACCGTATCGTATACCGGCACACCTTCAACACTCTGCCCTGCCTTGCCCGGTGTTACGCCCGCCACAAAACAATCTTTGCCAAACGCGTAGTCCAAACATTGCGTCGTATGAAAATTACCGGTATTGCCGGTAATACCCTGGGTAATAACCCGAGAATCTTTATTTATTAAAATAGACATGGTTAATTCCTCTGGCCTCTCAAACTTTTGTCGCAGTGACTATTTTTTCGGCCGCATCCGCCATACTTCCAGCGGTGACCAGGTTTATTCTAGACGTTGCTAAAATTTCGCGCCCTCTTTTAACGTTTGTACCTTCAAGCCGAACCACTAGCGGTACAGACAAATTCACTTCCTTAGCAGCAGCCACCAAACCCTCGGCAATTACGTCGCAGCGCATAATTCCACCGAAAATATTCACTAAAATGCCTTCTACTTTTGGATTATCCAACATTATCTTGAATGCTTCGGTTACTTGCTCAGTGGTTGCGCCACCACCAACATCCAAAAAGTTAGCAGGTTCACCGCCATATAACTTAATGATATCCATTGTCGCCATTGCCAAACCCGCGCCATTCACCAAACAGCCAATATTCCCATCAAGTGAGATGTAGCTCAGGTCCCAACGGGAAGCTTCAATTTCAGCTGGATCTTCCTCATCCAAATCACGATATGCGGTAATTTCAGGATGCCGAAACAAAGCATTGGAATCAAAATTTAATTTAGCATCCAATGCCAGCACTTGATCATCACCAGTAACAATTAGTGGATTAATTTCTGCAAGTGAGCAATCTGTGTCCCAAAATGCTTGATACAAACCCTGTAAAAACAATACTGCTTGATCAAGGCCTACTTCAGGAATACCAATCTTGACAGCTACATCTCTAGCATCATTGTCTTGTAGGCCCTCGACTGGATCTATAGCTACCTTAAATATTTTCTCGGGTGTTTCCGCGGCAACCTGTTCAATTTCCATACCGCCTTCAGAACTGGCCATCAAAACAACTTTCTGAGTAACTCTATCGACCACCATGCCAACGTACAGCTCTTCCTTAATATCCGCACCTTCTTCAATGTAAAGGCGCTTTACTAATTTTCCTTCCGGGCCAGTCTGATGGGTAACTAAAGTCATACCCAAGATAGCATCAGCGTATTCGCGAACTTGCTCAATGCTGGTAGCAATCTTTACACCACCGCCTTTGCCACGACCACCAGCGTGAATCTGAGCTTTTACCACCCAAACTTTGCCACCAAGTTGTTCAGCCGCTTGTACGGCCTCACCAACGCTAAAACAAGCAACACCGCGCGGCGTTGCTACACCGTATTTCCTCAGGATTTCTTTACCCTGATACTCATGTACATTCATAAAGAGGAACCTTGCTAATTGGCAGGAGTTTTCATCAGACGGATACGCGGCTCACCAAATACATAAACACGCAATTTTCGGAGGCGTATCTTACCTATGCTGTACGCTAAATCAAAGCCGGATTATAGATAAAGTTGGTTTAGACGATAACTTTAAACATGGCTAGAAGTGCCAATTTTAATTAACTAATGAGTAAGCGCATAAACCATATAATTCACGCCTAAACGAAAAGCATCAGTCGCTGGGCCTATTGGGGTACCGGGAAGATCAAACCAATCCCAGAAATTCGCCAAATCATTATTGTGCCCAGCAACCATTACCACATCACCAGCATCATTAAATAGTGCGTAATAGGTTGTATACCCTCCAGATACATAATCGTCCATAGCGTGCAGATCATCGAGCTCGTATTGAGCCCGAAAAATAGGGTGACTAATATCAAGAGCAACCCAGCTTTTATTAGGGAATGCCCGTTGTACCTGGCCCTGCATATTTGCAAGCTGCTGAGGGCCGTCAAAGTCGTCTAACAAAACAAACCCTCCACGATTAACATATTCTCGAAGGTTTTCGACTTCCTGCTCGGAAAGTTCCATTTCGCCAGGCTCAGATACATACGCGAAAGGGTAATCAAACACGTTTTCATCACCAAGATCAATCCACAAATAAGACATTCGATCTATATCAATACCGGTTGCCTCCTGGATAAACTGATTCAAATTTTGATCCGAACTTGGATAATTATGCGCCCAACCAAAACCACCAACCCAACCGTTATTACCAAATTTCCAACGCGCTACGACGATCTCAGTACTCGGAGGTATATTCTGTTCAGTATTCCAACGGCCACCTCCGCCAAAACGCTGAGCCATTGCTGTCATTGAGGCCAGAGCGGTATATGCTAATAAAAACCAAATGATTGCCTTACGCATATTTATCTCACTGTTAGGCTTGGGTTCTACTATTGTATTTCGGATTCTGCAGCATCGCTCCCCGCACTTAAAAGACGATAATAGTTAGCGACTGCATCCTTATACTCATTCGGGATTTCCTGAACTCGCTCATTACGCGTAAGGACTTGCTGCGCATCTAGCCCTTGCGCAATTTTTTGCTCCAATTGCTCGAGCAGCGCCAGTGTTCTACTGAGCTCTACAATCGAATTCTGATCACCTAAAACAACATCATTCTGAAGCTGTCGAACTAAATTCTGAATTTCACCTACGTCGCCCTCAGATACACCTCTATCTCTCAAACCACCAATAACACCTCCGATGCCACTGGCTAGCTGGCCTAACTCACGGTTAGCGGCCTCTGCAGACTCTCTGTCAAAGGTGCGTGCGTCGGCCCAATATCCCCGAGTTGGTAAACCTTCTGTACGGCCCTGCTCCCCACCTCCACCCCACTGGGCCCCTGTAGCCTGCCCTGGCGCTGAGCCTGTCTCCTGTTGCCCAGAACTAGCTAGGCCGCCCTCACCTGGCGCCCCTGTCACCTGATCATCCAGGTTCGTTTGCTCTCGCATACCTGAATTACCCGAGCCTGTCTCAGCCTCGGACTGACTACCCTCTACCAATTCTCGGATTTCATCGCGGCTAGCCTGAAGATCGGCTAATGTTTGATCAAACTGATCAAGCTCACGGTCAGCCTGATTATACATCTGGCGAGCTAAATCCAGCCGCTCTCTTAACTCACGCAAACTGCTAGTCACAATACTTTCGCTATTAGCGATATATAATGTAGCACCCTGATTCATATAAGCCGCGGCGCGATCTAACTGACTGGTTATTTCTGATTCTCTCAGTGCTTGATCTGCTGCCTCCAATGCTCTAGCGACACCAGGTGACTCACGTTTGACTTGGCTAGCCGCTCTCTGCATTTCATCGTTCAGAGTTTGTAAGCGACCCAGCATATCGCGCTTGATCGAACCGAACTCGGTATGTTCTTCATACGTGAAAGGATCGGAGATACGATCGGTTCCTGCCGGCATTTCAGCAACCGCCTTTCGAATGCCAGCCATCAATTCATCTTCAAGTGCACGTTGGTCGGTGTACAGCTCTGCTGCATCACGGGCCATATCATCAAAACCCTGAGCGATTGCTTCATTTTGGCCCTGCTCCATTCTTTCACCAGCGCCTTCCAACTGACGCTGTGCTTCAGCGGCTGCCCGTGCCAGGTCGGTCGTATCGCCTCCTTGCATAGCCTTACTAACCCGGTCCATTGCATCAAGAGCGCTTTCAAGTCGACGATTTAACTCGTCCTGTTGAGGACTATTAGGCTGACCGTTATCGGAATCTGCTAATTCTGACTGACTGCCGGATTGACCGCTTTGCCCCGGCTGCCCGGTCTGGCCTGATTGTCCGGGTTGACCTTGCTGTCCCGCTTGACCTTGTTGTCCTGACTGGCCCTGCTGGCCATTTGATGGCTGCTGTGCCATATCAGTCAAACGTTCGCGCAATTCCTCGGTTTCCCTACGCAGTAATTCTTGTTGCCAACGTTGTTCCTCCATTGGAGTTGAGGTATTCCCCAGGTTCTCTGCCAACCGCTCTTGCCGACGTGCTAATTCAGCAAGTTCATCCATTACGTTTTCAGTTTCTTCGCTAGCTGCTTCCGGTGTTGCCCGCTCACCAGTTTCGTAACGGTTTTGCTCGAGATCCATTTCCAGCTCAAACATCTCAGCCAAATCCGCACCTGCTTGTCCTCCCCCCATCCCGCCAGAACCCGGGTTAGACATGCTCACCTGAATATCATTAAATACAGCGTCTGCACGCAATAAATGCTGTAACGCGGTTTGTTCAGGTTGAATCGCCTTCTCTAAATCAATTTCAGCCAGGCGCTCACTTGCAGGCGTCATCGCATCTATCGCCTTTTCCAAATGTTTGGTATAGGTCTTGACCCGCGGATCAGAAGTTAATTGACGCGAAGTCGCGGTTTCAATCAAAGATTGCGCTTCTTCCGCCAAAGATGCCTGCAAGCCAGAAAGTAAAAGTGAGTTATCCGTTACCCGCCCATCAAATTCAGGGTTATTGGAAAAAGCCGAGTCTGCTTCAGTTTGTTCCCGAAGCAGATTCCAGGTAGAAACTATAATCTCTCGTTGACGCTGGGAAATTTCCTGTTCGCTAGCTCCCTGTTGCCCACCCCCCATACCTCCACCCGCTTGTTGCGACTGGGAAAAACGTCGATCAAACGGTTGAACCTCGACAAAAAACATATCAGTTTGCGCTTGCTGAGACCGATCTTTAACTACAGCGTAATAAGAGATCAAATCACCAGCTACCAATCCAGTTACTATGCCCTTGGGCATGTCAGCTCCTGTCTCAGGTTCAAGTGCACTGTCGATATCAACGAAACCTTCTTCCAATGGCATAACAACAGGGGGCATAACAGTAGTAGTCGATGCTGGAGACAATTGTTCGGTTGAATCACCCATATCCTCCAGATAAAACAAATACTCAACATTTATTTTATTTTGATCAGCAGGTAGGCTGACGGACTCCCACTCGCCACCATTAACAGAATACTTAAGCTCCATATTAACCAGACGAAAATCATCCTCGGCTACTATCTCGATAGTCACTTCTTCGATGTTGCTTGCCCGCCAGTCACGCCCAGGCCGAACAAATTTAATTTCAGGCTTCTTGTCACCAGCCACAGTAATGAAGTAATCATCACTTAAACGTACTTGCTCGCCACCTAGCAAAGCAGCAATGTAATACTTTCCATCAGCTTCAATTTCAAAATCAGTAAATGCTGAGGAGGCTGCTATTAGTAGGTTTTGTGAGTTCCCGTTAAGAATCACCTCGCCACTAGGAATTGGAGAATCCAACACAACCTCCAAGTCGATGCGGGTACCTGGTATAGCTTGTATATCACCCCCCTGCTCTTTTAATTCCGGGTCTAGACCTGTCCATTCAGGATAGTTATAAGTCAGTTTAAGGTTTTTTATACCAGGCAAATCGACCACATCGACTTGATATTCCGGGGTTCTAACCCCTAAAGCTGAAACGTAATAACTCATCGGTTCGCGCACAGAGAAAAAAGTAAAATCGTAAGCGCTGGAAACCTCAGAGTCGTCACTACTGGAAATCAGCATTGGAGTCATCGCTACTTCTCGCCACTCCCCACCGACATTTTGCACATGTAATGTCGCAGAATCTGGTTCAAAACCACTAATACTGACCTCAATATTTAACCGCCCACCCCGTCTTATCAATTCATCACCGGGAGTTACACTAATAACTTGAGGCGGCAACAATCCGTCAACAGCCCACCCGGCAAATAAATGCTGCAAACTAAAATTAAATAAGCCAGGGCCGGCAAATAATAGCCACAATGCTGCAATTAGCGCCAACACACTAATGCCAATTGGTATACCAATTTGTTTGCTCGGTATGGTGTCTTCAACCGAATTCTTTGTAGCAATCTGCAGTGCGTCTTCAGCCAATAATGTACGCATTGGATTTGCCGAACCTATAGTACTGTAGGTATGTATGCGCCCCTCGAACTGTGCAACACGTGACTCTAGGTCGTTATCCGCACTGTCTGAAACCCAACGCATCGGCAGTCGAATAAAAGCATATACACCCAAGGCTAGCAATGAGATTAAAGCAATTCTAGCCGGCCAAACTACCGTATCTGCAAAACCCGAACGTATCGCAATATATGCAAGGGCTACCGAGACCCCCAATGCAAAAACAGCCCACAGAGCCAAACCTCCGACCAAAGTGCGCTTACGCAGTCGGGCTCTAAATTCAGCCAAATAGTTATCGAGTCTTTCGGAAGCATTCATAATAAATAACCTCTGCGCTTAATATAGCCCTAACACGCAACTATAGTACTGTATTTCAAAAAGCCACAAAACTTCACGTATTAGTACCCTGCGACTCGAGTAATTGAGCTCGCCGCAAATAAAAGGTTGAAAGCAAAGACTCAGTTAGTAGTAAGAATAACGCTAACATAACTAAAATACGCCAAAGCTCTATAACCGGCTTACTATCATTTTTCAAGCCACTCTCAGATTCCTTAAATTTTACGTTTTCAATAGTTTCAGCCTGCCCGCTTACCGCGGCAACCCACTGTTCAAGGTATTCCTCAGACAAGGAGCTGGTATCTGATTCGGCTGGCGCAATGTTCACGCCGACAAGGCTCTGTCCGCTAGCGTTATGAAGCTCATAAAAGCCTGTGTGAATCAGCTGCCTTTGGCTTAAGTTTGAAGTACTACCCAACTCGACCAGGGTCTCTCCAAAAGGGTTAATAATTTGCCCAGCGGTGCTTTGCTCACCTTGCTGTATACCGACCCCTGAGAGCTCATCATCGTACAAGTATTCGCCTGCCAATTTCTGTATCGTGACTGCTTCTCGTTGTGATAAATAGTTTGCCGCCTGACCAATTAAACCAACGAACAGAGGTTTGACTGGAATATTATTCCATTCATTATCCAAGCTAGTAGTTAATACTACTAGGCGCCCTCGACCTACTCGTTGCTCAAATAGTAAAGGTTCACCGTTACTCAACCAAGCCAGAACCCGATCTGACTCATTGGCTTCGATAGATAGGCTTTGGCTGATCGAAATATCTACCCATCCTTTTAAACCATCAAGAATCGGATGACTGGATTCAACCCGGGAAACACCTAAAAAATTCTGCTGGGCAATGGCCAATGAAGTATCAGCATCATCTGGCACCGAATGCCCACTTAGGGGCACTTGGGTTAATCCCAGCGTACGCTCCCCGGCCGCGGCAAACACCGCACCACCGGCCTGTAAAAACCTTACGAGCTCTTCCTCTAGTGCTTGGGGTATTAGCCCTATATCATCGATCAATACCCAGTTATAACGCTCTAATGTCCGTGGATCAAAATTATCGACCATAACTGGCTCTACTGTCCAGTTCGCAGCCGTTTGACTATTTCCAGGGGCACCGACGGTGCGCAAGGCAGTACTCATGTACGTTACCGATCGCGAATAAGGATTTACCGTTATGAGTGGAACCGGTTCCGGCGGAGACCGATCAACGGCGTAATTGAAGTGGTTATCAACTTCTAATGTATCGGGCTGTAATAAGCTGGCGCGTACGCGATTTATTTCAGGCTTAAACTGGATCCCATCAAATATTACGATTGCACGGCCGGACGGCAAAACATCAATGGATTGCTCTACAATTTCTTCATCATTCACCACTAATGTAATCGCTCGAGACTGCTGGTCAGATTGATAACCTTTGATGCCAACACGAACCTGATCACCATCGGTATCTATAAACTCAATCAACCAATTTGCAGAGTTTTCCGATCTCTCAGGATAAAAAGCTAATTCAACATTAGCATTTGCTGGCAGTTCGGGAATTAGCTTTGCAAACTGCCGAGGCATACCAGATTGCTGTAAATCACTGAACAGATGAATTTTGTGGTCAAACCAGTCATCTGGAAATCGACTGCTTAAACCGGACATCATCACACCGTAATCAAGCTTAAATCGACTGACCTCGATATCGTCAATCGCTGCTATTAGAGTATTCGGCTCAAGGCTCGGGCCGGCAATGCTGCGTAACTGGTTGTCTGCCAAAAATAATTGAGCTTGATCACCCCTTTTCATTGATCGAACAAAGTCCTTCGCCGCCTGCTTTACGTTATCCAACTTATCGGCACCACTCATTGATGCCGAGACATCAATCACTAACAAATGGTTAACTGCTCCTTGGCTATACACAGATATAGAGTCTTGATCCATAAATGGTCGGGCAAACGCAAATACAATCGCAAGCAACAGCAAAATACGCAATATCATTAATATTAGGTAGCGCAGTTGTTTCCGAACGTGTTCGCGTTTCTGTGTTGGAGAAAGCAACATCGCAGAAGCAAATTCCTGTTGATCTGGTGTTACAGTACTTAAACGATGTAAAAAATACGGCAAGGCCGCCAAAACTGCGCCTAAAGCAAATAGTGGTGCAAGAAGACCCATAATCTATAGCAGTAGCTTAGCTGCGCCTCGTACGAAAGCGCAGATAACCATTTAAACCCTGGTTAAGTGGCTCTGTTGTCTGCATTAACACATGATCTGCTCGTACAGCCGCTGCCGCATTTTCTAGTGAGGCAATATGCTGTTGCATCTTTATTGGATACTGTTTTTGCATGTATTCGCGTGAAACTTCAACGACCTGACCCGTTTCAGCGTCTTTTAATGGCCCCGGTTGTTTAATTTCAGGTTTAATCTCTGCCGGATCCATAATCTGGAACATCATAATATCCTGCCCCTGAAAAGCTAACGGACGAACCGACTGCAATAAGCTTTCATAATCACAATAAAAATCCGAAATCACTGCAACCATACCCTTTTTGATACCCAACGCTCCAATTTGTGTCGCAGGTTCTTCAAATACAGTACCGCGTTCCGCGACCACTTTATCCAAGCAATGCAAGATTACTTGCAACTGACCAGACCGACTTGAAGGCGGGCGATAGTCTCTAACCTGCTCATCGAAAACCATCAACCCTACCGCATCATTTTGCTTGGATGCCATATACGCCAAACTCGCAGCCAGATAGTTTGCGTATTGCATCTTACTTACCGTTGACTGTTCTGATTGATACCCCATTGAGGCACTACTATCCAACAAAATCATTAATGGTGAATTGGTCTCGCCGCGGAAACGCTTAATGTATGTCCGTTCACTCCTGGCATATACGTTCCAGTCGATATATCGGGGATCATCACCCTCGGTATACGGTTTATATTCAGCGAATTCCTGACTAAACCCAAACCTAGGAGAACGATGCAATCCAACCATTACCCCATCCACAACCGTACGCGCGACTAGTTCCAAATTTGACAAACTCGATAATACTGCCGGGTCTAATAATCGTTGCATCGGGTTTGCTTTAGGTGCAGGCATAAAATCTAGACTAGTTTGCCAATCGGGTATTAATCATATCGTTCAGAATATCATCAACACTGACCCCGTCAGATTCGGCGAAATAGTTAGCCAATACGCGATGCCTTAACACCGGCAATACCTGAGACTTCAAATCATCGGTAGTCACGTGGTACCGCCCCTCTAACAAAGCGCGCGCTTTAGCTGCCAAGGTAAGAAACATTGTTGCCCGCACACTGGCACCAAATTTGACGTACTTTTTAACCATACTTGATGCCAGTTCATCGTCAGGTCTGGTTGCTCTTACCAAATCTACAGCGTGTCGATTAACCTCCTCGGATACCGGCACCTGTCGAACCAACCATTGAAACTTAAGTATTTCTTCCTGGTTAGTGCACGCTTCAATCTTGGGCAGGTTAACGCGATTGGTATAGCGATTAACCACACCAAGCTCGTCATCAGCAGACAAATAATCCAGCATCACATTGAATAAAAATCGATCCAACTGTGCCTCAGGTAATGGATAAGTCCCTTCTAGTTCAATCGGATTCTGAGTCGCAAGGACAAAGAACGGTTTATCCAGCTGATGATTATTACCACGCACAGTAACGGTTTGTTCCTGCATCGCCTCCAGCAACGCGGCTTGGGTCTTTGGTGGCGTTCTATTGATTTCATCCGCCAACACGACGTTTGCAAATAGCGGGCCTGGCACAAACTTCCATTGTCGGCCATCGGGGCCCTCGTCAACAATATCAGTGCCGGTAATATCCGTTGGCATTAAGTCCGGGGTAAACTGGATACGCTTAAAACTCAACCCGAGAGCTTCCGCAATGGTCCTTACCAGTAATGTTTTTGCCGTGCCAGGCATACCAGTAATCAGGCAATGCCCGCCAACCAGCAAGGTTACCAACAAATGTTCAACAACTTCTTGCTGGCCAACAACTGCCTTGCCCACTTGCTCTCGAATCCCCGCCATACGCTGAGTAAACAACGCAACTAATTCACGAGTTTCTTCCTCAGACATCTTATCTAACGATTTTGGCCTAGTACTCTTTACCGTACTATTTTTTGCCTTGGCACTTTTCTCTTTAGTAGCGGTTTCCTTAGCACTTGGTGCCGCTTCAGTACTTGCGGGGGTATCTTCCAATTTAGTCATTTCTGAGTCCTGGTTACTAATCTAATTTCAATTACTGGGATTATGCTATCTATTTAAACTGGTCAATAAAGCTGTAATTTTAGGTTTTTTCCACTTATTCATTGTCAACTATTCAGCGCTATAGCTAAGTATCGACTTAAGCAGCTTCTGTGCTGGGCGATAATGCGGCGCCAGATCCAAAGCAGTTAACGTGTTACTCCGACTCTGCTCGATATCCCCTGTGTGGTAAAGCGCATTAGCCATTCTGTAATATGCCCCCGCTTTGTCAAGCGGATCAAGCGCAAGCGCGACCTGATATTCTATTAATGCTTCTTCGGCGCGGGATTGCTGCAACAGAATATCACCCAATAAAAAATGCAACTCCAAATCAAATGGGGTAACCAAAAGCTGGCTTTGTAGCACCTTGATAGCATCATCCAAACGCTGTTGATCGTTTAAGTATGTAGCTAGCTCAAGTAACGCCGAAGCTTCATACCCACCGCCGCGCCAAAAAGTTTCTAGTGTGGCCATTTGAGTCGCAACATCTTCTTTACCAGCCAGCGCTTCGGCCTTAACCAAATAGGGGCTATCGACTTCAACATAACCAGGCATCATATCTATCGCTTGCTGCGCATTTTCCAATGCATCATCCCATTCCATGTTAGTTAGTGATTTTGCAGCCGCCTCGCGTAGCGCGTTCCAATCATCCAACTGTTCGATTTGTGCACCGTACTCTTGCTGAAAATACTCAAAAAATTGCTTATCAAATTCGTCGACTGCTAATTCCAGCGCTTGAGCAACTACCTGAGTAGTAGTTGCGCCTTCCGCATAGTTATTCAACATATCGACCAGATTACTAAAGCCAAATTCTCGTCTAACAAATTCACATATTAGACCTGCCTGCATATATGACACGATCACCTGATTCGGATACTCGGGTTGCACAAAACCACGATCCAACTCGGCAATGGGCAAAAATTTCTGTATTTGTAGCGACTTTAGAACGTGCAAAGGTATTCGAACTGCATTTAACGGGCCGGTATTCCACTCTTCAAATACCGAAATACCCTCACTAAACCAGCGAGGAATGTTGTGTTTGCTAGCCTCTAAGGTGAATATATGAGCTACTTCATGCCATAGAGTTGTGCCCCAGTGATAATCTTCACCGGCTTGTGCGTTCGGAGAGTCCATCGCGACTACGTAACCAAAAGCAACTCCGAGCAGCGCGGTACCCGGCATGCCGAGAGCCCGTACGATAAAATCATCATGATTCGGATAAATTTCAATCGCCGCAGTCTGCTTTAACTTAAATTCATAACGTTCACTAAATATTTCTATAGCTTTAAGCGCTAAGCTACTTGCGTAAGGCGAGAGTATGTCCCTCTCCTCGGTATCAAGGCGCAAACTTAGCTCTGGTAATAGCCGCTCTTCAGCACTCTCAGGATAGTTAATTACCGAAAAGGTATCGTAATAATCTAGTAGCCGCAGTGAATTTACTAACTCTGGATTAAACGGATCTCCAGCGTAGGCAAGCTCGTAGTGCTCCCTTGCCAAAGTCGGGCGATTTTGACGTAAATGGTTCGCAGCCAACGACAAATGTGCCTCCCAATGATCAGCTTGCACATCAACCGCACGCTGATAATATTCACCGGTTTCGTCATAACGAAACGTAATCATATAAAAATACGCCGGGATGGCAAAAGCATCACCGTAAGCCGGATTAATTCCTAATGCCTGGTCAATCCATTCGTTTGGATCTTGTCTGGTTCTAACTGCTTTACCCGCCCGCATCGCATATACGCCCAACATCAGTGCGCTGTCACCACTATCAGATGAAATCTCTTCCGCGGTATCAAGCAAGTTTTCTGCTCGCTCAATCTCTTCTCGTTTTAAAGCAATATTTGCTAATACAAGCGTCGCTTTAGCGCGCACTCCAGTAGGCGCATCACTATCATCCACCAGCTGTGTGATTTGCTCTACTGCCTGATTTTCACCACTTGCCAACAGTATTTCTGCAACCGCTAACTTTGCATATGAATTTTCGGGTTCCAGTTTCAAAGCGTCTGTATAAAGATTTAGCGCTTCCTGGCTTTGGTAAGTATCTGCATAAAGCGCGCCCCAACGAACGAGGATGATGCTATTAGAGGGCTCAACCTTGGCCGCATCCTGGAAAATACTGTTAGCTGATTGTCGGTCCCCTAACGCCCAAAACGCTTCCGCCTGAACATGCAAAGATAGATTTGAGTTCAACAATCTCTTGTAGCAGGCATCAGCCTCACTAGTATCGCCCGACCAGTAAAGCTTTTCACATTTTAGTAAGTTCGTATCTTTAAGCGCACCATAGTGATATTCACGCGCCTGTGCATCAGCAAAAAACAGCAGTGTGACTAATAAACCCAAAACTGGCTTATTCAACATCGCCACCCTCAAGTAATTCAATTTCATCCTGAATCGAAATTAATTCGAGCATTAGCGATTGAAACACTAACTGGTAATCCCCATCACTCATACCAATACGTTGTAGCCTTAAGCTCTCAACGTCACGATCAATCTGATCGCGTTCTTCCATTAATCGTGATAATTCTGGACTGCGCTCAAAACTCTCTGCACTCCCAAGATTGGCCAGAGTCATTCGAGCAGCAAGCTGAGCATTACTAGAATCGTTTAGCTGAGCATGCTCGGTAGCTAACAAGCCTTCCTCATCATAAAAATCAATAGTCGCTCGCTCGGCATGATCAAAAGCTTCTTGTAAGCTAATTTTTTGATTCTTATCCAGATCAGCGCCCGGATCGACTAATGCTCGCGCAAAGAATCGCCCAAACCGTGTTGCATTTCGTTCGTTGCCATTTTTGGTTGCAGTTAGCAGTGTCGTTGATTCGTCGCTTAATATCTCCAATAAAGCCCCACTGCTACTACTGGTATTAATAAGCACCTTGGTCTGCACCTCAAGTCGATCTAAATTTTGCTGAAGATCTGCCGCTGTAAGGTCAGGCCCAGATATATTAAACTTATATTCTTGACCATCGAAGGTTCCGTGGCCCACCAATATAATTAGTACGGAATCTGTTTCCTCTGAGGTCGACGCTACCGTATCGAACCAGGCTACAAAAGCTTCTCGGCGTGCCTCAGCAGCTCGAAAAATTATGAGATTAGTATCATCGACTACGCCTTTAAGTGACTCGCCGATCAAATCTACCTGCTCATCAAATTGACGCTGATACCACGCCTCTCCACCTAGCCCCTGAACAAGCAAAGCGTATGTATCGGCAGCTACTGCATGAGGTATTAAAATTATTGTAACTCCGCTAACCAGGCATCTTAATTGTCTCCAGCTCATATGTGCCCCCAACGACGACGCAACAACCATTCGGCTAGTTTCAGAGCCACTAGTAGCACAAGCCACAAAGGCAAATTCCAAAGAGGCAAAATCGTAGCTTGGGTAATGCCAGATCGTGACCGGGCAACCGCATTTGGTAATTCAGAAAGATCGTCAGCGTTCCAATATCGGCCACCCGTCTGCTCCGCCAATATTGTTAGCTGTGATTGATCTTGACGAATATTGAAAAACTCCGAACGACTATCTATAACTTGTATCGCAGTTTGTGCCGAGTCCAATGCTTCGCCATCACGACTGGCGATCGCATCCATATAGATCACACCCGCAGAAGAACTTTCGAAGTTAGCTTCATACACGCCCGGTTCTCCGTAGGACGGAATTAACTCTACCCGCCGATTGATACCTTCACTACCAATGCCTTCGAGCAAGGTAGTTAATCGAATATCTGTCATCGGGCTGTAATCGGCGCTCTTCAACTCAGCACGAATATGCACCTGATTTGCAATTTGTTCGGCGTGTAAATCAAATCTGGTTGGTGCGACGGCGACCAATGCACGAATTGTTTGACGCCAAAACGTCTCATGTCGAAGATCAGCGGCCGGCAAACCCATCTGCCAACGCCAGGTACCACTTGTCGCTAATACCATTGTTTTCCCCAATCCGTAAGGCTGCGATACTAGTAGCGGCAAAGTTTGGGTATTACCATCTATCGAAACCTGAGCGTTCAACAGGGTACTTGCGGCTGGTTTTAACTCCCCAATAGTTTGGTAATCGCTCAACTCTGGTAACTCAGACCAAAGTCGCATATTTTCTTGGGCGTTATCGGCCAGTTTTAAACTAACCAACATTGCACCGACCGGTGTCATCGAAACGCGAGCTTTATCTCGTACAAATATTTCTGTTTCACTATCTAGTGTAACTGGCAGGCTATCACCAACAATCGAATGGTCCCAACCACCCGCAGCAAGGCCCTTACGACCGGCTATCATCAATAAGGATCCCCCGCGTTCACTGACAAAATCATGAATCATCTGTTGTTGCTCACTAGTGAATCTGGGCGCTTCAACACTACCTATCAAAATAGCATCGTAATCATACAGCTCATCCTTAGTTAGTGGAAAGCCGCTGTCTAGCTGTACCTCATCCTGAATACCCTGCCGAAAAAATTTATTATCGCTAACCCATAATAAGCTGATTAAATTAACTACTGGATCATCATCAAATGCCCTGCGTAAAAATTTGTATTCCCATCGCGGCTCACCTTCTGCGTACAAAACTTTGTACCGTCGTTCAACAACCTCTATCAATTGGTTAACGTGATTATTCTCGACGTTTATTTCTTGCTCCAATCGATCCAAACGAAAATCAATATCACGATAACCATCTTCCAGTAATTCAAACTCTATTGAGGTCACCGTGACATCACTTTCAGGATCTAGCACAATCTCCTGAGAGGCCAAATATTGATCGCCATCGTAAACCTTTAGGCGCGCCAACCCGGGAGCATCGTGCCTAATACGGATGGATGCAGAGATCACACTGTTAGGGAGTACAGTTACGGGCAGATCTAATCGTTCAATCTCCAGATCTTCTACAATTTCTGTACGACCAATACCAACCGTGTGAACGGGTATGTTGTAATCAGCAATTTCATTCAATAGTTCTTCACTAACACCGCCGTTAGAGTCAGAACCATCAGAAAAAACTATAATCGCTGTAAGAGAATCTGATCTGGCTTGCTCCAACACACTAATTACCGACGTCGCCAATTGAGTCTCTTTACCCGGAGGAGGAAGAAATTCAAGTCCATCAAGCATCTGAGCATCGTTGGAAAAAGACCACAGCTGCGAGCTATATATATCGCGTAGTGTTTTTATAGCACTATCATCAAAAATAGCTTTGGCCTGATCAATTCTGGAAGCACCCTGATTCAAATAATCCATACTGGCAGACGTATCAAGCATAAACGCTACACTATTTTGCTCTGCAACCAACTGCTCCATACGTAATGATGGTTTCCAAAGCAATAGCAAGAGACCAGTGATAACGAACCACTGTAGGCATGCTATACACAAGGTTTTTCCAACACCCCAGGTACGCTGAGATACAAGTAACCAGGCAAAAACCAGGATGAATGTTACTGGCAAAGCTATTAATAGCCAATCAATTGGCCATTCGGTATCAAATATACGTTCGGCTTCTTGCCAGGTCGACAGCGGGTATCTAAACCAAAGCTCAAACATTCGACACTGCCTTAATTAACCGTGTATGGACTAATATAGGTTTGTGCATACTATTTGCAGTCCACGTATACATGAGTGTGTGCAATGAAATTAGCAACCGCAAAGGTATCCTTCCTAAAAACAAAAAAGTTAATCAAGACTCACTGCAACCAGTAAATACTCGTAAAATTCCCTTACATACTAGCGCAATATTCTTACAATTATAAACAGTATGTACAAATCTACACACGCTCGGAAACAAACTGTTAACGTAATGGTTTACTGCTTGCCTATGGATACTTCACCGCTTCCACATAGGCGTTTTCAAACTCTCACTCATACAAATTAAGCTTACCTAGATTTAAAATTCCAGTCCCCTCAGATTAAAAGAATCATTGCATCCATACGTTAAGGTTGGTGTTATGAAAAAACGGGCTAGATGATTTTCCTCAAATGGCCGTTATATAATCAAAGCGGTCAGTCGTAATGTTATAGATAATGTGCCCTTCAAGGCGTTGGTATGTCATTTAACAGACGTTTAAAGGTTGAATCGGTGCCAATAGGAATTCTCGGGTTAACACGAATTGATAATAAGCGATTAGTAAGTATCTGGCATTAATGCGCTGTGGAGGGAAGCTGGAATGGGAAACAATATATCGATTGTATGCGGGTTTGCGGTCGCTCTCGCAACGGTGCCAGCGATAGCGCACCACTCTCGGGCTAACTTTTCCGACACAATCGTCGTGTTCGAAGCTGAAGTCACGCGTTGGGAATGGGTCAATCCTCATGTCTATGCCTATGTCGAAGCGCCAAGCGTGGGCGGTATTATGACCGAATGGGAAGTTGAGATGCAGTCTACTATGGGATTGGTGCGGCGCGGCTGGAACCCGGATTCACTCGCTATTGGCGATGTTATTACAATTCGTGCTAATCCTGATCGAAACTCCGAACGTAAACTATTATTCGGTATTACCTATACGAAAGCTGACGGCAGCACGCTGTCATCGCAAGGTCCGGCCCGTGGGCCAGCTGACGACGTACCGCCTGCCGAGAGTTTGGTAGGTGTTTGGTCGAACGCGAGTTGGAGGGGTGCTGGGCCACGTGACAGGGCGGCCACGCATTTGCCGTTAACGGAGAAGGCTCTGGCGGCAACTGTCGAATACAGCGAGAGGCACAACCCGATGGCGCAATGCATATTTGGAATGCCACCTGGCAATATGGGCGGGCCATATTTGCACGAAGTTGAGATCCTCGACGAAGTGATTCTTCTAAACATGGAGTATAACGAGGTTACCCGTACGGTCTATATGGATGGCCGCGAGCATCCGGTGAATCCCACGCCGAGTAATCAGGGTCACTCCATCGGCTGGTGGGAAGGGGACACGCTTGTCGTCGATACCGTTGGGTTCGCAGAACACCGTTGGGGCAACGGTCGCGGTATTCCTTCTGGCATGCAGCGGCATTCGGTCGAGCGGCTGACTCTGAGTGAAAGCGGTAGGAACGTACAGATCGAATACACAATAGAAGACCCGGAGTATCTGACGGAGCCAGTGACGGGTTCGGTTAGTTGGGCTCATGCCCCTGACATGCGAATGCTGCCGAACACCTGTGATCCAGAGGTTGCGGCCCGAGTTCTCAACTGATTGCTATAAGGGTCAATGACCGCTATGGGCAATAAGCGGACATTTACCGTTTCGAACTTGAAATCCAGAACCTGATAAAACCTTACATTTGTAGACTCCCTTATTGATCGGCAGTAAGTATGAGAAGGGGGTACCACCCCCTTCTCGAATAGGAACCGTTTTTGCCCCCACCCCCTCATTAAATTAACCCCCCTGAAGCCTGAAATGAAGCCATTTAGGGCTGGTCTCAGGCCTATCTAAATCAAATAAGGTACCCTACCAGTACCGCACTAGAGTTCTGAAAAAGGGGCAATTTGATCAATTATCAGAGCAGGCTATCTGACCAATGCGACGTACGAATACATGTTATATGTTAGTCGTATAAATAACATGCCAAAACTCTAGGTTTCTTATCCTAAACCCTTATCTTAGGTGGTTAGAATACAGGTGGGTAATAGCACTCGTGTTAATACCCCACAAGGGGGTGCCCACCCCTATTCTTAGTCAAAATCTCGCTTAGATGGCGAAGAGGAGCTAAGGGCTAGCGTGAGTAATATGGTGGGTAGAATGGGGGGTATACGATGCATGCTGCGAAAACTATTGTTATAAATCAATAGTTTGCGTAGATGTAGTGGCGGAGAGGGAGGGATTCGAACCCCCGGACGGTTTAACCCGTCAACGGTTTTCAAGACCGCCGCTTTAAGCCGCTCAGCCACCTCTCCGATTCGAGCGCGAGAATATATGACTCCCAAGCGCAATTCAATATAGAAAACAAATATTCGACAATTTACGCTTGCTAGAGCTTTCTATCATTTTACGATAAGCTAAAACAATATTATGGCTATATTCACAGCCCAACGTGAGGAATGTATGAGTGGAATTGAGGTGTTGGTGATTACAGCTCATTCCACCACAAGCGAGGCAGTACTGAGCCCATGGGATGATGGGATAGTACACGTATCAAGCTCCACAATGGAAGGGATGCGACTTCTCGATAATGCTTCCGTAGACGTTGTCGCGCTCGATTTCAACGGTGAAATTGATAACCTTGAATTTGCACTGAGCGATATAAGAGATCTGACGCCAACTGCTGCATTAATCGTATTGTGCGAAAAAGAGCAGGTTAAGGAAATAAGCGAATCTGAAATTAGCGCCTCAATTTTTCGAATCCTACCCAAGCCACTAGTGATAAGCCAGTCACAATCAGCATTTAATTCAGCTTATTCCCACCACCTGGAACTCGAAGCCCGCCAAGCGTCAGGTGAGAATCTAGCGATACCACTTGCGCTAGAAGAGCAACCATCGCAACTTAAATACCTGTTCTTTCTATGCTTGATCACGTTCGTAGCCTGGTTCATATATGACATGTTTAATGAAGCAGACGATCGCGAGCATCTGGCGGAAGTTATGATTAAAAATCCACAAAACCGTAGCTTAGAGATGAGCAGTGAAGTGGATGATCAATTGGAGCAGCTATATCGCCAAGCTCAAAAATCAGCTAATGCTCTTCAGCTACAAAGTGCAGCGATTTTATACGACCAAATACTGAAATTTGATGCCTATGATGAGGATGCACTTACAGGTCATGAGTCAATTAAAGAGCTACTAACTGAGCGTGTAGAAATTGCAATTAGTAATAACAATCTCCTTGATGCTCAAATCCAACTAGATGAGTTAACCAAGCTTTACCCTGACCACAGTCTAATCACCGATTTATCAGCAAAGCTACTGCAACGTAACCAATTGACTCCTGTGCTTCTACCAGCAAATAGCGCGATAGATTCGGCTACTAAAATTACTAGCGCCAATAGTGTTAGTAACAATATTGAAAACCAGATGGCATCCCTATCGGACTCACTAGACCAAACCATGCTTATAACATCTCGAAGCATCGTTAACGATTCTAGTATCATGCCGAGTACCGTAGAAATTCAATCGCCCGCTGCACCAAACTGGGTGTCCGTGATAGCCGCTTCAAGTAAGATCATCCCAGCCGTCAAAATTTCTGGTAGCAACCCTAAATACCCAAAAAATGCTGAACGTCGAGGTATCGAAGGCCTCGTGGAACTTGAATTTACTATAACTCGAATGGGTCAAGTCACTTCAGTGTCTATTACACGGACCAATCCTGAAGGTATTTTTGACGAAGCTGCAATTACTGCTGTATTAAGCTGGCGGTATCAACCTCGCCTTATTGACAGCCAACCGGTAAGCGAACGGAAACAAGTTAGATTAAGCTTTAGGCTTTAGGCTTTAGTAATCGATGTTTTTGAAGTGTGAAAACCAGTAAACCAAAGTATAAAAATAACCAAAAAACCAGCAAAAGCAATTCGCTCGCTAACGATGCCAACACTAATTGCATCAGCTGCTGCCAAACCAACGCCTGACAATAACAATATAACGATAAGTGCACGGTTTACCGACCCGTTAGTGAAATGCAAAATTCTATGATGGTAATGATTTCGGTCTGCTTGAAAGGCAGATAAACTACGAATTAGTCGACCGGTTGTTTACCCTCAGCATAGTTATAAATTGCGGAAATCCCGCACATAACTAATTCCTCTCTACTAGGCTAACATGAACGATCAGCTCTAGCGGCCCAAGCTAGCGCTGTGCCTACAATATCTTTAAGTTGGTGGTATTCAGGCTCCCAGGCCAACTTATCACAAGCTTCCTGTGCATCTGCAACCAATACTGGGGGGTCACCAGCCCGCCGACCAGCTAATTTGTAGGGTACTTTCTTACCCGAAATCTGCTCAACCATATGAATGATTTCGAATACAGAATGGCCTTGTCCATTGCCAAGATTATAGACCGTAAAGTTGGCTAAGTTCTCGATATTCTCCAATGCTAAAACGTGCGCATTGGCCAAATCAGTCACATGAATATAGTCGCGAATGCAACTACCATCTCGCGTATCGTAATCGCTGCCATAGACATCTAGATGAGTTAGCTCGCCACGCATAGCGCTTATTACGTTAGGTATTAGATGTGTTTCTGGCTCATGCATTTCGCCAAGCTCTAATTCGGGATCAGCTCCGGCAGCATTAAAGTACCTAAGCACACACGCTCTCATTCCGTAAGCATCCGCGTAATCCTTTAGAACTTGCTCAATCACCAATTTGCTCCGACCGTAAGGATTAATCGGGCGTTGCGGATGCTCTACTGAAATTGGCACCACATCAGGAATACCATAAGTTGCACAAGTGCTGGAGAAAATGATTTTACTCACTGCTGCGGCTCGCATTGATCCAAGCAAAGAAAGCGTACCGCCTACGTTGTTTCTATAATATTTTTCCGGATTCTCAACAGATTCGCCAACATAAGCGAATGCAGCAAAATGTAGGACACTTTCTATTTTATGTTCCTCGAAAACTCTTGTAATCCGAGCCTGATCTTCTAATTCTCCAATAATTAGCGGACCCCATTTCACCGCATCTTTATTCCCATACACCAAATTATCATAGACAATTGGTGAATAGCCTTGTGCGGCTAATTGTTTGCAGGTATGGCTACCAATATAGCCGGCCCCGCCGGTCACAAGCACTTTTGGTTTCGGCATAATAAAATCTTATGTGCGTTAAGTCGAAAGCCGTTCATCAAAATATGCGATAGTTTTTTCGAGGCCCTCTCGCAACTTAATTTCCGGTACCCACCCGATATTATCTTTCGCAATGCTGATATCTGGCCGCCGTTGCTTTGGATCATCTCCGGGAAGAGGTTCCCTGACAATTTCAGAATTTGAACCGGTAAGCTCAATAACTAACTCAGCGAGTTCAAGTATCGTAAATTCAACTGGATTACCCGCGTTCATTGGGCCAGTAAACTCGGCTGGAGAACTCATCAAGCCCATCATTGCCTCTATCAAATCATCAACATAACAAAATGAACGTGTCTGACTACCGTCCCCATAAACCGTTATTAGTTCGCCTTGTAGCGCCTGCACGATAAAGTTTGAAACTACTCGGCCATCCTTAGGATGCATTCTCGGACCGTATGTATTAAAAATTCTCAGAACCTTTATTTCTAATTGGTGCTGACGATGGTAGTCGAAAAAAAGTGTTTCAGCACAGCGTTTGCCTTCGTCATAGCATGAACGAATTCCAATCGGGTTTACATGCCCCCAATATTCTTCGCGTTGCGGATGCATCTTTGGATCACCGTACACCTCACTTGTTGAAGCCTGCAATATCCGTGCGCCTAACCGCTTAGCCAATCCAAGCATATTAATTGCTCCGTGCACACTGGTTTTTGTTGTTTGTACGGGGTCATATTGATAGTGAACAGGTGATGCTGGGCAGGCCAAGTTATAAATCTCGTCGACTTCAACATAAAGAGGCCAAGTTACATCGTGGCGTAATATTTCAAACGAAGGATTTTTCAATAAATGCGCTATATTTTGTTTGGAACCGGTAAAGTAGTTATCAACACATAGAACGTCTCGCCCTTGCGCAACTAACCGCTCACATAAGTGTGAGCCTAGAAATCCTGCCCCTCCTGTCACTAATACTTTTTTCTGCATTAATTCTTTAGACACGCGCACTTTTACTCTTTCTATTAATCTCGGTCGAGACTATACCTAAAGCAAGGAAGACATAGAAGTAAACTGATATCGCTGATTGATGTAGGTGAACTTCTCAAACAGAATGCACAGATAGTGTTCCAATAACGGCGACGCATAGGATGCACATCTTGCGAGCATAGCTACTACTTGTTGTTTTCGTTTTTCGCAATACGGCGCACACCACAACAATGATTGGCGATACCAATAGGATCAACCTAATTATTACCTCCTCAATAAATAAATATAAGTATTTACTATGCGCCTGATGTAGCGGCCATTACAGAAATCAGCTGGTCGATAAAGCTCAAAATTAGCAAAAAACCCGCTTACGCCAACCCCCATAGCCAATTATCATATGCGATTAGGAGAAGCGCCTGCCAAATAAATAATGTCGCCCGGCATTACCTGGGTTTCGCTATCCAAACTCAATTGATTTTGGATCAACTGATTCTCGCGCGTCACGCTTACACCAGCAAACACTGCGCTTTGTGATGCCCCACCTGCCAGGGCTATAGCTTTTGCGACGGTTAGGCCCTCTGTAAAAGAGTAGGCACCGGGACTCTCCACTCCACCTCGAACATATATGGGACGGTAGCTATTAACTAGTACCGTTACCTCAGCATCTTTAACATACCCTCCAGACAAACTCGCTTCCATGGCATTAGCTATCTGGTCAGTTGTTTTGCCCGCGAACTGCACCGAGCCGATTAATTGGAAAGAAAGTATGCCGTTTGTAGGAATTATAGTATCGGTAACAGATAGATCCGGTTCGCCAAAAACTGATACCGATACCGTATCACCCGCTGCAAGACGATAGGTAGTTTCTAAATCTAGTATTCCGCCGCTTCTAGGCCTAAGCTGTGTAGCTACTCTGGGCTGACTAACTGCTCCACGAGATTGAGTAGTACTAGGCGAAGCATTAACAGCCTTATTTGCAAGCGGCGCATTTCTGGATAAACTGCTGCCGGAAGAAATGCTACCTGATCTGGAGGAAGGAGTGCTAGAACTCGCGGTGGAATCCGCTAAACGAATTGAATTCACGGGCTGCTGTGGAGCATATCCATCTAATTCGGCAATTGCAGAAGTATCAATATAGGCACGAATTGATGACGGCCCCTGAATACGTACCCATCCATTAGAACGCGCCAACACTGGCGCACGATAGCCTTTCCGTAGCATACCAAGCACGCTCAAATCGGATTCCCGTCCCGGCAAACTTCTGGCCCGCAGTGCCTCCGCTGTAACTTCGACCTGCCAACCCAAGGTTTTTAAATAAACTGCACTAGCCCAAACAGGAAAACCATTAGCAACAAGTACCTCTGTCCGCTCTTTTTGAACGTCGATTATTTCGATTTGTTCTCCAGTCTGGAGAATGGTAATTCGATTTCCTATCAGATCGCTTAACACGGTACTTGCAGACAACGTTATCAAGTCGTCCGCCAACGGCGCAGCAGCTAAACTTAGTGCAAACAAGCCACCAATAAACCCCGTCGAGACACCGATAAACCAGCGCAGAATACCAGCGGGGTGGGTATTAAAATTATTTTCTGATAAAAGAAGATTATTTTTAAACAACAGCTTACGCAACCTATATTAGTAGCGATCTAGTTGTACGTTACTATACAACAGCTTTAGAAATCGCGCAGGTTTTAGTATTGCTCGTTAATGATTCATTAATAGCAAACTGTAGCCAAGTCTAAACAATATTTTTACTGATACATCCCTCTAAAATCAGAGGATAATGTTATCTGAAGAAATAGCCATTCATACGATCTGTAAAACTATTATTGTCTTTAAACGATTTAAATTAATATCTCCACGGGGAATGCTTGGGCAAAAGCACAGGTTACCCAAATCCAAAGCCACGACACAGATTGCGTTCTAATCAGTTATTTCACATTAAATATCGTGCTTTACAGGCGAGTAATTCGCTCACAATCACCCATATAACCTCTCAACACTTTAGGAATAACCACGTCACCAGTTTCTGTCTGATTATTTTCAATAATTGCCAGTAAGGTCCGTCCAACCGCCAAACCCGAACCGTTTACAGTGTGCAGCAAACGTGGCTTCTCTCCTTCAACCTTAAACCTTGCTTGCATACGTCGAGCCTGAAATGTATCAAAGCTACTACACGACGATATTTCCCGATAACATTTCTGGCTAGGTAACCACACCTCCAGATCATATGTTCGATTCGCGGAAAAGCCTAAATCACCCTTACACAAAGCGACTACTCGGTAGGGCAATCCAAGCAACTGCAAAATATGCTCTGCATGCCCCGTGAGTTCTTCGAAGGCCTCAGCGGAGTTGTCCGGATGAACAAGCTGCACCAGCTCTACTTTTTCAAATTGGTGCTGCCGAATCATCCCGCGGGTATCACGACCATAACTCCCCGCTTCGCGTCGAAAACAAGGGGTATGTGCCACCATCTTAATAGGCAGTTCCTCAACGTTTACTATTTCGCCACGATATATGTTGGTCAGAGGCACTTCGGCGGTTGGAATAAGGAAAAAGTTATCTTCAGTCATACAAAACTGGTCTTCTTCAAATTTTGGAAGCTGACCAGTACCAAATAGACTGTCTCGATTTACCATATAAGGAACATAAGTTTCGCTGTACCCGTGCTGATCGGTATGAACATCTAACATAAACTGAATAAGCGCCCGGTGCAGACGAGCCAGCAAGCCCCTAAGAACAACAAATCGACTACCCGTTATTTTAGCTGCTGTCTCAAAATCCATCTGCCGCAAGGCATTACCAAGATCAACATGATCGGAGACCTCAAAATCAAAGTCTTTAAATTCACCCCAGGCCCGCAACTCGATATTTTCATCTTCGCTAAGACCATCAGGAACACCATCAGCTGGAATATTAGGTATTTCCTCCAACAATTTATCCAAAGCTAACTGAATTGAATCCAGCTCCTGTTCTGCAACCGCAAGCTGATCACCCAAACCTACCACTTCGGCTAATACGGGAGCAGCATCTTCACCTGCGGACTTTAATTGACCAATTTTCTTTGACTGCTGGTTACGCAAAGCGCGCACGGTTTCAACTTGTACTTGCAACGATTTCCGTTGCGACTCAAGCTGTTGAAACGACTGCACATCAAACGTATAACCACGGCTTAATAACGCCGTTGCAACGCTCCCTAAATCTGACCTTAATAACTGCGGATCCAACATTATTATTTACCCAACACCTTAACCACCAAAATTAAACAAAACGAACCAATTGCATTCCAGCCACACACATCAACATGCATAGTAATACAGATAAACACACGTACATCAAAGCTTCGCCCCAGTTACCCGATTGAAGCAGCAGAACGGTCTCAAGAGAAAATGCAGAGAAAGTAGTAAACCCTCCCAATAAGCCCGATATCAACCAAAACTGTAACTCAACTGTATCGCTGGAACGATTTGCAAAAAACTGCGCAAGCACACCAATCAATAAGGCCCCAAAACAATTGACCAGCATAGTTGACCAAGGCATTGGTATCCCAAGGGTTCGTATGGAAAATTGACCCAGAGTGAAGCGACATAAAACGCCTACGCCACCAGCGCATGCCAGAATCAAATAAAATTTCAAGCTCATCAAACAGTTAGGCTAGAAGTATAACTAGTCATAAAACACGTCAACATTTGCTAGTGGTTTAAACTCAAATATAGATGCACTAACCTCGGTGTTTATTTCGACTTGATCAAATTGGATAATCGTTTTTTGACCTAACAAATCTTCCATCCGTAATACCAGCAAAAGCTGATCAGAAAAACCAAGTTCTAAATATTCGTACCCCGCATCTTCAGCCAACGGCCTCAGCGCAACCCAATCGATAACACCTCCACCAGATTCAACGGCAGAAACCTCGTATAAATTTTGAAGATTTACACCGTCCATCAGCAACGCTACCGACGGTGACTGATCAAGCGCTACGCTCAGGTTTCTGATAGTTAACTGCTCCAAGTCTTTATCGTAAACATAAACATTCTCACCATTAGAAATAATTTTCTGCTCAGTATCTTCATAATCCCAACGAAACTTATCTGGTCTCAATAGCCAAAAATATCCAGCATTCCGGTTGACCAACTGGCCAGTATCATCATTAGTAATCTGAGTAAATCGCGCCTTCATGGTCTGACTGTTTCGCACAAATTCATCAACCATATCGGTTGCCGATTTATTTTCCTGGCCCATCGCAGGCCAACCAAACAGCACGCATACGCTAGCAACAATAAATTGCTTTTTAAACTCAAGCGCCGACGAAACCCAGCCAGGCATAGCTAATCTTCCACCGGTGGTGGCGCAATCACTTGTCGCTTACCAGATTCATCCACTGGCGTAACCACTCCCGCAGCCTCCATTGTTTCGACCATACGAGCCGCACGGTTATATCCTACCCGCAAATGGCGTTGGACTGCAGAAATCGATGCTCTACGAGTTCGCGTAATCAACTCCACCGCTTGATCGTACACGGGATCATCTTCATCACTCACCGAACCTTCTGCTCGCAATGCAATCGGTAGCAAGTCACTGGCGTTTTTCGGCCCGGTAATAACCTCTTCTATATAATCGGTACTGGCATCTTTCTTTAAGTAGGCAACAACCTCATGCACCTCTTCGTCAGAAACAAAACTTCCATGAACTCTTTCTGGCAGGCTGGATCCAGGTGGAACATACAGCATATCGCCATGCCCCAATAATTGCTCTGCCCCCATCTGATCAATAATTGTGCGTGAATCGATTTTGGATGAAACCTGAAAAGCAATGCGTGTTGGAATATTAGCTTTTAACAAGCCAGTTATTACATCAACTGAAGGCCTTTGGGTAGCCAAAATCAAGTGAACCCCGGAAGCTCGACCTTTTTGCGCAAGACGGGTAATTAACTCCTCGACCTTTTTGCCAACCACCATCATCAGGTCCGCTAACTCATCAATCACCAAGACCAGATATGGCAATGGCTCTAATTCTTCAGCCACTTGGCCATCCTTAACTAGTGGATCTAGAATTGGGCTACCAGCATCGATTGCCGCATTTAATTTCTTATTGAACCCTGAAATATTGCGCACACCTAATTCAGACATCAGCTTGTAGCGCCTCTCCATTTCCACAATACTCCAACGCAACGCGTTAGCCGCATCGTTCATATCAGTAACTACCGGAGACAGCAAATGCGGAATGCCATCATAGACCGACAATTCGAGCATTTTGGGGTCGATCATAATTATACGTACATCGCTAGCACTACTTTTGTACAAAATACTTAAAATAAGCGCGTTAATACATACTGATTTACCCGAGCCAGTCGTTCCCGCAATAAGCACATGCGGCATCTTGCACAAATCTACGATAACCGTATCGCCACCAATATCTTTACCTAAAACTAGTGCTAATGGAGTATTTGCACGATCGTATTCGGGCGAACCTAGACCTTCAATCAGTTTAACGATCTCTTTCGACTCATTCGGGATTTCAATACCTATAAATGATTTACCAGGTATATTTTCAACCACTCGCACACTAATCACTGACATTGCTCGAGCAAGATCTCGAGCTAAACTGGTAATCTGGGAAGCCTTTACTCCTGGCGCGGGCGTGGCTTCAAAGCGAGTAATCACGGGGCCAGGATGTACTGCTACAACCACGACTTCGATATTAAAGTCTGCCAGCTTTTTCTCCAACAACCGCGACATGCTTTGTAACTCATCTTGAGAAAACCCAATCTCCGATTTGCCGGGCTTGTCCAATAAAGATAGCGGCGGTAGAAGCTTGGAGCCGCTTTGTATATTCTCAAACAAGGACGGCTGTCTTTCGCGCTCTTCACGCTTACTAATTACTGGTTCGTTTTTGATCCGTGGTTTTATTTTTGGTGGCTTTTTACTTTCCAGCTTTTTACGCAGGTCAGCAACGCTAAACTCGCGCTTCCTTTTCGCCTCTACCCCAACAGCCCGATCAGCAATAGCTACTCTTCGGCTTTGGAACCAATCAAAAAGTGCAAAAAATCGGTCACCAGTATAATCCATAAATTTTAACCAGGAAAACCCTGCAAAATATGTAAATCCGGCTAAAAACATAGTCATCAAAAATAACGAGCTACCAACTGCACCAAATGCTCCTGAAAAAACCCCACCGACCCAATCACCTAAGTAACCTCCGGGGTTAAACGGATCATCCGCAGAAAGTCGAGTAAAATGCCTGGCTTCGAGCCCACAAGCACCAAGCACAGTCATTAACAAACCGACCGCAACAATCACCCGCTCAATATAGCCTAATGGTTTTTTTTGCCGGCGGCCTAAAAAAATCTTCATCCCGAGGCCTGCGATCAAAAATGGAATTAGTAAAGATACCCTACCAAACAGATGAAGCAAAAGGTCTGCCAACCAGGCTCCGGTACTGCCGCCCGTGTTATTAATCTGCGCATCTGGACCGCTATGCGACCAACCTGGATCCTGAGCCGTATAACTAGTCAACGACAAAAATAGATAAATTGCGACTGCTGAAAACACCAGCATAATAGCCTCACCGCTAAGCTCCTTAAATTTTTCAGAAACGTAGGATGTGTTACTTTTTTTCGATCTGCGGGCCTGCGTCATGAGCTTACTGACTTGCTGCTGCGGGTTAATCTGCGATTCTAGCCTGAAGTGGGCACTAGGGGAACGTTAAGCCCAATTATATATTGAACAAATAAATACCAATTCCTGACCGAACTAATACAAACAATCAAGTGAGGTAGCTAATCGCTATGGGTTTAATCCAAGCATTTGCCAATTGAGCATCACTGAACTAAGATTTCATATATCAACGGTCATTCTCTATGAATAAGAAATTAAACAGTACTGAGTTCTCCAGGCTACTTTCAGGCGTTAAGCCACTGCGTAACGGACGTATAAAACCTCACCGACCTCTAATTAAGCCGATCCCCACCCAGCGTATAGCAGATGATCAGTCAGTGCTGGACCAACTTCTAGTTTCCGACCCAGAGGAGGCAAGCTTTCTTAGCGGTGATGAGCTCACCTACCTAAAAACTGGTTATCCTCAAAAAATACTTAAGCAGTTGCGACGAGGCAAATACTCAATTGAAGATGAACTTGACTTACATGGACTAACCCTGGAACAAGCTAACACTCAAGTACGAAATTTTATTTCAGATTGTAAACATTATAACTTTGGAACAGTTCGCGTTATTCATGGAAAAGGCTTAAGTTCGCCAGGCCGTGAACCCGTACTCAAGCGCCATATTCTTGGCTGGTTAAAAAATATTAATGCAGTTATCGCAGTTAGCTCTGCGACACCCCGCGATGGCGGTACCGGGGCAATATACGTACTATTAAACCGAAAATAATAGCCCAATATAATAGTCGGTAGTGCGATATATACATGGCGTATGGCTTAAGCTTGAAAGTGAATTAATCACTGCGAATATATCTCACCATGCGAACTCCTAATACTCATGCTACATATTTCGTTATGGCAGTCATCACTTTGATTGTAACGGCTTGCAACAATAACGATACCGTTACCACAACACTAGGGGCGGACGTAACGGTTACCCTGGAAGATTCTGTCTACTTTCAAGGTAATAGCATTGGGGTAATCACAAACATCACCCATAGCGATTTAGGAACACAGTTACAAATCTCATTGAATGACGATGCTATATTGCAGTTAAGTAGTGATGCAGTAGTTATTGAAAATTCGTTTAAACCAAACACACAAATAGAAATTCACAATGGCATAGCTAATTCAGGGTCCCCTCCAATAGGTAGCGACATCAAAGGTATACACAATATGGTGCAATTTGGAGTCTGGCGCTTAGGTAACGCTGCTCGTATAGGAGGTTTTTCACTAGATAAATACGTCAGACAATTCACCGAATATGTGAATAGTGATAATTTTAATGATCAGCAAGTAGACATTAACGAAACCATCCAGCAAAGCACCGAATTAGGCAAACAAGCGCTCAACCAGTTCGGGAATGAGGCCGGAAAAGGCATCCAACAGTTGCAGGAAATGGAAGCTGACCTGGTATTAGCCGGCGAACAAATTGGCTCTAAACTAGAAACTATTACCAAAGAACTGGAAAGGTCTGGCGAAGAAATATTTCAGGCGTTCGAGAAACTAATCGAACAATTAACCGAGTAAGGCCAGAAGAATTTAACCGATAAAGCTGCTGGCGTGAATATTTCGCTCGCCTTGCTTCAAGGATTAAATGGTAGCCTGGAAGAAAGCCAGTCTGTTAACGTCGATACCAGCGGTCCCATTAATCCCGATAGCGAACCTACAAAAGGCGATGGCCAACCTACAATTGAGCCTTTAACCCCACGATTCACGGCTATGCCAACCGGCTTATTCAGCCCATAATAAGTATTGGGCCAATTCTATCTGCTCAATTATGACTATTCGTAAATAATATTTGAATCAATAGGCTAGGCAGGGCACGCTTACGAAGCAAAAGCGACCAGGAAAACTCAATCATGGAGATGAAAATCGCGTTGAAACGGTTGTAACCATACTCACTCCCCGATGACCGTGCGCGTGTTTGTTTTAATTTGTTAACCACGAGGATGATGTCGCGCGTGCATGCTTTGCAAACGCTCGCGTGCAACATGAGTATATATTTGCGTAGTAGACAAATCGGCGTGGCCGAGCAGTAGTTGAACCGAACGCAAGTCGGCACCGTGATTTAGCAGATGTGTCGCAAATGCGTGCCGTAGCGTATGCGGTGATAGACTGGCGCTTAACCCCGCTAATTTGGCATAGCGTTTTATTGCATACCAAAAGGTTTGACGGGTCATAGCCACCCCACGATTGCTTACGAACACTGCGAAACTAGATCGTTGACCAAGAATTTCACCACGCCCACTCTCTAGGTAACCGGCTATTTTATCAAGCGCCATTTCGCCAAGTGGCACTAAGCGTTCCTTATTCCCTTTCCCAATAACTCGAACCAAACCAACCTGAAGATTGATCTGGTCTAATCCGATGCTCACCAATTCAGATACACGCAGACCAGTTGCATATAGTAGCTCTAGCATCGCTCGATCGCGTTTTCCCATCGCGGTTGTTTCATCAGGGCTGGCGAGCAACGCTTCTACATCGCTCTCAGATAGAGATTTGGGTAATGATCTACCGAGTTTAGGCGATGACAGATTTACCGTTGGATCCTGGTCACAGACTCCTTCGCGCACCAAATAACGATAAAAACGACGTAATGTTGACAGCGTTCTTGCTGTAGACGAACTTTTAACACCACGTGCGTAGCAATCTGCCAAAAACCTTTGAACTTCAACATCTCGTGCTTGAACTAGGGTTACTGCCCGATTGAAATCGACTTCAGAGCCAGAATTAAAACCTGCAAATTGCTTTAAATCTGAACGATAAGCACTCAAGGTGTTTTTTGATAATCCATATTCCAACCACATGGAATCAACGAAACGATCAATAATCTCAGAATCATTACTAACTATAGTCATAGAAATACTATCAAAAAGTGCTTAACACTAAGTTAATTAATGGTGTGTGCAAAGTACCCATACGAATAAATATTCTATCAGTGATTTACCAAATAAGTTGCAATGTAAAAACTAAAGTCATCTCGCAACATAAGATTGCAAATGCGTAATTACCTTAGCTTCATCGATTTGGAATAATTCGACTATTTTATAAGGAGATGATTACCCCACAACAACCTCAATATCTTAAACTGGTCTTTACAGCACTTTTGCCAACAAGATACGTAAGGCTATGTTTGCCCTGCCTTTTTCCTAATGCTCCCGAACTCGCAACTTAAGCACATCGCCTAACTACCCGACTATCTCAGAACCTGATGCACCTGGAATTACCTTAAGTTTAATTTTCAATTACTAATTACAATTGTAAGTTTACGTAAAAGCTCAGATCGAAAAAAGACAATAAAAAGCCCAGGCAATACCCAGGCTTTTTACTAATGTCTAAATATAAATTTGAACTAATTCAACTTCTCTCGAATTCGAGCAGAACGTCCAGCACGCTCACGCAAGTAATACAATTTAGCGCGTCGTACAGCACCGCGACGTTTTACTTCAATCGACGAAATTTGTGGGCTATGGGTTTGAAACACGCGCTCCACGCCCTCACCATAAGAAATCTTTCGCACCGTAAACGCAGAATTTAAACCACGATTACGCTTAGCAATTACAACACCTTCAAATGCTTGCAACCGCTCGCGGGTACCTTCTCTTACTCGAACTTGCACTAAAACTGTATCTCCTGGCCCAAACGTAGGCACATCAGTTTTCATTTGTTCTTGTTCAAGTTGGTCAATAATATTCGTCATTGTATTTCTCCAAGCTCTTAAAGCTTTGCCCTATGCCTCTCGACGGTGAGCTTAAATATCCTGTTTTGGGTAATGTTTAAATTTATGTCTTGTTACTCTACTTTAAATCAATCTTTTTTATTGAGTAAATCAGGGCGTTTTATCTCGGTCGCAATCAATGATTGCTCACGCCGCCACTGCTCAATCGCTCCATGGTCACCACTCAATAAGACTTCTGGCACAGCCATACCACTATATTCTTCTGGCCGAGTGTAGTGCGGGCAATCTAGCAAACCGTCAATTTGTTCAGAGAATGAATCCTGATTTACCGATTCACTATTCCCCAAACTACCCGGCACTAACCGAACCAACGCATCCACCACCGCCATCGCTGCTATCTCACCGCCGGACAAAACATAGTCACCTATCGACCATTCTTCATCCACCTCGGCATCCAACAAGCGCTGATCCACTCCCTCGTATCTACCGCATAAGAGAATTATGTTCTCAGATAAAGCAGCACCAAGCAGTGTTTGGTTTACTTTGCGCCCCTGCGGACTCAAGTAAACCACTTTAGCCCGATAATTATTATTATCAAACCCACCACGAAACTCACGAATCGCAGCAATGGTTGTTGCCAAGGGTTTGGCCATCATCAACATTCCCGGACCCCCACCATAAGGACGATCATCTACCGTTTTATGCTTGTCCTCAGTGAAGTCTCGAGGGTTCCACACTCGAAAATCAATATTGCTATTTGCTCGACCTGGTAACTTACCAGCCGATAAAGCTCTACCAACAACACCGTGTTCCGTTAACGCGAAAAACATGTCGGGAAGCACGGAAATAACATCAATATTCAAACTAATACCTTAACGTACTGCCCTAAAATTCTGGATCCCAGTCCACCCGCATACTTTTAGTAGGCAAATCAACTTCGATCACTACTTGATCAATATACGGTAGCAGATATTCAACTAGCTCCTCTGAATCAGGCGACTTTCTTTGCACCACCAGCACATCGTTGGCACCAGTTTCAAGCAAGTGATCCACTATACCCAAAACCTCACCTTCAAGAGTTACTACTTCCAAACCTACCAATTGGCGCCAATAATACTCGCCATCTAACAAAACCGGCATATCTTGCAATGGGATCAAAATGAGAAACCCTTGCAAACTTTCAGCCAGATCACGATTATCAACACCTTTTAGTGTTGCAACCATACTCTGACCTTGTTTTTTACACTGAACGACCTCGTAGTGCTGATTTACACCACTGGCCGATTGCAGTATCCAATTTTTATATTGAGCTATTCCTTCGCGTTCTCGCGTATAAGAATAAACTTTAACCGCCCCTCGCACACCCCAAACTCCCGAGACCTTGCCGAGCTCGATAGCTTCAGCGGTTTCGCCGGAGTGCGAGGCAGACATGCTATGCGACAGCAGATTCCTTAATCAGCTTCTTGACGCGCTCAGATGCCTGCGCACCCAGACCTAACCAGTGATCTACACGATCTTGCTCAAGGCGCAATCGTTCTTCACCACCAGTTGCTCTAGGATTAAAAAACCCTACCCGCTCGATAAACCGGCTGGTTGTTGCGCGTCGCTGGTCAGCAACCACAATGGCGTAGAAAGGGCGTTTTTTGGCGCCGTGACGTGCCAATCGAATTCTTACCATACTGCTCTACCTTAATCGTTTAAATTTATGTCGACCCACGGGACTTAACTATTATTAGTTAAAAATTTGACAGGGCTTTGAAGGGGCGCGATTGTATCCCCTATATCTCCTAAATTAAAGCCCGATTTAGGACAATTTTTTGTATTGGGATCAATCCGCTAAGACGCATAAAACGCTCGTCTTAGCCGATTTGTAAAAACAACTGAATGTAAACCACTAAAAAGCGTTATTCCGACTCAGATCTCCGACGACTATCATATGGAAAATTGCTGCCGAAGCATCTATAAATAGTCAGCTAAGTTTAAAACGATCGGTATTTCAGAACAGAGCTAATAGTAATAAAGACATGATTAGACATCAAAGTACAAAGCACTAGAACCTCAGTGTATGGCCAATTTTCATAGTCGCGGATTCGCCGACCCGCTCAAAACCTCTTACAGCTTGATCGATCCAACCACCGTTATAGATAATATAAAATTCTGAGCCGGCTCTTGGAATCCACTGTAAACGACTGTTTACACCCAATAATTCTGACTGGTTATCGTATTGAGCAGTCGTAATCCAGGCCCACTCAGAGTTAAAGGCTATATTTGTCCGTAGCCGAAGTAACTGCGTATTAAAGTTACCTTCAGGGAGATCAATTTTATTGTATTCGTATTCAAATACAGCAGTGAAATTTTTATAAGACTGCCAAGTAATCGACGCATTTACAGTACTACGATCTCCACTAAAAAAACCGCCATTTTCTAAACGCAGGTTCGCAGCCAATGCACGATAACCACCCGTCTTAAAATCTACTCCATAACGCTGGTAATAATAGTCCCCTACTGGAATAGTTACTTCGTTGGTAATTCGAAATGGTTTGCTTAAAACTTCGCGATTATCAGTAATGAGTATAAATGCCTCATCACCAGTTTGATTCTCAACCTTAAACAATCTGAATTCCAACTGTTCAGACGCTAAATCTCCCTCAATATTAGAAACGCGAAACCCTTTAAATTGATTCTCAAAGGAACGTAGCCATGACCCAGCGGAAAATCTCTTAGTGTGTCCAATCACTATGTTGTTTTGTTTAATTCCGGTACGATTAACAAAACCTAACGCCGGAAAAAAATTCTTACCGATCTCCGTGTACCCAACACCCCCCCCGAAGCCTACTCGATTAGGCGATGACAGTCGGGCTCCCCAGGCGAAGTCCTCGCCTTCCAATCCGCCAGTATTCGATTGCTGATACCAAGCCTGTCCTTGAATCGTTACGTTGTCAAAACTTCGAGTATTAAGATAGTTAAAATCGGTACCGACGACACTATTGCTTTCGTCTGAATTTGGATTTCCGGATGTAGCAATCGCACCAATGGTCGATTGTCCCAGCACGTTGGCAGACACTCGACCTACAAATAGATCGCTATCATTAACAACTCGACCTCCCTCGGACACAAAATCTGAATTCCCCCCTTGCTTTACGGCAAGCACACCGACATTCCAAGGACCGACTCTCCCCGTCAACTTGCCACCAGCTTCAACATCAACTTGCTCGCTGTTAGGGCCAATCCCAATTCGTCTAGAAAAAAACGGTTTAGCATTTCTATTAATTCCACCAAATTCAAAAATATCCGCTTCCTGTAAAAAGAATCTGCGCTGCTCGGGGAAAAATAAATTAAAGCGAGTAAGCTGTACCTGCCGAGCGTCTACGTCAGTCGCTGAGAAATCGCTATTAAAGGTTAAGGCCGCTGTTAAATTAGGCGTCATTTTATAAAAGACGTCCAAGGTAGGATCCAGCTCCGTTACACTAGTGGACGGATTATAGGCTTTGCGATTTGTCACGGTAAATCCCGGGATCAAATCTAAACCCAGACCCTGCTCCAAATCAGAAAACCCTTGCGCCGATCCAAAGTTACTAGGATCGACGCTGCGATTGTACGAAGTCCACGCTATGCTCTCTTTTTTAGTCATTACATCGCGATATAAGCTGATACCCCAGGTAGCGGAATTTGGATCAAAAGAAATAGTTTTATACGGTATTGCTATCTCTCCGAACCAGCCATAATCCGTCGCCGTTGCGCTGGAAAACCAAATACTTGTCCAGTCCCAATTTAGGTTTCTGACATTTTCAACGATAGCTTCCGACCGGATTCCATTTGCATTTATCTGGAAAAGATAGCCATTTCGACCATCATTAAATGGGTTGATATAGATACGAAACTTATCATCGAACTGTAAGTTTGCGTTTTGTATCATCTGATTAGCAGTGATATCGTCTAAATCATCGTAATACAACATTCCGGAAACATACAAAAAGTTTTCATCATACAGCACTCGAATGACCGTCTTTTCGGACGGTGCCGCATATTCAATGGGATTTACCTGATGAAAGTCTACTATAGCAGGAGCAGTACTCCATACCTCATCCATGACGCCGTCAATCTTCGGTGGGATTACCGTTCTAACCATCTGTAGAGTCTTGCCCTGCCCGGACTGGATATCTACATCTCGCCTACTCTGTACCGCAGCTAGGTCGCTACCAACTATGCCGTCAATAGTTGATGCAACCTCGGTTGGAGGGTCATCAAAGTGCTTGTTCACGAGGTCAACCTGAACCTTTGGTGTTATGGTCCAGCCAGCTGCTTGTGCTTGCAGAGATCCCGTTAGACTGACCAGTAGAAGACAAGGCACGGCAGACTTAGTCCAAAATTTCAAACCTAGTCTATCATCGGAACTGCTTCGTTCGCCCTGTCGTAATATATTGACGATAAGATTTTCTTTATTTCGATAATAGAGTCGCGCAGCAACATACAAATTGTTTGAGTCATAACTGCGATAGTATAGAAACACAAGAACAATCGATAGGCCTCTCTTACATATCATGTGCAGAAATGTATTTATGATTAAGGACAACATCACTTCTCAAAATTCACCCATTTATTTATATATAAGAACGGCATTTTGTGCTTGGTATTTCAACTAATCTATATAGTGAATTAGCATACTGAATTAGCACTTAGTAAATCCGCTCAAAGTTGAACATCGACACCACAGCCACTCAAGTGAAAAAAACACTATGTTACATACAACATGTCACCATCTTGCGTGCCTGGAACTATAACTAAATATCGATATCTGCTTGTCGAATACTCTCAGCTATATGGGAATATATTTTAAAGCGGCATCCCTGGCGGCATCTTATTGCCAGCCCCCATAGCTCGCATCATTTTTGCCATGCCTCCTTTCTTACCCATCTTCTTCATCATCTTCTGCATTTGGGTAAATTGTTTTAGCAGACGATTCACATCCTGAACTTGCGTGCCAGAGCCCATTGCAATGCGTCGCTTGCGTGAACCTTTGAGAATAGCCGGAAACGACTTTTCTTTTGCAGTCATAGAACTAATAATCGCAATATTTTTATTCAGCTCACCGCCCATGCCGCCCATCATTTGCTGTGGTATTCGGTCCATACCGGGAAGCTTCTGCATCAAGTTGTCTAATCCACCCATATTATTCATTTGTTGGATTTGTTCACTGTAATCATCAAGGTCAAAGCCCTTACCCGATTTGAGCTTCCGGGCCAACTGATCCGCCTTGTTGATGTCTACCTTATCCTCTGCTTCCTCGATGAGTGTAAGTACGTCACCCATCCCCAAAATACGAGAGGCGACACGATCAGGATGAAACGGCTCCAAGCCATCTAATTTCTCTCCAATCCCAAGAAACTTAATCGGCTTACCGGTCACATGGCGAATCGAAAGTGCAGCACCACCACGCGCATCACCATCAGTTTTAGTTAGCACTATCCCGGTAAGCGGCAATGCCTCGCCAAACGCTTTGGCACTATTAATTGCATCTTGTCCAGTCATGCTATCCGCCACAAATAACGTTTCGACTGGATCAACCGCTTTATGCAGTTGTTGAATCTCGCTCATCAGTTCCGCATCAACATGCAACCGACCAGCGGTATCTATCATCAGCACATCGACTACATTATTGCGGGCAGCCTGTAGCGCACCTGTGACGATTTCGACCGGTGATTGCGAAGGCTCACTGGGATGAAACTGGCACCCTACCGACTCAGATAAGATTTTAAGCTGTTCGATAGCCGCCGGTCGATACACATCGGCGCTCACTACCATCACCTTCTTACCTTCTTTTTCCATTAGTCGCTTGGCAAGCTTGGCAACGGTTGTGGTTTTACCCGCACCCTGTAAACCTGCAATCATTACTACTGCTGGCGGGCGCTGCGACAAATCGAGAGCATCGTTGGCTTCGCCCATCACCGTGACCAACTCTTGGTTAACGATTTTAATCAGCTGCTGACCGGGCGATAGGCTAGCGGCCACGTCTTCGCCAATCGCACGTTGCCTAACCTGCTTAATGAAATCTTTGGCTACGGGCAAAGCCACATCAGCTTCTAGCAACGCTATTCGGACTTCACGCAACGCTTCAGAGATATTCTCTTCAGTCAGACGAGCCTGGCCTCGCACCCGCTTCATCGTAGATCTCAAACGATCACTTAATTGTTCAAACATAGTTGGTTAAATATTCCGGAAAATATGAATTAATGAGTTGATAGCTCTGCCTCAAAGGTTAGAATTGATGACATGAGCGCAACCCTAATTATACTGCTTTCTGCTGCGTTATACTTGGTAGCTGGAATATTAGCGGCCCAAAATTCGAATTCGATGAGTAGCGGATTATCTTCCTCGCGGATTGCCTTATGCGTAGCATTTATACTCAATGCTTATGTAATTCGTCAGGCTTATACCACTGGCGAATTGAATTTTAGCATTTCGTCAGGCTTGTATTGGATTACTATAATTACCGCACTAGTGTATTTCTTATCTACCCTGGCCATGCCCATTCGGCGAGTCGGTAAATTCTTACTGCCAACCTGTGGAGCCTGTTTAGTGATCGGTCTAATATTGAATCCTGGAACAACCGGTTCAATACCTTCCGAGTACCGCTCAAATGCCGCATTCACCAGCCACATTGTGGTTTCCTTATTCGCCTATGCTGTATTTGCGTTAGCATCTTTTCAGGCTCTGTTACTTACCACGCAAGAAAAAAAATTAACTCAGGCCGATAAAGATTCTATTCTGGACAGGCTGCCGCCACTGCAAACTATGGAGATCATACTGTTTCGGTTATTAGTTGTTGGTTTCGTATTATTAAGCGCAACTTTGGTAAGTGGTGTAGTTTTTAGCCAATCTATCTTCGGACAACCCTTTAGCTTCACGCACCACATCGTGCTCACCTCAATGGCATGGATTGTTTTTGCGATATTACTATGGGGCCATTACCAACGGGGGTGGCGCGGCCGACAAGCAGCACGCTGGACACTTGCCGGATTTAGTCTGTTGGTATTAGGGTACTTTGGAACTAAAGTGGTTCAAGCATTGATAGGCTGAATCAATCGAGCGCACGATACTAGTGCCTCATTAAGATGACCCATGCACATTTTATGAATGATGGCCGGTTTTACTTGCCTCCATTTTAAAAAACGTATATTTTCCGTATTCGTCGAAAATGGTTTGAGAATTATAAGCTCCTCTGAAGCGCAGTTTGAGCTTTCAAAGGGCAATGCCCGTAAACTTATTCTACCCCCCCACAATTATTAACCCCTTGAATTAAAGAGCGTATTTATGGAAACCCTAATTTGGAACACCGAAATGATGGTGTCAGGACTTATCTTGGCAGTTACCTTTATCGGAATTTTTACTGAAGGGATACACGGCATTCATCGCGTAAAATTTGCCCTTGGTGGTGCCGGTGTCATGATTCTCGTAGGCCAGTATTACGGCTTTTATAATCCCGAGCTGGCCATCGAAGCCATCGACTGGAACGTAGTATTCCTGCTGGGTGCGATGATGACTATTGTAGCCATCATGATTCCAACCGGTGGTTTTCAGGCCTTAGCCTATAAAATTGCTGATTACAGCAAAGGGCGTTTATTTATGCTAATGGCGCTAATGGGTACCCTGGTGACCGTGCTTTCTCTGTTGCTGGATAACGTCACCACGGTAGTAATATTTGGGCCGTTAATCATTCTCATCTGTCAGTCACTTAAAGTGAGCGCCATTCCATTTTTGCTAGCAACAGCATTACTGTCTGATACCGGAGGCGTAGCAACGCTCGTTGGGGACCCACCCAATTTGATGATTGGTTCGGCGGCAGATATTGATTTCAATACATTTTTCAAGCACATGGGCGGCATTGTTTTTGTCGCGTGGATTGCCACTTTGTTTTTTCTCAAAACCCTGTTTAAAAAAGAGCTCGCTGTTAAACCGGTACTTCCCGATTTCTCCGATCGTGAGGAAATAACAGATCCCCGCACATGGCATGCCAGCCTGATCATACTTGGCCTAATGGTTGTTGGTTTTATTATGCATAATGCCCTGCACTGGGAACCCTGGTTTGTTGCCGGCATCGGCCTTACCCTACTCGTGTTCGCAGGTAAAGGTGTGGACTTGGACGATCATTTTGCAGAAATAGAGTTGACTCTATTAATGTTTTTTATGTCTCTGTTTATCCTGGTGGGGGGAGTAGAAAATAGCCACTTTCTCGCGTACCTAGGTCAATTTATTGTTCCTTTTGTGCAGTCAGATCTGCTAGTTGCAACCATCATGCTAATGTGGATGGCGGCTGTCCTTTCTGCTGCAATTGACAATATTCCTTTTACCGCAGCCATGATCCCAATTATTCTCGGAATGGAAACACAGGGAATCAACGTCTCTTCTTTATGGTGGGCGCTTGCTGCAGGTGTGGGTATGGGTGGTAACGGGACCCACTTGGGATCTACCGCCAACGTATTCATCGTAACCATTTCTGAAAAAATGGCGAAGGATGCAGGTGACCCAAGCCTAGCGATTACACCTGGCCTGTGGTTCAAAAAAGGCCTTCCAGTAATGTTGCTAACCCTTACTATCTGTTCGATTATCATGGTTGCGTTCTTCCCTTTCTTCGAGAATTCTGGCGTCTAGTACAGCAATGGTTATCGAGCATTAAATAAGGATATCTATCAAAGCAAAAAGTCAGCAATTGCCAATAAACAGCTCCCACCTAACTCGCTTGCTCGACCGGGTGACCACCCGAACTCAGAGTCCGGTGTGATCGCACTATCTTTGAACGGCATTTCTAATGTCATGGCGGGGCAACCAAAGTTCGCGGCAACGTAATTACTACAAAAAGTTAAATTTGCATTTCCTGATGTATTCGGAGGATAACCGTGATCGGATTGAAAATCCGGACTATATATTTTTAATAATTGTTTAAACTTTTCCAGTTTTATCTGCCTCTCATCATTCCAGCCTGGTACACCTTCCGTACCCGCTATGAAATTATATGGCAGTGCTTCATCACCGTGGACGTCAAGGCAAAAATCCACTCCAATCGAATGCATTTTCTTCCGTACCAAATAAACTTCGGGGCTGCGCTCCAAACTTGGATTTAGCCACTCCCGATTAAGATTGGCACCAACCGCGTTTGTGCGTAAATGACCTCGAAAGCTACCATCTGGATTCATATTTGGCACCACATGCACTATTGAGCCCTCAAGTAAAACCTTGGCGGCATTACTATTCTCATCTATCAATTCCGATAAAAAGCCCTCCATCCACCATTGCGCCATAGTTTCGCCAGGGTGTTGACGGGCTATAGTCCAAATATTTAGCTTACCAGGGTCCGGATCACCGATATGTAAAAGATCAATATCCCTACCATCAATAGTTCTACCCAGCATTTCAAGCTGGATATTTTCATTCTGAACCATGCGACTAATCAAACTGGCATGCCGTTCTTGTGAATAAGGAGCAAAATATGCAATATAAATCGCATCTCTTTCAGGGCTGCATTTGATCTCAAGAACGCCTTGCGAATAATTGGTTTCAATCCTCCGCCAGCATCGACCAGTGCTGGAACAGACCGCTTGATAGTCTTCCCAACCTCTTGGGTAAGCCGCCCCCTCAGCATTCATTATCTTGAATCGGCACGGCTCCCCTTTTGCGCCTGTCACGCGGAAATAGAACCACTGGTAAAAATCCGATTGGTTATCCTTACGGATCTCTAGCTGAATATCAGTAGGATCATTACTATCCAGAACTTTGATGTTACCGCCATCAAACTGACTTGAGACTTGAATCACTCGCTACCACCTCGCTTGGCTCTAAAAAAATTTCGGAGCACAGTCGAGCATTCCTCTTGCAATACGCCCATGGAAATTTCGCATTGATGATTCAACTTATTATGCCTGAGTATATTCATAATACTCCCTGCTGCTCCAGTACGCAGGTCACTGGCGCCAATCACCACCCGCTCAACCCGCGCATGAATAATCGCTCCGGCACACATTGCACATGGCTCTAAGGTCACATAGAGCGTCGTTCCAGGGAGGCGGTAATTGGCACGCTGCTGCCCGGCATCACGTAGCGCCTGAATCTCTGCGTGGGCAGTTGCATCGTGGCTAACAATTGAAGAGTTAGAGCCCTCACCCAAAATCAAATCCTCAGCTACCAAAAGCGCACCAACCGGCACCTCGCCCCCATCAGCAGCCGACTGTGCCAACTCTAGCGCTCGGTACATCCAACGATTATCAGTCTCAGAGTCGTTCATGACGGGGCCATATCAAATCTTAGGCTTAACCAGTAGCTTACGCGCGACATCAAGCAATCAGAAACGTTTGAATACTATTCCCACTCAGCAAAACGATGCCCTGAAACCCTTGATACAAAGGCATCTAAAAAAAGTTTGTACCTAGTTTGTATCATTTTTTAATCAAACTTTTTAACTTTATCAAATCACTAGAATCTTCAAGTCTATGAATCATCCTATGACAATTAGCACATAAGACTGCGAAGTCTTGTTCTGTAATTTTCCTTGATTCCCCTTTTTTCAATTCTGAAATAGGTATCAAATGATGTGCCTCAATGTAGTCCTTGCCCAATTCACCATAAACTTTTTGAAAATCAAACTCGCATCCTTGACAAATAAAACCCAGTTTCTTTTTAATTTTTTTAATTTGAGAACTGCTAGGTCTCTCAATAAGAGAATGGACCTTCTTTCTGTATGTTTCTTGTATGGATACTTCTTCATCTTTTTGCTCAGTTATAGAAAAATTATCACTGTCTCTTCCACCTCTAAAAAATAAAGTTTCATAAGCATCTAACATTTTGTGAAGATCTCTAATTAATAATTCTTCTGTTGGCAAATTGGTTGAGTCATATTCAATATGATAAACATGACCATTTCTATAATTCAGTCGACCATTTATTTCTATCTCGGGAATTGAAGATGAAAATGATTCTGAAAATTCAGGAATTTTCATTCTCATAATTTCAGACTGTTTATCTAGATTTATATTGGAATGTTTTCCAAATTCTTTTTCTGCTTCTTGAAAACTTTGTGCTAACCCGAAGATGATTTTATTTGATGTGTTTGGAATTAAATAAACTGGGTAATAACCCTGACTTGCTCTATCAGTAATAGATAGATTGTAGATTGCTACCCAAGGAATATCTGCCCACTGACCTCTTCCTGCCGAACCTTCTACTTTGTAATCAGTTAAATGATCAGGTAGATAACCTTCTAAAATCTTTTTTCCCTCATTTCTAATAGATATTGCTGTTGGATGATCTCTGTAAATTTTAGGAACACCATAAGAGAGTTTTAAAGAGGTATTTTCAAGAAAATCTCTTAACATAGAATTTCTTTTAAGTTATTGATTTTATTCACTTTATTCCCACTCTATGGTGGCTGGTGGTTTACCAGAAATATCGTATACCACTCGGGATATGCCCCTGACCTCATTAATGATTCGATTAGATATATGGCCGAGTATTTCATATGGTATATGGGCCCATGTGGCGGTCATAAAATCTATGGTTTCGACGGCACGTAAAGAAACCACCCACTCATAAGCACGTTGATCACCCACTACACCTACCGACTTGACCGGTAGAAAAACTGCAAATGCTTGCGAAGTTTTCTGATACCAATCGTTTGCGTAAAGCTCTTCCATAAATATCGCATCAGCCTCTCGCAAAACGTCGGCGTACTCCTTCTTTACTTCTCCCAATATACGCACACCTAAGCCGGGGCCTGGAAATGGATGCCTATAAACCATTTTTTCGGGTAACCCAAGTTCGACTCCAATCTTACGCACTTCATCCTTAAAGAGTTCTCGCAGTGGCTCAAGTAATTTGAGTTCCATACCATCGGGTAAACCACCTACGTTATGGTGTGACTTGATAATTTCGGCCTTACCGATGCGTGACGCAGCCGATTCGATGACGTCGGGATAAATAGTCCCCTGGGCCAACCATTTAGCATCTTTAATTTTTCTGGACTCTTCCTCGAAAATTTCGACAAACACTCCACCAATAATCTTGCGCTTGCGTTCCGGATCTGAAACTCCTGCTAGTGCCAATAAGAATCGATTTTCGGCATTAACACGAATAACTTTTACACCCATATGTTCTGCAAAAGCTTCCATCACCTGATCGCCTTCGTTTAGACGTAACAATCCGTTGTCCACGAAAATACAGGTTAGCTGCTCCCCGATTGCCTTGTGCAACATAGCAGCAACGACGGAAGAATCGACCCCCCCCGACAAGCCAAGAATCACATGATCATTTCCGACCTGCTCACGCACACTAGAAATAGAGGCATCGATAATATTACCCGCATTCCAATCAGCCGCACAGCCGCACACATCCAGAACAAAGCGCCCAAAAACCTTATCACCATGTTGAGTGTGGGTGACCTCAGGATGGAATTGCAAGCCATAAAAATGACGTTTCGTATCAGCTATCGCGGCAAGTGGCGCATTTCTAGAACGGCCCACAATTTCAAAACCATCTGGTAATGTACTTACCCTATCTCCATGGCTCATCCAGACTTCCAATTCGCCTAGCTCGAGCACCCCTTTGCCATCTCCGTCATTAAACACGTCTACTTTGGCATAACCATACTCACGCTCATTAGACGTCTCGACTTCTCCTCCAAGCATGCCTGTCATGCATTGCATACCGTAGCAAATACCAAGCACGGGTAATCCCATATCGAATAAACCAGATGGCGTTCGAGGTGGAGTTTCGTCGGTCATCGAGTTTGGGCCGCCAGATAAAATTATCCCCGAAGGCGAGAACTCAGCAATTTCTTCAACCGTATGATCATAAGCCCAAAGCTCACAATACACTCCCAGTTCGCGTACACGACGCGCAATCAGTTGGGTGTATTGGGAACCGAAATCCAATATAAGGATTCGATCCTTATGCAGATGGCTTTGCATGACACTAGTCATTATCGGGCCTAACTACGTTGGTAATTGGGTGCTTCCTTGGTTATAGATACATCATGCACATGGCTTTCATTTATACCTGCGCTGGTAATCTGTACAAACTCTGCTTTACACAACTTGGCAAGGTTCTCACTCCCGGTATACCCCATGCTGGCACGCAAGCCACCCATTAACTGATGCACAATATTTATTGTTGGACCCTTATAAGGCACACGACCCTCAATGCCTTCGGGAACCAGCTTATCCGTTGATTCAACGCCCTCCTGAAAATACCGATCTTTCGAGCCCTGGCCCATAGCACCCAAAGAACCCATACCACGATAAGCTTTATAGGAACGTCCTTGGTATAACTCTATTTCACCGGGAGCTTCATCGGTACCGGCTAACAAACCACCAACCATAACCGCATTAGCGCCAACCGCCAAAGCCTTAGCAATATCACCGGAGAATCGCAAGCCTCCATCGGCAATCAACGGAACGCCTGTGCCCGCTAACGCATTGGCAACATCATATATCGCTGTGATTTGCGGTACCCCGACACCAGCGACCATTCTAGTTGTGCAGATAGAGCCTGGGCCAATACCAACTTTAACCGCATCTGCTCCCGCAGATACCAAATCCTTTGCCGCACTAGCTGTCGCGATATTTCCCCCAACAACCTGTACTTGCGGAAATTTCTTTTTAACCCACTCGACTCGTTCCAGCACTCCAATACTATGGCCGTGGGCCGTATCAACAACAATTACATCAACACCGGCCGCGGCCAACTTTTCAACACGCTCGTCTGTATCAGCCCCAACTCCTACAGCTGCTCCCACGCGTAATCGACCCTCTGCATCCTTACAGGCCAGCGGGTATTTTCGTGATTTCTCAAGGTCTTTAACCGTTACCATTCCAGCCAGGCTAAAGTCATCTCTTACGATCAATACTTTCTCTATTCTATGTTCCTGCAGTAATTTTTTAAATTGATCTGTTTCAGAACCTTCAGGAGCGGTCACTAATTTATCCTTCGGCGTCATAACGCTTTTAACGGTGGCATCCATCCTCGTTTCAAAACGTAAATCACGGGAAGTTACAATACCCACGAGTTTTCCATCGTCGACAACAGGTACACCTGAAATTCCGTATTTACGCCGAATCTGCATCACATCCTCGACTAAAGCAGCAGAGCTGAGCGTAATCGGATCATTGACAATGCCGCTCTCATACTTTTTAACACGAGATACTTCCGCAGCCTGCAACTCAGGCGACATATTCCTATGCACAATGCCCATACCGCCTTCTTGAGCCAAACATATAGCCATTCCTGACTCGGTAACAGTATCCATAGCCGCCGAAAGTAGTGGAATATTTATAGCAATATCACGAGTAATTTGAGTCGAAAGATCGACTTCGCTGGGTAATACGGAGGACGCTGCAGGCACTAGCAGAACGTCATCGAAGGTAAGAGCAAGTTTGATATGTTCCATCGCAGGATTATACGAGGATGAATTTCTAATTCAATATAAAAGGCGCCTCAATATTGATAATACGAAGCCTTTTTACATGCCGATGCTATAGCCTAGTTGACTTCAGAAGATTTAATCAACCAAACTTCAATATAGGCTATGACTACATTGTACTCGCCTACTATGTAGTCTATAAACGCGAGATTAAGCCAGGTTACAACGGAGCAAGTTCCACGATCTGTTTTACAATTTCCAGATATCATCAAGTAAAGTTATAGTATTCCGGAATACCCCTAAAAAAAACCTTTATTGACCAACATTCTCACTTGGCTGACACTATAGAAAGGGAGCCAAATAAAACAGAGTAAACTGGAAGGATGTAAGCTCAAAAAGAACCTATGCAGTTAACACAAACCAAAAGTATTAGCATTACGATTGCAAGTGCTGTCATATTGGCCGCACTCGCTTTTTCCTGGTTAATCTTTCCTTACTACTTTGATGGCAAGGGAATGTTGTTTGATACTGGCGAAGAAGTGCGTAGCGAAAGGTACATGCAACAAAACATGATCACCCAGTATCTGAGCCGGTATATATTCTTCCCGGGGGGCATCGAAGTTCAAGGATTATATGCGTCGGATGAGTATTTCGAGTTTGCTGACCGTAGCGGAACTATAGAAGCTTATCGGCCTGACCTGTATATTATTTTCTTTATCACAGAAGATGTGCATACCGGTTACTTGCCTCGTGGAATGCCCGAAGCACTGCTCGACATTGATGGTAAGAAATACCAAGCAGTCAGCGTCGAAGGTCCTGAATGGGTCGAACATCACCGAAGCACCATCATTAAATTCCCAAAATTTACTGATCAAGGCGAGCCGGTCATTAAAGCTGACTCAACCAGCGCAGCACTGGAACTTACGCATTCGTGGGACCGAGATCGAATTGTAAATAATGAAATAGTACCCGTAATTGCGAGTTATGTATGGGAACTACCATTAAATGTTCCGGAGAGCATGAAATCCAGAGACACTTTTACTAGTGCAATGGTCATGTCACTATCCGCCGGGCTTCTATCATCTGTTCTTACGCCATGCTTGATTCAACTTGTATTGCTATTTTTTGCAACCCTTGGCGGAATGAGCGCCAAAGAAGTCACCAGCTGTGGTGCGATAACTCCTGATGTGCGCAAAAAAGTACTGTTCGCAGCCAGCTGCTTTGTTGCCGGATACGTCGCTTTATTTATAGTATTCGGTGCCTTGGTTGGCTACGCAGGTAAAGAAGCACAAATATTCTTTGCGGCATATACTCGACCAGTCGGGATTGGCTCGGGGGTCATCGTTATCACATTTGGTTTATGGCTAGCCATTCGATCGCGCGCACCGCTGATTTGTAAGCTCCCGGGCGCCAGTATTATTGAAAATGCCGAATCCAAAGGGGTACTTGGCACAGTAATCACAGCCATCGCATTTAGCCTGGGCTGCATGTCGTGTTTTGGTGGTGCTATAATTGGCACATTGTTTATATACGTAGGTGCGCTTGGAAGTGTATCTGCAGGTGCCACAGTAATGGGGATTTTCGCTGCAGGAGTAGCAATCCCTTTTCTACTATCGGCTATTTTCTTTACCCGCATGCAATCACTATTTGGATTTGTCGCAAAACATACCCGCACCATCGGCACGTTAAGCGCGTTGGTGTTTATTGCTTTTGGCATCCTATTGATTACCGACAAATTCCATGTCGTTAGTGACGCTATATACCCATACCTAGGGCTCAGCTAAAGCTTAATGCGCATCAGAACATCGCTTAAGGCCATTATCTTGTTGGCCTGCACAACTACTATGTCACCGAGCTGGGCATTTTTTGACCTCTTTAGTAGTAATTCAATAGCCGCCGGCAGTCGATACGCCTTCATTCCAAGTAAAACCGAGGCGCGCATAGTCGTCATTGATACCCAAAGTGACAAGCTAGCTGCTGAACTCGAACTGAATGACATAGCGAACCAATTGGTAATTTCAGATTCGCTTGATATGTTGGTAGCAACGCATTCTGACAGCAGTATCCTTAGCCTGTTAAATCTGGAAACGCAGCAATCACTGCCTTCGTTAGATATTGGCATGATCGCAGACACCGGCTTACTACACCCGCATGATCAAATTATGGCGTTTGGTAATACGCAAGGGCAGGTTTCAGTATGGGATATGCAGGCTCCCAAAAAGATGTTTCAAGTTGATGGCCTGAGTAACGCAGTTAATCTGACTTTTAGCGTCGACGGAGCACGTTTGTTTGTCGTAGAGCCAGAGCATCGGAGAATCTCTGTTATTGAGTTAAATGCGCGTGCAATAATTGCTGAAATAGGAATCCCAAAACGAGCTCGGAATGATATTAATCAGAGCGAGCTAATAGAAGTAAAATTAGAGATTAGCTCTATAAGCCGCTCGGCAGATGGCCATACCGGGTTTTTATCAATCACATCCGAGAACACGGTAGTGGTGCTGGATTTACGAAAACTTGAGGTCAAACAAACCATTGCAGTTGATGCTGAACCCGTGCGCCCTTTCAGCACGGCCGACAACCGGTACGTACTTATTCCACACCGAGCAGCTGAATCTATTTACGTACTGGATGCCCTTAGCCTAAATATAAGAGGCAATATTAAAACTGGATTACCTGCACGAGAACTAAACACCGGTTGGCTGGATACCGTTGCTTTTGTGATGTCTGCCAATAGTGAACAGATTGCCGTAGTTGATTTGGAAAAACTTGCTCTGGAACGAACTATCACTTTATCTGGTAACCCTGATAGTGGCATGGTTACTTCAGACTCGAAGCGGCTTTATACGGCACTTATAGATACTAATAGAGTAGCAAGGATAGATGTCAGGAGCCGTGAAGTACTAGAAATTAGTAGCAATACCAATGGCCTATCAAATATTGAGATTGCCGTTTCAAACAATATTTGCCACTAAATCATGGTTAGAGTAGTCACTATACATTTTTCAACCGCAGGTTTACTAGTCTGGCTATCGCTTATATCACTAAGCTGCCTAGCGTCAGATCAAACTACTATAGACGGCACGGTTTCGAGCCCGCAAGATATGAACGCACTCGATATTCCTCTAGTGTCTGAAACCGGTTCAACTGTATCCATCAATAGTTTTAAGGCACCCATAAGGTTAGTCTTTTTTGGGTTCACATATTGCCCAGATATTTGTCCTTTAACATTGCACAAAGTCGCCAGTGCACTGCGGTTACTAAACCGGCCTGTTGGGGATGTTGACGTTATATTCATCTCCGTAGACCCCAAACGGGATACACCGGAAATCCTGGCTCGATATACCGATGCTTTCCACGAACAGATTGCTGGACTTTCAGATAACGTTAATCAACTACAGGTAATTACCCAACATTTTCGCACTACTTTTGGGTACAACTTGGCCACCGCTACTGGAGACAAACCGCTACCAATCGATGAGTACAATGCACTACCTGTTGATTCAAGCTATATCCCTTACCACTCATCGCAGATTTATGTGTTGAACCTGAACGGCGAGATTGTAGATTTAATAGGTTTAGGAAGTGATGCAGAGTTAATCGCTCAGACAATAGAGAATGCTATCAACCTATAAAGCTGGACCCAAGAATCGTTTCGACTCGATTAAGCACTCGCGTGCTGCATTGCTCCAATCAGCCCCGGTTCGATACAACCAATATCACTAACCTTAGCCATGGCAGTGCCTCACTCCTCCAAAGCCAACTGCTGCTCCCTACCATCTAGCCCAGTAATTAGCACGCCTGATCTAAAAAATTGCGGCGAATAGTTCTTCGTATTTAAGAGTTACCGCCAATACTATTTATGTTGCCCATGCAACCCGCTGGCACAACTAGCTCGTACGAAGTTCAAGAGGCAAACTAAATGAAACATCCTCGTTCGGGCCATCAGCTTCGCTAGCAGACTCACCGCCCCAAGTTTCAAGTTGCTCAATTACTCGCCGAACAAGTAACTCAGGAGCTGAAGCCCCTGCGGTTACGCCTACGGTTGAACAACCTTTGAGCCATGATTGCTGAATCTCTTCAGGGCCATCAATTAAATAGGCAGGAATGCCATGCTGGGCAGCTAGCTCGCGCAAACGATTTGAATTAGAGCTAGCTATTGATCCTACAACCAACATCAAGTCGACTGTTAGAGCCAACCGACGCACAGCATCTTGCCGATTCTGCGTCGCATAGCAAATATCGTCTTTGCGCGGCCCCTGAATACTTGGAAAGCGTTCCCGCAGAGCAGCTATCACTTTTGCCGTATCGTCCACTGATAAAGTTGTCTGCGTCACGTAGGCTAAGTTATCCGGATTACCAACATTCAAGGAAGCAATATCCTCTGGAGTTTCTACCAGGTACATGCCTTCGTCCGCTTGCCCCATAGTACCTTCAACTTCAGGATGGCCAGCGTGCCCGATCAGGACCACATCAACACCCGCTGCGCGATAACGCTTGACCTCAATATGAACTTTAGTTACCAGAGGACATGTTGCATCAAATACCTGCAACTCCCTCAAACTCCCCTCTTTTCGTACTGCTCTAGATACGCCATGGGCACTAAAAATAACGGTAGCGTCATCAGGCACCTGTGCTAATTCATCGACAAAAATAGCACCTTTATTTTTAAGATCGTTAACTACAAATTTATTATGTACAACTTCATGTCGAACATATATTGGTGCGCCATATTGCTCCAATGTACGTTCGACAATTTCAATTGCACGGTCTACACCGGCACAAAAACCACGCGGATTTGCCAATATTATTTTCATACTATTATACGCCTGCTACTCACTAGGTTCAGTACTGGCTTTTACGCCTGGCAATAACCCAAAAGCATCTATGATAAGAATTGCTGCTCCTATACAAATAGCAATATCCGCAATATTAAAATGCGGCCAGTGGTAATCTTGATAGAACCAATGTACAAAATCAATCACCTTTCCGTACATCAATCGATCGATTAAATTTCCAATCGCTCCGCCAAGAACGCAGGCATAGGCTACACCTAATAACCATTCTTGTTGTTCAAGTTGTTTAATTAAAATCACTAAAAATCCGCTTACAAGCAATGCTATTGCGGCAAAAAATACGGTTTGCCAACCGCCCGCATTATTGAGCAACCCGAAGGCTGCGCCGCTATTGTAAACCAATGAAAAATCGAACCAGGAAGTAATCGATATTACTTCCCTGCTACTTAGCGCTTGTTCAGCCCATACTTTAGAAGACTTATCAGCGGCTACAATTACCCCAGATAGTGCCACATACTTTACCCAATTAGGCATAACGCCGGTCCTCACCTTGCCCATCAATATTTTTAACGCAGCGTGCACATAACGTAGGGTGTTGCTCAATGCTGGACACGGAATCACTACGGTGCCAGCAACGCTGACACTTTTCATTCGGCGATACTTCCACCCTGATTTTCAGACCGGATATTTCTGTGTCTCGTGCACTAGCACTGGCCGCACTCAACAATTTAATATCAGCCCCGGACGTCATGAGCACGAATTTAAGCTCTGCACCTAAATTGGCTAGTAAGGTATGAAGCTTGTCATCGCAATACAACGTCGCATGTGCATCCAAAGCCCCTCGAATTTCTCCAGCAGCACGCACACGCTCGAGTTCCTTACCCACTTCACTTCGTACACTAAGAATCGACTCCCATATACCATCATTCAGCTCCGCAAGCGGAGCATCAGGTGTTGGTAGAAACTCGTACCACTCTGCTAAAAACACAGAATCCTCTCTGTCACCCAACATATGACCCCAAATTTCTTCCGCGGTAAAACTAAGTATTGGAGCAAGCCATCTAACCAAGGCCTCAAGAATATGATGCATGGCAGTTTGAGCCGACAAGCGAGCACGTGAATCCGCCGGTGTGGTATACAAACGGTCTTTCAAAACGTCCAGGTAAAAGCCCCCCATATCAACCACACAAAACTGATGCAGAGCTTGGTATATACGGTGAAAGCGGTACTCCTGATATGCTAATTGAATTTCGGCTTGTAAGGCGGCAGTTCGCCGTAACGCCCACTGGTCAAGCGAGATCAAGTCTTGATATGGCAACGATTCATCAACACTAAAACCCTCTAGATTCCCCAGAAAGTATCTCGCAGTATTTCTAATTCTTCGATAGGAATCACCTACCCGCTTAATAACTTCTTCGGAAATAGTCATTTCCGAGCGATAATCGGTTGCCGCCACTAGCAGCCGAAGCACATCTGCACCTAGCGTATTAATAATCTCTTGAGGCGCTATGGTATTACCCACAGATTTCGACATTTTTCGGCCATCTTTATCAACGGTAAAGCCATGCGTTAACACCGCTTTATAAGGCGCCTTTCCCGTCATTGCTACGGCGGTTAATAAACTTGATTGAAACCATCCACGATGCTGATCAGACCCTTCAAAATACAAATCAGCCGGACTCTGTAAATCTTCCGTGGTCCGCAATACTGTATCGTGCGTCACCCCAGAATCAAACCATACGTCCAGCGTATCTGAGACTTTTTCGTATTTATCTGCATCTGCACCGAGCAGCTCGACATTTTTCAAGTCAAACCAGGCTTGGATACCTTGTTGTTCGATTTTTTGAGCGACCTTCTCAATTAAATCCGGTGTGTCAGGATGCAATTCTCCAGTCTCTTTGGAGGTATAAAGAGCAATAGGTACACCCCAATTACGCTGACGGGAAACACACCAATCAGGACGATTCTCAACCATCCCCTGTATGCGAGCCTTACCCCATTCGGGCATCCACTCAACATTTTCAATTTCTGCCATGGCGCCAGCACGTAATCCATTAATCTCCATACCTATAAACCATTGCGCCGTAGCCCTGAAAATAATCGGTGACTTATGTCGCCAACAATGCGGATAACTGTGCAAATACTCCTCGGCCGCGAGCAGCACCTGTCTGTCTCTTAATAACTCAACAACGTTTGAATTCGCCTTGAATACGAACTGGCCAGCAAAATGCTCTGTAGACTTCAGAAACACACCTTCCGGGCCAACAGGATTAGTTACCGGCAATTCATAACGCTTACCGACCTGAAAATCATCAGCACCATGGGCAGGTGCGGTATGCACTGCACCTGTACCAGCCTCAGTCGTCACATGGTCGCCCAATATAACTGGCACTAGCCGATCATTGAAAGGGTGCTTTAGCAACAGGCCTTCAAGTTCAGACCCTGGCAAACGTTTTAATACAGTTGCATCATCGGCAAGCCCATATCGCTCCAATGCGGGTTCGCGTAAAGCATCCGCCAACACTAACAGGCCTTTACTCGTTTTCACCAAAGCATATTCAAGCTCTGGATTCAGACAAACGGCCTCGTTTGCCGGTAATGTCCAAGGAGTCGTTGTCCAGATCACGAAGGTCGCGTCATCACAATCAGATTCTGACAAACCCGTTTTTGCGGCAAATTCCTTTGTATCTGCAGTGAATGCAACATCGATCGCGGGAGATGTTTTATCCTGATGTTCAACTTCAGCCTCAGCCAAAGCTGAGCGACAATCGGTACACCAATGCACCGGCATCAAACCATGATAAAGATGCCCGCCAGCGGCAATTTTACCGAGTGCACGAACAATATTTGCCTCGGTTTCAAAGTTCATTGTCAAATATGGCTTATCCCAATCGCCAAAAATTCCTAGCCGGATAAAATCTGCCTTTTGTCCTTCGACTTGTTTAGCTGCATAACTCCTGCACAAAGCACGAAATTCGTCTTTACTAACTTTTACACCAGCTTTTCCATGCTTCTTCTCAACTTGATGTTCAATCGGTAATCCGTGGCAATCCCAAACCGGCACGTATGGCGCATCCATTCCCCCCATAGTTTGCGATTTGACGATGACGTCTTTAATAATCTTGTTAACCGCATGTCCAATATGAATATCACCATTCGCATAGGGTGGGCCATCGTGTAATACAAATTTTTTACCGTGTGCTCTCGCCTTACGAATTACATGATATATATCATCATGCTGCCATCGCTTCAGGGTTTCTGGCTCACGCTGAGGTAATCCCCCTTTCATGGGAAAGGACGTAACCGGTAAATTTAATGTACTTTTATACTGACTCATCTCATCACTAATTCTCGGCATTTTCTGTCTATTTATTTTACTCGGGATCCCGTTGGTTTTATTGAATTTCTATACGGCATTATTATTTACCTTATACATACCTGTTCCTTACTAGATGCGTACTTATGGTATTTGAGATTTATACATCAGTTAAACAACCGTTAAGATAAATACTATTACGAGGTTATATTTTAACGCTTTCTAAATAATTTTTTCGCATGCTCTATGTCACTATTTATTTGCGTCACAAGCTCATCAAGTCCATCAAACTTATGTTCGTCACGCAGTCGTTCCACAAATCTTACTTTCAAATTCTTACCGTACACATTCTTGTCAAAATCTAGAATATGCACTTCAAACCGCCGATCACGACCATTAACTGTTGGCCTAGTCCCAATATTAGCCACCGCGTCTAGCCAATCGCACTCGCCAATCTTGCTAGTATCAGATTCCTCTATACAAACTACAGCGGCAAACACCCCGTTAATCGGCAAATACCGATCACCTACGTCTACATTTGCGGTGGGAAAGCCAATCGTATGCCCCAACTGATCGCCCTTGAGTATCGGCCCACCTACGATAAATGGCCGTCCTAAATAATGCTCTGCGGTAGAAATATCTCCCGCATCTAAAGCCTGCCGAATAGCATTTGAGCTTACTCGCACACCCTTCATCTCAAAACTCTCGGTATCATTTACGGTAAAACCAAGCTGCTGTCCGGCCCGCTGAAGATAGGCATAATCACCTTCGCGGTTGTGGCCAAATTTAAAATCATCACCGATCACCAGATGCCCTACGCCTAAACCTTTTACCAGTGTAGAACGTACAAACTCATCCGGGTGTTGCTTGGCTATATGCTGATCAAAGCGAATACACAACACTTGCTCAATTCCCGCATCAAACAAAAGCTCGGCTCGCTCCTCAATCGAAGTCAATCGACCAACGGTATCTGACGGAGAAAAGTATTCACAAGGTAACGGTTCAAAGGTTATTACTGTCGATTTCAGCGCCCTTGCTTCTGACTCTTTAATCAATTCAGCTATGATGCGTTGATGTCCCAAATGCACACCATCGTAGTTGCCGATGGTCACGACTGAACCACGATTCCCTTCAGCTAGATTTTCAACTCCTTCGATGATTTTCATAGCCTTCCCACGAAACAAGCGATTCTAACTGCAAGTAACAGTGCTGGCTATGACTAGATACTAAACAGTGCAAATAGATTTTGGAGCCTGACAACGCAATCTTGTGATTCATATCTCAGCATAATTCAATAGTCTCAGACTAACTTCCAGTCAATGGTGAAAAATAACAGTGCCCGCTATCTATGCGAAAAGTGCGCCCAATCTGGATCCAATTCCTCGATTACTTCGTCCAACGAACGACGCTGATCAAAGCGTTGGTAATACTCACGATAATAGCCAATGCGTATCTCAGGGTAGTGCCAACTGAGGTATCCCTCTCCAGTGTCAAAATCAACTTCCCATAAGCCCTCTACTACTAGCCCCAAGCGTCTAAGCTTATCCGCCCATTGTCGGACAACTAATTCGTATCGCGCCTCAACTGATTTTCTGCGCGGATCAGCAATTAGCATTCGTCGAAGTTTAAATTGAAATGGATACAATTCTGATTCGGCTTGCTTGGTTATTTTGACCACTGTTGGCAAAAGCTCGCGAGCCTCAGACAATGTAAAACACCGCGGCTGATCGAGCGGCCCAATACTTATTGTTTGTGGTAAATGACTCATTGGATCAGTCTATCTAATTACTACCCTTATTAAATTACAATTTGATTGTTTACATAGATGGTTTTAACAACATCACGGTCGGACGTAAACCAAGCGCATACAATACACCAAAGTAAATGCCTATACCGCCCACAACTAATCTAAGCAGCCAAACTAAGCGCTCACCAACGTCTGCAGCAATCCACACGGAGGCGGGAGCACTCAACCACCATAAAAATACAGCCATTGCCAAACAAGCCAAAGATACTTTGCACGTGAAGGTTAACCAGCCAGGAAGTGGACGATAAATTTGGTCTCGCACTAATTGTCTATATAACAGCCCCGCATTCACCCATGCAGCCAACGATACGGAAAGTGCTAGGCCCACGTGGGCCAGGGATTGAACAAGAATTATGCTTAGGCCAATATTTACAAGCATTGCAATAACACCTATGCGCACGGGAGTTTTAATATCTTGCCGAGCATAAAAACCAGGCGCTAATACTTTCACCAGTATTATTCCGACCACGCCTATAGAATATGCGACCAAGGCATTAGCACTCATCGCTACATCATTTACACTAAACACAGTGGAAAGCTGGTAAATACTCGAAACCAAGGGAGTGGCAAGCAGCATCAGCGCAATACAAGCGGGTAACGCAATCAATATCACCCAGCGTAACGCCCAATCTAAAAGATCACTAAATGCTTGGGCTGATCCGGATGAATGAACTTTTGCAAGGCTAGGTAAAACTACTGTAGCCAAAGCAATTCCGAAGACGCCAATTGGGAACTCCATTAACCGATCAGAATAATATAGCCAGGACACGCTCCCTGTAACCAAAAAAGATGCTAACAAGGTGCCGATCAGCACATTTATTTGCGCCACGGAAATCCCGAACATCGCTGGCACCATCAATTTAAACACACGTGTACTTGCCTCCTGCGAACCTAACTTAGGTTTAGGCAACAGCCCTCTGCGTAATAGAAATGGCATCTGAAAGACCAATTGCACAATTCCACCAAACAAAACCCCAAACGCCAAGGCCGATGCTGCACTTTGCATATTTGGTGCTAACCATAGTGCGGCTAGAATCAGCGAAATATTTAGTAACACTGGGGTAAAAGCAGGTACAGCAAAATCTCCGGTAGTATTAAGCACTGCACCCGACATCGCGACCATAGAAACACAAAATAAATATGGGAACATAATGCGAAGTGCATCAGTCGCCGCAATCAGTTTTTCCGGCTGTCCAATATAGCCATATGCAAATAGTTTCACTAGCCAAGGTGCAAATAAGGTTCCTGCCACGCTTAGTATGAAGACAACCAGACCCAACTGCCCAGCCATATGATTAACAAATTGGCGAGCTTGAATGTCGTCCTTTGCACGCAACTCTGTAAATACCGGTATAAACGCTTGCGAAAACGCTCCCTCACCAAATATACGTCTCAAAAAATTGGGAATGCGGAAGGCTACAAAAAAGGCGTCAGCCATTACTCCGGTACCAATTATGTTAGCAATTACAACGTCACGCATTAATCCGCTAATGCGCGAAACGAAAGTCATAATGCCGACCACAGCAGTCGATTTAAGTAGTTTTTTAGACACCTGCTACTAACCCACGATATTACTAGAAATAATTAGAATTTGAAGCGATTGTGCCAGACTTTCCAAGATTTTGTGGACATCTGCTAAAACCTTCAAAAATAGGCCCAAAAAGACTATTTTTAAGGTCGTTTCTGGCTTGACAGACCAGTGCATTTTCTAGATAGTTGCACCCTGATTTTCCGGTGGGAAGAACAAGAGGATTAACTACGTGGCAAATTCACCACAAGCGAAAAAACGCGCAAGACAGAACGAAACTCGACGTTTGCTAAAAGCAGGGCAACGCTCAGCTTTACGCACCTCGATTAAGAATTTTTTAAAATCACTGGAAACTGGTGATTTGAAAGCATCTCGCACCTTGTATCAATTGGCCACCTCTGGCATTGATCGAGCTGTTTCAAAAGGATTGCATCACAAACATCGTGCTGCACGCCTTAAGAGCCGACTAAACAACCGACTTAGGTCCATATAAAGCTAAATTTCTGGGCTGGTTGTTTTACTGAAGCAAAGATTCGAACACATTCAAAGTATTCTGAACAAATCTCTGAATAGTAAAAGCAAGAAACCAAAAATCAGCCACGCTACTCGCTATTTATCTGCCTTCAGCTGGGTGCCCACATTTTTGCCCTGATGGATATCTAGCAATACATTTTCCATTAAGCCGTTAGCAATCACCGTGGTTGCTCCATTGCGAGCAGCGTGTTCAGCAGCCTCTAGTTTAGTCACCATGCCGCCCCGACCTAAACGCGAACTGCTTCCGGCATAGGACTTTAATTTGGTATCGCCAGCCACCCCCTCAGATATCAGTTGCGCTTCAACATGCTCACGCGGGTCTCCATCATACAGGCCATTTTTATCGGTAAGAATAACCAATAAATCCGCTACGACTAAGTCTGCGACCAAGGCAGCCAAATTATCATTATCACCAAACCGAATTTCCTCTGTCGCAACGGTATCATTTTCATTAACTACTGGAATCACGCTCAGATCAATTAGTGCACCTAATGCAGCACCCGCGTTTTTACGACGCTCGGTATTTGCCAAATCAGCATGAGTTAATAGTACCTGCGCTATGGTTATGTCGTGCACGGCAAACTGGGTTTCATAAGCACGCACCAAAGCTGACTGCCCCACAGCTGCTGCGGCTTGCAAGCCCGGCATATCTTCAGGCCGGCTATTCCAACCTAGACGTGCTACCCCTGCAGCCACAGCCCCGCTAGATACCAAAAGCACCTCAATACCTATTTCCCTTAAGGCATCGATCTGCTCCGCTAGTTGGGCAATTAGCGGTAAATTAACGCCAGTTCCATCGGCGGTAAGCAAGGCACTACCAATCTTAATTACCCAACGACGTGACTGCCGTATTTCGGCCCGACTCACCGGATTATTCCTCTTTTTTTCCATCGGCTGCATCCATATTTGCCTGAATATCCTGTGGGATCGACTGCAAAACTTCAACCTCTTTGTTACGGTCTAATTCTTCCAAATAAATCATTATCTTGCCACATAGTTCATCACATCCTAACCCAGTAGCCGCAGAAATTGAAAATACTGGAGCTTCCCAATTTAACGCCTGCACCAATTCCTTAACCCTTTGGTCTACCTCTTCATTCGGTAACACATCGGTTTTATTTATTACTAGCCAACGCTCCTGTCGAACTAGATCAGTATCAAAAGAATCAGAATATTTACCCAGCTCAGCTTCAATCGATTGTATATCACTAACCAGATCAGCTTCATCGTTATCGTAAGGCGCAATATCTACCATGTGTAGCAACAATCTAGTACGTGCTAAGTGACGCAAAAATTGAATACCCAAACCGGCACCTTCGGCTGCCCCCGCGATAAGGCCTGGGATATCTGCCATTACAAAATTACTCCCTACACCCAAACTAACCACACCCAATTCCGGATATAGCGTTGTGAACGGGTAATTAGCAATTTTAGGGCGCGCCTGAGACACGCTACCCAATAATGTTGATTTACCTGCATTAGGCAAGCCCAGCAAACCAACGTCTGCTAATACCTTAAGCTCAAGCTCCAATCGACGCTGCTCACCAGACTTACCCTTAGTCGTTTTACGTGGCGCCCGATTGGTGCTGGTCTTAAATCGAGTGTTCCCCTGCCCTCCCTTACCTCCCCAAGCAACTGCAACAGGCACCCCCATTACCAGCATATCGGCAATTAACTCACCGGTAGCTTTATCGGAAACCAATGTTCCCAACGGTACGTTGATATAAACATCATCTCCACCTAAACCTGACTTTTCACGGCCTGCACCGCCTTTACCACTGACAGCTCGGTAATCTCGTTGATAGCGAAAATCCGCCAAGGTGCTCAGGCTGTCATTTGCTAGCATATAAACATCACCTCCTTTACCTCCGTCACCGCCATCTGGTCCGCCACGAGGAACGTTTTTTTCACGCCGAAAACTCAGACAACCATGGCCACCATTGCCGGCTTGAACAATAATTTCCGCTTCATCTACAAATTTCATGATTGGTCATAAAAAAACCCGCCTAGGGTTACCAGGGCGGGTTTTTTAAAAATCTCTCTAATCCGAATTAACTGGTAACAATACTGACCATTTTACGATTTCTCGGGCCTTTTTGCTCGAACAGCACTTTGCCTTCGCTGAGTGCAAACAACGTAAAATCCTTCCCCATGCCAACGTTTGTACCTGCGTGAAAATTACTGCCTCGCTGACGAACAATAATATTTCCCGCGGCAACCAATTGCCCAGCGTATCGCTTTACGCCAAGTCGCTTACTTTCGGAATCGCGGCCGTTTCTAGTACTACCACCTGCTTTTTTATGTGCCATTTTTTATTTCCTCACCATAATTTGTTCGAATGGGTGTGACTAGACTTTAACCTAACCTTTGGCCAGCGCCTTAGCCTGGTTAACCCAATCTTCACGTTCGATACGACCTTTAAAACTCAATTTCTCATCAAACTCTTCGATATCTGCTTTCTTCCAAGCTGCGATCTGCGCGAATGAAGTTACGCCTGCTGCGAGAAGCTTTTTCTCCAATGCAGGGCCAACACCACTCAATAACTTAAGATCATCTGCACTGCTAGATTTGGCAGCTACCTTTTTAACTGCTGTGGCCTTCGGTTTAGCTTTAGCCTTAGGAGCCGTTTTCTCCACAGCTATAGGAGCTTTTTCCGCCGGTGCCGTAACAGATTTTTTCGACGCTGCCTTTTTGGCAACCGCAGATCCACCAATGCTGGTTATCTCAATTTCTGTATAACCTTGACGGTGCCCCATACGAGTTCGCGAATTTTGGCGACGTCGAAACTTAAGGATTTTTATCTTTTTGCGGCGCCCATGAGCGACCACTTCCGCCTGTACCGACTTTCCAGTTAACGAGTTACCCACCTCAACCTTATCGCCATCTGCGATCATCAGTACTTCATCGAGGCTGATATTGGAGCCTTCTTCAGCGTCAAGGTTCTCTAATTTCAATCTTTGTCCGACAGTCACTTTATACTGCTTGCCGCCGCTTTTTATAATTGCGTACATTTTTTACCAACTCCGGATATAAAACCCTCGAAACCCATACGAAATGTACGACCTTCGATCAGGCGCGAGATTCTATAGAGCGCGCGCTTATAGGTCAACCAAACAGCCCATAATTCTAGATTAAATTCTGTAGTTTTGGTTTGTTTTTAACGCGCCCATTGCATGCGGCAGTTTTCACGGGCATTCTAGGCATTCTCGTTGCGTGTTTAGCGTATATTTAAATATATGAATATTAATAAAGCCTTAATTGCCGAAGCGCAATCTAAGGCCATAGATATTAGTGCAAGCTTGGCATTGGTTGATGTCGAAATGCAGGCAGTCAATGCGGAAATTAATCGGCAAATAACTTCTGATGTCGCATTAATTAACCAGTTAGGGGCCTACATTATCAATGCCGGTGGCAAACGATTGCGACCAGCAACTATATTATTGGCTGCTTGCGCAGGCCAAAAAGCCAGTGTTGCGGGTAACTCTACTGTGATATCGCTTGCCGTGATTATCGAGTTTATACATACGGCGACCTTACTGCACGATGACGTAGTTGATGAGTCTTCTATGCGTCGCGGCAAAGAAACAGCCAATGAGTTATTCGGCAATGCCGCCAGCGTGCTAGTCGGTGACTTTCTCTATTCACGCTCATTCCAAATGATGGTCTCAATAAACAGTATGCGCGTAATGGAAATACTATCGCATACCACAAACACTATCGCTGAAGGCGAAGTTATGCAGCTAATGAATATTGGCGTAGCAGAAACTTCTGAACAGGATTACTTCGAAACTATTCGACGTAAAACGGCCATCTTATTTGAAGCAGCTTCCTTGCTGGCCGCTGTCGCAACCAATCAATCTCGCCCAATTGAACAAGCCATGCGTGACTATGGACTGCATTTGGGGATCGCGTTTCAACTAGTTGACGATGTTCTAGATTATACCGCTGACGCGAGCGAAATGGGTAAAAACGTTGGCGATGATTTAGCCGAAGGCAAACCGACGTTGCCGCTAATTCATGCCTTGGCTCGGGCGGAAGATAACGATCGCGACACAATAATTGCCGCCATAGAAAATGCTGATCGCAGTACCTTTAATGACGTTCTCAAAATTATTGAATCTACCGGCGCTCTCGCCTACACCGCGCGCCAAGCAAGAGAACACGCTCAGCTAGCACAGAATGCCTTGGCCATCGTCCCGGAGTCAGTCTGGAAAAACGCCATGCTGGATATTGCGGCGTTTTCGGTCAACCGAACACACTAAGGACGGCTCGATCATCGGTTTAACTATCCAATCAGACCGTAGTTTGCACCAAGAATTTCAATAATCTCTGACTTTGGATTGTCTGATAGCGTTAACGGCTTACCGATAATTTTCTCAGCAATATCTCTGTAAGTTTCCGAAACCTCCATAATTACAGATTCAGGTAGCGCATTATTAGCTGCTAACGAAAAACGCTCATCCATCCTATTTTTATCAAGTAATACGCCTGGATCCGGAAAATAGGTCAATAACAGCTGTCGAAATGCTTCTTTGGATTTCTCGACCACACTACCTTTTGTATATTCATCCCCATCCCAAATTCTTGAAGAGTCCGGAGTCCCCACTTCATCCATATAAATCAATTTATCATTTCCGTTAGCATCGGTTACATAACCGAATTCAAACTTGGTATCTACAAATATCTGATCTAATTTAAATAACTCGTCGCTAATGATATTGAAACCTTCTTTTAGGAGGCGCTCGTAAAGGTCAATATCCGACTGCGTTGCAAATTTAAACGCTAGATAGTTATCCCAAATATTCTGACGCGTTATATTCACGTCATCTTGTTCTGGTACGCCTGGAATACCAGTCAAAACCCCCTTGGTTGAAGGAGTAATTAGAAGCTCGGGTAATTTTTGATCTTTCTCAAGACCTTCGGCTATCCGTATGCCACAAAAATTACGCTCGCCTTTGGCGTAAGACCGCCACATAGAACCAGTAATATATTGGCGGCAAATCGCCTCAATCATCACTGGCCGAGCTTTTTGTACGATCCAAACGAAAGGGTGAGGTATGTCCAGAATATGACTATCTGCAAGGGCCTTTTGTCGAAATAAATCGAACCAATGATTGGATATAGCATTGAGTGCAGCGCCCTTTCCGGGCACGCCATTAATGCCGCCTTCTCCATGCCATATGCACTCAAAGGCAGAAATTCGATCACTGATAACCATGACCGCGAGCGGCGCATCAGCTGCGACGTCATAGCTATTTTCAGCAATCAACCGAGCGCTATCAGCTTCAGTTAGCCAGTATACAGCTCGGACTTTGCCGCTATGAACAGGATGGTCGGAACGGATTGGTAAATCGTTATTCACGGCCAATACTTTATTGGAGAGACTCATAGTAATATCAGGTTGTTATTTAAAAGAAAGCATTAAACCTAAATGGTGCCTACAGCACTGTGCAAACCAATCAAGTTTATTTGATATTTAATCTCTGGCAATATATTGCTAAATTGGTCTTTATAAGCACTATTTACCAGTAACAAGTAGTATAAAGTACGGCCGATTGCTGGGGTAGTACTTACTGTAATCCAATATTATTTCGACACAACTAAATAACAAAAACTGATATGGACGCAGTGACTCAAAGAGTGCTTGGCATAGGTCTTTAGTGAGAATAAATCATCTTTATCGCAAGCTTATTTAGCGTGGCATCAGGTATGGCCACCTGTTTCGTTAAAACCAAAGTAAAAATTATATTGATGTTGCTATACTAATAAAATGCCTGAATACCAGTTTGGGCACGACCTAAAATAAGCGCATGGATATCATTGGTGCCCTCATAAGTATTCACCGATTCTAGATTGATAAGATGCCGCATGACGTGGAATTCATCGATTATGCCGTTCGCGCCATGCATGTCCCTGGATTGACGAGCAATATCCAGAGCTTTACCACAGTTGTTGCGCTTAATAAGAGAGATCATCTCCCGACTAGCTTGATTTGAGTCGAGAAGGCGCCCTACTTGCAATGCTGCAAGAAGCCCTAAAGAAATTTCGGTTTGCATATCAGCCAATTTTTTTTGTATTAGCTGATTTGAAGCTAATGGCCGGCCAAATTGTTTTCTATCGAGCGAATATTGGCGAGCACTATGCCAACATGCTTCAGCTGCCCCCATTGTTCCCCAGGCGATTCCATATCGCGCCTTATTTAGGCAGCCAAAAGGACCTTTCAATCCTTTCACGTTCGGGAGGAGGTTTTCGGCTGGCACAAGAACGTTCTCCATGACTATCTCCCCGGTGATAGAGGCCAAAAGACTAAGCTTACCCTTAATCACGGGTGTAGTTAGTCCTTCCATATCCTTTTCCAGGATGAAGCCTCTAATTTCACCATTTAATTTCCCCCACACCACGAATACATCGGCAATAGGGGAATTGGTTATCCACATCTTCTGTCCATTAAGTAAGTAACCATCAGATGTCGTTTTTGCTTTGGTTAGCATGCTATCAGGATCTGAACCATGATCAGGTTCGGTGAGTCCAAAACAGCCAACTATCTGGCCACTCGCTAGTTTTGGCAAATATTTTTTACGTTGCTGCTCTGATCCGAAGGCAAAGATGGGATACATCACCAGTGAACTTTGTACACTCATCGCAGAGCGGTAACCGCTATCGACTCGTTCAACCTCGCGCGCGATTAGACCGTACGCAACATGATTAGCGCCTGCACACCCGTACTCGGTAGGCAAAGTAGAACCTAACAAACCGAGACTACCCATCTCCGACATTATGTCTCGATCAAACTCTTTGTTTCTAGTTGCATTAACAACGCGACTGAGCAATTTATCCTGTGAATATTGCTGCGCTGTAGCTTGTATTAATTTTTCTTCTTCGCTAAGTAATGAGGAAAAATTGAGAGGGTCTTGCCAAAAGAAAGGAATTAATTCATTGATCATTGTATTCAACTGAGATAGTTGCCTAACGTTACTCTAGCTGCAATCACATTGGATGCGTCAGCCAAAGCCTAAATTCAGTATCCGGGGCTGCTTCAGATGCACCAAATAGGATACCTGAAAAAATGGACCAGTTTGAAGTTAAAGAAGAACTATAAATTGGCCCAAGAGTATGTTTTTGCTCCTCGAGACTACCAATATTATTACTGTTTCCAAAATCGTTGAACATCTCTATCCCTAACGTACGGCTACTACCAAGGCTCTTGCTCAAGCTCCAGCGAGTTTGCAAGTTCAACCCGCCAGCACCATGATCACCAATATGAGTTGAAGCTAGGAATAATGCGCGCGCCTGCCACCCATTGTTAAAGTAAAACTGATTCGTCCAGTTTATACCAATCTGATTCGGCCGAACACCATCTCGAAGGCGTGCATCAAAACGTATTCCAGTCCGATAGTTTGGATTATCTTCGCTAAATTCCCAAAACAGTTCGGCTTGCACAAAATCAAAGTCGAAATCAGAATGAGAAGTCTTACGAGTCTGTCCAACAATTCGCCACATCCGATCACCATCCAAGGACTCTTCGTAATGGAATCGTTGTGCGAACCCAGTTTCGCCAGCACTATTATCTGGATTTACCACGCCTCTGTACTGAAATAACTTATGCTCTTCGTTCACCATTGGGGGAAAAACGCCACCGGTATTCTGAGCATGGCTCAACGTTACAAAAAGTAAGATCGAAAAACCAACACTAAGTTTCCTAGTCATCGAGAACCCGTTTCTAAATCGTTAAGTTTGAAGCTTAGTAAACATTCGCATGCTCAACTGCTGATGTTTTGTAGTAGATAAAAACATTGGGTATATAATTTAGTTTGGAGTCTTCGGTATTTTAGAGCGGATCTGAAAAGTAAATGGCGGAGAGAGAGGGATTCGAACCCTCGATAGAGTTTTAAGCCCTATACTCCCTTAGCAGGGGAGCGCCTTCAGCCACTCGGCCACCTCTCCGTTTTCTGTCTTAATAATTTCTTTTTACCGATTAATCTTTTACCTGACAAACCTAGCCGCTGGACAAAAGACCAATCTCCTACCCCATAAATCGTTCCTTTCTATCATTCGTTACCAAACGGCTCATCGTCTTCGTAAAAATCCTCTTGCTCTTCGTTATCATCTACCTCGAGGACCTCGCCAGTCTTCAATGCCTCTTCTTTTTTAATACGCTGATAGATTTCTTCACGATGCACTGGCACATCGCGCGGAGCATCAATACCAATACGCACCTGATTCCCTTTCACACCTAATACAGTTACCCTAATATCATCTCCGATATTCAGAGTTTCATTTGCTCGCCGAGTCAAAATAAGCATTAATGTTTTCCCCTATCTTATTTTCCATATATTAACCAAAGCTAGATTGCGCTAATTTGGCTAACAATATCAATTTTAAAAGTATGTCTGCATTGAAAAAAGTCGCACATCCGTCGCCTGCGATGCGCGTATTCTACACCCAAGGTATCCAAAGGTGAACAGAGGTTCAGTAGTTAAACTTCTGCTAGCCCAAATGCCTTATGTAGTGCGCGAACTGCCAACTCCAAATATCGATCATCGATAACAACAGAAATCTTAATTTCAGAAGTAGATATCATCTGAATATTGATGCCTTCATCTGCAAGTGCTTTAAACATCGTGTCTGCCACACCGGAATGTGAACGCATACCAACCCCTACAACAGCAATTTTAGCAATGTTCGAATCACCTAAAACTTCAGCTGCTCCAAGTTCTTTCGCGGTGTTCTCTAATATTGTCTTACACGAGTCAAAATCCTCACGAGGCACCGTAAACGTCATATCAGTCGCACCATCTGCCCCCAGATTTTGAATGATGATATCCACATTAATATTTGCACTAGAAATAGGCTCAAGTACACGGTGAGCGACTCCTGGCTGATCAGGAATACCCCGAATTGTTAGCTTCGCTTCATCTTTTTGGTATGCAATACCAGAAACAAGTGGTTGTTCCATGTGTTCTCCAGAATCATAAAATATCAGAGTGCCAGTATCTGGCTCAAAAGAGGACAGGACTCTGAGAGGGACCTTATATTTACCAGCAAACTCGACTGACCGTGACTGCAGCACTTTTGCTCCAGCACTAGCTAATTCCAGCATCTCTTCAAAAGTAATTCGATCCAGCCTACGGGCTTCGGGTTCAATTCTAGGATCAGTAGTATATATACCGTTTACGTCTGTATAAATTCGACATTCGTCAGCTTTTAACGTGGCCGCGAGAGCAACGGCGCTAGTATCCGAGCCACCCCTTCCAAGAGTAGTAATATTGCCATGTTCATCTGTACCTTGAAATCCAGCAACAATAACAATATTGCCCTGCTCTATTTCAGCCTGAATATTATGATCGTCAATCTCCCGAATCCGCGCTTTACCATAGACGTTATCAGTCAAAATTCGTACTTGAGCACCGGTAAACGATCGCGAGCCCAACCCGCGCTCTTCAAGCGCTATAGAAAGCAAAGCGATGGTCACTTGTTCACCGGTTGAAAGCAGCACATCCATCTCACGAGTGACTGGCGTGTCACTTAATTCCTTGGCCAACGCAACTAAACGATTGGTTTCTCCACTCATCGCAGAAACGACCACAACCAAAGATTCGCCACTCTCGTGCTTACCTTTAAGGTGATCAGCAACAGCATTTATTCTGTCAATAGTACCAACAGAAGTGCCACCAAATTTTTCTACTATTAGTGTCATGGTGCCTATGGTGAGAGACTTAACAGGTTTATCGAGTTAAGTTTTAGTCCGGTGCATAAATAAGGCGATTAAAACTCTTTTAGTAGATTTTGTAAATCAACTAAATACAGTTATTTATGACTATATTTATAGTCTGGAGCTGCTAAAAATAAAATAAATCTGAACAAACAATAAAACGAACTACATGGACTAGAGAATGCTAGAACTCCGCATTGGCTGGAGTATTCAGCTATTCTCCTTAGCCACTCCCCCACTTTCAATCCAATCCTGAGCTACAGAAAGCACCATATCGAGTTTTGCACTATCGGGAATACCACCTTCTGCCATATCAGGTCGTCCACCACCGCGGCCACCCATAGTGGATGCAATATGCTGAATAAGCTTTCCTGCAGGGTATTGCTTGTTAATTGACTTGCTAGATCCTGCAATCATGCGGCCCTTGCCATCAGCATCGGTCACTAAAACAACAACCGCATTAGCCAGTTTATCTCGATAATAATCTATAAGTTCCCGTATTTCTGTAGAATCCATATCATCAACACGGGCAAGCAGGGCTCGCACTTCACCAAAGTCTTGCACTCTATCATCCAAATTACTCCCGGTACTTCCACCCTTTTTAAGCTGTTTATTCTCTTTTTCCAGTTCCTTTATTCGGGTCTGCAGGGCAAACACTCTAGGCACTATTTGCTCGTTCGGAGCGCGTAGTAAAGAACTCATATCACTAACAAAGCTTCGCTGGGTATTCAGATACTCTAATGCTAAGAATCCAGTTAACGCCTCGATTCTACGCACACCTGCGGCAACTCCAGACTCTCCCACTACAACGAAGCAACCGATATCACCAGTTCGTGTTACGTGCGTACCCCCGCACAGTTCCAGCGAAAACTCCGACATACCAACAACACGTACCTTTTCTCCGTACTTCTCCCCAAATAGAGCTGCGGCACCAGCTTTATTGGCATCGTCAATAGCCATAACTTGCGTATCAACGGGATGATTCGCTAAAATTTGAGCATTAACTAAATACTCTATTTCTCGAACTTGATCTGAACTAACCGCCTCGCCCTGGGCAAAATCAAAACGCAATCGGGTAGGGTCGACTAAAGAACCTTTTTGTTCAACATGATCACCTAAGACACGATTTAGCGCAGCGTGCAGCAAGTGAGTTGCGGAATGATTTGCTGCGGTTTGCAATCGTGACTCAGTTTTTACTATCGCAAACACCTTTTCGCCATTCTTTAAAGACCCAGATTCAAGCATTCCAATATGGGTAAAAGTAGAGCTTCCAACTTTTTTAACGTCAGTAACATGAAATATAAATTCGCCGCAGCGTAATTCACCCTGATCACCGACCTGACCCCCACCTTCCGCATAAAATGGAGTTTTATCCAATACCACCTGAGCCTCGATACCATTAGAAAGTTCATCAACTGAACTCCCGTTTACAAAAAGCCCGACAATAGATCCTTCTGACTCTAAATCGTTATAGCCAACGAAATCCGTAGCTACGATATTTTCATATACGCTTTCATCAACAGCAGCGAAATTATTACCTGCTCGAGCGCGCTCACGTTGACTATCCATTAAACGTTCAAACCCATCAATATCAACTGACTGCCCTTTTTCTCGCGCAACGTCAGCCGTCAAATCAACTGGAAAACCATAAGTGTCATACAATAGAAAAGCCAGCTCACCAGAAACTGTATCAACAGAACTACCAGCCATTTTGGCATCAAATATTTTCAAACCTTGCTCAAGTGTTTCGGCGAAGCGTATTTCTTCTTTTTGCAACGCCTCCTTAATTCTGGGCTCACTTGCGGCTAGTTCCGGATAGGCATCCCCCATTTCTTTAACTAATATGCCAACAATTTTGTAAAAAAATGGAATCTCTGCACCTATCTGCCGACCATGCCTAACAGCCCTCCTTATAATCCGACGCAGAACATATCCGCGCCCTTCGTTCGAAGGAAGCACACCATCAGCTATCATGAATGAACACGATCGTATGTGGTCGGCGATAACTCTTATCGATTGGTTGGTTACGTCTTTAACGTCAACGTACTCAGTAACTGCCGCTGTAATACTAGCGAATAGGTCGATTTCGTAATTATTATGGACATGCTGCATAACCGCTGCAATACGCTCTAGGCCCATTCCTGTATCTACAGACGGTTTTGGTAAGGGGTTTAAATCTCCGTTCGCAGTCCGGTTATACTGCATAAAAACTAGATTCCAGATTTCAATATAACGGTCACCGTCTTCTTCAGAAGTGCCCGGTGGCCCACCTAATACGCCCTCCCCATGGTCATAAAATATCTCACTGCAAGGCCCGCAAGGTCCAGTATCAGCCATCGACCAGAAATTATCTTTTGCACCAATTCTAGAAAATTGATTTTTTGAAATACCGATTTCTTCTAGCCAGATCTTTTCGGTTTCTAAATCTTTATCAAAAACAGTTATCCATAACTTATCTGCAGGCAAGCCCAGCTCGACCGTCAAAAAGTCCCAAGCGAACTGGATGGCTTCTCGTTTAAAATAGTCCCCAAAACTGAAATTTCCAAGCATCTCGAAAAATGTATGGTGACGTGCTGTGTATCCTACATTCTCCAAATCATTATGTTTTCCGCCGGCACGCACGCATCGTTGCGAAGTCGTTGCTCGAACATAATCTCGCGGTTCAGTACCAAGAAACACACCCTTGAATGGTACCATTCCTGCATTTGTGAATAATAGGGTTGTATCTCCGGTCGGCACCAAAGACCCACTGGCTACACGCTGGTGTCTTTCCCTCTCAAAAAATGCCAAAAACCGCTCTCGAATTTCAGATGTTTTCATTAGTACTATCAGTTGGTGAACGTTAGCACCTCATAGTTGCGGTACTAACGGCGCTTAATTTTTAACCGCGCGTTGCATCACCTAATACGAAACGTATTTGATCAGTGTTGAAACCTCGAGATTGAAGAAAGCGTGCCTGCTTACACCACCCATTATAATCTCGGGGCCTATCTCCGCGATACCTTTTATTATGCGCACTAGTTGCGATTTCTCGCCAATCGATGCCTGAATCCTCTACTTGGCGCTGCATAATGTCTTCCAAACTAAATTTACCAGCATCTTTATATACACGTATAGGACCAAAGCAGCTTTGAACTCTAGTGCGTAACAACATCTCAATATATCTTTCATCAGAAAGATAACGTTCGTCAATTAAATCGCTAAGGGTTTGTTCAACCAAATATTCGCTAAACCCGGAAGCCAGCAAACGCGCATACATCTCCTGTACTGCGTATTCGCGCCTGGCTAACCAACGAAGCGCGCTTGCACGCGCCTTTACCGCATCTTCAAGACCAGAGTTTCTCTGCTCAGAGTGGTCGACTTCAGATTGTTGGACTTGGGTTTTTAATTCCATACTCACAGGTTAAATGGTTTATTCAAAGTTATGAATATAATTTACTAACAAAGCTGGCAAGGGCTATCGCTTAAACTTTTTGCGCCGCAGTTTCCTTTACTTTTTCTACCGCCACAGTTTCCTTTATTTTTTCTATCGCCACTGTGTCCTTAACCGATTGATCAACATCAGTTTCTGTTATTAAGTCAACAGCGCCTTCACCCATACCTAAATTTGTACGAATTTGAGCTTCAATCACATCACTAATTTGTGGATTTTCTTTCAGGTATTCACGCACATTATCTTTGCCTTGACCAATACGATCTCCATTATAGCTATACCAGGCGCCAGCCTTATCGATAATGCCTTGGTCTACACCTAATGAAACGATCTCTCCATGACGCGATATTCCTTGATTATAAAGAATATCGAATTCGGTCTGCTTGAAAGGAGGTGCGACTTTGTTCTTAACCACTTTAACTCGGGTTTGATTACCAACAATCTCGTCACCTTTTTTAATGGCGCCAATTCGTCGAATATCTAGGCGTACCGACGCATAAAATTTCAAAGCATTTCCACCAGTGGTTGTTTCTGGATTACCGAACATCACCCCAATCTTCATGCGGATCTGGTTTATAAAAATCACCATGGTATTTGCGCGCTGAATGTTAGCGGTCAATTTACGTAATGCTTGCGACATTAGTCTCGCTTGCAAGCCCATATGTGAGGCGCCCATCTCCCCCTCTATCTCTGCTTTTGGAGTTAAGGCCGCAACTGAATCTACAACAATAACGTCGACCGCAGCGGAACGTACCAGCATATCGGCAATTTCAAGTGCTTGTTCACCGGTATCAGGTTGCGATACAAGCAGCTCATCTACATTTACACCCAAACGCCCAGCATAAGCCGGATCTAACGCATGTTCTGCATCGATAAAAGCAGCAGTACCACCCGCCTTTTGTGCCTCAGCAATAACCTGTAGGGTTAACGTTGTTTTACCAGATGATTCCGGGCCATAAATTTCTACGACCCTACCACGTGGTAAGCCTCCTATCCCTAATGCAGCGTCTAGTCCAATCGATCCAGTTGAAACAGAGAGTACATCCTTGATATTACCCTCATCACCCATGCGCATTACGGTGCCTTTACCAAACTGGCGTTCTATTTGCGTTAATGCAGCATCGAGGGCTTTTTGTTTTGCATCGTCCATTATTCATCTCCAAGAAAATCTATAAATAAAAACTTATTCGGTTATTACTGTTAATTCATACAGTGGTTTTATTTAACCATTCATTTTACGTCGACACAAGTTTTTTGTATAAAAAACCTAAATACACCACGATTGTTGGCTATCAACAAATTGATTTCAGCCGTTTAAGCATTAATTTTATCGCATATAGCGTTGCTGCCTTGCGTATTGCATCGCGATCCCCTGAAAAAACTTCGCAAACCGCAATCAATTCACCGTCAATCTGACAAGCAAACCATACCGTACCAACCGGCTTTTCCGCGCTACCACCACCCGGACCCGCAATGCCAGTTATAGAAACACTAATGTCGGCGTTACTTTCGGCAATCGCACCACTTGCCATGACGCGTGCAACGGGTTCACTTACTGCTCCATACATATCAATCAGGGCCTCAGGTACACCCAAACACTCTTGCTTTGCTCGATTTGCATAGGTGACATAAGCACGATCAAACCAGGCAGAACTACCACCCAAAGACGTTAGTGCGGTAGACAACATCCCGCCAGTACAAGACTCGGCTGTCACAACTGTTAAGTTTTTCGCCACACAGAGCTCCGCTAGATTTTGCACTAACTCTGGAAGTAATCCCTTGTCAGCCACTCATCTTACCCACTTTAAATGTCTATGCCTAATAAGGCTAATAATATCATCACGAATAAACTTGCATGCTGTTAGCGCTAATCAGAACTTGATAAACCCGATTGTCTTAGCCATTCAAACAGCACAATCCCGGTTGCAACTGAAACGTTCACACTGGGTACAGAACCCCTCATTGGGATGCTAATCATCTCATCACACACTAGCGCGGTAAGTGACTTAAGCCCAGCTCCTTCTGAGCCCATAACAAAGCACAAAGCACCTTGCAGTTTGGATTGATAGATATTTTGATCTGCTTTATCTGAACTACCCAATACCCAGACTCCTTCTTTCTTAAGCTGATCAAGTGCGCGAACTAAATTGGCGACTCGATATATCGGCAATGTTTCTGCGGCACCGCTTGCCACCTTACGAGCCACCTCAGTAAGTGGAGCCGTCTGATTTTTAGATACAATGATACCGTCAACACCTGCGGCCTCAGCTGTGCGTATACAGGCGCCTAAGTTATGCGGATCTTGGACGTGGTCTAGTGCCAAAAATACGGGCACACCGTTTGCCCCCATCGCGGTCTTTAAAAAATCTTTTAACTCCCGTTCACCAAGTTCCGATGCTGGCTTTACCCTAGCCAAAATGCCTTGATGTAATTGATCCCCACTCCAATCATTAAGGTGTCCCTTAGTCGTGGTCTGAACGTTAATTCCAACAGATTGAGCGCTAGCCAACAAACCAGATAAGTTGTCACCTTGTTCATTGCTTACAAATAATTCCAGCACACGTTCAGGAGCTGCGTCGAGCAACCCCTTTACAGCGTGAACACCGTATACCACGACTTCCTGTGACCTATTCTTTGCCATTACTACTATTTACTGACGCCAACAATAGCTAGCGTTTATCTCGTTTTTTCTTTTTGTGTTTTCCACTTCTGTTTTTATTCCCACGCCGCTTTTCCTGTTTAACACCGATAAAGTCGAAATCAATCCTGGCCTTTTCCAAATCTGCTCGAGTAACAACAATTTTAACCGGACTACCCAAACGATAAACTACTCCTGATCGCTCGCCAGTTAAAGTTCTAAAATTAGCATCAAACACCCAAAAATCGTTCCCCATATTGGTTACATGAACCAGACCGTCAATAAACAAATCATCTAATTCTACAAACACGCCAAAATCGGTAACCGAGCTAACTGTCCCCTTAAATACATCACCAATCCTGTGTGTCATATATTCGGTTTTTAACCACTGGATTGCTGCGCGCGTTGCATCTTCAGCACGGCGTTCCGTCATGGAGGTTTTATCACCAATCGCCTCGGCTGAAAAAGATGTTTTGTTAGCCTTTTTGGTTAGAACAGCGCGCAATTCTCTATGCACGTGCAAATCTGTATACCGCCTGATCGGCGAAGTAAAGTGCGTATAAGAATCAAAACCTAAAGCATAGTGACCTGTATTCTCCGTTGCGTAACGCGCTTGCTTCATACTGCGCAACAGTAGCGATTGAAAAAACCGCTCTTGTTCGTGGCCAACCATGCTGGCCAGCACTTCCGCGTAAGCGCTACTTTCAGGTATTTCAGATTCGCGCAGCCGAAAACCAAATAAACCAAGTATTCGTCTGGCCTCAGCCACTTTTATTGGTTCTGGTGTTTCATGCACACGAAACACACCGTGTTCACTACGCATTTCAAGCTCATCTGCTGCGCAAATATTGGCCAGCAGCATCATTTCTTCAATCAGGCGATGGGCATCATTTCGATGCCGCGCGACCACCGTTTCGATCTTGCGCTGATCGTTAAACATAACTAAGGCTTCAGGTATTTCGAACTCAATACTTCCGCCTTTTTGTCGATGCTGCCTCAGCTTCATCGATAATTCGTAAAGCAGTTTTATCGATGCGTGACATTCTTTTGGTGGCGCCTGATATGTTAGGCCCTCGTCTTTAGCAGACTCTTCCAACACGCCCAACCAATCGGCTACCTGGGTATAGGTCAATCGAGCCTTGGATCGCATTAGCGCAGGATAAAACCGGTATTTTTCTACCGCACCGCTTTCGTTAATCTTGATATCGCAAACAAAGCAATTTCGATTCACCTCCGGTTTCAGAGAACACAAACCATTGGACAGTACTTCGGGTAACATTGGTATAACGTGGCGCGGAAAATAAACAGAGTTACCTCGTTCAAATGCTTCCAGATCAAGCGCACTGCCTGGAGTTACATAGCTCGAAACGTCAGCAATCGCTACTACCAGTCGATAACCACTTTCCAGCTTTTCACAATAAACCGCATCGTCGAAATCTCGAGCATCTTCACCGTCAATGGTGACCAGCGGTAAGTCCCTTACATTTTCACGATCTTTTAAGTCACCGGGCTCACCAATAGACTCATACTGAAGAACCTCATCCAGTACTTCAGTCGGCCACTCATGCGGTAAATCAAAATTACGCACCGCAATCTCAATTTCCATACCGGGATCTAAATACTCGCCCATTACTTCGAGCACCTTGGCAGTGGGCTCAAAGTCACGGGTTGGCTGATCGATAATCTCGATATTAACCACCTGCCCTTCGGTGGCTCCGTTACGATCTTCCGAGGCAATGTAGAAATCCTGATTAAAGCGTTGATCTAACGGCACTACGAAACCCATTTGCCCATCTGTAAAATAGCGACCAGTAATATGTGTATTCTTGTGCTCTAGAACGCTAATAATGTCGCCAAATCGCTTGCCGCGACGATCTTTTCCTGTAATTAGAATCTCTACACGGTCATTGTGCAAAACCAGCTGCATTGAGTGCTTGGGTAAATTTACTGAATCACCGCCTTCATCAAGCTTTACAAACCCGTGCCCTTCAGCATACCCAACCACGGTACCTATCACTTGTTTTACGCTACCCGGAGCAGCCCATTTGTTTTTACTCACCCGAACAATTTGTTTGGTGTCAGCCATTTGCTCAAGGACCGTTACCAACTCTTGTCGGCCCGCCTTATCATCACGTGATAATGTTTGTGCTAAATACCGGGTAGAAACTGGGTCATCCTTGGCATTCACAAGCTTAAGAATCGGTGCAGAGCTAAGCTTCCGCCGATCGCCAACCCCGCTATTTTTTCGGCCTTTAGAGCTCTTTTTCTTCGTTGACATCTTACGGTGAGGTAGTTACATTCTCGCGCCTAATGGATTGAGACGCCGGTGCTGCTAATGTGGCTAGGAATATCGCTAGATTACTCTGGATCACCCAGAATGTCTCACTCTAATCACCTAAATGCCCAGGTGGCGGAATTGGTAGACGCGCTAGCTTCAGGTGCTAGTGATCGTAAGGTCGTGGAGGTTCAAGTCCTCTCCTGGGCACCATAATAAGATCCATCAGCATCCATTAAAGTCTTTACACTTAACAACCAACCTTTTGTTCCCTTGCTTTAAAGACTATTAGCATACAGCATTGTCTATTCACATCTGCATTTTTATGTAACACTGGATGTAACATTCATAAAATGTAAGCAAAACCACCTAAATGCCAAAATTAATTACACCCCTCTCATCAACACAAGTTCGAAAAGCTAAACCTAAATCTAGCGAGTACAGTTTAGCTGACGGAAAAGGACTGTACCTTCGCGTCAAACCACATGGCACTAAGCTCTGGTTATTCAATTACCAAAAACCCTATACCAAAAAACGCACTAACATCAGCATTGGTATGTTTCCTACTGTTACGCTTGCCCAAGCAAGGTCAACAAGGGAGAACTACAACTCACTACTTAATCCAGCAGAGTCATAAGGATTCTCTCTTAGTCGTGCTTTGATATTATTTTCACTATGCTTACTACTTACCCAAAAAACCTTATCGATTTTTTTCCTGCGCCTCTAAATCTACATTAAGATGATTAAATGCAAATGTTTCCGAAGCCATTGGGGATAGCTCGTTAGCGAGCAAAAGTTCAATATGGTTCATGTGGGCGTAAAATTTAAGGTCGAGCCGTAATTATATCTTTTTAAATCGCCTAATCCAGGACTTGGCGGCTTCCGGTAACTTGGGTTATAAACTTCTTGCGTTAAATAATATACTAAAGGCTGTGGGAATAACGCTTCCAAATTATTTGCCTTAAGAATAAACAGATACCCATAATCTCAAGCCTTTCTAATAGGCTTGGGATACAAAGTGTAATCTACCTAGCTGGCGATTATTACACCTGTATACTTCTCGAAATATTTTGAAGCTTTTTGATATTTATGCTTTAGTGCTTAAGGCCATTTAGTCTAGATCAGAATTTGAAGATTATAGACGACGCTGAACTCTATATTACTCTGTCCATATCTTTATCATTTCGGCCAGAGGAACAAGCTAATTCATAATTGCATTAGTGCAAACAGTCCAAAATTTGATTCCGTTGCTAGGATCTAGTTACCCTGCATTTATGTATCGTTCAATGCCTATCAATAAAAACATTTTGGGTGCTGACTATTCTTAGCGTTTTGAGGTAGTCCCCACACTACACAGTTTAAGCATTGATCCTTAAGCAGGCACTAAAAACCCTATGCCTCACATACCAACATTTGTACCAACTTAAACTAAAAGGATCAGGTGGTACGTATAGAACCGAATTAGTCTTAAAAACCGAGCTCATCTGCGCCCGTGGTGGGTGACCAAATCGCAGGGTCCCTGCACTCTCACACTCGCGGCTTTTCTATCCGTTGCAATCGTTATAGTTGTAACGGATAGAATTCATTTGAAATCCTTATAAACAAACGATTGTTACGTTGTAACGGATAAATACTAGGGCAGAGTAGAGAATAAAAATCTTCGTGTTGAGGTGTATAGGAGAGATTATGCCTCAGGAAACCTTTGCATGAAAAATACTAGTAGCTCGGTTATCAAAATTAGTACCAGGCGATACCAATGGCTGGTGCCGAATAACTGTGAATATCTAAAATTGTTAATTATTCAGGAGAACCTAAGTGCAACCGACCTTAGATTTGCAAGCCCACGAGACTGCAATGGTTTTATTAGACAACTATTCCTGTTAGCGCTTGAAGACGAGCAAAAGAATGTGACGCCGTCTTGCCTCGCGGTTTTTGCAAGAGCGCTAGCCAAACACAATTTTGAACAAACTACCCTTTAGAGAAATACGAATGATTAAAGTAAAACAACCCGCAATACAAACAAAAATTGAAGATTGCGATTTTGATGAGCTAATGGCGAGCCTATTCGCCTTAGTAACCCACCACAGTTTGACCAATCACGGATGCACATTATCCGCCATCGTAGAGCACCTTGATGAGCTATGCCGACACCCTGACATCGAACTGTATCCGAAACAACTCAGGGTTTTAATAAAAATGCGCCAGCTTTGGCTAACCCATCTATTTCAGCAAGCGACAACGTGATATCTACATTAGGCCTATCAGTCCAAAATTTTAACGCGCCGGTGACTAATACGAGCCACCCGGAATAGTCACCGACCGATGTTTATTGTTCGAACTATAGCTGGGCTATCGTGTATCAAGGATGGTTGCGCCCTTAGTAAGTATAAGATGACTCGACACTATTTAGGTTGTAGAACAAAGAGACACATTGGTTGATCCAATGGTTTTTATCCTCAGTTACCAGGAAATGTAAACTCGAACTTACCCGAGGAATCTTGCTTGTTATCGGAATCAACATATCTTTGCCCGAACTGTCTGCGAGCGTTTGGCGCACATCGCTTATCGAGTAGTAAAAACCTTTGGCATCGCCTGAAGCAATATCTACAATCAAATTTCGATTATTCACTGCAAGCAATACGAGTACGCCCAAAAGTGACATAGAATACTTAATGTATTTATGGGCATTCTCGCTAGGCCGTAAAAAATGGAATGTTGAAATTATGATTGGCCAGCTGACAACAATCACGAACAAAGATAGATTATGCGCCCTACCTGGGCCAGGAGCACCTATTGCTATTATTAAGATGAGTATTATTGCAAATGGGTAACCGAAGGAAAATGCAGTAATCAGATGCCGTGCCGTTTTCGAAATATCGATCTCTACGATTTCTGATGATTTGTGGAAAATTTCTCTGATGCCGGGGATATATGAAATCAAATACATCGCCAATGCTGGTAAGAGCAGGCCTCTAGCTCCATAGAGCATCACCTCCTTAAATATTTCTATGAGCGCAAGACTCTCTTCTACTCGCGTTGCACGTTCTTCATTTCCCGGGGCTAGAATACTAAGCCCAGTACCCACCGCCATTAATACTAATATTGGGACAAGATATTTTCGATCTTGCCAGAAAATATAGATCCCTATCATGAAAAACCACAGCGCAATCACAAACAGCTCGGCCAAACCGCATGCAATACACGAAATGATCAACAACAGACCAAATCGCCCGTATTGTATTGTTCCTTCTGCTTTGGAAAGGGCGAAGGCCAGGAAGATACTCCCCGTGGTCAACGCATAACCAACGGTATAGTAGGCAAAACCAGTCGCCCAAAATATCAGATCGCCGATTGAGCTGGCGATAGATATAAAAATAAATGATGACAAAAATGTCAGTGTTATACGCGTCTTGAAAGTGGGGACTATCATACTCGCGCTAAACCAGCTACCGAGGAAAATCGACAAGAGTGAAATTGGAATGGTTAGCCAATAGTAATTGTCAATTCCAATCATTCTATAAAATATATATGTCAACGCGCTAGACGACCACCGTCCAGTTAATGTGGCCCACTCATGTGCCACATGTTGCCAAATATTATTGAACCCACCTGCTGTATAAGCCAGACAGTAATCATCAAGAACAGGCTGGGTGTAATATCCCAAATATAGACACGCCAGCATTAACAATATAAATGCACTACAGATTATTATTGATGGTTTTTTTGCGAAATTATTCATAATTTAAGCACCTATAAGTGATTAAAAATATTTTTGTAATGAGATCAGAGAGGTATTAAGTGGCTGTAAAGGCAACCGGGGAAATTCTACCGCCACCCTTGAAACTACTAACATACCAATCGTTACTCTGAAAAAAATCCGTTTCGCTTCCAAAAGCCGCCCGAAAATTATTGAGTCCACCAATGTGCACTTTAGCATTGCTGAATGCTGCAACCTCCTGATCCGCAGCACTCCCTTCCGTGACCAATGCGGGCGCAACGGCAGCCCACCAATCATCATAATCATGGTTTCCAGGAGCAACTCCAAAGGGGATGCTAGCATCGCTTATAAGCTGGCAGCCCTGTATAGCATTAGGTATCTCAAAATTCCATCTGGCCGGATGAAACGCTCAAAGCCCATCTCATCTCAAAATCTTGAATCGAGTCGATCCCCCGTACAGCATGGTAAAGGTCTGAATTACTACTTACGTGCTACCAAACGTCACCTACCGAAGCGACAAATACGACATTCCCTCCATCTGAAACAGCACGGCCAGCAATGTACTCCATCTGTTCGATGAAGATTTCACTACTGTCGATCGCGAATCCTTCTGCCTTCTGTCGAGTAAAATCGACAACATTCTGAGTATCTGGAATTACGACAATAGTAAACCGCTTATCAGTCAGGATTGTGCTGTTAGTCTGGCAAACGTATGCACTGAAGCAAAAGGCGGCCAACAATAGGCCTTTCATAAATCTTTTTATCATTATGCTAATACTCGGTAATTTGAGGATAGTTGTCCTAATCACCTCACTATACTCAGTAATCCACTTGAGTGCATAGCCAGCATATAATCGAATGACCGTTCTGGGCAATAAGTAGTCATTCGCGTGTTTAAATTAGTTATCTAAAACCTAACACTTATAGGGCGCTTTTTAAAACGTAGTAAGTATGAGAAGGGGTACCACCCCCTATTCGAATACAAACCGTTTTTAGACCCCGCCCCTTCATTTACAGACCCTCATCCCTTAATTTAACGTGAACGAAGCTATTTAGGGGTAATTACAATGACAGTGTCTCCGGCCAAGGACTATCTGCAAATCACAACTGGAAATGCGGATGCCGGTTTTATTCCCAAAGTACATCCGACTACAGGGGTGCCTACCCCCTACCCTTGTTAATCGAACATCAATTCTCGCCCGTATAATTGAACATCTCAAAGCAGACACGGTATTTTTAACCCATTTGCACTCTGATTATTTTGTCGGCCTGCCCGAAATTTATTTAAACGGGCGTGCTCAAGGTCGTGCAACCCCTATACGCGTGTTTGGGCCGCAACGCACAAAAGATATGATGGACCATCTTAGACTCCCTTCCGACGCCGATATCCGGTTCCGTAGCATAGAAGACAAATCCTTTGGCAGACCGCAAAATATCCAGGGAGCTGAAGTCATGGCTTTGGACATAGAAGAAGGGATTGTATTACAAAAAGATGGCGTCGCGGTCTCGGCGTTTCTGGTTGAGCATAAGCATGTCAAACCAGCATTTGGCTATCGCATTGATTACATAGGTCGATCGATCATGGTTTCGGGAGACACGGAGCCATTAGAAAATCTGGTTAAACACGCCGCTGGTGTAGATATCTTGATTCACGAAGTTATGTCACCTGCGCTGATTCAACTGCTTGAAAAATAATTTCATGAGAAAGAATCAATCGTTAGTTTCATTACCAGTATTCAAACCAAACCGGAAGAAGCTGCTATCGTGTTCCAAAAAGTAAAACCTAAGCTAGCGGTTTTTATCACACGAGCGGCACAGACCAACAAAATGCCGACCTGTTGCAGGCTGTTTCGAAAACCTACAACGGCAAGATGGTTGTGGGTGATGACTTGATGGAAATCGAGGACGGCAAATAGATCAAAGTTATTGAGCAAACCGAACTTCAAAGGTAGTCGGCTCTGCCATTAAAAAAATCAATATAACAGTCATTATAGTAATGACTGTTATCGTCTCCTAAACGAACACATACAGCGGAACTAATGGGTAACGTCCTTCTAAATACTACTCATTCGCTATTTAGTGTATTAAGAAATAACCAAGAAAAGACGATTGAAGTTAAGTTCTGAAATCAGTACTCAGCCCTTTAAAGCATCGTTCACGGATAACCATATTTTAAGGGGTAACTTTCATGATCACTGTAGCGAACTCTCTCTAAGTTGAGGGTTGACCGCTAGGCACTATCGGGTATTATTGATTGAAATGCATAAATCAATCGGAGATTCGTGATGAACAGGAAAAAATTATTACCTGGTGTGCTTGTAATGTTTATAGCGCTAGCCCTCATTAATTCCGCCGACGCACAAAGTTGGGGCCCCCGCAGCCTCGAAGAACTCAAACAGGAAACACTTCGGCGGGCCAGCAAGAATCTTGGTCCAATTACCGGAGTTATCACGGAAGATGCAGAACGTGCAATGGCAGATTTTGATCGTCTAGATCAGGACCGGTGGGCAGAAGTTTGGGTGCGCAACGGTAATGACTATATGGCACGCGCTATGGAAATATCTGGCGACGAAGCACGTGAATTATACTACAACGCATGGCGTAACTTTAACGTGGGCCGTTGGCCGACTGAACGGCACTCGGATGGTAAGCGCGAGTCATACGAAAGCGGGTTACAGGCTTTTAACGAGTACGGCAAACTTTTAGATCCGCCGGTCGAAACAGTGCATATTCCATTCGAAGGCTCGGAACTAGTCGCCTACCTTAGAATTCCAACATCTGAAGGACCGGTACCCCTGATAATCGGTATTAATGGGCTAGACTCGCGCAAAGAAGATGTGATCGCCGGTGCAGATCGTTACATTGCAAATGGGGTTGGTGTGTTCGCAATGGACATGCCTGGAACCGGGCAGTCTCCAGTACTGATAGATGTCGGATCTGAACGGGTATTTTCGACAGCGCTTGACTATCTTGCGACACGCGAAGACGTCGATGCGGATCGAATCGGTATTCAAGGCCGAAGTTGGAGCGGTTATTGGGCCGCATTGGTCGCGTATCTCGAGCCAGACCGAATTCAAGGCGCGGCAATTCACGGAGTTGGCGTTCACGGGTACTACCAACCGGAATGGCAGGAGCATGCAATTTTGAGCGAAGAATATTTGTTCGACCTGTTTCCTGCTCGTGCAACGGTCTACGACACCAAAACAATGGAAGAGTTTCTTGCCTATGGCCCGAGGTTGTCCCTGGTTGAACGGGGATTGATCGACCAACCATCAGCTCCGATGCTGTTGGTTAATGGTGAACTCGACTCTCAGCAACCGATTGCTGATTTATACCTCATGATGCGAAACGGTGACCCCAAACAGGCCTGGGTTAACCCGGTTGGCGGACATATGGGCCGATCAGAGGAATGGCCGATGGGCCGTATTCTCTCGCAGGTTGTTGAACCATGGTTGATGCGGCAGGTCGGTGTCGAGCCAAAACTGCGCTAAGTTGTCACATCAGCCTTTTGCCGAGCACCCGTGACCGAAATACCTACGCTCGATCTTGGACCCTATCTTGCAGGAGATACCGGCGCTCTCGAAGCGCTAGCGTTTACGCTACGTAAAGTTCAGGAAACAATCGGGTTCTATGTCGTAATAAACCACGGCGTGCCACAGGAGCTGATCGAGCAAGCATACGCTGGGCTAAGGGAATTTTTCGCGCTGCCAATCGAGGAAAAGCTAAAATTGCGCATCGACAAAAAGTCAGTTGGTTATATTCCCGCCAAGTCGACTGTCTATGTAACCTCCACTATTAACATCAATACTCAACCGGACCTTAACGAGACTATCACGCTCGCGCGCGAGCGTCCGATAGATGATCCAGCGATACAGCAGGGACTACGCTTTGTAGGTCCTAATTCCTGGCCAAAAGATCTCCCGGAGTTTCGTGATGCGATGCTCGCCTATCAGAGCCCTTTATCAGATCTTGGTTCTGCGTTGCTGCCCCTCTACGCTAGGGCGCTGGGCTTGCCTAAAGATTACTTCGCCGAATTCTTTACTGAACCGATGTGGTGGACACGGAACTCTTATTATCCGGCGGTCGAACCAGAAGAGAATCAATATGGTATTTCGCCTCACTCAGATCATAGCTTCATTACGCTGTTACCGCTGTCAGATGTTCCGGGCCTCGAGATTCTGTTACCGAATGGTGAGTGGTTACCGGCCTTACCCACAAATGGTGGAATCCTCGTCAATACAGGTGAATTCCTTAACCGCTGGACAAATGGGCGATTTCTCGCGACCCCTCATCGGGTCGTTACCCCCTCCCGCGATCGTTATTCCATGGCTATGTTCTTTAACCCCAATGCGGATACCCTCGCCACTCCGCTCGAGACATGTGTGTCAATTGAACACCCAACTGCTTACGATCCGGTCACAATGCTTGATTACATGAGTTGGTACATTGACAAAAACTATAAACGCGAATCTGGTGGCCGTCAGGACTAATCGGAAACTCATAGATCGAGACTTTCAATCAATGCAGTTAGCGCCAGAATTGACAGAACGTATTTGCACATGTAATGACCTAAAACGCTGGCAATCCGATTATGGCAAATTTGCTACTAGCTTGAATTTCTCCGGCTCGCACAGTAATTCCGCAAAATCAATATCAGAACCAATGCTATGCCAACAATCCGAAGCCAAGTCTCCGGCACTAACAATAAACCGATCGCTGCTAGTCCGACAAATACATAAGGTAGCGTAACCACGTCGAATAAAAATCGTTCGCTTAACATGGCTATAGCCACAATCAGACTAAGCGTTACACCAGCTGCAAACAAGACATCACCCCAACCATTTTCACCGCCCAATAACAAAGGCATGTACGCCATCATTAACGGAATCACAAATAGACCGCTGGCAAGTTTAAATGCCTCCACCGCCGACCGCATTGGCGGCGCACCAGCAATACCAGCCCCAGCGAAGGCAGCCAACGCAATAGGCGGAGTGATATTGGATGTTTGCGATAACCAAAAAATAATCATGTGAGCGGTAATGAGTGCCAAGCCTAACTCTTGCAGTGCTGGTGCAGTCATTACTGACAACACGATATATGCTGCTGTGACAGGTAGTCCCATACCCAGTATTAAAGCGGCAAAGGCGACCAACCCCAGCCCCAGCCAAAGTTTTCCTCCGCTTAGCGCGACAACCGATTCTGTAAACTGTAGACCTATACCCGTTTGTCCTATTACTCCCACTACAATACCTGCTATCGCGCATGCTACCGATATTGGCACCGCCATGGTTGCACCCTGGTATAACGCTTTCCCAATGGCGGCCCAGCCAACCCGTGTATGAACCCGTAGCAGGCCTGCTATAGCAACCGCCATGCAACCCACCACCCCTACCAGTGCTGGCGAGTAATCTTGCATTAGCAAAAATATAATTAACACCAATGGCAGAACGAAATGCACACCTTGTTTTAATATTTGGCGCGCAGCTATTGTGTCTGTCATACCCTTAAAACTACCTTTAACCGCCATAATATGGACATACAGCAATACGGAAAGAAAAAACAGGATCGCAGGAATGAGCGACATCCAAACAATATCGCTGTAAGGGACTCTGGTAAATTCTGCCATTACGAAGGCACCAGCACCCATAATTGGCGGCATGATTTGGCCGCCCGTTGAGGCTGCAGCTTCTATGCCAGCAGCCTGAGTGGGCTTGTAACCAAGTTGTTTCATCATCGGAATGGTGAGCGAGCCAGTTGATACGGTATTGGCAATCGCACTACCAGATATCGACCCCATCATTGCCGACGCAAGCACGCTTGCTTTCGCCGGCCCTCCGCGATAATGGCCTGCGGCTGCAAACGAAAGATCAATAAAGAATTTTCCGGCACCGGTGGCTTGCAAGAAAGCGCCGAATAACACAAAGCTGAACACTGCGCCTGCCGCAATACCTATAGGTGCTCCGTAGAGCCCGGCTGCGCTGAACACCTGAAAGCGAATGATTCTCTCGAAACTGAAGCCTCGCGTGGCTAAAACATCTGGCAAATAGTTTCCAAACGCGCCATAAAGAATAAAAACCAGTCCGATTATAGTCATCACCAGCCCGACTGAACGTCGAGCCATTTCCAGCGTAGCCGCGATCATGATCAAACCCGCTACGTGATCCACCGCCGACAAACCATTTAATAGATGGTCGAGTCCTTGGTAGTTAAACCCGAGAATACGCGTAGACGACCACAAAACCATAGCTACCGAGAATAGATCCAAACAGCGCAAGCGCCCCGCTAGCGGGTATACGAAAAAGCCGACACAAAGAATCCAAGATAAGTGTAAAGGCCTAAAATAGGTCGCGGGCATTAATCCCAAAATATGCTCCATGGGCAGAATCCCCACTGGGATGAAACCTGCTAGCGGCCGCCAGATTTGGAATATCGATAGGGCTACAGCCACACCAAATACTACACGACTCGAAGGTACCAACCAATGATCAAGCAAGCGATTAAACGTCTGAATCATCTACGCAAGGAGCATCTGGACTCGCCAGATATCGTAATGTGCCAGGGTGCAGTGGCACTGCTTTTAGCTGATGGATATTTTCGAGCGTGGTTTCCTTGGCAGCTAGAGTCACTTTAACCAGCTGTTCCCGCTCACGGTAGATCGTACATGTAAGCTGGTAAGCCGTGTCCTCGGCCATATCGCTATGCACAACAACCACTGTCCAAACTCCTAAGGTCTGCACGTCATGATCAATTTTATCGTAGGTGCTAGCGGGTATATGATAACCGCTATAGGCGGGGAATTTTCTAACTATCGCACTCAACTCCCGCTCAGACAGTGGTATCAGGCGTAAATCTCGAGTTACCGCTAATTCGGTAACGGCGGCCACCCCTAACCCCCCGAAAATGAATCCTGCATCAATTACTCCGTCTTTGAGTGCTGTGGTGGTTTCTCCAAAGCCAAGGTAATTTGGAGCAAAATCATTCAGTGACATACCTACTCCAGAAATAATATTCTCCGCTGCTGAAGCCGTCCCTGAGCCTGCCGCACCTAACGACACTCGCTTACCAACTAAATCGCTTAGCTCCTCGATACCACTCCGTTCAAGCGCCATAATATGCACTATGTTTGGGTAGGCAGTGAACAAAACTCTTAACGGCATAGGTTCTGAGAATTTACCTTGCCCCAAATAGGCATCAGTTACCACGTCACCCATGGCGATACCGATTTCACTTTCATGTCGCGAAACCTGAATGACATTAATAACCGACCCTCCAGTCACCTCTGCCTTGGCATTGATACCCTCAATCTGGTTTGACCATATGGATGCCATACTGCCACCAAACGGATAATAAAGCCCCCCAGTCGTAGCCGTTGCAATTGCAAAAGTTGATGGCTCTTCGCTGTCGTCAGCACATCCACAAACCGCGACCATTAACAGATAGGCTGCCCATTTCATAACAAGCTCCAACCGATCAAAACACTTCTTTTAACATCAAATTCATTAAAGTTATGCATTAGTATCTTTTACCACGGCGTCGGTAAATAACTGGTCAATTCGCTGAGGCTCGAAACCCAGCTCTTGCAGGATTTCGCGTGTGTGTTGACCAAGCTTTGGAGGCTTGTGTTTAACCCCGAATGTAGCTGAGCGTTGCATGCGAATCGGCGTTGAAATACCCCGGTAATCATCTGCTTCGAGCACGCAACCCCTCGTAGTGACTTGTTTACTTGCCAACACTTCACTTACCGTTCTCACCGGCCCTGCGGCCAAGCCGATTCTTAGCAATTGATCTGCTAGCTCTTCCCCATCCCAATCTTTCAAAGACCCCACTAGTATAGAACGCAAAGCGGTCTTATAGTGAACGCGTTTCGCATTGCTGCCAAAACGTGGATCATCAGCCACTGAGTCAATTTTTAGATGGGCGCACAGTGACCGGAAAGCTGGGTCGTTCCCTATGCCGAGGTAGATTTCGCAGGTACGCGTTGGAAACTTATCATAAGGGCTGATATTTGGATGTGCATTACCCGAAGGAACCGGATCAGAACCTGACATTAAAAAATTCGCCGCATGCGGATGTAATATCGACAACGCTGTATCGAAAAGCGCGACATCGATGAGTTGGCCGACGCCTGAATGCATACGCTCATTTAGCGCCATGAGAATTCCAACTGCAGCATACAAGCCGCATGATATATCAATGATGGGAATGCCCATACGTAGCGGAGTAGAATTCTCCTCACCGTTAATAGACATAAGCCCACTCATTGCCTGAATTACCGCGTCGTAACCGGGCAAGCCACCCAAGGGACCATTTTCGCCGAACCCCGATATTTTGCAGTAAACAAGCGAGGGAAATTGGGCTTTAAGCACATCTTCATAGCCCAAGCCCCATTTCTCCATGGTACCCGGCTTGAAATTCTCGATCAGAACATCAGCAGACTCGATCAACTTGTGCAGTACATCCCTACCATCGCTAGCAGCAAGATCTATTACAATAGAACGCTTGTTTCGGTTTAACCCTGTGAAATACGCGGCAGCACCATCCTGAAGCGGCGGCCCCCAATAGCGTGTGTCGTCGCCAATCGGTGCCTCTACCTTGACAACTTCAGCACCGTGATCGGCAAGAACTTGGGTACAATATGGCCCCGCCAACACGCGAGATAAATCCAAAACTGTCAAACCACCAATGGCATAATTCAAGTTATTTACCGTCATCAGTAGTTCAAATATTGTTAGTAGAATTCCCAGTATGCACGTTAGGTTCCAGAAATCTAACAGCAATCGGTATCCATATCAGACTTTATTGATCTTGCACGGACTGATAGGCGGCGTTAATGATCGCTCTCGAACCTCGAGGCCCTGCCCATCTACCATCATAATCTGCTTTAGGATTCGCAGCGATGACCTGCTCTGACGTCATACCTTCATCACCCAAAGCGCTCACTCGATTATGCATATCCTGAATCACATCTCGAAACTCGATCATATCTTCTCGATCTCCTATCGGACCATATCCTGGAATAATCTTTATATCAGGGCCGGCGTGTTCAATTCCCGCATTAAGCGACTCAAGTAAACCGAGATAACTTCCGTTCCTACTGGAGTCGATTATTGGATAGTGACCTACAAAAACGTCTTCCATATGAATCACATTCGACTTTTTAAAATAGACCATCACGTCTTCGTCGGTATGAACCGCTACAATATGAAAAGCCTCTACTTCCTCTCCATTGAAATGGAACGTAATTCGATCGGCAAAAGTCACAATGGGTAAAGCCAATGAATCTGCCGGCTCTCCTTGAGGGGGATTCTCAAGCCGGTCTCGTACCGTATCATGCGCAACCAATAGCGTCTCCAACTCGGCAAATTTGGCATTACCATCTGCGTGATCACGGTGGGAAGGGTATCGATCAAGCATCTGATCGGCTCCTCAGAGACCTCACGAATCGCGGTAATGACCCTATCTGAAAGTTCTTCAAAATCACTGTCCACCATCAGAATACCACCAACGCCTACGGAAAAGCCCATGTTGACGATGACAGCACCCACAACATTGTAGATATTTTCCGACACATGCTCCGGGGTAGCCACCTCGACATAATCAAAATTTTGAATTCGTGCCCCTTGGCGTGGTGACTGCGCAGGAACTGGCGAAGCCATACTAGCGATTAGAGAGGCCGCTAATAATGCCACGTGTACTGATTTAATCACGCCTCAGTTCCTGAATGCTACAGCACAGCTTGGTCTGTGCAATAAAATGTCCTATTACTCTTTTAATAAATAACATTATTTTTTACTCCAGTAATTTTCTTAGATGATTACTTTTATGCTTGATTAGTAATTGCAGAATCATCCGATCCAGATCCGTGCTCAAGCTACCTACTTAAAGCTATGCTCGGCTGCAGGGAATCGGGAGTCCTTCACAGAGGCTACATAATCTTCAATTGCGCCATCTATATTGTCATTATCCAGCATAAAATTGCGGCTAAATTTGGGGCTTTGCTTAGGGTATATACCAAGCATGTCTTGCAGCACCAGTACTTGACCATCGCAGTGCACCCCTGCGCCAATTCCAATAGTAGGAATGTCCAGGCTTTCAGAAATATTTTTCGCCAAACTAGCTGGGACCGCTTCAAGCACAATCATTGAAGCACCAGCCTCTTGTTGAGCCGCCGCATCATTCTTTAATCGTTTGGCCGATTCAGGCTCACGCCCCTGAACCTTGAACCCTCCAAGCTGATGTACTGATTGAGGGGTAAGTCCAATATGCCCGCACACAGGAATACCACGCGAGGTAATGTGGTCAATTGTCTCGGCCATTAACTCCCCTCCCTCAAGCTTAACCATATGGGCACGCCCAGCTTGCATCAAGCGAACAGAATTAGTCCACGCTTGCTCAACGCTGGCTTGATAAGCACCGAATGGCAAATCTGCAATAATCATTGCTCGCTCAACACCACGCGACACACAGCGACAATGATAAGCGCAATCATCAATTGTGACTGGCACGGGAGTATCGTAGCCCTGAATTACCATGCCTAGCGAATCACCTACCAGGATAACGTCAACACCAGATTGGTCGACCAAGTGCCCAAAGCTATAATCATAAGCCGTAAGCATAGCGATTTTTTCACCAGCAGCCTTCATGCTGGCAAGCGTACTAACAGTAACTGGCTTCATAAAGCCTCAACTAAAGGGTTAAAAAAGTGTCGTCCACTACGTGTAGTCGCTATCTGCTCTACCAGTGCCTGATAATGCTCTTCGCGCTCGACAAAGTTCATTTCCGACGCGTTGATAATTAGTAACGGCGACTCAACGTATCGGTGAAAATAGGCTGTATAAGCATCTGACAGTTTACGTAAATAATCCGGATGAATATCTGCTTCGTATTTAACTCCACGTTTTCTCACGCGCGACATTAATACGTCTGGACTAGCCTGCAAATAAATAACTAAATCGGGCGTGGGTACATCTATCTTGAGGTTTGAATAGACTTGCTGATAAAGACGAAATTCATCATCATCCAACGTTACCTGAGCGAACAAATAATCTTTCTCAAGCAGAAAATCAGCTACCCTTCCTCGCGAAAACATATCATCTTGCTTCAGCTCCTGTAGCTGTTTTATGCGTTGAAATATAAAATACAACTGAGTGGGTAAGGCATTATGCTTTGGTGCGCGATAAAAACGCTCTAAAAAAGGATTCTCATTTGGACGTTCCAGCACCATTTCGTAACCTAGGGTATCCGCCAACTTGCGTGTCAAACTAGTTTTCCCAACACCTATAGCACCTTCGACAACAATGTACTTAGGCGCATCCACGATCAATAGTTTTGGTGTGGATCCGGCTAGCTCGAAACCTATCGGTGAAGATTCATTTGTCACGGTATATCCTAATTTCCAATTTAAGTTGTTAATCTAAAACACGCTCTGGTCAATCGAGCTGGACATATTTCTATCACGGTATATCATTCGCTATCCGCTATAGCAGTGCAGAATTATATTCGGGAAAACCTTGGCAGTTACACCTGCTAAACAGAACCGTTCGCTTAATTCTAAACATAAACACAATTATTTGAAAACACATGAAAGTCTTATTCGACCTGTTACCCGCACTGTTATTTTTCATCGTTCTAAAAATGTACGATGTATTTGCAGCTACTGCCGTAGCTATGGCCGCTGGATTAATACAAATCACCTGGCTAAAAATACAAGACAAGCTTGAAATTATACACATTCTAACCACTGTGATGATTGTCGTTTTCGGTGGCTTGACCCTATATTTACAAGACCCGTTCTACTTCAAGCTAAAACCCAGTGTCATTTATTGGGCCTTCACCATCATTTTATTTGGCACTCAATGGTTTGGCGCCAAACCAGGGATACAGTACCTGATGGAATCAGGTCTTACTTTGCCAGCCGAGGGTTGGCGCACCATGAATACGGCTTGGGCTTTGTTCTTTCTGGTTATGGGGTTTGTAAATATATACGTAGCCTATTATTACGGCGCACATTTGTCAGAAGACGTGCAAACCGAGCGATGGGCAGCGTTTAAGCTATTTGGATTCCTTCCGATCACAATGATTTTTGCGATCACTTTGATGCTTTTGATGTCGCGAAAATACGATATTTTGCCTGATAATCTAGCGACCAACCCTCCCTCTGCAGATGATGTGGCTGGCGAAGAGTCAAACACCGACTAACCAAATCCCGTAATTTATGTCCCACCGAATCCAAAAAATGACAGAGCGATTGCACGCCGCGCTGACTATCAAAGAATTAAATATTGAGGACCAAAGCCATTTGCATGCTGGACATGCAGGAGCAAAAGATGGCCTAGGTCATTATGATTTGACCATATCAGCGAATGAGTTCTTGGGATTACGACAGCTACGCTGCCATCAACTCATCTATCAAGCGCTTGGCGATATGATGCAAACAGACATTCATGCACTCGCCATCAACGCGTCTGAGTCTCAGGTCTAAACCCGCTTATAAACCAAGATATAAACTGAGCTAGTGACCTCTGTTGATCAGCCAGGGAAGTTAACCTGGTATTTAGCCCGCCGCTACCCTGCTTGATTTAGATTTGGATATCGAAGCAATAGTCGGTCCATTCTTTTCGTTGCTTCATGCCACTCGGGTAATATTTTCAAGGCTTCAGTGTAGTCGTTGTAAGCGAGATCAGCTTTGCCAGAATTTTCATATGCCATACCTCTATTTAAATACACCACATGAAGTTTGGTCTTTTCGTATTTCATTGCCAGATTATATTGCTCAATTGCATCGTCAAACTCACGAATCATAAACATAATATTACCCTTGTTTAGATACGCAACACCGACATCTGACATCATACCCAGAGCACGCTCGTAATCGCTAAGAGCCAGGTCATACTCTTTCGAAGCCGAATAAATCACACCTCGATTAATAAAAGTTGCAGTACGATCTCGCAAGTTCAAGGATACGTTATCCAACGCGTAAGTGCAGTTGCTTGTATCCTGAATACTGGCTATTTTCCACAAGACACTATTCCTCGCATTGTCATAGCATTGCCTCGCATACCCTTCTCCACCGACAACAAATACAGACTGACCGAAAGCATTAGAAACAGAAGCAAAAATGATAAGAACCAGAAAAATAGTGTTGCGCATAATAATCCCCTATCGATAAAACTTTAATTCAAGTGGCTTTGTAGTAATTCTAACAATATTTCAGGCTTATCAGCTTGAATCCAATGTCCGGCATCGTCAACTGAAATAAATTCTGAATTTGGAAAATAATGTCTAACCACTGGCCCAGCTGAGGCTTTAATATAATCTGAATTTTCACCATAAATCATAGCGACTTTGCCCTCATAGTGACGCGCTTCGACCAGTTCAGCGGGAAAACCAATAATATCTTCCATATACTCAATAAGGACTGGAAGATTTAACCGCCACGCAAGTTCGCCGCCGCCAGTAACTACGTTCTGCATAATGAAAAGTCGGGTTGAATCATCCGGTATCCCATGCTTGAGTTTTGCTTCAACCTCAGAACGCAAGCTACACTTTGCCATATCAATGGCCAGCATAGCATTCAAAATTTCTGTGTAACTATGAGTATAAGTAACTGGCGCGATATCCAGTACCGCTAGCGACTTCACATGCTCAGAATAAAGTAGTGCGGTCACCATTGCCGCCTTGCCTCCCATGCTGTGTCCAATAATATCTGCTTGCTTAAGCCCGGCTGAGTCCATGAAGCGCACCAAATCCATCGCCATCGCCTCATAACTCATAATATCCATATGCGGAGATTTACCGTGGTTGCGCATATCAACGGTATACACCTTTCGCTTGTCGGCTAGTTTTCTCGCCATCGCCCGCCAATTGACCGAAGAGCCAAATAAACCATGTACTATAACTAACGGTGCGGAAGGGCTACCAGCCTCACCAAACTCTTGAAAATAGAGCGCCATAAATCACTGTTTTAAAATTATCGATATGATACAGAGCATGCCTAGCAAACTAAACATCGTCAATACTAGTTAATAACCATAGAATACGCGAATGAGCATTGAGTTATTGATTTTATTCTTCGTTGGTTGTGTCGGAGGCTTTTTAAACGTCATGGCTGGCGGGGGCTCGTTGCTTACAGTTCCCATCATGATTTTTATGGGGATTCCGGGCCCAGTCGCAAACGGCACAAACCGAATTGCAATCATTGTGCAAAACATCGCTGCAGTATCGGCATTTGCGAAACAAGGATTTGCCAACTTCAAACTCAGCTTAAGTCTTGCTATAGCTGCAATTCCGGGAGCTGTTACAGGTGCATGGGTTGCGGCAAATCTGCCAGAGCAAGACTTTAATACTATGCTCGCTGTCATAATGGGCATCGTAATGATTGTGATGTCGATAAAACCCACTAAAAAAAGTACGCAATCTAACCGCGAGCATATTCCTTCAAAAAACCAATTAATTGCAGGCCATGTGCTGATGATGGGCGCAGGTTTTTGGGGAGGTTTTATTCAGATCGGCGTGGGCTTTATTATGATGCCGATACTGCACAGAGTTATGGGGCTAGATTTGGTTACAACCAATAGCCATAAAGTATTCATAGCGCTGGTTTACACCACAGTAGCCCTATTGGTATTTGCAACTCAGTTACAACTGTATTGGATGCACGGCATTGTCCTAGGGATAGGAATGGCTGCTGGGGGTGTATATGGAGCTCGCTTTCAAATTAATAAAGGCGAAAAGTCAATAAAGTGGGTGCTTAATCTCGTATTGGTCGGCTTTATAGTCAAACTGCTATTCTTCTAATTTCTTCTCGTTTAGTACTTTTCAAACTTACTTCGCACTTACTTATTTATAGTTTTATAGTTTACGATATTCCTACAGTATGGCTGGCTAGTATGCCAAGCCGTCAAGAGACTATCTCGTCAAAAAAGCCCTTTATTTTATCTGCCCATGAACACTCCTTTGGGCTATGTTTGCTGCCACCTAAGTGAATCGATTCCTGCAATTGATCCAATAAATCTTTTTGCTCCTTAGTTAAATTCACCGGTGTCTCAGCAGATATTTTGCAATACAAGTCTCCGGTATGACCGTGCCGAACATTGGTAACGCCTTTGCTCCGTAATCGGAATACTTTACTGGATTGCGTCCCCGCGGGAATTTTAAGCTTGGCCCGACCATCAAGAGTCGGTACTTCTAACTCACCTCCCAAAGCCAATATTGCAAATGCAATGGGTACATCACAGTGCAGATCGTCACCCTCTCGCTGGAATAGTTTATGCGGCTTAAGTGAAACCTGAACAAATAGATCCCCGGACTGAACTCCTGCGCCACCGCTTTCACCTTCACCGGTTAAACGAACTTGATCGCCTTCATCCACGCCCGCAGGTATTTTCACTGACAAAGTACGAGTTTTACGTACCTGTCCTTGACCACTACATGGACGACAAGGATCATCAATTATGGTGCCTTGCCCTCTACATGCTGGGCAAGCTTGCTGTACTGAGAAAAAACCCTGCGTCATTCTTACTTGACCACGGCCGGTGCAAGTATCACAAGTTTTAGGTTTTGATCCCGCTGTTGCTCCAGAGCCTTTGCAAGACTCGCAATTCTCCATTCGCGGTATTTCTATTTTCTTTTCAATACCACGAACCGCTTCTTCTAGGCCAAGTTCCATACGATAGCGCAAATCTGATCCGCGCCGCTGCCGGCTGCGGCCTCCTCCGCCGCCAAAGATATCTCCAAAGATATCCCCAAATACGTCGCCAAAGCCTTCGCCGCTTGGGCCGCCGGCAGAAGGATCAACCCCTGCGTGTCCAAACTGATCATATGCCACCCGCTTTTGGGTATCTGCGAGAACCTCGAAGGCTTCCTTAGCCTCTTTAAATTTCACTTCAGCCTCAGAATCCCCTTCATTCCGATCCGGGTAATGTTTCATCGCGAGGCGGCGATAAGCCTTCTTAAGATCGCTTTCGTCAACCCCTCGTTCGACTCCAAGTACCTCGTAATAATCGCGTTTAGACATTGTCGTTTCGTTAATAACTTGAAGCTGTTGTTAAAAATGGCTGCTTTACAGAGGCAGCCATTTACTTGAAACATTAAATTTGGCGTTTATAACAAGCAATATCTAAAGACTGCTAAAAATGCCATATTATTGTTCACCAATTGATTAGGCATCCTTTTCCGAATCGTCTACGTCTACCTCAGAACCATCGACTTCCTCAAATTCCGCATCAACCACACCATCGTCAGGAGCGGCTTCAACATCACCATCTTCGCTGTACATTTGCTCAGCCAACTTGTGACTGGCAGTCGCCAAAGTAGTAGTTTTTTCGTTAATGGCTTCTACGTCGTCACCCTTTAGAGCTTCCTCTAACTCTGTTGACGCCGCCTCAATAGCATCTCTTTCTGACGCTTCAACCTTATCGCCCATTTCTTCCAAAGATTTACGTACACCATTAAGCATGCCTTCCGCCTGGTTTCTGGCTTCAACCAACTCACGCACTTTACGATCTTCCTCAGCGTGCGCTTCGGCATCAGTAATCATTGCTTCAATTTCTTCATCCGACAAGCCAGAGCTAGACTTAATAACAATCTTATTCTCTTTACCGGTTGCTTTGTCTTTAGCAGAAACGTGCATTATGCCGTTCGCATCGATATCAAATGTTACATCAACCTGAGGCATTCCTCGCGGTGCAGGAGGTATGTCACTCAAATCAAATCGACCCAATGATTTATTGCCAGAAGCTACTTCACGTTCACCCTGCAAAACATGTACGGTCACCGCAGTCTGATTATCTTCTGCAGTTGAGAAAACCTGGCTCGCCTTGGTCGGAATAGTTGTATTTTTTTCGATAAGTTTAGTCATCACACCACCCATGGTTTCAATACCCAAAGAGAGCGGTGTAACGTCTAATAGCAGCACATCTTTAACATCACCGCCTAGCACACCACCTTGAATCGCGGCTCCAGTAGCTACAGCCTCATCAGGATTTACGTCACTGCGCGTTTCCTTACCAAAAAACGTTTCAACGGTTTCCTTTACTTTAGGCATACGGGTTTGACCGCCAACTAAAATAACTTCATCGACTTCAGCAGCCGATAAACCCGCGTCTTTTAATGCCATCTTACAAGGCGCAATCGTCCGCTCGACCAATTCGCCAACTAGAGATTCCAACTTAGCGCGACTGAGCTTCAGAACTAAATGCTTTGGCCCGCTGGCATCTGCAGTTATATATGGCAAATTTACTTCAGTCTGTGAACTTGAAGAAAGTTCTATTTTGGCCTTTTCAGCAGCTTCTTTTAGACGCTGCATAGCCAATGGGTCGCCCCGCAAATCCATACTTTGGTCTTTCTTAAATTCATCAGCAAGGTAATCCATGATCGTGCGATCAAAATCTTCACCACCAAGAAAGGTATCACCATTTGTAGAGAGCACTTCAAACTGATGCTCACCGTCGATCGTGGCAATTTCAATTATCGACACATCAAAAGTACCACCACCTAAATCATAAACCGCAACCTTGCGGTCACCAGACTGCTTATCCAGACCATAAGCTAAAGCGGCTGCCGTTGGTTCATTAATAATACGCTTAACTTCCAAGCCGGCAATCTTGCCTGCATCTTTGGTCGCTTGACGCTGTGAGTCATTAAAATATGCGGGCACAGTTACTACTGCTTCCGTAACTTCGTAACCAAGAAAATCTTCCGCAGTTTTTTTCATTTTCTGCAATATACGAGCAGAAACTTCGGGTGGAGACATTTGCTTGCCGTTTACTTCAACCCAGGCATCACCATTTTTTGCCTTAACAATCTTGTAAGGCATCACATCTAAATCACGCTGCACTACCTTTTCATTAAATTTTCGCCCAATCAATCGCTTAAACGCAAATAACGTATTTTCCGGGTTAGTAACGGCCTGCCTTTTTGCTGCCTGGCCAACCAAGACTTCGTCGTCTTTTGCAAATGCTACAACTGACGGCGTGGTACGATCACCTTCGCTATTTTCTATAACGCGTGCTTCACCACCATCCATTACTGCTACGCAAGAGTTGGTAGTACCCAAATCAATTCCAATAATTTTTGACATTACTAATGCCTCTATATTCGTGTGTCGTTGTTATTCAAGAACGTTCTAAAAAGTTCTTGGCTTAAGTTTTATAAAAAATATATGGGGTCGCCGAGTCCGGTATCAAGTAGCAATATGAATTGATTAATAACCCACTGTGTATTAACTATCGAGCCCAAATAATAGCTCACTTAGCCACTACAACCATCGCTGCACGCAGTAATCGATCATGAAGTTTATAGCCAGGCTGTATAACGGTTATTATGCAACCGACCTCTATTTCACCACCTTCGATCATACTCATTGCCTGATGTATTTCAGGGTCAAGTTTATCCCCAACTTCGGCATCAATCGCTTTAACGCCAAACCGCTCCAGCACACCATCTAATTGGCGCAAGGTGAGCTCTAATCCTTCGGCCATCTTAGCCGCGACGGCATCAGTCTGACCATCAGTAAGCTCTACACCGCTAGCGAGTCTCAGACTATCCCGAACATTTAGTATTTCTTTGGCAAAGCCCTCAATGGCGAATTTTCGGCCACTAGTCACTTCATTCGTCGCTCGCTTACGTATATTTTCAGCTTCTGCGTGAGCACGAACATACCGATCTTTTAACTCTGCAACCTGATGCTCGAGAGCTGCAACGCGCTCTGGAGTGATCGAGTGTTCATTTTCCGCTGAAGATCGCTGGTCTTGCTGGGACTCAAAATCAACGCTTTGCTCTAAAATCTCTTCCGAGCTTTCTTCGGAACTCGCTTCAACCGATTCTTTAGGCTGAATGTCTGCACTTCCCATTTCCGGGCTTTTACTCTCTGAATTATTACTCATAGTCGCTTGGGTTGTACGTAGTTCTGTATGTACCTAATTAGCGAGAGATGGGGCCGCTATGGAAGAAAACAAGTTCGCAAGCGAATTTTTCAGCCACTGTAAGCAACGGATTTTTTGGCCGACGATGGCAAGATAAGCTGGGAAAATTAGCCTTTAATCGTCCATAATCGAAGCTTAAGATTAGACTGACTTAGTCGATAAAGCATTGCTTAATAACTTAGAAGTTACGTTCACGACTGAAATTACCTGCCCATAAGACATGCGGGTTGGGCCGACTACACCCAAGGTTCCTATCACCTCACCATCAGACTCATAGGGTGCCGTAATCACACTGCAATCACCAAGTGATTCATAACCAGACTCTTCCCCAATAAAAATACTTACGCCGGACACTTTCATACTCCGGTCCAGCAAATCTAGTAAATCCTGTTTTGCCCTCAAAGTATTAAACAGTTTCTGTAATTTATCGATTTGACACAACTCAGGAACATTGAGGAGGTTTTCTTCACCACTCAGCACAACTTCACCACCATCATTCTCTTCTTCAGCAAGTAATTGCGAAGCCATGGTCGTCGAAGTTTGCACCATACTATGCATTTTCTCCCCCGCGCTACGCATTTCTAGTACTAACTTTTTACGTACCTCAGCAAGTGTCGAACCGCCATGCAAGTCGTTAAAATAATTAGCCGCCTCGACCAATTCACTGGGCATATATTCTCGCTCTGTTAGCAATACACGATTTTGAACCCGCCCGTCAGCAGTCACTAATATGGCCAATACTCGCTTATCACTTAACGATACAAATTCCACTTGTTTTAAACGACTAACGGTTTGACCAGGCAACATAACAACCCCGGCAAACTGTGTCATTTGAGAAAGCATTGTTGAAGCACGAGCTAACAAAGTAGAGGGATCAGTGTCTTCCGACAATGAAGACTCAACTACCTTCAACGGGGATTTCTCTAGGGTATCTACTTTGAGCAAACTGTCGACAAATAATCTATAGCCCATCGCCGTTGGTATTCGTCCTGCAGAGGTATGTGGAGCTGAAATCAGCCCCAACTCCTCCAAGTCAGACATTACATTTCGAATCGTCGCCGGACTTAACTCAAGCTTAGAATGGCGTGCGAGGGTTCGGGAACCCACTGGTTCACCTTGCTCAATATACATTCGAATCAAAGAATTGAGTAAGTGGGTATTGCGACTATCCAACTCGAGACTCATATAAACAGGCCAGTTTAAAGAAAAAGATAATTAATGAATTAGTACCTAACGCTAACAATCGGCCAGGCAGAATATTGGCGTTTTCAATAACAACATTTATAGGCCAACATCTGCTCCACGTCCATTAAAATTTGACTAATAAATTATTCCTAATTATCAGTTAGACTGGACATGATTTCGCAGACTGGCACAATCGTCTTCCGAGGGTTACATTCAGGCATAATAGAACGATAAATTCAATGCATTATAAAAATATCGCTGTTTTTGGCAAGTATCAGGACAAAAGCGTCACGGCTCATGTCGCGGAGCTGGTTACCTTTCTGGTCGAGCAGAAAATAAATGTATACCTTGGCGCCACCACTGCCAAGACTAAAGTATTGGATAAGTTACCGGTAAAATGTATTGCAGACGAAGACCTTAAAAACCGTATAGAACTAGGTATTGTGCTTGGCGGGGACGGCACCCTGCTAAGCGTTGCGCGCAAACTTGCACCACTTGGAATACCCATAATAGGAGTTAATCTTGGTCAGCTAGGTTTCCTCACTGATGTCCCTATTACGTCAATGAACCAAGATATAATTAAAATCCTGCGGGGTGTGCATACAGAAGAGCAGCGCATGATGCTGTTACTTGAAGTGGTACGTGATGGAGAGCTGGTAGCAAGTGGCCACGCGCTCAACGACATTGTCATTTCACGCCATAATGCCGATCGCTTAATAGCATGGAGCGCGCAGGTAAATGGAAAACTAGTTATTTCCGCGCGATCTGATGGGGTGATAGTGTCGACCCCGACTGGCTCAACAGCCTACGCACTATCTGCCGGTGGCCCGATCCTGGACCCCCAGTTGGATGCCGTAGCGCTGGTACCTATTTGCCCGCACACTCTATCCAATCGACCTATTGCTTTGCGGGCGAATAGCGTGATCGAATTTGACGTTACCGACATTGAACAAGCTGATGCGCATGTATCCGCTGATGGACAGCGCCTTTGTGATCTGCGAAGCAACGAGGTAATCCGTGTAACTCGTTCACCACATTCTCTCAAGCTAATTAAAATGACTGAAAGTGATCACTATGAAACGCTGCGTGAAAAACTTGGCTGGGGCTAAGTAATTGAAATGCTGCAGCAATTAATTATCTCAAATTTCGCAACCATCGAATCACTCAATCTCGAGTTTAATCATGGCTTTAGCGTTATAACCGGTGAAACTGGCGCAGGCAAATCTATCATGCTAGACGCACTGACTTTACTTATGGGCGCGCGCTCTGAAACTCGTCTAATACGTCATGGGAAAGACAGCTGTAACATCTCTGCAGTTTTTACCACTACTCCTGATAGCCCTGCATCTAAATGGTTAACCGCACAAGGAATATATAATGATGGTACTTGCATAATCCGACGAGTACTAAATCGAATCTCGCAAGACAACAAGTGCTTCATTAATGACCAACCTGTGACTGTTACGTCGCTTGGAGATCTGGGCCAGCACCTAATCGATATTCATGGCCAGAAAGATCATCAGGCTTTGTTAAAACTTCCGGCGCAACGCGCGTCTATCGACCGTCGAGCCGGGCATGAGCCTATCTTGATCAAGATGCGGGAAACATTCCGCGAAATGGCGACCGTGAGACAGAGCTTGCAACAAATGGCAAGTAGTCAACAAGCTGTAGCAGATAGAATAGAACTGTTGTTGTTCCAGGTAAACGAACTTGATGAATTCACACCGCTAGAACAACAGTTCAATGCGTTAGAACAAGACTATAAACGGCTCGCAAATGCAGCCGAACTTGGTGAAGGTATGCTGCAAGTTGCAGACCTATTGGCTGGTGACTCAGACAACTCATGCAACTACGCAATTACCACAGCAATCAGCGTATTAAACCGAATTCAACGGTACGATGATCAACTCCGACCACATACCTTTCAACTACAAAGTAGTAGCGATCAGTTACACGAGATCGCCAACGAAATGCGTCGACATTCAGAGTCTACCTCTGCTGACCCAGAATCTTTTGCAAAAATCGAATCCCGCTTAAACCAGTGGATTAATTTATCTAGGAAGCATCGAATTGCAGAAGTCGATCTACCAGATTTGCATCAAAAACTAGCCGAAGAACTCGGTAGTTTACAGCAAGCCCACACTGCGCCTGAAAGCCTACAATTAAGACTTAGTGAACTTGAAAAAAACTATATCCAACTTGCAAATCAAGTGATGAACAATAGAATCGAAGCCTCAAGCTCGCTCTGCGAAGCAGTATCTGAGCAAATGCAGTTGCTCGGTATGACGGGTGGCCGTCTTGAAGTTGAGATACACGAATTACCCGAAGAGCGTTACAGCGAAAATGGTATAGAACATCTGGAATTTATGGTAACTACTAACCCTGGTATGCCACCGGGTTCGCTACGAAAAACGGCTTCAGGTGGAGAACTATCTCGCATTAGCTTGGCAATTGAAGTCGCCGCTGAAGGCGCTAGTCTAAAACCGACAATGATGTTTGATGAAGTAGATGCCGGTGTTGGGGGAGAAATTGCCGAAATTGTCGGAGACCGATTACGCAGCATTGGTAACAACGCACAGGTAATTTCTGTAACCCATTTGCCGCAAGTTGCTGCCCAAGGCCACCATCATTTTCGAGTCAAAAAAATAACAGATTTAGAAGCCAGCACCGTGCATACGAATGTACGACAACTTACTGGCGAACAACGAAGAGCAGAAATTGCTCGCATGCTTGGTGGTCGCGACATCACCAATACAACATTGGCGCATGCGCAAGAATTACTTAGTAAGGCTATTTAGCTAATGTTGACTCCAAGAAATACCACGGTTCGGCCTGCCGAACCGGATGATATTGCTGCCATCTCCGCATTAATCAGCTATTACGCAGAACTGGGCAACTTATTGCCTCGGTCAAAAAGTCAAATTACTCAAAACCTGGAGTATTTTATCGTGGCTGAAATAGACCGCAATATTGTCGGCTGTGCATCATTTGAGCTGTTTACGCCAGATTTAGGTGAAATTCGAAGCTTAATGGTATCCGCTGATTATCAACGTCTAGGTATAGCCTCTAATTTGCTTAATACACTTATTGATCGCGCTCGCAGTATGAGTGTTAAACGAGTTATGGCTTTGACCTATGTGCCAGAATTATTCCACAAGCACACTTTTCACACCGTCGACAAATCGGTTTTCCCTGAAAAAGTTTGGGGAATCTGCGTAAATTGTTATAAATTCCACAATTGCGATGAGATCGCCGTATTACTGGAACTTTAGGAATCGCTGCTTTTTCCTACATAAGCGTTAGGCTATCGCATAATACCGGCAACAAATACTTAATATACCGTGCCTTACCCTTCCAAATTAACAACAACAATTTTGACCGCATCACCAAGAGTACAAACGACATGAAACAAAGAATTCTGCTTACAGCCCTTATTTCCCTCACTTTGAGTCTTGGTGCTTGTCTTCGGCCTTATCAGGCAGATATTCAGCAAGGTAACCTAATCACGAATGACGACCTGTCACGAATTAAATTAGGTATGAGCCAACGCGAAATCGAATTTTTACTAGGTACTCCAATGGTTGCAGACCCATTCCATAAAGACCGTTGGGACTACTTTTATTCGTATAAAGATCAAAGAACTCGTGATACGGAGGTCCGCCAGCTAAGCGTAATTTTCAATTTAGGTGAACTTAGCGAATTGCGGGGTTATGTAACACTGGATGACCTAGAAAATCTGGAACCCAGCGATGAAGATCTACATGTTGGTGGTACCGTCGTGACCAGACCTACGCAGAGGAAATATGGTTTGTTTGAACGTGCAGCAGAAGCTTTTAGGAGCGACGACGAATAGTGGAGTCTGTATCTCGACTAACTATTTTCTAATAGTAGACTGACCCATCACTTTCCCTTGTTTGACGAGCTCTCGTCGAACATCCTTAAAGTCTGCCTTCAATGGTCGATACAGCTCCACCCGGTCTCCTTTGCGCAACAAGTAGTCAAACGATACTGTTTGGCCAAAAACACCTAAATTAAGAGCACTTTCGTGCCCCATAACCGAAGCGTATTGGATATCTAGACCACTTATACGGACAGCATCAATAGCCGAGCTGCCTTTTGGTACCAGTACTTGTTTAAGCCACTGCTGCTCACTGGTTGCAAATACGACTTCTATTTTAATATCTAAAGTGCTTACCATTTTCTATCTAATCAACTTTAAGCTGAGCAATTAGCCCTCACCGTAAACGCAGTCTGCGCGTCTAGTGAATGCAGTAAATTGAAGGTCTATTATTTCGCCAAACGCAGGGCTCAATATTGGCCGTAGCAAAATATTAGAAACCTCGAACTCCATATTAAGCTGGACTTTACTGGCCTCGGGACTTAGCTCGTCAAACCTCCATCGACCGACTAGTTTACTAAATGGCCCGTCAACCAGTTGCATGTCGATTGCGCGAACGGTACCGCTGCCATCAGCACTAATCCTATTGGTATTAACGTTACGAGTGGTAAAATGCTTGTTAATACCCTTATAAGCAATACCTACAGTCGCCACGATATTATTACCTTGTAAAGAATCAATGGTCGCAACATCACACCAATTCAAAAATACCGGGTACTGTGTAATATCTGTCACCAAACAATACATTTGCTCGGCTGAATAACCAACTAAAGCCGAACGTGACACCGTCGGCATTAGTTACCGAATATCAAATAAATCATTACGATTGACACTCCAATTGGAGCGACATAGCAAACCGAAGCAATCCACCACTTCTCGGTCGTTCCACTCAGCCCTAACTCTTCCTTAATAGCCGCTCTAGGCATTATCCACCCACAGAAAACAGCAATTAGTATGCCGCCTATCGGCAGCATAATTATTGATGTCAGTATGTCGATAGCATCAAAAAAACCACCCGTTTTCGACAGCCCTGCAAATTCAAACTCAAAAGCTAATTCATTGAACGAAAACACTGTCAATAAGCCAACCAACCAAGTGAGGCCGCCAACCACAAATACTGATGTCGCCCGTGAAACTCCTTTTTCTACCACCCACGCAACCGCCGGTTCAATCAAGGATATGGCTGACGTCCAAGCCGCGAATGCGAGCAAAACAAAAAATATCGTACCCCAAAAAGTGCCGCCTGGCATCTGACCAAATGCAATCGGCAACGTCTCAAAAATGAGTGATGGACCAGCAGCTGGTTCCAACCCATTACTAAAAACAATCGGAAAAATGATAAGCCCGGCCAATATAGCCACTGCAGTATCCGCAATTACTATCGGAACAGCAGCCGTCGCAATACTGATATTTTTAGGCAGATAGGCGCCATAAACCATAATGGCGCCCATTGCTAGGCTTAAAGTAAAAAACGCATGCCCCATTGCAGAAATAAACACTCCATCGGTTAGCTTGGAGAAATCTGCAGAGAACATAAAATCCACACCAGCTTGAAAATCTGCAACGGTAATTGCGTAATACAATAACAACCCAAGCAAAGCCATAAGCGCCGGCATCAAGTATCTGACCGCCACCTCCAAGCCTCGTTCCACCCCACGAACCAAAACAATCATTACCATCAACATAAATACGCTATGCCAAATAATAAGTTGTAGCGGGTCGGCGACCAATACACCAAATTGCCCCTGAATCTGATCACTGGGTAAATCAACAAAGTTACCCAGTGCGGTTTTAAATATATAAACCAAAGTCCAGCCAGCAATGACGCTGTAATAGGACAGAATAAGGAAACCAGCCAGCATCCCTAACCAACCAATTACCACCCAAAATTTGCTGGCGTTGGCCTCTGAAATTAACTTTTTCATCGTATTCACCGGGCTTTGCCTGCCGCGACGACCAAGTGATATTTCTGCCATCAGTACCGGCAGGCCTATCAACGCTATACAAACCAAATAAACAATAACGAATGCACCACCGCCACTTTTACCGGCCATATAAGGAAATTTCCAAATATTACCAAGCCCAACAGCCGAACCGGTTGCCGCCATAACAAATATCCATCGCGACGACCATTGGCCGTGGCGCGTTAATTTACTTTCACTGCTGTTATCTGACATCTATGCCCTGATCAAGTTATAGAGTTAGTGGTCTGTCGAAAGCGTATTCAACAGGGTTTGTTGGTAGGCAAAATTGGAGATTTGTGTTTGAATCGCACCCCCCCGCGGGGCCTATTATGTCTAAAGCCAAAAAAACTGCAAACTTAAACACGATCGCTACTAACAAGCGGGCGCGGTTTGAATACCATCTTGAAGAAGACTTCGAAGCCGGTCTTGCGCTCGAAGGTTGGGAAGTCAAGGCGCTTCGTGAAGGTCGGGCGCAAATCACCGAAAGCTATGTAGGTCTACAAAAAGGGGAGGTCTTTTTATATGGAGCCCATTTTACACCGCTTTTAAGCGCGTCAACACATGTGAATCCTGACCCTACGCGGAGTCGCAAACTACTCTTACACCAACACCAAATCAGTCGCTTGATTGGTGCAACTGAGCGCAAAGGTTACACCATCGTGCCGGTTAATCTGTACTGGTCGCGCGGGCGCGCCAAATTGAAAATTGCTCTGGCAAAAGGCAAAAAGCAGCACGATAAGCGGGCAAGTATTAAAGAACGTGATTGGAAGCGGGACCAGTCACGTATTTTGAAGGGCGGCCGATCCGACTAGCCCGCAGAGTTTCTACTTATATCGTATTCCCAAAATAGTATAGAGCTTCTCTATACCACCAATATTAACTTTCACCTCAGCGTCCAGTGGTTTGCCAAGCAAACTTTTTGCTAACGGTGAATCGACGCTAATAAAATCACGTACGGCATCCGTTTCATCCGAGCCCACAATTCGGTATTCAAACTCCTTGTCGTCAACTTCTAGCTCAACCCAGGCACCAAAAAACACTTTATCAGTGCTGCCTACACGATCTACCAGCTTTAAGTCCGGTGTACGTTTTTGTAAATAGCGGATGCGCCGATCAATTTCAGCCTGCTGTTTTTTACGGTATATATACTCAGCATTTTCAGAACGATCTCCTTCAGCCGCGGCAGCTGATAGCGCTTCATTAACGCCCTTACGCTTTGCCCATAAGTCGGCTAACTCCTTTTCCAGGGCGCGATAACCTTCAGGAGTGATGTACGGAGAAGATTTTTTTGTGGGTGGACGCCATCGGCCCATATTACTGTTTCCGAACGGGTAAGGTTAGTGAACTAAAGCAGTGGTGCAGTGGTGTTGGCAACCAAATCTGCAATCGCATCTGTGAGCGTACCACGAGAACTAGATGGCCGCCTTAGCAAAACTATTTCTCTTGTTGGTTGCGGTTCTTCAAATGGTCGATAAGCAATCGACGCATAGCCAGGAGCCGGTTTTGCAAGACTTGGTAACACCGTAATACCCGAACCTTGTGCCACCATATGTTCAAGTGTGTTTAAGCTAGTCGCTCTAAAATGCTGGTCTTCGTTCGCTCCCGCTCTAAAACAGTAGCCCAAAGCTTGATCTCGCAAACAATGACCATCTTCCAGCATTAATACTGTTTGTCCATCCAGGCACGATTGGGCAGCAGGTTCAGTAGCAGCTAGCTCGTGACCAAACGGCATAGCAAGTAACATTGGTTCGTCATACAAATGAATGGATTCGTACTGCTGCATGCCGTCTAGCCTTGCGAGTATTCCACAATCAAGCTTTCCGTTATTTAGTTTAAGTAAGAGATCCTGAGTTTTTAGCTCGTATAAAAATAATTCCAGATTTGGCAATTTTCTTCCAATCGCGGGAACAATATGTGGCAGTAAATACGGACCAACAGTAGGAATTAAACCAACATGAAACTCGCCGCTAAAAGCATCTGTGGCTTCTTTAGCTATCGCTTTTAGCGTCTTAACCTCTTGTAAAACTTTAAGCGCCTGCTCAAAAATTTGCTCGCCTTGAGTAGTAAAAATAACATTACGCGTCGAACGTTCTATCATTTCAATACCAAGCTCATCCTCCATCTTGCGAATCTGTCCACTCAAGGTAGGTTGGCTAACAAAACACTTTTCTGCCGCTTTAGTAAAATGTTGTAGTTCGTGTACTGCGACCAAATATTCGAGATCTCTTAAGTTCACTTTATCTCCGCTTAGAAAGCATTAATGCCCCGTGACCGATTAGAGGAGGAGGAATGCCGACCACAAAGCATAACTCTTTGTTTATTAGTTAATGGCTTCTCTTACGCCGCTTTTTGCAGGAATACCTTTAGCCATTTTGCCAACGCCTCAGAATCACCGATATGTTGACCATCAGCAAACACCTGAGGCACTGTTGCTTGACCGGTGATCGCTTTAAGCGATACAGAAGTAGCATCCGTTCCCAAAATAATTTCTTCGAAACCAATACTAGCCGCCTCGAGCGATTGCTTTGCTTTTGCGCAGAACCCACAACCAGGTTTAGTAAATATGGCTACGGAAGCCGGTACCGAAGCATCAGGGTTCAAATATCTAAGCATAGTATCGGCATCAGATACTTCGAAAGGATCTCCTAGTTTATCTGGCTCAATAAACATTTTTTCGATTACGCCATCTCGCACCACCATAGAGTAACGCCAAGAACGTTTACCAAATCCCAAGTCGTCTTTCGATACCAACATACCCATACCATCAGTAAATTCTCCGTTACCATCAGGTAGCACAGTAATATTCTGAGCCTCTTGATCTACTTTCCAGGCATTCATCACAAATGTATCGTTTACACTTACACATACAATTTCATCAATGCCTTCCTTAAAAAATACAGGAGCCAGTTCGTTGTAGCGCGGCAAGTGGGTGGATGAACAGGTAGGAGTAAACGCGCCAGGAAGTGAAAATACGATGACGCTCTTACCTTTAAAAATATCATCAGAACTTACGTCTTCCCATGCATCGCCTTTACGCGTACGAAAAGTGGCTAAGGGGACTGCTTGATTTTCTTTGCTAACCAATATTATTGCCCTCAATTAATAACTATATAATTCATAGTGTGAACATATTATGAGTATTTTATATTTATTTGTTTAATCGTTTATATTTATATCATTAATTAGTTTTATCTATTAATAATCCTTGACGCATTCTCGGTATCTTTATGAAATTGAGAGGTATTGGTTGCCATAACTCTGGCCAGAAATAGCTAAAACTGCTACCTTACGCACCGATATTCAGGGCTTCATTTGCCCGAAAAACTAGTCACTTCACCCCATACCAGATGCGCAAAATACTCGTAACCTCCGCACTACCATACGCTAATGGTCCGATCCATCTCGGACATATGGTTGAACACATACAAACAGATATATGGCGGCGCTTTCAAAAAGCACGTGGCCACGATATACGAGGGATCTGTGCAGATGATGCTCATGGTACCCCGATAATGCTCCGAGCTCGAAAAGAAGGTATTGAAGCGACCGAACTAATCGATCGCATGTGGCAAGAGCACAATGCCGACTTTAAGGACTTTTTTGTTGAGTACGATAATTTCTACACCACACACTCGCCTGAGAATAAGGCCATCAGTTCTGAAATTTACCTTGCGCTGAAAGACGCAGGTGATATTGAAACTAAAACCATAGAGCAAGCCTATGACGAAAGTGCAGGCATGTTCTTACCCGACCGTTTTATCAAAGGTACTTGCCCTAACTGCAAAACTGATGACCAGTACGGTGATAATTGTGAGGCCTGCGGTGCAACCTATAGCACTGACCAAATCATCAATCCGGTATCTGCGCTATCAGGCGAAAAGCCAACGTCAAAAGAAACTGAACATTTCTTTTTTAAACTTAAAAACCATCAAGCTATGCTTGAAAAGTGGGTTCGTTCAGGCACTTTACAAGATGGCATAGCCAACAAAATAAGCGAATGGTTTGAGGCCGGTTTGCAAGATTGGGATATTAGCCGTGACGCGCCCTACTTTGGTTTTGAAATTCCGGATGCACCCGGAAAATATTTTTATGTGTGGTTAGACGCTCCAATCGGCTATATGGCCAGCCACAAAAACTATTGTGAAAGAGTTGGCGAAGACTACGATGCTTTCTGGAGCAAGGATAGCGAAACAGAGCTGTACCACTTCATCGGTAAAGATATTGCTTACTTTCACACGCTGTTTTGGCCAGCGATGCTGGCTGGAGCAGGTAAGCGCCTGCCAAATGGCGTATATGCGCATGGTTTTCTTACCGTAGGCGGGACCAAGATGTCTAAGTCACGTGGCACCTTCATCAAAGCTCGCACCTACTTAAACCAGTTATCTCCTGAGTACCTTAGATATTATTATGCTGCTAAGCTTGGCAGCGGCATTGATGATATAGACCTCAATCTGGAGGACTTTGCCCAACGTGTGAATTCTGATTTGATTGGTAAGTTAGTGAATATTGCCTCCCGTTGTTCTGGATTCATCAACAAGCGATTTGACAGCCAATTAGCAGGCAAACTATACGACCCAGAACTATTTGCTCAATTTACCAGCGCCAGCGAAGCTATCGCCGAACGTTTCGAGGCACGCGAATATAGCGCGGCAATCCGGCAAATAATGGCTTTTGCGGACAGAGCTAATCAGTTCGTCGATGAGCATAAACCTTGGGTCGTGATAAAAGAAGAAGGTAAATTGGATGAAGTGCAGGCCGTATGCACACAGGGGCTCAATCTGTACCGAATACTAATCTCCTGGCTACAGCCCGTTTTGCCACAATTAGCAGCTGATAGCGGGTCATTCCTGAACACGGACTTGAGTCTATTTCCAGACTCTAATACTGAAGCACTTCTAAACCACGAAATTAATAAGTTCAAGCCCTTGATGACGCGTATTGAGCCGGAGAGCATTGAAAAAATGACTGAAGAAACTAAACTGGATGTCGCTGCTGAATCCACACCAACGCCTACCGGCCCATTGGCAGACGACCCGATAAATGACGAAATAAACTATGACGATTTTGCAAAAATTGACTTGCGCATCGCTAAAATTATTAAAGCCGAGCATGTAGAAGGTGCAGACAAACTGCTGCAACTTACTCTAGATATTGGTGGCGAAACCCGTAATGTCTTTGCCGGTATTAAATCTGCTTACGACCCCGCTGATCTCGAAGGAAATCTAACCGTAATGGTAGCCAATCTGGCGCCACGCAAAATGCGTTTTGGAATGTCTGAAGGAATGCTACTCGCCGCCGGGCCCGGTGGATCAGATCTATTTGTTCTATCACCTGATGATGGCGCGCAGCCGGGTATGCGGGTTAAGTAAGACTTCATTTACAACTGGCAGAAGGGTACTTTAGATTGACACACAGTTGGCAAGAAATTGACAAGTGGCTACCGCAAACCCAATGCACCCGCTGTGGTTACCCAAATTGTAAAGAATACGCTCAAGCCGTCTCAAGCGGTACTGTCGACATTAATCGCTGCCCACCAGGTGGCGATGTTACCATTCGTGGTTTGGCGAGCCTGCTCGGCAAAATAGGTAAGCCGCTAGCTAAAGATTTAGCCAATTATGCAGGCAAGCAATTAGCTCAGATTGATGAAGATATCTGCATAGGTTGTGTGATTTGTATTCAGGCCTGTCCGGTTGATGCCATTAGCGGCGCCGCTAAACAAATCCATACCGTAATAAGCGACGAATGTACCGGTTGCGAGTTATGTATTCTACCTTGCCCGGTTGATTGCATCAGCCTAGTACCGGTAGAGTCTGCCCAATTAACAACTCCATTTGCTTCCGACAACCGCTGGCCTGACCACACCTCAAAACAAGTGCAGCGTGCCCGTGAGCAAACTTATGCTCGCCACGATCGGTTGCAGTTACTGATTAAAGAAAAATCTGCCGCTAAGCGTTTAAAGGACATTCGCAAAAATGCAAAGCCTGGCCAATTAAAAAGTGAAATCACCGCTGCGGTCGCAAGAGTAAAAGCCAAACAAAACCCATCCAAATGAATAAGCAAATAAGAACAGAGATCTTTTCACGGTGGCGAAATGCGAATCCGAAGCCCACGACAGAGCTCAACTACCATTCACCGTTCGAACTGTTAATTGCCGTTATTCTATCTGCTCAGGCTACCGATATTGGAGTAAACAAGGCCACAGATAAACTATACCCGGTAGCCAATACCCCTGAAAGTATCGCTGCATTGGGCGTAGCAGGCCTAAGCGACTACATAAAAACAATTGGGCTATATAACAGCAAAGCAAAAAACGTTATCAAAACCTGTCACATGCTAATTGATTTACATGATAGCAAAGTGCCCGACGACCGCAAAGCACTAGAGGCATTACCCGGTGTTGGCAGAAAAACTGCAAATGTGGTATTAAATACGGCCTTTGGCCACCCTACCATTGCGGTTGATACACATATTTTTCGTGTCTCGAATCGTACAAAAATCGCCCCCGGTAAAGACGTAGTCGAAGTAGAGCAGCGGTTACTGCGAGTAGTGCCTGAAGGATTTATGATCGATGCCCACCACTGGATAATATTGCATGGCCGCTATACTTGTATGGCTCGCAAACCAAAGTGCCCTGAATGCACTATTAACGACTTGTGCGAGTACCGACAAAAGGTCACTACCTAGTTAAAATACCATAACCACATGGCCCTAGATTACATGCACATCAGGCATTCGATAGCGTGTAAGATGCCATTCTTCGACTAACAGTGATTGAAGTTGTTTTTATGAACTTATCTTACGCTAGATACACCGGCTCGACCGCATTAACTATCATGTTATTGGTCAGCAGCCAGCCGTTAAAAGCGGTCGAAGACTTTGATGACTTTTGGGTAGCCCCCACCGCGATTAACGTAAATAATTCTAGCAAATCAGGTCCCTTCGAAGTTAAAACAAGTTGGGTTAACAAACTTGCTGATCGTTCCTCCCAATTGCTTCATCGAGATAGTGTTATTTCAACTTTCGCTTCAACCAGCAACGGATTCAATACGTTCGCATTTGCTTCCAGCTACTCCGAACAAGAAAGTAGCGCGGCCATTGGCATACGAGTAGGTTCACTGAGCTTTTACGCCAATTCTGGTAGTGGTGAATCGTACTCACATAACAATACCAACTATTCTGGTATTGACCCCTATGCGTATCATGGAGGCAATATAGTTGACTACCAATACACAGGCGCTTCTATGGGCTTTGCCACAGGCAAATATTCACAGTTGCAAGCGGGACGAACAACCGTAACTGCAGATCGCCTTGAAGATCGGCATTCAAGCTTTATTGATTTTTCCAATAATAGGATGTTTGCCCGATACACTTATGTAGAGCGTGGTAGTGATTACGTCGGTTATGGCCTTGACGCGGGCATTAAAATTGGCCGTGTAGATCTAGCGTACCAAGAGTTAACAAGCCGCTATGATGTTTCCACACGTCGAATTCGATTTAACTGGAAACAGGGTCAACAAAACTCGTTCTGGTTCGACCTATCAGCCCATCGAAACGCCGCTTTCGAAGCATATTCTGATTCCAGCATAATGATTAGTTGGCAACACTCGCTAGGAGGAAATAACCTGGCCAGTTACGCCACCGATGACGAACCCGATGAACCCCAACAACGAGGCACAATGGACCGCGGCGTGCTGATTGGTGGAGCCGTTGCTGCCGGCGCTGTAGTGCTAAGTTCAGGTAGTGGCGGGCAAGACAGCGCTGATCGCGCTCCTCCTGACACCACACAATCAGCCCCGCAACCAGCGGATGATCCCACTATTCTTGACATCTCTGATACGAGTATTGATGAGATGATGTCTGCGATATTTGATTTGGCTAACCAGAATTTCACCGATAACTCGCAAACCACAGAACCAGACCAGAATAGTATAGGCACTGAGGGAAACCCTCAATTAGATCCAGCCCAACACGATTCAGCCCGTTCACGATTTAATAGCATCAACCCCATATCTGTAGCCGAGAATAGAGAGTATGGTGGATACGTATATCAAACAGCTGATGGCAGTTTCGCCACCACTAACCCAATAGGTGGTGATGCACAATCTGTATCATTAGGGGACCCAAATTTTTCGGTGCCCAATGGTACTACTGCACGCGCGTCTTACCATACCCACGGAGCCTATGATCCCCAATTTGCAAGTGAAGAGTTTTCTAACACCGATCTTGAAGGTGATCGAGTTCACAATATTGATGGTTACCTCGCAACTCCAATGGGTACATTTTTGTACCACGACGTGACAACCGGACAGATAAGTAACTTAGGAACTGTAAATAACTGATGCTTTTAAGATCACTATGTAGCATCTTCATGGCTTTTCAGATTGGATTATTTAGTGGAGCTATTATGGCCGATGTTGATGAAATGCTTTTGGAAGCTACGGATTACGTAAATAGTTTGGCTAGCGACTGTGTGTATTTGGATGGATATATCTGTCAGGCTGAGGGGCCAAAACCAGGCGAAAGTTCTCGTGTTTATGCGCATGCGACGGATGACACTGGCACTTTGCCAGCGCTGCTGGTGCAAGCCTGGCCTGCAGCCCATGCCCATTTTTTGGCCGACGAAAATCTCAGTGACCAACAAAAGCAGCTAATGCACTATCGAATCGGCTTTAGTAAACAAGGGAACGAAGTAATTGTACTATTCCGACCATTGTTCTTGCCTCAAATGCAAAATGGCAAAGTAGCGGGGAAAATGCGAGCAACCATCGGCAAGGAAATCCAAATAAACGTAGACCTAAACACCTTGAAAGTTACCCGTTCTATCTACGGAAAATAATTGACTATCTAGCGAATTTTCATAAACCGGTCAATTTTTATGGTAATCAGTTGTTCTTCAAGGGTGGTAAAATCGAGAATCACAGAGTCGCACATACTGCCCAAGTAGAAGCCTATCTTTAAATTCGCATTTAACTTAGTTAATCGTAACAGCCATCTCGAACACTGATACTAATATGCGCAAGCGAACCTCACCATAGACCGATAAAGTTCTCATAGACCGTTGCCTCTAATATCAGTCCTAATGCCAGTACGCAACGCTGGAGATTTTCTTAAGCAATCTGTGACGAGCGTATTACTGCAAACCCATAAAAATATAAAACTCATCATCGTTGACGACCACTCAACTGATGACTCCATCCAAATACTAGCACCAGACCCTAGAATCAAAATACTCAAGAATCCGGGGGATGGAATAGTTCAGGCCCTAAACCACGGCCTGGAATACGCCTTAGCAGAAGTAGATTGTGAATATATTGCGCGTATGGACGCCGACGATATCGCCCATCGACAGAGACTAGAAAAACAATTGGCTTACCAAAGAGATAATCCAGATATCGACATCATCGGTGCTAAAGTCCAAATGTTTGGAGAAAACCTCGGCGACGGCTACCGCCACTATGAACAATGGATTAATTCGCTGGTAGAACCAGAAGATATATCACTTAATATTTTTATAGAAAGCCCGATCCCACATCCAACCGCTTTCGCACATAAAAGCGTATGGCAAAAACTTGGAGGGTATCTGGACCACACGTGGCCTGAGGACTATGACTTGTGGCTCAGAGCTCATTTACTGAATATGCGTTTTGGTAAACCCCAAGAAGTCCTCCTTGATTGGCGCGACCACGAACCCAGACTTTCTAGAAAGGATGATCGTTATGCTAAAAAATATTTTTATCACGCAAAAATATACTATTTGGCGAAGCAAGATATCACCAAACAATTTCGCATCTGGGGCACAGGTCCTACTGCTATGCTAGTCCACGACCAACTCATCGAACACAAAGTTGAAGTGACCAGTTTTATCGATATTTCAGAAAAAATGATTGGTCGAAAAAAACGTAATAAAGACGTTATTAGTGGTTGGGGGCTTATAAAAACCACAGAATTTTTACTTATCGCGGTGGCCTCACGTGGCGCACGAAACGAGATCCGAGAATACTTAAATTCTCAAGGATTTAGCGAAGGCTCCGATTATCTTTGCGTAGCCTAAATTATCGGCTCGAACCCATAAAGAGTTTCAGGGTTATCAACCAATATTTTCTTACGTAGCCGCTCATCGCTGACCCAATCAGCGAGCATATCCATTAACTTTCCATCATTCGGCATGTTGCCCTTAAAAATCGGATGAGGCCAATCAGTCCCCCAAATAACACGTTCTTCGTTTGCTTCGACTAGCGCTGTAGCGAACGGATGTACATCTTTATACGGAGGCCAATCTGAACTTGCAATTCGATAAGACCCAGATAGTTTTGCCCAGCATTTTCCCTCGCGCACTAATTCAAGAAACTCCTGGAAACCTGAGTGACCTATACCAATATCAGTTTTCATATACCCCAAATGCCCAACCACGACATCCACGGCCATACCGTTTAATGTTTTCCGTAAATCTTCAAACGTGTGAACATGAATTAGAACTTCCAAATGCCAGCCAAGATGCTTTATGCGTTTAGTAAATTCTCTTACCGCTGCAATATCTTCAAATGGCATACCACCCTTATCGACTAAATTAACGCGCGCGCCACGGACGCCTTGCCCATGTAGCTCTTCGAGTTCTTTATCGGTCATTTGTTGGTCAACCGCGGCTACTGCCCGAAACGCAGCACCCATTTTTGAGACCCCATTGAGCATGCATGAATTGTCGATGCCGTAGACACTGGGCTGGATTAAAACTGCTCGTCTGATACCACCAAGCGATTGAAGTACACGCAAATACTCCGCTAAACTAGCATCTGGTGGGGTATAGCCTCGCTTGGGCGAATAAAGATAATCTGATTCCGGCCCAAATATGTGAGCATGACAGTCAACCGCACCGTTGGGGATTTCAAATTTCACCTTCTGTGGATCCGGGTCTGGACCCTGACAAAATGGATATTGGTTGCTATTCATACGAACTTTTGGAGATAGGAAATAAGCGCGCCATACTCCCATAAACCCAAAGCAGCGGTCTATTCAAATTTGGTCAATATTAACGATACTATCCGCCAATGGGGAACGGCATTTTTTCCGAGCTGGCATTGGATACAGAATATTAATGACTAGCACCTAATTTGTGTAACCAAGAGTTTGATTTCCTTAACAAAAATGATTCCGCAATCAAACAGCAAAGTATTTCTGCGCAGCACTATAGGATGCCCATAGAAATTTAACCTAGAACGCACTATTACCAGACGCTTCTTTACATCAACTTCGATCTAATGCATTCTTTTTAGCCAATAATCTAACCTTGCGGTGGGATGCATATTAGAGAATGGTATAGCTAGCCGACAGCCCGAATTAAAGATCATCGGACTGCACAAATGTCATGTTGTACTAAGACATGTTCAATTCGAATAGAGGAGGAATGATAATGATGAAGCGGAATAAGTTATTAAGCTATATATTGAGCGGCACAAGGAGTTTTACTAAGGCGGGGGGGGTTGTAACGATCATCACTATGGTCGCATGCAGCAATAGCACCGAATCAGAGCAATTGGCTGCCGCAGATGTATCTACTCAACCAACTGCAGTTGACACCTCAGCATTGGAGAACCAATCGAACAATATTGCTGGCACAGTCACTGGCGCTTCAGGAACAGAAGCTGGAGTATGGGTAATCGCTGAAACGGATGAATTTGATACCTTCTACGCAAAGATCGTAGTAACCGACAATGACGGGCGATTTTTGATTCCAGATCTGCCATCCGCCGATTATACAGTTTGGGTTCGCGGTTACGGATTAAACGATTCGAAAAAAATAACTAGTCGACCCGGCGAAACCGTTGCATTAACAGCTATCACGGCACCAGATGCCGCTGCTGCCGCAGTTGTATACCCTGCCGCCTATTGGTATTCCATGATGAATCTGCCCCAGGATCATGAATATGGAGCCGTTAACGGCGGTAAAAATGCATATGTGATGTGGATGAAGAATATGGGCTGTGTTGGGTGCCATCAGCTAGGTCAACTCTCAACTCGAACCTTGCCTACTAACATAGGCGAATTTGATACATCCGCGGCCGCATGGATGCGCAGGGTCTCCTCAGGCCAGGCTGGCCACATGATGGTTAATCAAATGTCTCGCGTAACGGGTGGATTAGGGGCCAAATACTTGGGAGATTGGACTGATCGCGTCGCCGCGGGGGCACTACCACATGCTACCCCTGAACGACCAACAGGTCTCACGCAAAATGTGGTCGCTACGATTCGTGATTGGTCAAACGAGAAAGCCTATCTACATGACCTATCGGGAACTGATCGACGCGATCCAACAGTTAATGGCTACGGCAAAATTTACGGCGCTCCGGAACTTAGTACAGACGAAATGCCCGTCCTTGACCCAAACACTAATTCAGACACCTATACTATGGTCCCATCGCGAGATGCAGATACTCCGACTACGAATACCGATCCGGTAATCGCACCTTCGCCTTATTGGGGTGATGAGGCTATTTGGGACAGCCACGCAAATATACATAACCCCATGTTAGATCAGGATGGGCGTGTATGGCTAACGTCTCGCATTCGCGGCCCAGACAATCCAGATTACTGTAAACAGGGCTCTGATCACCCGTCCGCTCAATTGTTCCCTAACGATCGAGCGAATCGACATGTTTCTGTTTACGACCCAGAAACAAACGAATTTCAGTTTGTAGATACGTGCTACAGCACGCACCATTTACAATTTGCCGAAGACGAGAACAATACACTTTGGACCAGCGGAGGTGGCGAAGTTATTGGCTGGCTGAACACCAAAATGTTTCTGGAAACGGGAGATGCAGCGGCGTCACAAGGTTGGTCGCCATTGATTTTAGATATCAACGGAAACGGCCAAGTTGATGAATGGGTTGAACCAGATGAAGCTATAGATCCAACCAAAGATAAACGAATTCGTGCGGGCTATTACGCGATTATGCCTAATCCAGCTGATGGTTCGGTATGGGGGACAAATGCTTTTAGTTTCCCTGGCGCATTGGTACGGCATGATCCGGCCACTGGGCTTGGTGAAATCTTTCGCCCACCCCTACCAGGTTTTGGTATACGCGGAGCCGATATCGACCGAAATGGTGTTATTTGGTCATCAATGGGTAGTGGTCATTTAGGTGAGTTCGATCGCCGCAAATGTACAGGACCATTAAATGGCCCTGAAGCAACGGGTGATCATTGTCCAGAAGGTTGGACATTTCACGACTTACCCGGCCCCGGCTTTGTTGATTTACCCGAATACAGTGTCGAGTCGAGCTATTACACCTGGGTAGACCAGCAAAATACGTTGGGTCTCGGAGCCAATACACCTATTTCCACCGGCAACTTATTTGATGGCGTGCATGCCTTTGTAGACGGTGAATTTACTACATTGAGGATTCCTTATCCGTTAGGGTTCTACGCCAAAGGGTTGGAAGGTCGTATTGACGATGCAGATGCTGGCTGGAAAGGCCGAGGAATTTGGGTGCCAAGTGGTGACCGAACGCCTTGGCTGAAAGAAGGCGGAAAAGGTACTCGCCCGCTAGTCGTACATTTCCAGGTGCGGCCTGATCCACTGGCAGATTAACTGACACTAATCCGGCTAGAAACTGTCCCGGGTATAAATTCAGATATAAGCAAGAGAATATGGGAGTGTGATTTTACATTCCTATAGATTCTCTGAATCAAAGCCAGTCCAATAATAATGGTGTCACTTGAACCCGAATTGAATTACGGTTTATTGTTGGGTTAAAAAATCAGTCGAGCGTGCGTCGATATCGTAGCATCGCTATTACGCATAGAAATATGGTAAACCCCATCATCATAGACAACGGCTGTTGTACATCAGCCAATTCAGCATCAAACCGCGAGCCACTCGCAGAAAGTGAGTGAGCGACAAATCCTCACCAATATTCTACGCCCACTGCGGCATCCCTCTATACGGGAACATAAACCCGGACAGCAACAATGATGGTAAAAAAAGAAAAATGTCATTTGCTTTGCCTGCAATTCAGATTTTGCAAAGGTAGAAAAAGCAAACCCCATCGCAAGATTAGCAATTATAAAAATAGATATCCCAAAGAATAACACAGAAAACGAACCGACGAGCGGCACTCCAAACAGAACCGTTGCAGCTGTCAATATGACAATGGTCTGCGCTTTACCCACCGCCACATAAGGGGCAATTTTTCCAAGCATCACTTCGTGCGGTTCGGATGGGAAAGCGAGTGAATTCTCCATCGTTCCACGCTCGACCTTCTGTGCCATGGACATTTCAATAATCACCACCAATGTCAGGGTAAGGATAACCCCCAATAGTCCTGGCACAATATTGTATTGCGTAATACCTTCAGGGTTTTATTTTCGTGTTAACCCATCTGTAGCCAGAGGATACCAAGCAACTTTTATCGCGGCACCCACCGCTCCACAAAACTAGACAATTCATGATCTGGCACTTGTTTCGTGCCCATGGCAGGACTTCCAATATATATGTATCCCACCAATTTTTCTTGCTCGGATAGACCTAATGCCGTACATACTTCTCGATGAAAGCAAGCCCAGCCCGACCTCCATATGGATGCCAAACCCAACGCATGGGCGGCTAACACCATACTATTCGCTGCCGCTGCTGCAGAATACTCTTGTTCTATCGAAGGAATCTTCTCGCTAGGTTTAATCGCCGCAACTACTGCAACAATTAGTGGGGCCCGCAAACCAGCCTTTAAACATTTGTCTAATACCCGCTGCTCGGCACCTTCATGCTGTTTAATATCGTGCAATAGCTTACCAAATTGAACTCGTCCTTGCCCTTCGATTCGAATAAACCTCCAGGGTCGTAACATTCCATGATCTGGCGCCCTCAAGGCAGACTGCATCAGAATCTCCCATTGCTCTTCACTTGGGCCAGGATCGATTATTTTGGGGCTCGATACTCTGTGGGTTAAGTTCTCAATTGCATCCATAATTTAGTCTAGATAGCCCTATTTAAGTTATCGGCAAAAAACCCTAACACTTTGGTCAGTGCCAACTCTGACCCCACGGGGTCGAAAGATGATCTCTCGGTGCAGTTGAATCCGTGCCCCGTGTCTTGATAAACATAATGCTCTGCGTCAGGAAGAGCTCGCCTAATATACTCCACATCTTCGCTGGAAACTAATTCATTCAAACCACCAAAATGAAATTGTAACGGGCATTTGGGCCCTCTGAAAAGATGCGGAATAGTGCGTGTACCATAATAGGAAACTACTGCCTTCACATCCAACTCGCAGGCCGCTAAATAAGAAAGTGAGCCGCCCTAAAAGTATCTCGAAATAACCGCCCCATTCACCGATTCTTTTAAATACGAGATAGCTGCCTCGATATCCATCAACAAATCTTGATCATTGGCTTGTGTGGCTAAAGACCGTCCTTAGCCAGGGTCTGAATACGGTAGAACTGTATCGGGTGCGGCCCTATCAAATAAGGCAGGCACTATGGCAAGATATCCCAAGCTAGCGTACTGCTCGACTAGAACTTTCATGTGGCCGGTAATACCAAAAACTTCTTGTAATATTACAACCCCGCCTTTTGCTGCTTAGTTCGGTTCAGCCAAGAAAGCGGCTAATTCGTGGCCATCAGAAGCGGTCAGACTTATTTTACGGGCTTGCGACACCTGAAGTTTCAGGCTAAAGGTTCAAAACCACAGTATAAGCCAAGCTGATCACATATTGAGCAGATAGATCGCTTGAATTGATCGTTCTGCTATTCAGCGGGCAGGCCAACGACAACCTTGGCTCCACCCAAGTGCGAGTCACTAATTTCCACTGTTCCGCCATATCCGGCAACAATTACCGATACGGTTGCTAACCCAATGCCATGGCCACTAGTTCTGCTATCTGCGCGAATTCCGCGTTGCATAACCTTATGTCGCTGGTTAGTCGGTATACCAGAGCCATCATCTTCAATGACAAGCTGCAAACCTCGAGGCGCTTCTTCAGCGTCCCCGACCAAAGCACCAGCACTAACTTGAACTATGGAATTGCAATGCTTGCATGCGTTATCCAATAAATTACCCAATATTTCGAGTAGATCTCCTTTGTCACCAAAAAACCGTAGACTCTTACCGTCCGGGCCTTCGGCCGCATTGGTTCTGAAGTCGATACTACATCCTGCATACACCTTAGTTAGGGAACGAACTATGCTGTCTAATTTCGGCATTACTTCCACAGGCTCAGCAAACATACGACGTCCCATAGTGGATGCCCGCTGCAACTGGTAGTCAATAATGTCTTGCATCGCATCAAGTTGCTTATTCGCCTCAGCTCGCTCATTAAGCATACCGCGCATTACTGCCAGTGGTGTCTTCAAGCTATGTGCCAAATCGCCCAGCACATTTTTCTGGTGCTCCCGCTGGTGTGCTTCGTGATCAATGAACCGGTTAATTCGGTCAGATAATGGGAGTAATTCTTTTGGGTAGTTCGAATTCAAAGCCCGTAATGCACCGCTTTCAACCTGACCTAACTCAGAGGCCAATCGCCGTAAAGGATTTAACGCCCAAAACAGCAACAGCCCCTGCATCAGTAGTAGCGCAATTGCCAATCCTCCCAACCAAAACCACAAAGACCTCCGATACGCAGAAATCTGTTCGTCGTACGGCGCATGATCCTCTGCCACCAATAGAGAAAGTGTCGTTATACCGCCGGATTCAATCTCCCAATCAATATCCAGCCCCATTGCGACCAATTGAATCTGATTAAAATTAGAATTATCAGCCATTAGATCATCGTAGTAACGAAAATCACCCGGCAGCGAGCTAAAAAAGGGCAATGCTCGTCCACCCAACGAGGGTGACCGCCACTCCAGACTACCTCCACGCCCCCTGATTTCAGAATACAATCCTGAGTCCATTTGGTTATAGCGTGAATCTGGAAGTACGTCCGAGACTAAGACACCATCAGCATTAATTTCAATAACTGCCATTAACCCAAATAGCCTGCTCTGCAAAGCACTATAAATATTCTCTTCGACACTCTCCTGAAACGCCCGTTCTAAAATTACGCCGGCAGCACCCAGAAAAAAAGCCAGGATCGCCCCAGCCGCAATCAATAATCTGTTGCGTAATGAACTATTCAAGAATCTCGATCCAAATTAAATCGGTACCCTCTACCACGTAGCGTCTCGATCGGCTTTAGAGTACCTTCTGGATCCAGTTTTTTTCGCAACCGGCGAATAAACACTTCAATGGTATTGCTGTCCCGATCCGAGTCTTCCTCGTATATATGTTCAACCAATTCCATTTTTGAAAGAACTATTCCTGTGTTCAGCATCATGTATGAAAGCAACCGGTACTCATAAGCGGTTAAATCGACGTTGTCACCACGCAATTTCACCAATTGAGTAGTGGTATCAATCTCCATTGGCCCACAAGTTAAAACACTCTGAGCTAAACCAACGGAGCGACGAAGAAGCACCTTAACCCGAGCAATCAACTCTTCTATATGAAATGGTTTAGTTAAATAATCATCTGCCCCAGACTCAAGGCCTTCTACCTTATCCTGCCATCGTTCCCTTGCGGTCAGTATTAGTACTGGAAATGCTAAATTCTCGGCGCGCCATTGCTTAATCACCTCTATACCGTCCATACCGGGCAAGCCAATATCAACAATTGCCATATTAATTGGATATTCACGGCCGCGATAAACAGCATCATCTCCATTACCAGACACGTCTACAACATACCCTTCTGAACGCAACCTGGCCGCAATCTGCTCTTGCAGAGTGAGTTCGTCCTCAACGACTAATAATCGCATAGATTAAACCTGTGGCGTTTGTAAAAAAGAGTCTTTCCGTGATGGCACCCGTCGAAATTACGTTCCAGATAAATAGACCAGTGTAAGGTGCGGTGCAGTACAAAAAAATAGTGCAACTAGTCGCGAACGATTATCGTACGAACGGTACCTTCCTTGAATAATTTAACCCGGTAACCTGCCTGATTGGAGCGCAGTGGTTGTACGTCAATTACTCGACCACCCCCAGCCCTATTGGTTGCAATTTGGGCGGCCTGGTTGCTCGACATTAATTCACGAGCTATCAAAGAGCGCTCTTTAGGATTGACCAACTGCAAGTTTTGATCAGAACTTTGTGCGGCAACCGTACCAGATAAAATCAGACTCGAGCATAGTAAAAAGCCTACGTAGGCTGCACTCAATATAGGTGCTCGTCGAAGCTTGCTATGTTTAATTAATATGTCTGCAATCATAACACTCTAAATTATATACCAATTTAGTATAACTTCGTCATTACGCTTTATCGTACCGGTACAACGTTGACCGCAACCTTAATTTCATCACCTGGGGGATGATCCATTTGCGTGTGATAAACCCCACCGTTATAACGATAACTCACGTCATAGGCCACTATCCGTTCTTCACGATGCTGTTGTTGCGTTACCCCACAACGTTCAACATTACGAGAGCTGCTAACAGAACGATTATAACGGTTTTTGTGCTTGACATCATTGGCAACCGATCCACCCAACACAGCACCAGCAATAGTCGCGAGCCCTTTTCCTCTGCCACTACCAAACTGATTCCCGATAACGCCACCAATAATCGCACCCACTATATTTGGAGTACTACTGTTGTAACCATTATTGCTATACGAGTTATGCACCGGCTGGGACTCTACCCAACATTTCTCCACTGGCTCACTAATCCGAACTGATTCTATGACAGGATTTACGCGAACGACTTTTGCGTAATCTATATCTTGAGCCGTTACAGCAAAGGTAGATAGAACACTTAAGGCGCCAACCCCCACAACAAGTAAACTAGATTTACGTGACGGTGATTTTTGTATGGTAGTAATTTGTATGCTCATATTGTCTCCTGGCAATTGTATGCCAGCAAAATAATGAAAGCTCCCAATGAACCTTCTAGTCGACTCGTTTACTAACAGTAAAGATAGAATTTTACGGATGGATACCCTGACTGTTGCGACAAAGTTTACCCGCAAGGACTGAACACAAGCTGAATTAATGCAGCAATATTAAAGGGAATATAGATCTAAATAGTGAACACATTTATTAATATATAGATTATACCTACGCGTCAAGTAATTCGAGTAGTTGGCGACCGTACACATCGTATCGCCAGCTTAGTAGTGGGGCCCTGTCGAGATCTCCACGTAAAATACCCTCTACATCGCGCTTGGTCGCAATTAACGCAGAAGCTACATTAATATTGTCCGCCGTCTCATTGAGCAATTGCATAGCCTTTTTTACTAGCTTACGCTGAGCATTGGAGAATGGTAGCCCTTCAGTCCACAATACTTCGGTAAGGTTTTCTTTATTTGCTCTGGCAACCTCAGACAGTATCTGATTGGCATTTTTTTCTCGAACTCGAGGTGCAATATCATCAATACTCATTAACTCGTCCATAGTTTCTGGAGCTTGCGCGGCTAGCCCAATTAGCTCCGGGTCCTTAATCAACCATGTGCGTGGAATGTTCAATTGCTGAGCTTTCCGCTCTCTCCAAATAGCCAACCCCTTAAGAATATGTTGGGATCTTACACTCAATCGCCCACCTTTCATGCGACGCCAGGCCAATTCGGGTGGAAATGAGTAATCTTCAATCGTGTAAAGTTCCTGCACGGCTTGTTGGTACCAGTCAAACCGTCCATTCTGCATTAGTTCCGCAATCAGCCCTTCGCGTAGCTCACCTAAAAATTCCACATCTTCCATAGCATAGGTTAGCTGCTCTGCTGAAAGCGGTCGTCTTGACCAGTCAGTACGCGCTTGACTCGCAGCCACTTCTTTTCCGACCCGCTCCTTCACAATCGCTGAATAACCAATTTGCATGTTACTTCCGCAAAATGCAGCTGCAATTTGAGTATCGAACACATTGCTTGGCAATACTCCGAGTGATTGGAACAACACCTCAAAATCCTGACGAGAAGAGTGTAATATCACCGGTAATTCAATCCGAGAAATAAGTTCGGCTAGAGGGGATATATCCTCAACGGCTAGTACATCCACTGCACAGTCCTCTTGGTCTGTCGCGAGTTGAACCAGACATAATTTCGCGTAATAAGTACGTTCACGCAAAAATTCCGTATCCAGCGCTAGCCAGGGCCGAGTTTTCGCGTGATCACAGTAAGCTTGTAAATCGTTTTTATTATCTATTATATGTACAGACATGCAGTCAGAAACTCAATGACCCATTCCAAGGCGCTTGGTATTATCGCACAGGCTTAACCTACACACAGAAGTGAAATCGAATCTATGGATAGATTAAGCCAACTAAAAAGAAATGTACGCTTAATAGATCAATCACTACCGCACTTTTAATCCCAACAATGAAAAATATAATGTCGCAACTTAACACTATTTTCTCTATCGCTATATTTCGTAAGAGAGCACAAAACCTTGTAGCATCAAACCAGCTAATGTTAGTCTGCTTGCTTGCCGCTATAACCATTGGCTTTATTAATCGTGAGTTCAGTACCGATGATGGCTCAACACTAATATTAGCAATTGCAGAAAGCGTTCTATATTCAGGGTTTGTATTCGTAATTCTAGCGCTACATAGGAAGCCAGAACGCTTTGTGCAAACTATTAGCGCAATACTGGGCACCAACGCTATTATCCAGCTTATTGCGCTGCCATTGTTTGTCTCTAGTGGGCAAATCACTACTAACGTAGCTGAAACCAGTGATACGATTATGGTTGCGCTGCTGCTAGTCGGAGGCTGGAGTTTTGCTGTCTCAGTATTTGTGCTTAAAGAAGCGCTAGAAGTACGTATTGCCCCCGCGGTACTAACTACTCTGGGCTGCCAAATGGCTACCCTTATCATTCTAGTCATGTTGTTTCCAGAACTTACCGCAGAGGTAGGATCGTCTGCAACACAATCCGTGCCTCCCACTACAAGTGCTAGCTAAACGCTTAGAGATAAGCAAACCTGCGGACTATTAGATTGCATATTCATATATTGGGCATTTGCGGCACTTTTATGGGTGGAGTGGCGCGCCTTGCCAAACAGTTAGGTCATACCGTAAGCGGCACTGACGCCAACACTTACCCGCCGATGAGCACACAGCTCGAAGCATTAGACGTACAATTATTCGAAGGCTATTCACCAAGCAATATCCCTGAGCAGACTGATGTGGTTATTGTTGGAAATACCATCTCAAGAGGCAACCCCGAACTCGAAGCTGCACTGACGCGGCGTATGCGATACACATCTGGCGCGCAATGGTTATCTGAAAATGTATTACAAGGTCGCTGGGTATTAGCGGTCGCGGGAACGCATGGAAAAACGACTACAGCAAGTTTGTTAGCTTGGATTTTACACCACAACCAACTCAACCCCGGTTATTTGATCGGTGGCGTACCAGAAAATTTTGGTGAATCCGCCCGTCTTGGGTCGGAACCGTTTTTCGTAATCGAAGCTGACGAATATGACACCGCATTTTTTGACAAACGCTCCAAGTTTGTGCACTACCATCCAGACACGTTAGTGCTAAATAATCTGGAATTTGATCACGCTGATATTTTTGATTCACTGGACGATATAAAATGCCAGTTCCATCATTTGCTTCGCACCGTTCCACAAACTGGTTGCGTGCTGTTTAACCAAGATAGTCCAGCCTTACTCGAAACTCTAGAAATGGGCTGTTGGAGTGCGACACAAAGCTTTAGCAATACAATACAAGATGAAATGCCATCTGACCAACATAGCGATTGGTCACTGCGCAAGCTAAAACAAGACGGTTCATCATTTGTGGTTAAATACAAAGATGCAGAATTTCAAATAAACTGGAATCTTCTAGGCGACCACAATATAGCCAATGGGTTAGCTGGTATTGCAGCGGCGCATCACGCAGGCATTCCTCTAGCAAACGCTTGCGAATCCTTAAGTAGCTTCAAGTCAGTTAAACGCAGACTAGAGTTACTCGGCACACCCTCAGGAATTAGCGTTTATGACGACTTTGCTCATCACCCTACAGCGATAAGCGAAACACTAAATGCTTTACGCGCTTATGTCGGAGATGCCAAGATTATCGCCGTATTGGAGCCTCGATCGAATACCATGAAACAAGGGACTCACCAAAATACGCTAGCCGATTCATTGGCAGTAGCAGATGAGGTGTATTTTTATAAAAACCCGGAGATGAAATGGAATGCTGACACCCTTAAAAGCAAAACCACGCACTTGGTAGATAGCACTCAAAGTATGGTCAATGCCATTGCCAAACACGCCGCCAGCGGTGACCATGTGTTAATTATGAGTAATGGGGGTTTCGAAAACCTTCACCAGCGATTACTCTCGGTATTATAGCTGTACTTGAAGGTTGTACTTACAATTCGATTTATAGATCCATTTAAAGGCCTATTTTAGACCTACTTAATGTTACATTTTTAGCTACACTTAGGTTTAGAATACTGAAATAAGATTTTCAAATTAAGACAAACAAAAAACGAGATATTTATGAATAAATTAAGCCGCAGCAGCCTAATCTTTGCCGGACTACTAAGTCTGGTTTCTCTAGGCGTCAATGCACAGTTCATTGAAGGGAAAGACTACGCTGTTATCAGCGAAGCTCAACCGATCAAAACAGGCGAGAAAATTGAAGTTCGCGAAATGTTTTGGTACGGCTGCCCGCACTGCTACTCATTAGAGCCTCACGTGCAACGCTGGAAATCTAACATGCCGGAAAATGCGGAATTTGTAGCACAACCTGCAATATTTAGTGCAGGTTGGGAATTCCATGCTCGGGCGTTCTATACTTTTGAAACACTCGGCATAGTAGACAAAGTACATGGAGCCTTCTTTGATCAAATTCATCGAAAAAAAAGAAATGCTAACTCACTTAGTGATCTACAGGATTTTCTGGCCAGCTATGATATGGACCCCGATGACGTTAAAAACGCATATAACTCCTTCGTGGTAGACAGCCAGTTAGGTAATGCTCGAATAAATAGTATGAATTACGAAATTCGTGGTGTACCTGCTGTCATCATCGATGGTAAATATCGAACGTCAACTACCATGGCTGGCAGCGAAGCTGGCATGTTTGATATTATCGAGTTTCTAATCGAGAAGTCTGCTAGCGAACGATAGTGGTTGAAACAAGTTCTTCAGCTAGTTAGCCCTGCTGTTTAGAATGACCGCCTCCTAAGCCGGAGGTGGTCATGTTTACAAAGCCATATTGGCAAACACTTTAAGTCTTTTTTCATTGCAACGTCCCGGTAGCTCAGTTGGATAGAGCGGCCGCCTCCTAAGCGCCTGACCAGAATCCTTAAGCCTTTTTTATTAGAGGCTTTCATGGGATTTTTTAATAACTTGTTACACTCCTGCGACACTTCAAGATAGCCAACCAAGGTTTAAAAAGAGATGTTTTTAAGCTCATAGTAACTCCATGTTACTTGTAATTTTTAGATCGTCCATAAGCCTTCTTACTGTGAACCCTATCTGGCTGCACCTTTACCTTTACCTTTACCTTTACCTTTACCTTTACCTTTACCTTTACCTTTAACAGTAACCGCCGGGTCAGGTATTAGATTAGGGACGATACCTTTACCTGAAATTCCGGCATTAACACCCGCGTCATAGCCGGGGGCTTGTTTACCTTTACCTTTACCACCAGTGCCGGTTTCCTCTTCTTGAGCTAGTGACGAAGAAACTGGCGCCGCCAATACCGCAGCTCCGCCAGCGATTAGGCTGCTTCGAAGAAACTTTCGACGCGTTGGGCTAACTTGCTCAAGAATGGCTTCAAGGTGTTTTTTATCGTGCTTTGACATAATGTATCTCCAATTTTGAGAAATATTTATCGAGTGGGAACCATCGCTA